>NZ_VINQ01000002.1 GCF_008369105.1 Aquicoccus porphyridii | reverse complement strand
GGGCACCGAGATGGTGATGCCGGGCGACAACGTGAGCTTCAAGGTCGAGCTCATCGCACCGATCGCCATGGAAGACGGCCTGCGCTTTGCCATCCGCGAAGGCGGCCGCACCGTCGGTGCCGGCGTCGTCTCCAAGATCATCGAGTAAAACACCCAAGGGTTCGACGAGGAAGGCCGGGTGGTCCGGCCTTCCTCCTATCAACTCCAACGCCGCGAAAGGCTCAAAAAATGCAAAGCCAAAATATTCGCATTCGGCTGAAGGCTTTTGACTATCGCGTGCTGGATGCCAGCACGCAAGAGATCGTCAGCACGGCCAAACGGACCGGCGCCCAGGTGCGCGGGCCGATTCCGCTGCCGAACAAGATCGAGAAATACACGGTTCTCCGTAGCCCTCACGTCAACAAGAAATCCCGCGAACAGTTCGAGATCCGCACCCACAAGCGGCTCCTTGATATCGTTGATCCGACCCCGCAGACCGTGGACGCGCTGATGAAGCTCGACCTTGCGGCCGGGGTGGATGTGCAGATTTCGGTTTAAGGGAGAGCAGATCCATGTTGCGCTCTGGTGTTATCGCCAAGAAAATGGGTATGACCCGCGTCTTTCTGGACGACGGCAAGCAAATCCCTGTCACTGTGCTTCAGCTTGACGGGCTGCAGGTCGTGGCCCAACGCACCGCCGAGAAGGATGGCTATACTGCCGTTCAACTGGGCACCGGGACGGCCAAGGCCAAGCGGACCACGAAAGCCATGCGCGGCCATTTCGCCGCCGCCAATGTCGCGCCCAAGCGTCGGCTGGCCGAGTTTCGCGTCGCCCCCGAAAACCTGATCGGCGTGGGTGAGGAAATCACCGCCGACCATTATTTCGAAGGCCAGTTCGTTGATGTCAGTGGCACCTCGATCGGTAAAGGCTTCGCGGGTGCCATGAAGCGGCACAATTTCGGCGGTCTGCGCGCCTCGCATGGCGTGTCGATCAGCCACCGTTCGCACGGTTCGACCGGGCAATGTCAGGACCCGGGCAAGGTGTTCAAGGGCAAGAAGATGGCTGGACACATGGGCGCCGCCCGTGTGACCACGCAGAACCTTCAGGTCGTCAAGACCGATGCCACCCGTGGCCTGATCATGGTCAAGGGTTCGGTGCCGGGCTCGAAAGGCGGCTGGGTAACGATCAAGGACGCGGTGAAGAAACCCTTCCCTGAGAACGCGATCCTGCCCGCGGCGCTGAGATCGGCCGCTGAAGAGGCTGCGAAAGCCGCCGAGGAAGCCGCCGCACAGGCCGAGGCCGAAGCCAAGGCTGCCGAAGAGGCCGCCGCCGCAGAACAAGCCGCGCAGGAAGCCGAGGCCCTGAAACAGGCCGAGTCCGAGATTGCGGCCGACAAGAAGGAAGGCGAAGAATGAAACTCGACGTGATCAAACTGGACGGCGGCAAGGCCGGGTCGGTCGAGCTGGACGAGGGTCTTTTCGGGCTCGAGCCGCGCGCCGACATCCTTCACCGCGTGGTCCGCTGGCAGCGCAACAAGGCGATGGCCGGTACGCACAAGGTCAAGACCCGGTCGGAGACCAGCTATTCGACCAAGAAGATCTATCGCCAGAAGGGAACCGGCGGCGCACGCCACGGTGACCGCAACGCGCCGATCTTCCGCAAGGGTGGTATCTACAAGGGGCCGACGCCGCGCAGCCACGCCCATGACCTGCCCAAGAAGTTCCGCAAGCTGGGTCTGTGCCATGCGCTTTCGGCCAAGATGAAGGCCGGTGAACTGGTCGTGATCGACGCCGCCGAGTCCGATGGCAAGACCGGTGCCTTGGCCAAACAGTTGAAGAACCTGGGCTGGAAACGCGCGCTGATCATCGACGGGGCCGAGGTGAACGAAGGGTTCGCCCGCGCCGCGGCCAACATCGAGGGTCTCGATGTGCTGCCGTCGATGGGCGCAAATGTCTATGACATCCTCAAGCGTGACACGCTGGTGCTCACCAAGGCGGGTGTCGAAGCACTGGAGGCTCGTCTGAAATGAGCGCGACTGCACAACATTACGACGTGATCCGCAAGCCGGTGATTACCGAGAAGGCGACGATGGCGTCCGAAGCGAACGCCGTTGTCTTTGAAGTGGCGATCGACAGCACCAAGCCGCAGATCAAGGAGGCCGTCGAGGCGCTCTTTGGTGTGAAGGTGAAGGCGGTGAACACGACGATCACCAAGGGCAAGGTCAAACGCTTCCGTGGCCAGACCGGCCGCCGGAAAGACGTGAAGAAGGCCTATGTGACGCTCGAAGAGGGCAACACGATCGACGTGACCACCGGTCTTTGAGCGGGGATGGTGGGCAGATTGCCCACCTTACGGTTTTGAGATGTGAACCCCGGCTGCTGAGAGGTGGCCGGGGTTTGGTTTTTGTGGGGGGGAGAGGCCTGAGCGGCTGGAACAGGTCGAAGGGCTATTGGGAGGGATGGCCTGTTGCGGTCGTTGAACCATGGCTGAGAAGCCGCGCGGTGCGCGTCGCGCCTTGATTCCGCGCGTTGGCGGTTAAGCCTCAATAGCGGCAAAAGGCCCAAGTTCGACCGCGGGTTCAACAAAACCGATGATCGCAAGGTCCGAACGGTCGCCATCCGCTTCAATGAAACGCAATCAAGCCGCTTGAACGGCACGCAGAAATCGATGAGCATGGTTAAACTCGCCAACAGATCTCTCGGGAAGAAACCTTGTGACGCCCATAGGTTGGATACTTTTTTCTGTCTTCGGTCTCGTTCCGGTCTGGTCGCTGGTGGGCTCTGCCTGGGTCTTCTTTACAGAACGACGTAAGCGTCCGTTCGTCAGGGCTCAACGGCAAATGGCCCGTCTCCAGCGTCATGTTGGGTTGCCAAACCCGCGTGATCGAAAGCATTAACAGCTGAGTCAATGCACCGACTAGAACTTGGCAAAGCCCCCTTCGCCGGGACAAAGCGGCAGTTTCCGCCGTTGCATCGCCACGCCACGGTCTGGTGATCGGGCGGATCGGTAAGTTTGAGGCAAGAGAACCGGATCAAGCCCGGGATGACAGGTGAGGGGATGTCATGGCGCTGCTCTCTTCCCCTTATTTCGTGGCCAGACCCCTTGACCCCATACGCGGCGTCCCCTATCAGACCCCATCCGCAAGGCCCCGGATTCGTCCGGGGCTTCGCTGTTGTTCGCAAGGGCAACTCTAGCCGGGGACCTTCGGGGCCCTATACCAAAGGCCACCTTCGGGGGGCTATCAACATAGGAGAGCGCCGCAAGGGCCTCTTCGTTTGCTAAACGGAAGACAGAAAGCATGGCACTCAAGTCGTATAAGCCGACGACGCCGGGCCAGCGCGGGCTGGTGCTGATCGACCGTTCGGAGCTGTGGAAAGGACGTCCTGTCAAATCCCTCACCGAGGGTTTGACCAAGTCGGGCGGACGGAACAACACCGGGCGGATCACCTCGCGGCGACGCGGGGGTGGGGCAAAACGCCTCTACCGGATCGTCGATTTCAAGCGCAACAAGTTCGACGTGGCGGCCACCGTCGAGCGGATCGAGTACGATCCGAACCGGACCGCATTCATTGCGCTGATCAAATATGAAGATGGTGAGCAGGCCTATATCCTCGCGCCGCAGCGTATGGCGGTGGGTGACAAGGTGTTCGCCGGACAGAAGGTTGATGTCAAACCCGGCAACGCGATGCCGTTCAGCGGCATGCCGATCGGCACGATCGTCCACAATATCGAGATGAAGCCCGGCAAGGGTGGTCAGATCGCGCGCGCCGCGGGCACCTATGCCCAGTTCGTCGGACGTGACGGCGGTTACGCGCAGATCCGGCTCAGCTCGGGCGAGTTGCGCCTTGTGCGTCAGGAATGCATGGCCACCGTCGGTGCCGTCAGCAACCCCGACAACAGCAACCAGAACTACGGCAAGGCCGGCCGCATGCGTCACAAGGGCATCCGCCCGAGCGTGCGCGGCGTGGTCATGAACCCGATCGACCACCCGCATGGTGGTGGTGAGGGTCGCACCTCGGGTGGTCGTCACCCGGTGTCGCCCTGGGGCAAGCCGACCAAGGGTGCACGCACCCGCAACAAGAACAAAGCGTCCAGCAAGCTCATCCTGCGCTCGCGGCACGCCAAGAAGAAGGGACGTTAACATATGTCTCGCTCTGTATGGAAAGGCCCCTTTGTCGATGCTTATGTCTTGAAAAAGGCCGAAGCGTCGCGCGAGTCGGGCCGCAACGAAGTCATCAAGATCTGGTCGCGCCGCTCGACGATCCTGCCCCAGTTCGTGGGCCTGACGTTTGGCGTCTACAACGGCAAGAAGCACATCCCGGTCAACGTGACCGAAGACATGATCGGCCAGAAGTTCGGTGAATATTCGCCGACGCGGACCTATTACGGTCACGCCGCCGACAAAAAAGCGAAGCGGAAGTAAGACCATGGGCAAGGACAAGAACCCCCGCCGCGTGGCCGACAACGAAGCAATGGCGAAAACCCGCATGCTTCGCACGAGCCCGCAGAAACTGAACCTGGTGGCCGCGATGATCCGTGGCAAGAAGGTCGATAAGGCCCTGACGGACCTGACCTTTTCCAAGAAGCGGATCGCTGAGGACGTGAAGAAATGCCTTCAGTCCGCCATCGCAAATGCCGAGAACAACCACGGGCTTGACGTCGATGAACTGGTCGTCGCCGAAGCCTGGGTGGGCAAGAACCTCGTGATGAAGCGTGGCCGTCCGCGGGCACGTGGCCGGTTCGGCAAGATCATGAAGCCGTTTTCGGAGCTCACCATCAAGGTGCGTCAGATTGAGGAGCAAGCCTAATGGGTCAGAAAGTCAATCCGATCGGCATGCGCCTTCAGGTCAACCGCACCTGGGACAGCCGCTGGTTCGCGAATACCAAGGATTACGGTGATCTTCTTCTCGAAGACATCAGGATGCGCGAATTCATCAAGGAAGAGTGCAAGCAGGCCGGCGTGGCCCGTGTGATCATCGAGCGCCCGCACAAGAAGTGCCGGGTCACGATTCACACCGCCCGCCCCGGTGTCATCATCGGCAAGAAGGGCGCGGATATCGAAGTGCTGCGCAAGAAGCTGGCCGCGATGACCGCAAGCGAGCTGCACCTCAACATCGTCGAGGTGCGCAAGCCCGAGCTTGACGCGCAACTGGTGGCGGAATCGATCGCCCAGCAGCTTGAACGTCGCGTGAGTTTCCGCCGCGCGATGAAACGTTCGGTGCAGAACGCGATGCGGATGGGTGCGCTTGGCATCCGGGTGAACGTGGCGGGCCGTCTTGGCGGTGCCGAGATCGCCCGGACCGAATGGTATCGCGAAGGTCGCGTGCCACTGCACACCCTGCGTGCCGACATTGATTACGCCGCCGCCGAAGGGATGACCCCCTATGGCATCATCGGGATCAAGGTCTGGATCTTCAAAGGCGAGATCCTCGAGCATGACCCGCAGGCGCGTGACCGCAAGGCACAGGAAATCCAGGACGGTCCGGCCCCGCGTGGCGCCGGTGGCCGCCGCTAAGGAGTAACCGAGATGCTGCAACCAAAGCGCACGAAATTCCGCAAGATGTTCAAGGGCCGGATCAAGGGCGAGGCCAAGGGCGGCTCCGACCTGAACTTCGGCACATACGGACTCAAGGCGACGCAACCCGAGCGGGTCACCGCACGCCAGATCGAAGCCGCCCGCCGGGCCATGACACGCCACATGAAGCGTCAGGGCCGGGTCTGGATTCGGATCTTCCCCGATACGCCCGTGTCGTCGAAGCCCACCGAAGTCCGGATGGGTAAGGGCAAGGGCTCGGTCGACTACTGGGCCTGCAAGGTCAAGCCTGGCCGGGTGATGTTCGAGATCGACGGCGTCAGCGAGGATATCGCTCGGGAGGCCCTGCGCCTTGCGGCGATGAAACTGCCGCTCAAGACCCGGCTCGTGATCCGCGAAGACTGGTAAGGTCGAAAACGCAGCAGCGTTTTCAGGCCAGCGCGGTCCGGTTGAGAAAATTGAACCCCCGTGCGAGAGATCGCACGGGGGTTTTCTTGCTCAGCCGGTGGCAGATATTCTCGCCCGCCCCCGGACGGGCGTTGCCCTCGATAATCACACCCACTTGTAATTGAAGCTCACTGACACGCGCTCGTCTTCGGCCATGTTCATCGGCACCTCGTGGCGCAGCCAGCTTTCCCAGAGCAACACGTCGCCGGCCTGGGGCGTGACATAGACAAAGGTTCGCAATTCCGCGCGGGCGTCCTTGCGGCGTGGGGGCGCGGCCATCATCCGCGCGGAGCGAGGGTCTTCGAGTTTGAGCGCCGAGGCGCCGTCGGGCATGGTTATGTAAGTTGTTCCCGAAATCACCGAATGCGGGTGGATATGCGAGGCATGCGTTCCGCCCTCGGGCAAGATGTTGATCCACAGGTCTTCGAGTTCAAGCCGCCCGTCGCCCAAGTCGAATTCGAGATCGGCGGCGAAGGCCATGACATGAACGTCGAGCGCCTGTTTGAGATCGGCGAAGACCGGAAAGCGCCATGGCAGGTCGCTGAGCGAGGCATAGGAGGTATAGCCGGGGTAGGCGTTTTCCTCGCACCATTGCTGTCCGGCCTCGTCATCCTCGGCGATGGAATAACAGGAAGCTTCAAGCTCGGACGTGGCGATTGCGGGGCCAAGCTCGGAAAGCCGGGCGCGGTAAAGGCGGGTCACGAAGAGGGATTCTGTCTGGCTCATGGGTGCGTGATAGCGCGGGGCGAGGTTGGGAGCCAGCATTTGATCGAGCGTGAGGCGAGGCGCGTGGTGCCTGGCAGTGGGGGTTGGAACGAGGTGGCGGGTGCAAGCCACTACCGCTCGGCAGGCAAATACCGGCGGGTTCTTTTCCGGTCTGGCCGACCATTCCCGTGCGCCGTTCGCCGCGCCGAAAGCGAACCCGCATGAAGGGGGTTGCCATAGGCATGAAACCCGCCTATACGCCCCACTTCTACCCATGGACTCCATCGGAATCAGGGTGACGCAGCGTGCGGCCCTCCGATGATGTTGAAAAAGGACGACGACATGCAAGCCAAAGACCTGCGTGACAAGACGCCGGATCAGCTTCGCGAAGAGCTGGCCAATCTGAAAAAAGAGAGTTTCAACCTGCGGTTTCAGCAGGCGACCAGTGCGCTTGAGAACACTGCGCGCATGCGCCAGGTCAAGCGCAACACCGCGCGCGTTCTGACCATCCTGAACGAAAAGGCCGCCGTTGCGGCCAAGGCCGAGTGAGAGGAGCCTGAAACATGCCCAAGCGTATCCTTCAAGGCACCGTCACCTCGGACGCCAACGCACAGACCGTCACCGTGAGCGTCGAACGTCGCTTCACGCATCCGGTTCTGAAAAAGACCATCCGTAAGTCCAAGAAATACCGGGCTCACGATGAGAAGAACACCTACAAGGTGGGAGATCAGGTCCGCATCATCGAATGCGCCCCGAAATCCAAGACGAAACGCTGGGAGGTGATTGAGGCGTAAGCCGAGATCACACCCGGTTTAATCGAAACCCTGGGGCCATGATCCTTGCTGCAAGGCGGTCCCAAAGGTCGGGAGAAACCAAATGATCCAGATGCAGACCAATCTGGATGTCGCTGACAACTCTGGCGCACGCCGAGTTCAGTGCATCAAGGTCCTGGGTGGTTCCAAGCG
The DNA here is from genome assembly GCF_008369105.1 of Aquicoccus porphyridii. Lineage (GTDB taxonomy): Bacteria > Pseudomonadota > Alphaproteobacteria > Rhodobacterales > Rhodobacteraceae > Aquicoccus > Aquicoccus porphyridii. The sequence continues at coordinate 421,223 of NZ_VINQ01000002.1, read as the reverse complement.
CAAATATGCGTCGGTGGGCGACATTATCGTGGTGTCGGTCAAGGAAGCCATCCCGCGCGGCCGCGTGAAGAAAGGCGATGTCCGCAAGGCTGTCGTCGTGCGCACCGCCAAGGAAGTTCGCCGCGAAGACGGCACCGCGATCCGGTTCGACCGGAATGCCGCCGTGATCCTCAACAACAACAACGAGCCGATCGGCACCCGTATCTTCGGGCCGGTGGTTCGCGAGTTGCGTGCGAAAAACTTCATGAAAATCATCTCGCTCGCCCCGGAGGTGCTGTAAGATGGCTGCCAAATTGAAAAAAGGTGACAAGGTTGTCGTGCTGACCGGCAAGGACAAGGGCAAGCAGGGCACCATTTCGCAGGTCATGCCGAAAGAAGGCAAGGCGATTGTCGACGGTGTGAACATGGCGATTCGCCATCGCCGTCAGACCCAGACCGAGCAGGGCGGACGCTTGCCCAAGGCGATGCCCGTCGCGCTCAGCAATCTGGCCTATGTTGACAAGAACGGCAAAGCGACCCGCGTCGGCTTCAAGGTTGAAGGTGACAAGAAGGTGCGTTTCGCCAAGACCACGGGGGACGTGATCGATGCTTGATGCCGCTACCTATACCCCGCGTCTCAAGGCGCAGTATCGCGAGAGCATTCGCGCCGCTCTGAAAGAAGAGTTCGGCTATACCAATGATCTGATGACGCCGCGTCTGGACAAGATCGTGCTCAATATCGGCTGTGGCCGGGCTGCCGTGAAGGACAGCAAGAAGGCCAAGTCGGCGGTTGAAGACCTGAGCACCATTGCTGGCCAGAAGGCGGTTCCAACCGTTGCCAAGAACTCAATCGCGGGCTTTCGCGTTCGCGAAGGCATGCCGATGGGCGCCAAGGTGACGCTGCGCGGCGACCGGATGTATGAATTTCTCGACCGGCTGATTACCGTCGCGATGCCCCGCGTCCGTGACTTTCGCGGCGTGTCGGGCAAGAGCTTTGATGGCCGTGGAAATTATGCCCTGGGCCTGAAAGAGCATATCGTGTTCCCGGAGATCGACTATGACAAGGTCGATGAGGTCTGGGGCATGGACATCGTGATCGCCACCACCGCGAAAACCGACGCGGAAGCCAAGGCGCTGTTGAAGCATTTCAACATGCCCTTCAACAGCTGATCCGCGGGAGGAGATTGATATGGCTAAGAAATCCATGATCGAGCGCGAAAAGAAACGCCAGCGTCTGGTCGAGAAATACGCCGCCAAGCGCGCCGCGCTCAAGGAAATCATCAGCGACGAGTCGAAGCCGATGGAAGAGCGTTTCCGCGCTTCCCTGAAGCTTGCGAAGCTGCCGCGCAACAGCTCGGCCACCCGTCTGCACAACCGTTGCCAGCTTACCGGACGCCCGCATGCTTACTATCGTAAGCTCAAGGTCAGCCGGATCGCGATGCGCGAGCTGGGTTCTGCCGGGCAGATCCCTGGCTTGGTTAAATCGAGCTGGTAAGGAGAGAGTGATATGAACGATCCTATCGGCGATATGCTCACCCGTATCCGCAACGCCCAGATGCGCGGGAAATCGACAGTGTCGACGCCCGCCTCGAAGCTGCGCGGTTGGGTTCTGGATGTGCTGGCCGACGAAGGCTACATCCGCGGCTATGAAAAGGGCACCGATGCCAAGGGCCATCCGAGCCTTGAAATCAGCCTGAAATACTATGATGGCGCTCCCGTCATTCGCGAGGTCAAGCGGGTTTCGACCCCGGGCCGCCGCGTTTACATGGGCGTCAAGGACATCCCCTCGGTCCGTCAGGGCCTGGGTGTGTCGATTGTCAGCACGCCCAAGGGCGTGATGTCGGATGCAAGCGCGCGCAGCCAGAATGTTGGCGGCGAAGTGCTTTGCACGGTCTTCTAAGGAGAACGGAGAATGTCTCGAATTGGGAAAAAACCGGTCGAGCTGCCATCGGGCGTGAGCGCCACGATCTCCGGCCAGACCGTCGAAATCAAGGGTCCGAAGGCGACGCACCGCTTTACGGCCACCGATGACGTGACCATCGCGCTGGACGACAACGTGATCAGGGTGACGCCGCGTGGCAAATCCAAGCGCGCGCTTCAGCAGTGGGGCATGAGCCGCACGATGGTGGCCAACATGGTGCAGGGGGTGACCGAGGGCTTCAAGAAAGAGCTCGAGATCACCGGCGTCGGCTATCGTGCGCAGGTGCAGGGCAATATTTTGAAACTGAACCTCGGCTATAGCCACGAGGTGAATTTCGAAGTGCCCGCCGGCGTCACGGTGACCTGCCCGAAGCAAACCGAAATCGTCATCGAAGGCGATGATTCGCAACTCGTCGGCCAGGTCGCGGCCAATATCCGCGAATGGCGTGCGCCCGAGCCCTACAAGGGCAAGGGGATCAGGCACAAGGGTGAGTATATCTTCCGCAAGGAAGGCAAGAAGAAGTAAGGACGGGAACAATGGCAAACAGCAAACGGGAACTGTTCCTCAAGCGCCGCCTGCGCGTCCGGAACAAGCTTCGCAAGGTCAACAAGGGCAAGTTGCGCCTCAGCGTGCATCGCTCGTCGAAGAACATCAGCGCTCAGTTGATCGACGACGTGGCGGGCCGCACGGTCGCCGCTGCCTCCTCGCTCGAGAAGGCACTGGGTGTGCTCGGCAAGAACAACGTGGAGGCCGCCACCAAGGTGGGCGCCGCGATTGCCGAACGCGCCAAGAAGGCGGGCGTCGAGGAAGCCTATTTCGACCGTGGCGGATTTCTCTTCCACGGGCGCGTCAAGGCGCTGGCGGAAGCCGCGCGTGACGGCGGTCTGAAGATTTAAGGAGACGAGGAATGGCAAGAGAAGGTCAACAGCGGGGCCGCGGTCGCGAGCGCGAAGAGGCCCCCGAATTCGCCGATCGCCTCGTCGCGATCAACCGGGTGTCGAAAACCGTGAAAGGCGGCAAGCGCTTCGGCTTTGCCGCGCTGGTGGTTGTCGGCGATCAGAAAGGCCGTGTCGGTTTCGGCAAGGGCAAGGCGAAAGAGGTCCCCGAGGCCATTCGTAAGGCCACCGAGCAGGCCAAGCGTCAGATGATCCGTGTGCCGCTGCGCGAAGGTCGCACGCTGCATCACGACATGGAAGGCCGCCATGGTGCGGGCAAGGTCGTCATGCGCGCCGCCCCTGAAGGGACGGGCATCATTGCCGGTGGTCCGATGCGGGCCGTGTTCGAGATGCTGGGCATCAAGGACGTGGTGTCGAAATCGCTGGGATCGCAAAACCCCTACAACATGATCCGCGCCACCATCAACGGCCTGCAAAAGGAAACGAGCCCCCGCATGGTGGCTCAACGCCGCGGCAAGAAGGTGGCCGACATCCTGCGCAGGGGTGACGAAGCCCCTGCCGAAGCGGCGCAAGCGTAAGGGAACGGGATCATGGCAAAAACCATCGTCGTCAAACAGGTCGGCTCGCCGATCCGCCGCCCGGCCAAGCAGCGTGCAACGCTGGTGGGTCTCGGCCTCAACAAGATGCACAAGATTAGCGAGCTTGAGGATACCCCCTCGGTGCGTGGCATGATCGCCAAGATCCCGCATCTCGTCGAGATCGTCGAAGAGCGCGGGTAAGGCGTGGTGGGGTGACACCCACCCTAGGTAAATTACCACCCCCGGTCAGCGATGGCCGGGGGTGGTATCTTGTTGGGGCTCTTGCATTGCACCGTCATTGATCCTATACGCCCCCGGTGGTCCTCTGGGCCGATTCACAGAACCAAGAAACGCCGCGTCTGCTCCATTCCGCTTCGGGGGCAGTTCCGGCTAAGGAGAAGCGACATGAAACTCAATGAACTTCGCGACAATCCCGGCGCAACCAAATCCAGAAAACGCGTGGGCCGCGGCCCGGGCTCTGGCATGGGCAAGATGGGCGGCCGCGGTATCAAGGGCCAGAAATCCCGCTCGGGTGTGGCGATCAAGGGCTATGAAGGCGGCCAGATGCCGCTCTACCAACGCCTGCCCAAGCGCGGCTTCAATAAACCGAACCGCAAATCCTTTGCGGTGGTCAATCTCGGCCTGATCCAGAAATTCGTCGATGCCGGCAAACTCGACGCCAAGGCGCCTATCACCGAGGATGTGCTGGTTGAAAGCGGTCTTGTTCGTCGCAAGCTGGATGGCGTTCGGGTTCTGGCCAAGGGCGATATTTCGGCCAAACTCACCCTCGAAGTGACCGGCGCGTCGAAATCCGCCATCGCAGCGGTCGAGAAAGCGGGTGGTCAACTTACCGTCACGGCCACGGCCGTCGCCGAATAAGAGGTTGTCCCCGTCGTCTCGGGGGCTTACATATCCTCAAGTTTCCAATTCAGCGCCGCCGGGCCGGGGACACCGCCCCGGCGGCGCATGCATGAAAGAGCACTGAATGGTATCCGCCGCAGAACAAATGGCCGCCAACACAAGCTGGGCGGCGCTTGGGAAAGCCACCGATCTCCGCAATCGCATCTTGTTTACGTTGGGCCTGCTGATCGTTTATCGGCTGGGCACCTTCATACCCGTTCCCGGGATCGACGGTGCAGCGCTGCGTGAGTTCATGGAAGGCGCAGCGGCTGGTATCGGCGGCATCTTGTCGATGTTCACCGGCGGGGCGCTGGGGCGGATGGGCATTTTTGCACTCGGCATCATGCCCTATATCTCGGCCTCGATCATCGTGCAGCTTCTGGCCTCGATGGTGCCCGCGCTTGAGCAGCTCAAGAAAGAGGGCGAGCAGGGGCGCAAGAAGATCAACCAGTATACCCGTTATGGCACGGTGTTCCTGGCCACGTTGCAAAGCTATGGTCTGGCTGTGAGCCTTGAAGCGGGCGATCTGGCCACCGATCCGGGGATGTTCTTTCGCGCGTCCACCATGATCACCCTTGTCGGCGGTACCATGTTCCTGATGTGGCTGGGCGAGCAGATCACTGCGCGGGGCGTGGGCAACGGTATTTCGCTCATCATCTTTGTCGGCATTATCGCCGAGGTGCCCGCCGCGTTGGCGCAGTTCTTCAGCCAGGGACGCTCGGGCGCGATCAGCCCGGCGGTCATCATCGGCGTGATGCTCATGGTCGTGGTCACGATCGGGTTCGTAGTCTTCATGGAGCGGGCGCTCCGAAAGATCCATATCCAGTATCCGCGCCGCCAGGTGGGGATGAAGGTCTATGATGGCGGTTCGTCCCACCTGCCGGTCAAGGTCAACCCGTCGGGTGTCATCCCCGCGATTTTTGCAAGCTCGCTTTTGCTGCTTCCCGTGACGATCAGCACGTTCAGCGGGAATCAGACCGGGCCGGTCATGTCGACGGTCATGGCCTATTTCGGCCCTGGTCAGCCGCTCTATCTCGCGTTCTTCGTCGCGATGATCGTGTTCTTTGCCTATTTCTATACTTTCAACGTCAGCTTCAAACCCGATGACGTGGCCGAGAACCTCAAGAACCAGAATGGATTCGTTCCGGGCATCCGGCCGGGCAAGAAGACGGCGGAATATCTCGAATATGTGGTGAATCGCGTCCTCGTGCTGGGGTCTGGATATCTCGCACTCGTGTGTCTGCTGCCCGAGATCCTGCGCAGCCAGTTGGCGATTCCGTTCTACTTCGGTGGCACCTCGGTTCTGATCGTTGTGTCGGTCACGATGGATACGATCCAGCAGGTGCAAAGCCATCTTCTGGCCCATCAATACGAAGGGTTGATCGAAAAGTCGCAGCTGTCGGGCAAGGGTCGGCGGCGCAAGAAAAAAGGACCGTCACGCCGATGAATATCATCCTGCTAGGCCCGCCGGGTGCCGGAAAAGGCACTCAGGCCAGCCATCTCGTCGAGACCCGAAACATGATCCAGCTGTCGACCGGCGACATGCTTCGGGAAGCCAAGGACTCGGGTAGTGAAATGGGCAACAAGGTTGCCGAGGTCATGGCCCGTGGGGATCTCGTCACCGATGAGATCGTGATCGGGTTGATCCGCGAGAAATTGCAAGGCGACAAGCGTGGGGGTTTCATCTTCGACGGGTTCCCGCGCACATTGGCGCAGGCAGATGCGCTCCGTGCATTGCTGGCGGAGCAGGGTGAGAATCTCGACGCCGTGATTGAGTTGCGGGTCGACGACGACACGCTGGTCCAGCGTATTGTCAATCGGGCCGAGGAAGCGCGTGCTGCCGGGCAGCCTGTGCGTGCCGACGACAACGCGGAAAGCGTCAAGCAGCGTCTTATGGAATATTACAAGAAGACATCGCCGCTCATCGGCTATTACTATGCCATGGGTCAGCTCAAGTCGGTGGATGGCTTGGGCGAAATCGACGAGGTGCAGGCTGCGATTGCCGCGGCGCTGGACGGCTGAGCCCCGAGTCTTCTTGAGAGAATCGCACTTTTATGACATCCTCGGATGGCGACATTGGGGGATGTTGGTTTTCTGGTAAGTTTTTTTCGGTGAAATCCTTAATCGGCCGCACCCTGCGGCGGATAATGGCGCGGAACCGAGGGAAGGACCAGAAAATGAGAAAAACAATGGTGGCGGCGGCCTTGTCCGTTGCATTGACGACGAGTTCCGCCTTGGCCGAAGGGCCAGAGCCGCAAATGAACCAGGAACAGATTGCAAACGAAATCCTCAGTACGCAAAGTGCCGAAGGCTCGTTTTCTCCTATCTTTATCATGCTTCTGCTTGCAGTGGTTATTGCCATGGCCGCGTCGACCGGTGGCCATCACCATCCGAGCTAGATCGAACCCGTGGCGGCGCCGACCGCCTCTTCGGGACCTATTGTGGCACTGATTTGACCCGAAGCGCGTTATCGGAGCTTTCGCCCTTGACGCCCTTCGGGATTCCCCCTATCCGACACCATCCCCTAGGGAACCGATTCTCGCCGGGTCGCGCCCGGTATTCGGACATCACCTCGAAATCAGCTGCGGCCCGGAGCGGAAAGCGCCTCGGGCTTACGTTGTGAAAAAAGGTTCTGGAACTACGGAACCGCAACGAAAGGAAAAGAAACGTGGCACGTATCGCCGGCGTCAACATCCCGACCCACAAGCGGGTCCCGATCGCCCTGACCTATATCACCGGAATTGGCCCTTCCGCGGCTCGGTCCATCTGTGATGCCGTGGGCATCGATCATTCTCGTCGCGTCAACGAACTCTCGGATTCCGAAGCCGTTGCCATCCGCGAGCATATCGACACGAATTACACCGTCGAAGGCGACTTGCGCCGTGAGGTGCAGATGAACATCAAGCGCCTGATGGATCTGGGCTGCTATCGCGGTCTGCGCCATCGCCGCAACCTTCCCGTGCGCGGTCAGCGCACCCACACCAATGCACGCACGCGCAAGGGCCCCGCAAAGGCCATTGCCGGCAAGAAGAAGTAAGGGAGGGCTGCACCAATGGCACGAGATACACGTCGCGTGGGCAAGAAGAAGGCCTCCAAGAACATCGCTGCTGGCGTCGCACACGTGAATTCCAGCTTCAACAACACCAAGATCCTGATCTCGGACGTGCAGGGCAATGCGATCTCATGGTCGTCGGCCGGCACGATGGGCTTCAAGGGGTCGCGCAAATCGACCCCCTATGCCGCACAGATGGCCGCCGAAGACGCCGGTCGCAAGGCGCAGGAACACGGTGTGAAGACGATCGAGGTCGAAGTGCAGGGTCCCGGCTCGGGCCGTGAATCGGCGCTGCGTGCGCTGGCCGCCGTGGGTTTCAACATCACCTCGATTCGTGATGTCACCCCGATCGCGCATAACGGCTGCCGTCCGCCGAAACGTCGCCGCGTCTGATTGCTTGCAAGGAGCGGGGCCGGGCATATGTGCCCGGCCCCGTGATGTCATTTTTAAACCTCGGGCGTCTTTTGCCTTTGGACATGGGGCGAAAGACAGGAATGGAGGGACGCATGATCCACAAGAACTGGCAGGAACTGATCAAACCCACGCAGCTCGACGTCAAACCGGGCGGTGATCCGGCACGTCAGGCGACCATTGTTGCCGAACCGCTTGAGCGGGGCTTTGGCCTGACGCTGGGCAATGCGTTGCGCCGGGTGCTGATGGGCTCGCTGCAGGGTAGCGCGATTACCAGCGTTCAGATCGACAATGTGCTGCACGAGTTTTCCTCGGTGCCGGGTGTCCGCGAGGACGTGACCGACATCGTTTTGAACCTCAAGGGTGTCGCGTTGCGCATGGAGGTCGAAGGCCCCAAGCGCCTTTCGATCAACGCCAAGGGGCCGGGCACCGTGACTGCCGCCGAGATTTCGGACAGCGCGGGTATCGAAATCCTGAACAAGGACCATGTGATCTGTCATCTCGACGAGGGCGCGGATGTTTACATGGAACTCACCGTGAACACGGGCAAGGGATATGTCCCCGCCGACAAGAACAAGCCCGAGGATGCGCCCATCGGACTCATTCCGATCGACGCGATCTATTCGCCGATCACGAAAGTGTCCTATGACGTTCAGCCGACTCGTGAGGGGCAGGTTCTCGATTATGATAAGCTGACCCTCAAGCTGGAAACCGACGGTTCGCTCTCGCCGGATGACGCGGTGGCTTTTGCCGCGCGCATTCTGCAGGATCAGCTGTCGATCTTCGTCAACTTCGACGAACCCGAAGCCGCCGGTCGCCAGGACGAGGATGACGGGCTGGAGTTCAACCCGCTGCTGCTCAAGAAAGTGGACGAGCTGGAGCTTTCGGTACGTTCGGCCAACTGTCTCAAGAACGACAACATCGTCTATATCGGCGACCTGATCCAGAAGACCGAAGCCGAGATGCTGCGCACCCCGAACTTCGGACGCAAGTCGCTGAACGAGATCAAGGAAGTGCTTTCGGGCATGGGACTGCATCTCGGGATGGACGTCGAGGATTGGCCGCCGGACAATATCGAAGACCTCGCCAAGAAATTCGAGGATGCCTTTTAAGGCACGACGGGTTCAACCCACCCTACGGCAGAATCGTAGGGTGGGGCGCCAACCCGCCGCACAACCCGGGCATTCCCGCCCCAAGGAGAGCCGGTGACACGCATCGCTGGCCGGACAAAGCAAAACCGCCCGTAGAGGGCACAATGGAGTAAGACACATGCGTCACGCAAAAGGCTATCGCCGCCTCAACCGCACTCACGAGCACCGCAAGGCACTCTTTTCGAACATGGCCGGTTCGCTCATCGAGCATGAGCAAATCAAGACCACCCTGCCCAAGGCCAAGGAACTCAAGCGGGTGATGGACAAGCTGATCACGCTGGGTAAGCGGGGCGATCTGCATGCCCGCCGTCAGGCTGCGGCGCAACTCAAGCAGGAAAAGGACGTGGCCAAGCTCTTTGAAGTGCTCGGCCCGCGTTACACCGAACGCCAGGGCGGCTATACCCGCGTACTCCGGGCCGGTTTCCGCTATGGCGATATGGCCCCGATGGCGATCATCGAGTTGGTTGACCGCGACCCCGAAGCCAAGGGCGCCGCCGACAAAGCCCGTGTCGCTGCAGAAGATGCGGCGGAGATGGACGAGGACTGATCCTCGCACCCCTGCTGAAATCATTAAACCCCCGTCCTTGTGGCGGGGGTTTTGCGTTTAGCCTTGGCTTGCATTCCGGCGATGCCCTCCGCATATCTGGTCCAATCCAAGGGAGGTCAGAATGTTTCGTATACTTGCCCTGATTGCAGTTGTGATCGCCGCACCGCTTGCTGCTGAAACCCGTGTGCCGCAAAGCCAGAGCGAGATCGCGCTCGGCTTTGCCCCACTGGTCAAACAGGCCGCGCCGGCGGTGGTTAACATCTATGCAAGGCGGATCGTCGAGCAGCGCCAGAGAAGCCCCTTTGCCGACGATCCGTTCTTTCGTGATTTCTTCGAGGGTTTCGGAAATCCCCGCCCGCAGGTGCAAAACAGCCTCGGATCGGGGGTGATCCTGACCAGCGACGGGATCATGGTTTCGAATTACCATGTGGTTGGAGGGGCGCAGGATATCCGCGTCGTTCTCAACGACCGGCGCGAGTTCGAAGCCGACATCCTGCTTTCGGATCAAGAGGCCGATCTTGCGATTTTGCAAATCCGGAACAGTGAGGGCCTGCCGCGTCTCGAAATTCGCAACAGCGATACTGTCGAGGTGGGCGAACTGGTTCTTGCGATTGGCAACCCGTTCGGCGTGGGTCAGACGGTGACAAGCGGGATCGTGTCCGGCCTGGCCCGATCAGGCACGGCCACTGGCTCGTCCCGGGGCTATTACATCCAGACCGATGCGCCGATCAATCCGGGGAATTCCGGCGGTGCGCTCATCGACGTGAACGGTCGGCTGGTCGGGATCAACACGCGGATTCTTACCCGTTCTGGCGGGTCGAATGGGATCGGCTTTGCCATTCCGGCAACGCTGGTTGCACGGTTCGTGGAGCAGGCCAAAGCCGGGCATGACCGGTTTCTGCGGCCATGGGCGGGGATGAACGGCCAGCCGGTCGACAGCGATATCGCAGCAAGCCTCGGGCTGAGTACACCGCGCGGTATCGTGATTTCAGAATTGCATCCTGTCAGCCCGTTTCTGGACGCGGGAATCCGCCCCGGTGATGTAATCGTGGCCGTCGATGGCCAGCCGGTCAATACACCCGATGAAATGGTCTATCGAATGAGCGTTGCCGGGCTGGGCAACCAAGTGGCTGTCACCCGTGTGCGCGACGGCGATGAGGCGCAGGTCGAGGTGCCGCTCATGGCGGCTCCCGACACGCCGCCGCGTGAGCTGCGCACCACCGCACAAGATGCGGCGATCCCCGGGCTTGAACTTTCGAACATCAACCCGGCCGTGATTGCCGAACTGGGGCTGCCGTTGTCTTCGGAGGGCGTGGTTGTGACCGATCCCGGTCCGGCCGGGCCACGTGCCGGGCTGGCGCGGGGCGATATCCTGCGCGCGATCAACGATGTTGCCGTGACTGACGCTCAAAGCGCCGCGCGGCTTCTCGAAGGGGTATCGCGTTGGCTCTCGCTTGAGGTTCAGCGTGGCACCCAACGCCGCGTGATGCGGTTCCGGCTCTGATGAGCGACCTGTTCGACACTGCTGCGGACGCGCCCGAGCCGCCCAAGGGACCGCGCCCGCTGGCTGACCGGCTGCGCCCGCGTGCCCTCTCGGAGGTGATCGGGCAGGAACAGGTGCTCGGCCCCGATGCGCCGCTGGGGGCGATGCTGGCCGCGGGGTCGCTCTCGTCGCTGATCTTCTGGGGGCCGCCCGGTGTGGGCAAGACCACCATTGCACGGTTGCTTGCGGATGAGACCGATCTGCATTTCGAACAGATCAGCGCGATCTTCTCGGGCGTGTCGGAACTGCGCAAGGTGTTCGAGGCCGCCAAGCACCGCCGCGCGAATGGGCAGGGCACGTTGCTTTTTGTTGATGAAATCCACCGGTTCAACAAGGCGCAACAGGACAGCTTCCTACCGCATATGGAGGATGGGACGATCCTTCTCGTCGGTGCCACGACCGAGAACCCGAGTTTCGAGTTGAACGCCGCCCTTCTCAGCCGCGCGCAGGTGCTCGTACTCACGCGGCTCGAACTTGCCGATCTAGAACGGCTGGCGCAGCGCGCGGAGACCGATCTGGGTCGCAGCCTGCCGCTCGACGGCCCTGCACGCGAGGGGCTTTTGGAAATGGCCGATGGCGACGGGCGTGCGCTTTTGAACCTCATCGAACAGGTGATGGCGTGGAAGGTCGAAGCCAAGCTCGACACCAAAGCCCTTACCACGCGCTTGATGCGGCGCGCAGCGCAGTACGATAAGTCGGGCGATGAGCATTACAATCTCATCTCGGCGCTGCACAAATCGGTGCGTGGCTCCGACCCGGATGCGGCGCTTTATTGGCTCGCGCGGATGCTTGAGGGGGGCGAAGACCCCCGATATCTCGCCCGGCGCATCACCCGCATGGCGATCGAGGATATCGGGCTCGCAGATCCCAATGCCCAGACGCATTGCCTGCATGCATGGGAAGTCTATGAGCGACTTGGCAGCCCCGAGGGCGAACTGGCACTGGCACAGGCGCTGATCTATCTGGCGCTGGCACCGAAATCGAATGCGGGCTACACCGCTTACAAGGCCGCACGCGCGCAGGCCAAAAAGACTGGCTCGGAACCCCCGCCCAAGCATATCCTGAACGCGCCAACATCGCTTATGAAGGACCACGGTTATGGCAAGGGCTATTCCTACGACCACGATGCCGAGGACGGGTTCTCGGGGCAGAACTATTTTCCTGATGGCATGAAGCGCCCGGTCCTTTATCAGCCGGTCGAACGCGGATTCGAGCGCGAGTTGAAAAAGCGGCTCGATTGGTTCGCGAAACAGCGCCTTCAGCGCGGAAACTGAGCACGGTGCCCCGCGAACACCCGCCCCAGCTTGACAAACCGCCCGCCCCCTGAGACAGACCGCCCATGTTCACAACCCTATTGCAAGTGGCCCTTGGCGGCGCGATCGGGGCTTCGCTCCGTTACCTGACTTTCGCGGGTGCAATGCGGATTATGGGGCCGGGGTTTCCATGGGGTACACTCACGGTCAACGTGGTTGGATCGTTTCTGATGGGGCTCGTCTTCGTGTTGCTGGCAGAGAAGGACGTGATGCGCTTCGCGCCCTTTCTGATGACCGGGATTCTGGGCGGGTTCACCACGTTCTCGGCCTTTTCGCTCGATGCTTACGTGCTGTGGGAAAAGGGTCATGTCGGGTTCGCGGCGCTTTATGTTGGCGCTTCGGTGATCTTGTCCTTGGGGGCACTTGTGCTGGCTATTTTTCTTGCCCGGGGGGCTTTCCAATGAACAACGTTCAAACCGTGACCGTCGGGCCGGGTGATGGCGATCAGCGGCTCGACCGCTGGTTCCGGCGTCACTTTCCGCATGTTCCGCAGGGCCGGATCGAAAAGATGTGCCGCAAGGGCGAGGTTCGCGTCGACGGTGGGCGGGTCAAACCCGCGCATCGGCTCGCGGTGGGGCAGAAAGTGCGTATCCCGCCGCTGCCCGAACCGGGCGAGACAGCAAAGCCGCCTCCCAGGTCTACGGTTAGCCAGGAAGATGCCCGGATGATTCACGCTTCCGTGATCTGGCGCGACGATCACATCATCGCGCTGAACAAGCCGCCGGGCCTGCCGACACAGGGCGGCAGCAAGCAGACGCGGCATGTTGACGGATTGTCCGAGGCGCTCAAGTTCGGGCTGGACGACAAACCGCGCCTCGTGCATCGGCTCGACAAGGATACGTCGGGCGTGCTTTTGCTGGCGCGTAGCCGTTCGGTGGCTCAGGCGCTCACCGCCGCGATCCGACACCGCGCCACGCGCAAGATCTACTGGGCCATAGTTGCGGGTGTGCCGCGCCCCTATCTGGGCGAGATCAAGTACGGTCTCGTCAAGGCGCCGGGCGGGGGCAAGGGGCAGGGCGAAAAGATGCTTTGTATCCACCCCGACGAGATTGACCGTACCGAGGGCGCGAAACGTGCGATCACGCAATACGCCACGCTTTACCGCGTCGCCGAACGGGCCGCATGGATCGCCATGGAGCCGATCACCGGGCGCACCCATCAACTGCGTGCCCATATGGCTGAGATCGGGCATCCGATCGTGGGCGACGGAAAATATGGCGGCTCGGGTCAGGAGAACCTGGGCGATGGATGGGGGGCAAAACTGGGCGGGATCATCTCGAACAAGCTGCACCTGCATGCAAGGTCGATGCGGTTCGAACATCCCGTGACAGGACGGGACGTGACCATCACCGCGCCTTTGCCCGATCACATGGCGCATACGTTCGAAACCTTCGGCTGGACCACCGATCTGGCTGCCGAAGACCCGTTCGAGGTGGTGAAATGAGCCGGTTGCGCCTGGTCGTTTTCGACGTCGATGGCACGCTTGCCGACAGTCAGGCCGAGATTCTATCGGCCATGGGCGCGGCCTTTGCCAATGAATCTCTTGCCACGCCCGATCGCGCGGCGATCCTGTCGATTGTCGGGCTGTCGCTTGATCATGCAATGGTACGGTTGGCCCCCGATCTGTCGGAAACTGGCCGGGCGCGGCTGGTGGCGGGTTACAAGCAGGCCTATTTCGAGCAGCGCCGCGCAAATGGGGCCTCGCCGCTCTATCCCGGCGTGCGCGCCGTGCTGGACGAGATGGCGGGCGACCCTTTTCTTCTGATGGGGGTGGCCACCGGAAAATCGAAACGCGGGCTCGACGCGCTGATCGAGGCGCATGGGCTTGAGCGGTATTTCGTCACCCGGCAAGTGGCCGATTTTCACCCCTCCAAGCCGCATCCCGCGATGCTCGCCGCGGCATTGGGCGAGGCGGGTATCGGGCCGTGTGATGCGGTGATGGTGGGCGACACCAGTTTTGACATGGAGATGGCCCGGGCCGCGGCTGTGGGTGCGCTTGGCGTTGGCTGGGGCTATCATGCGCCCGAAACGCTGGTGGCGGATCACGTGGTACATGACGTGGCAGAGGTGCCTAGTGCCGTGGCCGGGGTTTTGGCACGACACGGAGAGAATCGTTGATGAGTGAATGGAAGGCCAAACGCTTCTGGAAAGAGGCGAGCATCGCCCCTGAGTCCGAGTCCGGGGGCTTTGGCGTTCTGCTTGATGGGCGCCCGGTGCGCAGTCCGGCCAAGGCACTGCTGGTGTTGCCGAATGCCGCGATGGCCCGGGCGGTAGCCGCAGAATGGAATGCACAGGGGGATGTGCTCGACCCGACAACCATGCCCTACACCCGCTCGGCCAATGCTGCCATTGACAAAGTGCGCCCCCAGCACGAGGAGGTGGCCGCGCTGATCGCCGCCTATGGAGACAGCGATCTTTTGTGTTATCGGGCCGAGGCACCGGACGAGTTGGTCGCGCGGCAAGAGGCGGAATGGGATCCGATGCTCGACTGGTTGAAATCGCGCCATGGAATTGCGCTTGTTCCAGTGACTGGTGTGATTCATAAGGCACAAAGCATGGATTCCATTGAGAAAATTCAAGGAATCACTCGATCCATGACCGCATTTGAACTGACCGGCTTTCACGATCTGGTCAGCTTGAGTGGGTCTTTTGTGCTTGGCCTTGCCGCGGCTGAGCGGGTTAGGCCGGCGCAAGAGCTTTGGGCGCTGTCGCGCATCGACGAGACATGGCAAGCCGAGCAATGGGGCCGCGACGCCGATTCCGAAAAGGCCGCCATGCTCAGGGCGCAGGCCTTTGCCCATGCGATGCGGTTTTTCGAACTGGCAAACTCCGACGCCGATGCCGCATAATTCGGCATGAGAAGGCTTGACCAAAGGGCAATACCCCTCTGAAAAGCCGAGTTCGACCGCAGAAGGTCTCATGAGTCCCTTGACCTGCAACTGCAATTCCGACCAAACTCATCGCCATTGGGAGGGCTTCTCCCGAAAATCGTCCCGGCCATCTGTGGTCGGAAGAACCACCTGTAAAACGGTGGATAATCAGGAAGAGGTAAACATGAAAAAAACCGTATTTCTTGGTGCTCTCACGGTCGCAGGTCTTGCGGCTGGCGCTGCGGCTGCCGGCACGCTTGACGACGTGAAAGCACGTGGCAAGCTGAACTGTGGTGTGACCACCGGTCTCGTCGGCTTTGCCGCCCCGGATGCGAATGGTGAATGGCATGGCTTTGACGTGGCGGTTTGCCGCGCCATGGCGGCTGCCATTCTTGGCGATCCCAAGGCGGTGGAATTCGTTCCCACGACCGGCAAGACGCGCTTTACCGCGCTCGCGTCGGGCGAGGTCGATGTGCTGGCGCGCAACACCACTTGGACCCTCTCGCGTGACGTGGATCTCAAGTTCACTTTCGTCGGGGTCAACTATTATGACGGCCAGGGCTTCATGGTGCCCAAGGCATTGGGCGTGAGCTCGGCCAAGGAACTTGATGGCGCGACCGTCTGCATTCAGACCGGCACTACCACCGAGCTGAACCTTGCGGATTACTTCCGCAAGAACAACATCAGCTACGAGCCGGTGCCGATCGAAACCAACGCCGAAGGCCAGCAGCAATACCTGGCCGGGGCATGCGACACCTACACCACCGATGCCTCGGGCCTTGCCGCGACCCGTGCCACCTTCGAGAACCCGGCCGATCACGTGGTTTTGCCTGAAATCGTCTCGAAAGAGCCGCTTGGCCCGCTCGTGCGTCATGGCGATGACGAATGGGGCGACGTGGCGCGCTGGACGCTCAACGCGTTGATCGCCGCAGAAGAGCTGGGCATCACCTCGGCCAATGTCAAGGAAATGGCATCGGCTGCGGGCAACAACCCCGAGATCAACCGGCTGCTCGGCACCGAGGGCAACCTCGGTGAGATGCTGGGTCTTTCGGCCGACTGGGCCGTCAACGCGATTAGCGCGGGTGGCAACTATGGGGAAATCTTCGCCAGGAATATTGGTGAGAATACCCCGATCGGTCTCTCGCGTGGTCTGAACGCGCAATGGACCGATGGTGGGCTGCTCTATTCGCCGCCCTTCCGGTAATACTGCTCATGAAGGGGCGCGGGTCAGCCTGCGCCCCTTTCAATACGCTCAAGCGTAAATGATGCGATTCGATGCGAGCGGGGAAAAACCTCGCCGGAAACCGCAATCGCCACACAAGACAGGGACGCCACGCAATGGCAACAGTTTCCGACCCTCCCAAAGAGGCGTTTCGGCTCTCTCAGCTGATTTACGACACGCGCTATCGGTCCATGACAATCCAGATCGTTGCGCTGATCGGGTTTCTTGTCCTGATCGGCTGGCTGATCTCGAACACGGCACAGAATCTGGCCGATCTGGGCAAGGAACCTTCGTTCCAATTCATGGGTGAAGCGGCGGGTTATGACATCAACCAGCGCCTGATCGACTACAACAATCAAGACTCTCACTTGCGGGCTGCCTTTGTCGGCATCCTGAATACGCTTCTGGTCGCGGTGATGGGCTGCGCGACGGCCACCATTCTGGGCGTGATTATCGGTGTTTTGCGCCTGTCCAAGAACTGGTTGGTCGGACGCCTGATGACGGTTTACGTTGAGATCTTCCGCAACGTGCCGGTGCTTTTGTGGATCGTTTTCATCATGGCGATCCTGATCGAAACCTTGCCAGCGCCACGGGATTTTCGAGGTGACGATCCCGTGGCGAGCATGAAGCTCTTTGACACGGTCGCGATTACCAACCGCGGTGTCTATATCCCCGATCCCCTTTTTGGTGCCGACGCCAAGGACGATAAGGGGGCATTCCTTGACGAACCTGTCGGCTGGCGCGTGGGGCTAGGAGATTATCCGGTCGGCGCCAGCCGCGACAATCCGTCTTGTGAACGCTACTATGCCACCGAAGGCCCTGGCGCAGGCGAACCCGCCGCCGGGTGCGGCACCTTCCAGATCAGCCTCGACCTGTTGTTGGCGCTTGCCGTTCTTATTGCCGGATTATACGCGTCGCATCGCATCAAGCGCCGTGCCGATCGCATTCAGAACGCCACAGGCGTGCGCCCGGTCACCTGGTATCTGCGCCTTGGCGTCGTGATCCTGCCCTTTGCGATCACGCTGTGGGCGCTAGGCTTCTATTTCGCGTTTCCCGAGCTAAGAGGGTTCAACTTCCAGGGCGGGACGCATATGCGCAACTCGCTCATCGCGCTCTGGCTGGCGCTCTCGCTTTACACTGCGGCATTCATCGCCGAGATCGTGCGCGCCGGTATCCTCGCGATCAGCCATGGCCAGACCGAGGCGGCCTCGGCGTTGGGTTTGCGGCCGAAGCGTATCATGAATCTCGTAATCCTGCCGCAGGCGCTGCGCGTCATTATCCCGCCACTGATTTCCAATTATCTCAACCTCACCAAGAACAGCTCTCTGGCTATCGCTGTGGGGTACATGGATATCACCGGCACCTTGATGGGCATCACCCTAAACCAGACCGGGCGTGAGCTTGAAACGGTGCTTCTGGGCATGCTGATCTATCTCACCATCTCGCTTATCATTTCGGCGGTGATGAACTGGTATAACAACAGCGTCAAACTGGTGGAGCGGTAAAATGAGCGAAGTTTCCTATGTTCGCACCGAAATGCTGCCCGAGCGCGAGCCGCCTGCTACCACGATAGGCGTGATCGGGTGGATGCGTGAGAACCTGTTTTCGGGATGGTTCAACACCGCCCTGACCATTGTGTCTCTGACCTTTGTCGTGATGCTTCTCAATGCTATCCTGCCGTGGATATTCTCGCCCACATGGTACGCCACGTCGTTGGGCGAGTGTCGCGACATCCTGCGTGGGATGGGTCGTGAGGGGCATTATCCCGGGGCCTGCTGGGGAGTGATCCGCGATCGTTGGGTGCAGCTTCTCTTCGGGTTCTACCCGTCCGAGCTCTACTGGCGCCCGATCATGGCCTTCCTGCTTCTGGGTGTAGCGTTGGCGCCGGTTCTCTTTTCCGACCGGGTGCCGCGCAAGCTCTTGTGGTTCTCTGCGGTTTATCCGTTTCTCTTTCCCTGGCTTCTTTGGGGTGGCCCGATCTGGGGGCCGCTCATGGTGATCGCGGGTTTTGTCATCGGATGGTTCGTTTATCGGGCCGCGGACAAGCGTGCGGGCGGCCTTGCGGGTATCATCGCCGGCGTGTTGGCCGCGGTGATCTGGTGGTTGCTTGTATCGGGCTATGTGATCGACGGGGTCAGCGCGGTTCTGCCAATCGGGATCGAAGCGGTGCAAAGCCGCAATTTCGGTGGTTTCATGCTCTCTGTCACGATCGGGGTCGTGGCGATCGCCTGTTCGCTGCCGATCGGCGTCGTGCTGGCGCTGGGTCGGCAATCGGACCTGTTGATCGTCAAGGCACTCTGCGTGGGATTCATCGAGTTCATCCGGGGTGTGCCCCTGATCACGCTCTTGTTCGTGGCATCGACGCTTCTCAACATCTTCATGCCACCGGGGACGAATTTCGACATCATCCTGCGGGTCATAATCATGGCCACGCTCTTTGCTTCGGCTTACATGGCCGAGGTGATCCGCGGCGGACTCGCGGCCCTTCCCCAGGGACAGTATGAAGGTGCGGACAGCCTTGGCCTCGATTATTGGCAGGCGCAGCGGCTGGTGATCATGCCGCAGGCGCTGAAAATCTCGATCCCCGGCATCGTGAGCACCTTCATCGGGCTCTTCAAGGATACCACGCTGGTGTCGATCATCGGCCTGCTCGATCCGCTGGGCCTGTCTAACTCGATCCGTGCCGATGCGGCGTGGAACGGGATTGTCTGGGAAATCTACGGTTTCATTGCGCTGCTGTTCTTTGCCTTCTGCTTCGCGATGTCGCGCTATTCCATGTATCTCGAGCGCAAGCTCAATACCGGCCATCACTGAGGAGGGCCTTGAAAATGTCAGAACTCGCCATGGGTCGTGAAGTCGACCGTTCGAAAATGACGGTGAGCGACGAGGTCGCCGTCGAAATTACCAACATGAACAAGTGGTTCGGCACGTTCCACGTGCTGCGCGACATCAACCTGACCGTGCAGCGTGGTGAGCGGATCGTGATCGCCGGGCCGTCGGGGTCGGGCAAATCGACGCTCATCCGTTGCATCAATGCGCTTGAAGAACATCAGCAGGGTCGGATCGTGGTGGACGGCACGGTGCTGTCGTCTGACCTCAAGAACATCGACAAGATCCGCTCCGAGGTCGGGATGGTGTTTCAGCATTTCAACCTGTTTCCGCATCTCACCATCCTCGAGAACTGCACGCTGGCGCCGATCTGGGTGCGCAAGACACCCAAGCGAGAAGCCGAGGAAACGGCGATGCACTTCCTCGAAAAGGTCAAGATCCCTGAACAGGCCGACAAGTACCCGGGGCAATTGTCGGGCGGGCAGCAACAGCGGGTGGCGATCGCCCGATCGCTCTGTATGCGCCCGCGCATCATGCTTTTCGACGAGCCCACATCGGCCCTTGATCCCGAAATGATCAAGGAGGTGCTCGACACGATGATCCAACTGGCCGAGGAGGGCATGACCATGCTCTGTGTCACCCATGAGATGGGTTTTGCGCGTCAGGTGGCGAACCGGGTGATTTTCATGGACCAGGGCCAGATCGTCGAACAGAACGAGCCCGAAGAGTTCTTCAATAACCCGCAAAGCGAGCGCACCAAGCTTTTCCTCAGCCAGATTCTCGGGCACTGACCGGGGCGGTGTGACTGTTTGCCCCAAGGTGAAGCGCGGGTCGGTTCCCGGCTTCATCCGACAGAAAATACCTCGGGGGAGTGGGGACGGCCCCCACTCCTGCCGGTTCAGCCGGTGATACGGTTGACATGGCCCATCTTGCGGCCGGGTTTCACATCCGCCTTCCCGTAGAGGTGGATGGCGACACCCTGCTCTTTCGCAAGGTCCGGCAACCGGGTCACGTCATCGCCAATCAGGTTCTCCATCATGACGTCGGCATGGCGTGTTCCGTCGCCCAGCGGCCAGCCAGTGATGGCGCGGATATGTTGTTCGAACTGGTCCACGGCACAGCCCTGCTGCGTCCAGTGGCCGGAATTATGCACCCGTGGTGCGATTTCGTTCACGATCAGGCCTTGCCGTGTCACGAACAATTCGACCCCAAGCACCCCGACATAATCGAGCGCGTTGAGGATGTTCGCAGCCAGGAGCACCGAGTCGGCACGTTCTGTTGCGGTCAGCGTTGCCGGAACGGTGGTTCGGCGCAAGATCCCGCCTTCGTGGACATTCTCGCCCGGATCGAACGCCGCGACCGAACCGTCTAGCCCGCGCGCCGCGATCACCGATACCTCGTGGCTGAAGCTCACGAATCCTTCCATCACCGACGGCGCGCCCTTCATGATCGCCCATGCCTGTGCGATGTCGTCAGGCGATGACAGGCGCGCCTGTCCCTTGCCGTCATAGCCAAAGCGGCAGGTCTTGAGGATTGCCGGTGCGCCGATCTCATCCACTGCCACGCGCAGGTCATTCTCGGAATTGACCGCCCTGTAAGGCGCCACCTGCAACCCCAGCCCCGAAAGGAAGTCCTTTTCGATGATCCGGTCCTGGCTGATCCTGAGCGCCTCGCGCCCGGGACGTATGGGGCAAAGGAGGTCGAGAATATCAAGTGCAGAGGTGGGGACATTCTCGAATTCGTAGGTGATGACATCGACGCTTTCGGCAAAGTTGCGCAGCGCCGCCTCGTCCTCGTACTCGGCCCGCATGTGAAAATTGGCCACGTGGCTCGCGGGGCAATCGCTGCCCGGCTCGAAGATCGCGGTCTTGTAGCCAAGCCGCGCGGCAGCAACCGACAGCATGCGGCCCAGCTGCCCGCCACCAAGAATGCCGATCACCGATCCGGGGGGCAGGGGCTCATGCATCGCCTGGCGCCTCGGGGATCGAGGCCGACAGCGCCGCGCGCCAATCGTCCAGTCGTGTCGCCAGATCCGGGTCGCTCACCGCCAGGATGCTCGCCGCCATGAGACCCGCGTTGGCCGCGCCCGCCGCCCCGATCGCCATCGTGGCCACCGGAAAGCCCTTGGGCATCTGCACGATGGAATAGAGGCTGTCGACGCCCGAAAGCGCCCTGGTCAGTACCGGCACACCGATGACCGGCACCCGGGTTTTCGAAGCCATCATGCCGGGCAGATGCGCGGCCCCGCCAGCGCCCGCGATGATCACATGCAGACCACGCGCCACCGCCGTCTTTCCATAATCCCAGAGCCGATCCGGCGTGCGGTGAGCCGATACGATGCGCGTCTCATAGGCCACGCCCAATTCATCGAGAATATCCGCCGCCTCTTTCATAGTGGGCCAGTCCGACTGGCTCCCCATGATGATCCCGACCCTTGTTTCGCTCATGATCGCTCCCCGGTTGACCGGTTTTTCAGGAAATCCGCACTATAGGCAAATCAGGAGGTCACGCAATGATATCCGGTGTCAGCCTGTCCTCGATCCGGGCTATGATATCCTTGAGCGCCAGTTTCTTCTTTTTCAGCCGTTGCAGCATCAACTGGTCCGCCGTGCCACGCTCCTGCATCACGCGGATGGATTCGTCGAGTTCGCGATGTTCGCGTCGAAAGACCTCCAACTCGACGCGGAGCACCTCGTCGGTCTTCATCGAGATATCGAAAGGCGCATTCATTTTCGGAGTGATTCCCCCTTGGCGGCGGTTGGTATAACATACTGAAATCAGGACATTTGGCAAAGCCCTTGCAGCCGCGCCAAAGACCCCCCATATTTCTGATACGGGTCGCCGGAACGGGGCCCGCGATGAAAGCACTGTCGCTTGTATGTGTGAAGGACCGTGTCGATGACGAAACTTTCCCTGGGGACCGCCCCCTATCTTCTGGGCTTCGAACAGCTTGAGCGGTTGCTTGAGCGCAATGCCAAATCCGGCAACGAGGGTTATCCCCCCTTCAATATCGAACAGACCTCGGACAATTCCTATCGGATCACGCTGGCCGTGGCCGGGTTCTCGCAGCGGGATCTGGCGATCACGATCGAGGACCGGCAACTGGTGATCCGCGGTCGTCAGCATGACGAGACAGAGGGCCGGGTATTCCTGCATCGCGGCATCGCCGCGCGTCAGTTTCAGCGCAGCTTCGTTCTCGCCGATGGCGTCGAAGTGGGCGAGGCGGTGATGGAAAACGGTCTCCTGCATGTTGATCTGACCCGGGCGGAGCCCGAGACAGTGGTGCAGACGATACAGATCAGGAAAGGATAAGTCATGGATACGAAATACGATTTCGGCGCTGGTGAGGAAAACCGCATCGTCTATGTGCGCAAGGTTGCGGTCAAGGATCTGCCTGAAAACGTGCGGGCGCAGGTCGGCGAACTGGATAGCCTCTATGCGGTGCATAGCTCGGATGGCGAGCAGCTTGCGCTTGTGCGTGACCGCTCTCTCGCTTTCGTGCTGGCCCGACAGAACGACCTCGCGCCCGTGGCGGTGCACTAAACCGGGGGATCGTCTCCTCCCCGAAGCAGCCTGCTCAGGCCGGTGGCCAGACGCCCAAGGCGGCATGCACTGCCTCGCACCCCATCTTGTAGGTGTCACGCCGGTCAATATCCTGCAACTGATGGCCTAGGTTGAGCGGCGTGACATATGCGCGTGCCGTGCGACAATGTGTGATTTTAGCGCCCCGCACGGCCATTTGCGCCGATAGCCACAGATCGTCGGCCAGCCGACATGCCGCAGGCGGCGGCGTGAATGGGGCGAAACCGGCGGGCAGTCGCACCCCGGCAAACCCCTGCGCCACCGTGCCGTTTCGCCGCTTCAACCGTCGCGCGTCAAATACCGATCCCGCCCGTATACCGGGGCCGTCGCAGAGGGCAGCAAGCCAGTCAGGTGCATAAAGGCAATCATCGTCGCAATAGATGATCTCGGTATCGGAAAAGACGCGTTGCGCCGCGATGATCTTTGTTGCTGGTCCGATATCCTCGCTCCATATGATCTCGACACCGTTCGGCAGGGGCGGGGGCGTGACCACGCCGGGGAACTGTTCATATTGTCGCGCAAGGGCAAGAACGACCTTGTCGGCGCCCTGCGCCACGAGGCTTTCCAGAACCGGACCAAGCTGTGGAAAACGCGGGGGAATCGAGGTGAGCGAGATGATCGTCATGCTCTCCTGTTATACAGGCACCCGGGAAATGAACAGAACCGCGCGGGTCGCGCCTTTACCCCGTTCTCTCGGCCTGCCAATCTTGCCCCGTCAAACTGGAGGGGCCGATGTTCACCGAAGCCGAACTTGACGATGCGCACCGCCTTGTCGCGCGATACATGATGCCCACCCCGGCACATGATTGGCCATTGCTGGCGCAGGCACTGGGCAGCCAGGTGATCGTCAAGCATGAAAACCACGCCCCCACCGGCGCCTTCAAGGTGCGTGGCGGGATCACCTTCATGGATTGGCTCAAACGCAATCATCCCCGGATGCAGGGCATCGTGACGGCGACTCGTGGCAATCATGGCCAATCACAGGCAAGGGCGGCCACGGCCATGGGACTCAGGGCTAAGATCTTTGTTCCACACGGAAATTCGACCGAGAAGAACGCTGCCATGCGTGCGTTTGGGGCCGAGTTGGTCGAGCATGGCGCGGATTTCGACGAGGCGCGCGAGGCGGCGATGCGCGCGGCCGAGACTGAACCGCTCTTTCCGGTGCCGCCGTTTCATACCGAACTGGTGCGCGGGGTGGCGACCTATGGGCTTGAACTGTTTCGCGCCCATCCCGATCTCGACGTGGTCTATGTGCCGGTCGGCTGTGGCTCGGGCCTATGCGGCACCCTTGCGGCGCGCGACGCGCTGGGTCTTTCGACCGAGATCGTTGGTGTCGTCTCGGACCAAGCTGCCGGTGCGAAACTGTCGGTTGAGGCCGGGCATCTGGTCGAGACCAACGCCGCCGACACCTTTGCCGATGGTATGGCGGTGCGGGTGCCGGTGGGGGAAGCCTTTGATATTTATTCAGAAAAAGCCCACCATATCGAGGCGGTGAGTGACGCGGAAATCGCCGATGCGATAAGGCTTTACTATACCGCGACCCACAATCTTGCCGAAGGGGCGGGGGCCGCGGCGCTGGCGTTGGCGCTCCGGGAGAAGGACCGACTCGAGGGGCGCAAGGTGGGGGTCGTGTTGTCGGGCGGCAATATCGACATGGGCTGGTTTCGCACCCTGCTGGCGGGCGGCGTGCCCGGGGTTTGAGGGTGATCACGGCGCAGGCGGCGATGGAATCGTCATCGCCAGGGGGCCGAGTGGGGGCACCGTCCCGCGTGGTTAACCGCGCCGCACCGCGGCGAAATCCGGGGGGTGATTCGCGGCTGCGCCCCGGCTGCCAGGCGTACACCGCCGCATTGCAGCGAAATTAACCCGGGATTCAGTTAATGCACCGCGCGCCGGGGACCATTCCCCCGGCTTTGCCCGACGCGAATGACTGTTTTGCGGATGGGCTTGTCGGTCAGTCGCTGCGGGTGCGGGGCGGGTTGGTCCGGATGGTGGGAATGCGCAGGGAAGGGGGGCAATGCTGCGATCCGTCGACGTGTTTCAGAACGAGACCGGCGCACAAGACATCCCCGGGGGCCCTCACGCCGCAAGCGCGGCTTTCGCATTCCTGCCGTTCGTGCATCTTGCGGCATTTTCGATGAGCTGATGATGGCCGAGCGGGATTTGCGGCCATTTGGCTTGTGGATGTGAAGGTGCATTCCGCTGCACTTAGATTGCAGATCCAGACCCCCAATCGCCCTGGCTATTCGGGCGAGTTGGTCCGATTCGACCTGTTGCGTGATGGGCGACGGCAGGCAGCGGGGCATCCTGAAGATGCACCCTGCCGGTCTCCACCGTGGCGCTCGAGCATGAGTTGGGCAAGGACGCGGTCTGAACGCGCCGGGTTCATAAAGGCCCAATGCATGCAGCCCGCGGACCCGCTCCGTTCATAGGGGCGTATCATCGCCGTGGCAGCCGGTGTTGCCGACCATGCGTTTGGCAGCGGAGAAACCCGCCGAACCAGTTTTTCCTCTTTTGAATCATCATATTAGAAAGAATGTCGCAAATGGGGGTTGTATGGTCGCAATTTGTGCGTGAAGCTTGCGCTGCGTATTGGGCAGCACTCTGGCGCCTTGTGTCGGAGCCGAGCCACGATCGGCTTGGCTCAGACCCGCGCAGAGCTTGGACCTGATCACATCGCCTCCCGCGGCGCGATCACGCTGGCCGCGGCGAACATCGAAGTGGGCAAAGAAATCAGTGCAGCCTTTCGAGGCTCGCGCAGTGATATTGCGCGACCGGCGAGCATTCGTATCGCCGGTGCCCGGACAGTCTGGAACGGAGACAAAAATGAGCGACACGATGGCCGAGAACGCCGAGTTGACCATGACCGATCAGGTTTACAGCGATGATCCGCTGGCCGATCGCGAGACCGACCATTACCGCAAGGAATATGTCAGGACCTTCGTCGACAAGTGGGACGAGTTGATTGACTGGGCTGGCCGCGCCGAGAGCGAGGGCCAGTTCTTCATCGACATCCTGCGCGCCCGGGGCAAGAAAACCGTGCTCGACGTCGCCTGCGGCACCGGATTTCACTCGGTCCGGCTGACCGAGGCGGGTTTTGACGTGACCGCCGCCGACGGGGCGGCCTCGATGGTGGCCAAGGCCTTTGAAAACGGCCGGAAACGCGGGCTGATCCTCAAGACCGCGCAGGCCGACTGGCGCTGGCTCAACAGCGCCATCAACGGCAAGTACGACGCGATCGTATGCTTGGGCAACTCGTTCACCCATCTGCACAAGGAATCCGAACGCCGCCGCGCGCTGGCCGAGTTCTATGCCGCACTCAAGCATGACGGGCTGCTGATCCTGGATCAGCGCAACTATGACGCCATGCTCGACCGGGGCTATTCGACCAAGCACAAGTACTACTACTGCGGCGAGCAGGTGACCGCCGAACCCGACCACGTAGACGAGGGGCTGTGCCGGATGCGCTATTCCTTCCCCGACGGGTCGGAATACACGCTCAACATGTGCCCGATCCGCAAGAACTACATGCGCCGCCTGCTCTCCGAGGCCGGGTTCGAGCGGGTGCGCACCTATGGCGATTTTCAGGATACCTATGCCGAGGACGACCCGGATTTCTTTATCCACGTGGCCGAGAAATCGGCGATGCACCTGGTGCGCTGGGGCACCGCCACCGATGACGGCAAGCAGGATATCCGCGACATCACCGAGGATTACTATGACAGCGATGACGCGGACACGTTCTATTCCACGATCTGGGGTGGCGAGGACCTGCATATCGGTCGTTATGCCGAGACGCCCGACATCCGCACCGCCTCGGACCGTACCATCGAGTCGATGATCGACCGGCTCCCGCCGCTGGATGCCTCGGCCCGGGTGCTGGACATGGGTTCGGGCTATGGCGGCGCCATGCGCACGCTGGTGCGCAAGACCGGCTGCGAGGCGGTCTGTCTCAACATTTCCGAAACCCAGAACGAGTACAACCTGGGCAAGATCCGCGCCGCCAAGCTGACTGGCAAGATCGCGGTGCGCCACGGCGTGTTCGAGGATGTGCCCGAAGCCGACGCCAGTTGCGACGTGGTCTGGAGCCAGGACGCTTTCCTGCATTCCGATCAGCGCGCCAAGGTCCTGGCCGAGGCGTGGCGCGTGCTCAAGCCCGGCGGGCACCTGATCTTCACCGACCCGATGCAGGCCGATGATGCCGACCCCGCGGTGCTGCAACCGGTCTATGACCGCCTGCAACTCAACGACCTGGGTTCGCCCCGGTTCTACCGCGAGGCGGCCGAGGCGATCGGTTTCGAGACGGTGGAACAGGAGGAGGCCGTCAGCGACCTGCGCACGCACTATGCCCGTGTCCGTGAGGAATTGCTGGCCAACTACGCGAAACTGCGCGAAGCCGGGGCCTCGGCGGAGTATCTCGACAAGATGGCCGTGGGGCTGGAGAACTGGGTGAAGGCGGCCGATGAGGGCCATCTCGCCTGGGGGGTCCAGCACTTCCGCAAGCCGGCGTGATGTGCCGCGCCGGGGCGCCGCCGCGCGCCCCGGCCCTTGCCCCACCGTTCCGTCCCCACAATTGGAGAGTACTGCATGACCGGACCCTATCCCGATCCTCCTGCCTTTGTGTCCTTCGAGCTGTTCCCGCCCAAGACCGACGCTGGTGAAACGACGCTGGCACGCGCCGTCGATCAGATGGCCAGTGCCGATCCGGCCTATTTCTCGGTGACCTACGGCGCGGGCGGCAGCACCCGCGACCGCACCGCCCGGGTGGTGGATATGGTCGGGAGCCGCACCGGGCGCCCGGTGGCCCATCACCTGACCTGCGTGGGCGCAAGCCGGGGCGAGGTCGACCGGCTGGCCCGGGGTCTGCACGACAAGGGGATCACGCGCATCGTGGCGCTGCGCGGCGACCTGCCCGAGGGGCAGCGCCTTGCCCCCGATGGTTATGGCGACGCCGCCGAGCTGGTGGCCGGGCTGCGCCGGGTGGCGGATTTCGACATCTCGGTGGCGGCCTATCCCGAGGTCCATCCCGAGGCCGCCAGTGCCATGGCCGACCTGGACCACCTCAAGCGCAAGCTGGATGCGGGCGCGGCACGGGCGATCACGCAATTCACCTTCGACACGGACGTGATCCTGCGTTTCGTCGAGCGGGCCCGCGCGGCGGGCATCACCGCGCCGATCGTGCCGGGGATCATGCCGGTGGCCAATTTCGCGGGACTGAAGCGGTTCTCGGCGATGTGCGGTGCGACGGTGCCGGACTGGCTGGCGCGGATGTTCGAGGGGCTGGACGACGCGCCCGAGACCCGCGCCATGGTCGCCACAAGCGTCGCCACGGAACAATGCCGCCTTCTGATGGAGGCGGGGCTGTCCGAGTTCCATTTCTATACGCTCAATCGGCCCGAGGTGAGCCTGGCAGTCTGCCGCGCGCTCGGGATCACGCCGGCG
The DNA here is from genome assembly GCF_008369105.1 of Aquicoccus porphyridii. Classification (GTDB taxonomy): domain Bacteria; phylum Pseudomonadota; class Alphaproteobacteria; order Rhodobacterales; family Rhodobacteraceae; genus Aquicoccus; species Aquicoccus porphyridii. Next base: position 392,987 of record NZ_VINQ01000002.1, on the reverse strand, counting down.
GTGCCGGCCGAGAGCGCCGCCTGAGGAGAATCGAGATGACAGATTCCAACATCGTCGCCCATGCCGCCCGCCGCATCCTGGTGCTGGATGGTGCCATGGGCACCATGATCCAGCAGCACAAGCCGGGCGAGGACGTCTATCGCGGGGAACGATTCGCCGACTGGAAAAGCGACGTGGGCGGCAACAGCGAGTTGCTGAGCCTGACCCAGCCCGAGATGATCCGCGACATTCACACCGCCTTTCTCGAGGCAGATGCGGATATCCTGTGCACCAACACCTTCGGCGCCAACGCGATCAGCCAGGCCGATTACGGCATGGAAAGCCTGGTGACCGAGATGAACGCCGAAAGCGTGCGCCTTGCCCGCGAGGCGGCCGAGGCCATGTCCACACCCGAGCGCCCGCGCTGGGTTGCCGGGGGCATCGGCCCGACCAACCAGACCGCCAGCCTCAGCCCGGACGTGAACGATCCCGGCTATCGCGCCGTCACTTTCGACGACCTGGCACACGCCTATGGCGAGGCCGCGCGCGCCCTGGTCAAGGCCGGGGTCGATGTGCTGCTGGTCGAGACGATCTTTGACACGCTCAACGCCAAGGCCGCGCTCTTTGCCATCGACAGCCTCAAGGACGAGGGGCTGGACGTGCCGCCGCTGATGATCTCGGGCACCATCACCGACCGGTCCGGGCGCACGCTGACGGGCCAGACGCCCGAGGCGTTCTGGGTCTCGATGAGCCATGCGCGGCCCTTTTCTGTGGGGCTCAACTGTGCCCTTGGCGCGGGCGAGATGCGCCAGCATGTGCGCACCCTCTCGGAGGTCGCCGACACGCGCATCAGCGCCTATCCCAACGCGGGCCTGCCCAACGAGATGGGCGGTTATGACGAGACGCCCGAGGAAACGGCCGCACATCTGGGCGAATGGGCCGATGCGGGGCTGGTGAACATCGTTGGCGGTTGCTGCGGCACCACGCCCGATCACATCCGCGCCATCGCCGAGGCCGTCGCCGGCAAGGCCCCGCGCGCGGTGCCCGAAACGGTGCGGCGGATGCGCCTGTCGGGGCTGGAGATGTTCGAGGCCCCCGGCGTCAGCAAGGAGGATGCAGCATGAGCGGTGTTGCCAATTTCATCAATATCGGCGAGCGCACGAACATCACCGGTTCGGCCCGGTTCAAGAAGCTGATCATGGAGGGCGACTATGCCACCGCGCTCGACGTGGCGCGCAGCCAGGTCGAGAACGGCGCCCAGATCATCGACGTGAACATGGACGAGGGCCTGCTCGATTCGAAACAGGCGATGGTCACCTTCCTCAACCTGATCGCCTCGGAGCCCGACATCAGCCGGGTGCCGGTGATGCTCGACAGTTCCAAGTTCGAGGTGATCGAGGCCGGGCTGAAATGCGTCCAGGGCCGCGCGGTGGTCAACTCGATCTCGCTCAAGGAGGGCGAGGCGGCGTTCCTTGAACAGGCCCGCACGATCCGCCGCTACGGAGCGGCCGTGGTGGTCATGGCGTTTGACGAGAACGGCCAGGCCGAGACCGCGCAGCACAAATACGAGATCTGCCGCCGCTGCTATGACCTGCTGACACAGAAGGCGGATTTCCAGCCCTGGGACATCATCTTTGACCCCAACATCTTTGCCGTGGCGACGGGGATCGAGGACCATAACGATTACGCCAACGCCTTTTTCGAGGCGATCAAGCTGATCAAGGCGGACATGCCCGACACCCATATCTCGGGCGGGCTATCGAATGTCTCTTTCAGCTTCCGTGGCAACAACGCGGTGCGCGAGGCGATGCACTCGGCCTTTCTCTATCACGCGATCCCGCTGGGGATGAACATGGCCATCGTCAACGCGGGCCAGATCACCGTCTATGACGACATTCCCGAGGAGTTGCGCGAGCGGGTCGAGGACGTGCTGTTCAACCGTCGCGACGACGCGACCGAGCGGCTGCTCGAGATCGCGGACAAGTACAAGGGCACGGGCGAGGCGTCGAAGAAGGAAGATCCGAAGTGGCGCGAGGCCCCGGTCGAAAAACGGCTGGAACACGCGCTTGTCCACGGGATCACCGATTTCGTGGTCGAAGACACCGAGGAATGCCGCCTGCGCGCCGAGAAGCCGCTTCATGTGATCGAAGGGCCGCTGATGGACGGCATGAACGTGGTGGGCGATCTCTTTGGCGACGGCAAGATGTTCCTGCCGCAGGTGGTGAAATCGGCCCGCGTGATGAAGACCGCCGTGGCCCATCTGCTGCCCTACATGGAAGAGGAAAAGCGCCTGCAGGGGGACACCTCGGCCAAGGGCAAGGTGCTGATGGCCACGGTCAAGGGCGATGTGCACGACATCGGCAAGAACATCGTGGGCGTCGTGCTGCAATGCAACAACTACGACGTGGTGGACATGGGCGTGATGGTCCCGACCGAGGACATCATCGCCAAGGCCAGGGAAGAGAAGGTCGATATCATCGGGCTGTCCGGCCTCATCACCCCCTCGCTCGACCGTATGGTCGAGGTGGCGGGAGAGATGACCCGGCAGGGGCTGGACCTGCCGCTGCTGATCGGCGGCGCGACCACCTCGAAGAAGCACACCGCCCTCAAGATCGCGCCGGAGTATGAGCACGGCGTGATCCATGTGGACGATGCCTCGAAGGCCGTGGGCGTGGTGTCCAAGCTGCTGTCGAAAACGGCGGCGCCAGCATACCTTGCCGAGATCGCGGAAGGCCAGGAGAAGATGCGCGCGGGCGACGATCGCACCGGCGACCGACCTACCGCGCCGCTGGTGCAGGCGCGGGCGAATGCCTTTGACGGCGGCTGGGACAGCTATAGCCCCCCCGCGCCGCAGACCCCGGGCCTGACCGTGATCGACGATATCGACGTGGCCGCGCTGCGCGACTACATCGACTGGACGCCGTTCTTTTCAACCTGGGAAATGAGGGGCAACTTCCCTGCCATTCTCGACGATCCCGACAGGGGCGAGACGGCGCGCGAACTTTTCGACAATGCGCAGGCGATGCTCGACCGGATCGAGACCGAAGGCTGGTTCACCCCGCGCGGTGTGGTCGGGCTCTGGCCCGCCAACAGCCGGGGCGACGACATCCTTGTCTGGACGGACGAGACGCGCGGCACGCTGCGCGCGCGGATGCCGCAATTGCGCCAGCAGCGCAACAAGACCCGCGACACCGCGCAGATGTGCCTGGCCGATTTCATCGCGCCCGAAGGCACGCCGGACTGGGTGGGCGGTTTTGCCGTTACCACCGGGCCACAGGTGCACGACATTGCCGACCGGCTGAAGGCCGAGGGCAATGACTATGACTCGATCATGGTGCAGGCGCTGGGCGACCGGTTGGCCGAGGCCTTTGCCGAAGCGCTGCACACCCGCGTGCGCCGCAGCCTCTGGGGCTATGCCCCGGACGAGGGGCTCGACAACACGGCGCTGATCCGCGAGCAGTACCGCGGCATCCGCCCGGCGCCGGGCTATCCCGCCTGCCCTGATCACACCGAGAAGCGCACGCTTTTCGACCTGCTGGATGCGCCCGCGCATACCGGCCTCACCCTGACGGACTCGTTTGCGATGTGGCCCGCCTCCGCGGTGTCGGGCCTCTACTTCTCGCACCCCGAGGCGCGCTATTTCGGGATCGGCCGGATCGGACCGGACCAGGTCTCGGATTATGCCGCGCGCAAGGGGATGGAGGTCGCCGAGGTCGAAGCCTGGCTGGCCCCCAGCCTGGCCTATCGGCCCGACAAGTCACAGGCGGATCGCAAGATCGCCTGACCACCGCAAGTTCACTTGCCAATAGCAACCCACCCCACAGCAGTGGAGAAAGGAACGAGATGAGCAACAAGACCTGGCTGTTTACCAGTGAATCGGTGTCCGAGGGACATCCCGACAAGGTTTGCGACCGGATTTCGGACGCCATTCTGGACGCCTACCTGGCCGCCGACCCGCAGTCGCGCGTGGCCTGCGAGACGCTGGCGACCACCGATCACCTGACCATCGCCGGCGAGGTGCGCGGCCCGGAAAGCGTGCTCAAGGATGTCGAGCAGATCGCCCGCGATGCGATCCGCGACATCGGCTATGACCAGCCCGGGTTCTCCTGGCGCAATGCCGAGATCGTCTGCCGCCTGCACGCCCAGTCCTCTGACATCGCGCAGGGCGTCGACGAGGGTGACAAGGGCGAGGAAGGCGCCGGCGATCAGGGCATCATGTTCGGCTATGCCTGCAACGAAACTGCCGAGCTGATGCCCGCGCCGATCCAGTTCGCGCATCGCATCCTGCGCCACATGGCCGAGGACCGGAAGTCCGGCAAGCAGCCGAATTTCGGCCCCGACGCCAAGAGCCAGGTGACCCTGAAATACGCGAACGGCAGGCCCGTGGGCCTGGATACGGTCGTCGTCTCGACCCAGCACGCCGAGGGCCTGAGCCAGGCCGAGGTGCGCGAGATGGTCAGGCCCTACATCACCGATGTCTTCAAGGATGAAGGCTGGGATCTGCCGGCCGACGACAAGCTGATCGTGAACCCCACCGGCAACTTCGTCATCGGCGGCCCCGACGGTGACGCCGGGCTGACCGGGCGCAAGATCATCGTGGACACCTATGGCGGCGCGGCGCCCCACGGCGGCGGCGCCTTTTCGGGCAAGGACCCGACCAAGGTCGACCGGTCCGCGGCCTATGTCGCGCGCTATCTCGCCAAGAACGTGGTGGCCGCGGGCCTTGCCGACAAATGCCAGATCCAGCTTGCCTATGCCATCGGCGTGCCGGAACCGGTGGCGCTTTATGTCGACACGCTGGGCACCGGGCAGGTTTCGGAAGAAGACCTGTCGCGCCGTCTGCGCGAGATGGTCCGCCTGACACCGCGCGGCATCCGCGATCACCTGCAACTCCTGCGGCCCATCTATACCCGCAGCGCGGCCTACGGTCACTTCGGACGGCATCCCGACGACGACGGCGGCTTCTCATGGGAGAAAACCGACCTCGCCGAAGAGCTGGCGCGCAGCTTCGGCGCCACCGTGGCCGCCCAGTAACCCAAACGGAATTCGAGGAACGACACCATGAACAAACCAGAAAACATCACGGCCGCGGACTATGTTGTCCGCGACATCTCTCTGGCCGAATTCGGCCGCAAGGAACTCGATATCGCCGAAACCGAAATGCCGGGCCTGATGGCGCTGCGGGAGGAATATGGCGAGGCAAAGCCGCTCAAGGGCGCGCGCATCGTCGGGTCGCTGCACATGACGATCCAGACCGCCGTTCTGATCGAGACGCTGAACGCGCTTGGCGCCGATGTGCGCTGGGCCTCGTGCAACGTGTTCTCCACGCAGGACCACGCCGCCGCCGCGATCGCCGCGGGCGGGACGCCGGTCTTTGCGATCAAGGGGCAGTCGCTGGAGGAGCATTGGGATTACCTCGACCGGTCGTTCCTGTTCGAGGACGGCCCGAACATGATCCTCGATGATGGCGGTGACGCCACGCTCTATGTTCTGCTCGGCGCCCGCGCCGAGGCCGGCGAGGACATCATCCCGGTTCCGACATCCGAGGAAGAAGAAGTCATCAAGAAGCAGATCGCCAAGCGCATGGCGGAAAGCCCGGGCTGGTTCACCAGGACCCGCGACCAGATCATGGGTGTCTCCGAGGAAACCACCACCGGCGTCAACCGCCTCTACCAACTGGTGCGCGACGGCCAGCTGCCGTTCCCGGCGATCAACGTGAATGATAGCGTCACCAAGTCGAAATTCGACAACAAGTATGGCTGCAAGGAGAGCCTTGTGGACGGTATTCGCCGCGCGACCGATACGATGATGGCGGGCAAGGTGGCCGTGGTCTGTGGCTACGGCGACGTGGGCAAGGGCTCGGCCGCAAGCTTGCGTGGTGCCGGTGCGCGGGTGAAGGTGACCGAGGTTGATCCGATCTGTGCGCTTCAGGCGGCGATGGACGGGTTCGAGGTTGTCACGCTCGAAGACGTGGTGTCGAGCGCCGACATCTTCATCACCACCACCGGCAACAAGGACGTGATCCGCATCGAGCATATGCGCGAGATGAAGGACATGGCGATCGTCGGCAATATCGGCCATTTCGACAACGAGATCCAGGTCGCCGCTCTGAAGAACCACAAATGGACCAACATCAAGGACCAGGTGGACATGATCGAGATGTCGGGCGGCAACCGGATCATCCTTTTGTCCGAGGGGCGGCTTTTGAACCTCGGCAACGCGACCGGGCACCCGTCTTTCGTGATGTCGGCCAGCTTTACCAACCAGGTGCTGGCGCAGATCGAACTCTACAAGAACGGCGACCAGTACGAGAACAAGGTCTACATCCTGCCCAAGCATCTCGATGAAAAGGTCGCGCGGCTGCATCTCGACCGGATCGGCGTGCGGCTGAGCGAGTTGACGGACGAGCAGGCCAGCTACATCGGCGTGTCCTCCGAAGGTCCGTTCAAGCCCGAACATTACCGCTATTGAGGGAGGCCAGGATGAGCAAACGCACACCGCATATCGTGGGCCTGGGCAATGCCCTGGTCGATGTCGTCGCCGCCGTGCCGCCCGAGGTGGTCATCCGCCACGGGCTGACGCCGGGCGGGATGCACCTGATCGAGGCCGAGGCGGCCCATGCCCTGTTCGATGATGTCGGACCGGGCGTGCGCCAGTCCGGCGGCTCGGTCGCCAACACCATCGCGCACCTGGCCGAAACGCCGGTGCGGGGCACCTATATCGGCAAGGTTGCCGATGACGATCTTGGAGAGACCTTCCGCCAGGAGATGGTGGGGCTCGACCTGGCCGCGCCAGTCGCGGTCGCCCGGAACGACGATCACGGGACCGGGCGCTGCGTGGTCCTTGTCACCCCTGACGGGGAACGCACGATGAGCACCTACCTTGGCGCCGCGACCACGCTGATGCCGTTCGAGGCGCGCGCGGCGCTGCCGGAGGATTTCGACATCCTCTTCATCGAGGGCTATATCTGGGACGCGCCGCATGGCGCGGCGGTGATCGAAACGCTGGCCCAGGTGGCCAAGGCTGCCGGGGCCACCGTGGCGATGACGCCGTCGGATGCGGGGTGCGTGGAGCGAAACATCGGGGTGATGCGCAACACGGTCTCGCGCTATGTCGACGTCCTGATCGGTAATCATGCCGAGATCGGCGCGCTGGCAGGGTGCGACGGCGCCGAGGCGGCGCTGGACTGGGCCATGTCCAAGGTCGCCGTCGCCGCGGTCACCGAGCACGAGAAGGGCTCCTGGGTGGCCGATGCGGATGGCCGGCACCACGTGCCAGCGACACCCGTCGCGCAGGTGGTCGACACCACCGGCGCGGGCGACGCCTATGCCAGCGGCTTCCTCGCCGGGCTGGCCCAGGGGCTGCCGGTGGAGCGCGCCGGGGCCATGGGCGCGCGGCTGGCGGCCAGCGTGCTCGGTCATTACGGCGCGCGCGACGGCGCTGCGGCCCGCGCCATCGCCCTTCCGGCTGCCTGAGCCGAACCCGAGATCGGCCCGGAGCGCTACCGCCGCTCCGGGGGCGCAAGGTGGGTGTCGTGTTGTCGGGGTGCCGGGTCGGGGCACCGTCCCGCGTGGTTAACCGCGCTGCGCCGCGGCGAAATCCGGGGGGTGACTCGCGGCTGCGCCGCGGCTGCCGGGCGTACACCGCCGCATTGCAGCGAAATTAACCCGGGATTCAGTTAATGCACCGCGCGCCGGGGAGAGCGCCCCCGGCTTTGCCCGGCGTGAATGGTTGCTTTTCGGGTGGGCATTTCGGTCCGTCGCCGCGGGTGCCGCGCGGGGTGGTCCGGGTGGTGGAAATGCGCGAGACGGGACGGGGTCGGCCGCTTTTACGCTTCAATGCGGAAGAAGATGTCGCGTCGCGCATGGGTGGGTTTCCAGCTTTTGGCGTCAATCCCCAAGAATTGTAACCACAAACGGGTCACAAGGGATATTGACCCATATATGGTTACATGGGTAAAAGGACCTCATGGAAGGTAAACAGGGACGACGTTCAGGGGTGATCATGGGAGATCTCGTGCGGAGCGAGAGCTCGCTGCCTCTTGATCTGCTTCACGAGCGCTTCAACAAAGCGATTGATGACCAGAACATTGCACATGCAAACGCTTTTCTGTCACCGATGACAATCACGCTTGGAGATGAGTTCCAGGGTATTGCCCGGACTCTCGCCCAGGCCGCGATGATAGCGCGAGACTTACGGTTTCAATTGCTGGCTGATAAAATTGATTGCCGCTTTGTGGTCGGTCTGGTTGAAATCAAGACCCCGATCAATCCCGACAAAGCCTGGAACATGATGGGACCGGGGCTTGCAAAGGCACGAAACAAGCTGAACCAGAAAAAAGCGGACCAGTACTATCGTTTTTCGCTGCCAGAAGAGTCTGTCATGGAAGTGGTGCTTGACGCACTGGGTGCCGGTCTCAGCGCGATCGAACGTGGCTGGACAGATCAACAGCGCGAAGACATTTCGGGGCTCATGAGCGGATCGACTCCCGCCGAACTTGCTCGACGCCGAAATGTCTCGGTGCACAGCATCTACAAAGTGCGCGGCTCCGGAAGCTATGATGCTTATGCCATGCAATGGAACGCGATATCTGAGGCTCTCGCCTGGCTTGACAAGAAAGAAGGCCTGGGATGACGGATCTAATACATGGGATTGCTTATACAATCGTCGCGCTCGTGCTCCTCACCGGAATCGGCAACGTGGCCTGCCGCATGCTGTTCTCGGGTGCTGGCCTCAAAAGTGAGACATCGGATACCACGAGCGACGTTCAACCTGCCGGATGGATTATCGGTTGGCTTGAGCGCATCGTTCTGGCGGTTGGCATCCTGACCCAAAGTTGGGAAGTGCTCGCCGCTGTCATCGCGCTCAAGACAGTTGCCCGCTTCAAGGAACTAGACGACCAAAGATTTGCCGAATACTTCCTGGTTGGTTCGCTTTTCAGCCTTCTTTGGGCCGTGCTCACGACGGGCGCATGGATTGCCTATGATCAACATTTTGGGTCCAATATTCGATCACATATCGCGGGCATTATCGGAACCGTAGAGCAATCTACCAGCACCTGTAACGACATGTGTACGGTCCCTAACTCCGCAGAATTAAGAGCGCCGCATAACGGCGGGATTGATTGCGTGGGCCAGGCAATCTTCTGTGCTCCCGAGGCAATCGGAGAGCAACAGGACGAGCATCTGTCTACGGACTGAGTCCTTGCTCGATGGGATGCATGTTGGTTTCGTCGCCAAGCCAATAACGATCGTTTTGTTCCCTCGGCCGAAGCCGCCCCGTCGTGCCGGAGGCATGCCTCTGGCGTGACCGGGTGCTTTTGATAGGGCGCGCGTTATTTCGGCGGGGGATGACGTTGCGGGATAAATCGCGCTGCGCTGACGTGGTGAGCATCCAACCGCGGCCTTGTGTTGCCCTCTCAATTGGCGTCGGCCATCCGGTTCAATGCAACACGCGCTAGCGTGGCTTGTGGACATGGGCCGATTGCACGAGGCCGAAACCGGCCATCAGCACGATCATCGCCGAGCCGCCGTAGCTTACCAGTGGCAGGGGCACGCCGACGACCGGGATGAGGCCGGTCACCATCGCCATGTTGGCGGCGAAGTAGAGAAAGAAGGTGGCGGCGATTCCGAGGGTCAGGAGCGCGGCAAAGCGGTTGGGGTTCGACAGGGCCGAGACCACGCAGAAGAAGATGATCAGCGCGTAGAGACCCAAGAGCGAGATCGCGCCGATGAAGCCGAATTCCTCGGCCAGGGTGGTGAAGATGAAATCGGTATGTTTCTCGGGCAGGAAGTTGAGCTGGCTTTGAGTGCCCTGCATGAAGCCGCGCCCGGCCCAGCCGCCCGAGCCGAGCGCGATCTTGGACTGGGTGATGTGATAGCCCGCGCCGAGCGGATCGGCCGACGGGTCGAGAAAGGTGTCGATGCGGCGGAACTGGTAATTGTTGAGCAACTGCCAGTCGGTGCCGCGCGATTGCAGGACCGTCGTCACCATGCCCACACCCGCGGCGATCACGGCGGCGAAATAGGCCCAGTGGACCCCGGCGAGAAACATCATCGCGCCGCCCCCCGCGAGGAGCAGGATCGCGGTGCCAAGGTCGGGCTGGCCCAGCACCATGAGCGTGGGCAGGAGGATCATCGCCGCCGGCAGCGCGACCCAGAGCGGGTGCGAGACCTTGGAGAGCGGCAGCCAGTCGTAATAGGCGGCGAGCAGCATCACGAGGGTGATCTTCATCAGCTCCGAGGGTTGCAGCCGGATGAAGCCAAGGTCGATCCAGCGTTGTGCGCCCATGCCGATCTCGCCCATCACCGCGACGAGGGCGAGGAGCGCGACCGTGCCGAGATAGGCCACGAGCGCCACGTTGCGCCAGAAATAGAGCGGCATCATCGCGATGCCGAGCATCAGCACGAAGCCCGCGGCAAAGCGCTTCATCTGGGGTTCGGCCCAGGGCTGCAAGGTGCCGCCCGCGACCGAGTAGAGCATCAGGAACCCGATCGCGGCCACCGATGCGAGCAGCACCGCGATCGGCCAGTTGAGGTAGAACACCTTGCGCGGGCCGCTGGGCGTGTATTTGACGGTATGTTCGAGATAGCTCATGCGCGGGTCGGCCTGTCGTCACGGGCGGGCGGTCGCAGGTCGCGCAGCTTTTCCTGCTGGGAGCTGATGCGGGCGCGATCCTTGGCCGGGTAGGCCGAAAGCGGCGGGTCGTCCCCGTAGAGCGCCTGAAGGGTGATGTCGCGGGCGATGGGGGCCGCCGTGGCCGAGCCGCCGCCGCCATGTTCGACCACCACCGAGACGGCGATGCGGGGCAGGTCATGGGGGGCGAAGTTCACGAAGAGCGCGTGGTCGCGGCGGTTCCATGGCAGGTCTTCGTTGCGGGTGACGCCGGCGCGGCGTTCGGCCGGGGTGATGCGGCGCACCTGGCTGGTGCCGGTCTTGCCGGACATGCGGAATTCATCGGCGAGGATTCGCGAGGAAAAGGCGGTGCCGCGGTTGTTGTTGGAGACCGAGAACATGCCCCGGCGGATGGCCCGCAGGTTGTTCTCGTTGATATCGAGCGGTTCGCCGTGGCCGCTGGGCTGTTCGACGCCGTCGATCGACTTGATCAGACGCGGGGTGATGCGGCGCCCGGTGGCGATCCGGGCGGTCATCACCGCCAATTGCAGCGGCGAGGCCAGCACGAAGCCCTGACCGATCGCGGCGTTGACGCTGTCGCCGATGACCCAGTCGGCGCCGCGCGCGGCGCGTTTCCATTCGCGGGTCGGCACGAGGCCGGCATGCACGCCGGACATCGGGATGTCATAGCGTTGCCCGAGCCCGAGTTTGCGCGCCATGGCCGAGATGCGTTCGATCCCGGTCTTGAGAGCCAGTTCGTAGAAATAGACATCGCAGCTTTCGCGCAGGGCGGTGTGCAGGTTCATGTTGCCATGACCGGCGCGTTTCCAGCAGTGAAAGCGGTTGTCGGCCACTTCGATATAGCCGCGGCAGCGCACCGTTTCCTCGGGCGTGATGATCTCGGATTCGAGCGCGGCGAGGGCGACGACCATCTTGAAGGTCGAGCCGGGGGGATAGACGCCCTGCACCGATTTCGCGACCAGCGGGCGGTGATCGTTCTGCAAGAGGGCGTTGTAATTGGTGCTGGAGATGCCGTTGACAAAAAGGTTCGGATCGAAGGCGGGCGAAGAGCCGATGGCGAGCAGGTCGCCGGTTTCGGTGTCGATCACCACGGCGGCGGCGCTTTCCTCACCGAGCCGGGCCTGGACGTAGTTCTGCAGCATGTAATCGGTGGCGAGTTGCAGATCGGTGCCGGGCTGGCCTTCGCGGCGGTCGAGTTCGCGCATGACGCGCCCGGCGGCATTGACCTCGACCCGGCGGGTGCCGGCCTTGCCGCGCAGGCGGTCTTCTTCGCGGGCCTCGATGCCGGTCTTGCCGATCTGGAACCGTGGCATCAGCAAGAGCCGGTCGGGCGCGTCGATCCGTGCGAGATCGTAATCGGAGACCGGGCCGACATAGCCCACGACATGGGTGAAATCCGCGCCCAGCGGATAGGTCCGGCTGAGCCCGACTTCGGGGGTGACGCCGGGCAGGGCGGGGGCGTTGGCGGCGACGCGGCTGATCTCGTCCCAGGTGACGCGGTCGGCGACGGTGATGGGGGTGTCGCCGCGCCGGGTGCGCAGTTCCTCGAGCGCGGTGGCGATGTCTTCCGGCGCAAGGTCGATCAGCGCCCCGAGCCGGGCCAGCACGGAGTCGACGTCGCCTGCATCCTTGCGGGTCATGGTGATGCGATAGGCGGGCACGTTGCGTGCGACGATCCGGCCGGTGCGGTCGAAAATCTGGCCCCGGGTTGGCGGAATCAGCTCGATGTTGATGCGATTTTCCTCGGCGAGGAAGCGGTATTGCTCGGCCTCCTTGACCTGAAGATAATGCATCCGGAAGCCAAGCGTTCCCAGCACGCCGAGTTGCAGCCCGCCCAGCACGAGGCCGCGCCGGGTGATCCGGCGCTGGCTCTGGGCGGTTTCGCGTGAGGGGCGGCGCATTGCGTTGGACTCCTTATTGCCGCTGGCCGAGGGCGTTGACTTCGCCGAGCAGGGCCTTGCGCAGGCCAAAGCCGAAGCGGGTGAGCGCGACGATGAGTGGATAGCTGGCCAGCGTCGCAAGGAGCCGGATGAGCCAGAGCCCCGGCGAGGCTTCGGGGACGAGAAACAGGCCCAGAAGCAGCCGGTAGCCCAGCATGACGGCGACGATCACGGCGCTGACGCTGAGCCATTCTATGGTGAAGGGCATGTCCCGCAACCGTGGCGCGCGGGCGCGCAGGTTCTCGAAGGCGATGAGCGTGAGCGCGGCGTAAAGCCCGGGCGGGCGACCCAGCACGAGATCGGCCAGAAACAGCAGCCCGGCGACGATTGGCAAGGGCACGTATTCGGGGCGGCGCAGCACCCAGGCAAAGGCAAAGCCCATGATGAGGTCGGGCCCGGCCCAGAACCGGGGCACGGTGTTGAGCGGCAGCAGGCAGAACAGCAGCACCGTCAGCACGATGCTGGCAAAGAGGGCCCGCATGAGCCACAGCCGGGTGAGCGTGATCTCAGTCATCGCCACCCTCCGGTGCCTGATCGCCCTGGCCGAGTTCAAGCGGCGTATCGGGTGCGGGCAGGGCTTCTGGCAAGGCTTCGGGCAGGATGAGCCGGCCCGGATCGACGATGCGTTCCTGCCCGTGGTGGCGCAGCACCCGCAGGAATTCGAGCCGCTCGTAATCGGCCGCGAGCCGCACCCGCATCCGCCCGCCGGGGTCGATCGCCACCTCGCCCACCAGGAGCCCGGCGGGGAGCACCTCACCGTCGCCCGAGGTCACCACCCGGTCGCCGGGGCGCGCGATGTCGGGGCTTTCGAGAAAATCGAGCGCCGGGGCAAGGGTGTTGTCGCCCACCAGGAGCCCGTTCTGCCCCGAGGAGGGCACGGTGACGGGAACCCGGCTGCTCGGGTCGGTGAGAAGGATCACCCGCGAGGTGGAGCGCCCCACGCCGGAGATGCGCCCGACAAGGCCGAGCCCGTCCATCGCGGCCCAGCCATCGAGAATGCCGTCGCGCGAGCCGATATTGAGCACGACGGACTGGCGGAAGGGCGAGCCGGAATCGGCCATCACCACCCCGGTGATGAAGGTCAGGCGCGGGTCGAGCCGCACCTTGTTGAGATCGAGCAGGCGCGCGTTTTCCTGGGAAAGCTGCACCGCCGCCTCTTTCCATTTCTTCATCGTCTGCAATTCGCGTTTCAGTTCCTGGTTCTGGGCGTGCAGGGCCTGGTAGCTTTGGAAATCGCGCAGGAGGTTGATGCTGGCGGTGACCGGGACCATGGCCCATTCGAAGTTGGGCAGGACATGATCGACCACCTGCGCGCGGAATCGCTCGACGCGCGGCGAATCGATTCGCCAGAGCACGAAGACGGCGAGCAGGGCGATCACGACGATCGCCGCCAGCAACCGCTTGAGCGGGCCGGTGAAATCCTCGGTCTGGGTGCGGTCATGCATCATCGGGGGTTCTATATCATGGTGCGTTGCCGGGGTTGAGAGGGAAAAAGGTCACCTGTGCGTGCGGGAGGGCGGGGACGCGCATCCTCCCGGGCCGCGGGGCGAAACGTGCGGCGCGTCTTCGCGCAGACGGTATGGTGGCAGGGGCTGTCATGGGTGTGATGGGTCGCCTGTCGGGGGCGCCAAGGCGCGGCCATCGCCGTCCCAGTTTGCCCAGCCTGGAAACGCAAGAGGCCTGGCCGCGTCAAGTGATTTCAGATGTGTCGCCCATGCATCCAGGCGGCCGCTCAACCGTGCCCTGGCCTTGTCGGCATCCTCGTAACTGTAGCCATGCCCCTGAACCCCGAAACTCCAGAAGGGCGGCAGAACTTCGAACCCCAGGTAATGCAGCGAATACTGCAACGGCCAGAGCATGACCTCGGGATCGCCGCCGCGTGCGCCGGGACCGAAGGCGGCTTGCGGTGCGCCGCTCGTCACCGAGAGGAGCGCGCGTCGCCCCCGGAAATAGCCGGCATCATAGCGCATGCGGCTTGTGTAGAGGCCGCCGCTGAGAAAGACCCGGTCGAACCAGCCTTTCAGGATCGCCGGTGCACCATGCCACCAGAGAGGAAATTGCAGGATCAGCAGATCCGCGGCTTCCAGCGCATGGATTTCCCGTTCCACGTCGTCGGGGATGCGATCCGTTCGCCAGGCATGCCGCTGTTCCGCAAGCGCCGAGAAGGCGGTGGGATCGAGCCGGCACGGATAGTGCTGCCCCCGCTCGACGGGATCGAATTCGCTTTGGTAAAGGTCCGAGATCGTGACCGTGGCGCCTTCGTTTTCCAGTGTTTGCCTGGCTTGCGCGGTCAATGCCGCGTTGAACGACGCGGGGTTCGGGTGGGCGTGGATGATGTGACTCTGCATGGCTAACCTCCGTTGATGGTGAATTTATCCCTTCACAATTGGCGATAAAATGGACAAATTTGACGTCGGAGGTTTCAATTATGAACGAAAGCATGGCGTGGTCCGACTATTCGACCGTCCTTCTGATTGCTGAATCGGGGTCGCTGAGCGCCGCGGCGCGGGCATCGCGGGAAAGTCACCCCACGCTCATGCGTCGTCTGAATGCCATCGAGGGCCGCCTTGGTGTCCGCCTTTTCGAACGGTTCAGGCAGGGCTACCAGGCAACGGAGGCGGGCGAGGAGGTGCTGGCCACGGCGCGACGCATGCGCGTGCTCAGCCGCGAGACGGAACGCAGGCTCAGCGGGCGCGATCAGCGGCCCTTTGGTGTCGTTGTCCTGACGACGACCGATACGATTTTCGCGGGCCTCGTCGCCCCGGTTCTTCGTGCGTTCAGGGAGGCGTATCCCGATATCGAACTCGATATCCGACTGTCGAACGCGGTTCATGACCTGGCCCGGAGAGATGCCGATATTGCCTTGCGGCCAGCGTTGGAACCCGCGGGGTATCTCAAGGGACGCAAGCTCGGGGTCATCCGGCAGGCGCTTTACAGTTCGGCCGAATTCCTCGGGGTCGCGCGCGAGGAAATTCCGATAATCGGACCATCCGGCGCCATGCCTTACGATGCGCTGGATGTCTACATGCGTGAGGAGGGGCTGAACCGGCGTTGCGCCATGCGGCTCGACTCGCTCATGGCGATGCATGGCGCGGTGGCCAAGGGTGCCGGTGCGGCGGTGTTGCCGACCTATCTTTGTGAAACGCCGGATTTCACACGACATGGCGACAACATCGAAGCTCTCGAGACGCCGTTATGGCTTTTGGTGCATCCCGATCTGCAACGAACGGCGCGAGTCCGCGCAACGCTTGATTTCCTCGCGGATCAATCCGGAATCGGCAAACGTCTCGAGCGGGCCAAAACATAGCGCCTGTTTCACCTGCGTTGGTGTCATTCCGGCGGGGGGCAGGCCCGCTGGCGTCGGTCCGTGATCAGGGTTGTTCGTCGGAGTCGCGTTCGGCCTCGGCCTGTTCGGCGGCCCAGATACCGGCCGCTTCCACCGTGACGGGCGAGGCGGTGGGCAGCACGCCAAGGTAGCTTTCGGTTTCGTCGACCGGGGTGCCCTCGCGCTGGGTCATGCGGTAGAGGGCATAGAGCACGATGACGCCGAAGGTCGCGCCGAGAACCAGCCAGAAGGCGAAGGGGCCCAGCATCTGCATCGCCCAACCGGTGATCAGCGGCCCGGCGATGGCCCCGAGCCCGAAGGTGAAGACGAGGCCACCCGACGCGGCGGGCATGTCTTCGGTTGCGAGCGAGTCGTTGGTGTAGGCGAGGAACAGCGCGTAAAGCGGCGTGGTGACGCCCCCGGCCAGGAAGGCGGAGGCCATCAGCACCCACAACCCGCCGCCGAAGGTCCATCCCAGCGCACAGCAGACCGCGCCAAGCGTGGCGGCGCCGAGGATCAGCTTGCGCCGGTCCATCCGGTCGGAGAGCCAGCCAATGGGGTATTGCAGCACCAGCGCCCCGGCAAAGAGCATCGCCACGAAGAGCGCGATCTGCGCCGCCGAAAGCCCGATCTGGCTTCCGAAGACGGCGCCCATGCCCGATTGGGTGGCATAGACGCTGCCCAGCAGGAAAATCCCCACCGTGCTGAGTGGCGCGTAGGAAAAGAGGGCGCGCAGGGGCATCGGGCGGGCGACCTCGACCGCGGGCACCGGGGTGGCCGACAAGAGGATCGGCGCAAAGGAGATCGACACGAGGATCGAGGCCCCGATGAAGAGCACCGAGGTTCCCGCATCGCCCAGCGTCAGCAGCCCCTGTGCGCCGACGATGCCGAGCGTCTGCGCGATCATGTAGGCCGAGAGCACCTTGCCGCGTGTTTCGTTGCTGGCCGCGTGGTTGAGCCAGCTTTCGGCGGTGACGAAGATGCCCGACATGCAGAACCCGATCAGCACCCGAAGCACTGTCCACGCCCAGGGTTCGGTCAGCAGCGGAAAGGCAATGAGCCCGGCCGACATGAAACTGCCCAGCGCCGCGAAGACGCGCACATGCCCGACACGCCGGATCAGTAGCGGGGTCAGGCGCGCGCCCGACAGGAAACCGACGAAATAGCCCGAGGTGACGATGGCCAGTTCCGCGGCCGAGAAGTTCTCGATCCCGCCGCGCAGGCCGATCAGGGTGAAATGCATGCCGTTGCCCAGCATGATGAGCACGATGCCCAGCAGAAGGGCCCAGACCCCGGACAAGACCTGAATCATGAAACGTCCTTTCGCGCCGAGGATACCGCTCCCTGAACCGGGTGTCACATGTGGCGGGCGACGCCGCCTTCGCTGCAACGCCGCATGCGCGGCTGTTCACGACATTGCGTCCCGGCTGGCGGTGGGCAGGTCGTGACCACGACCGGTTGGACCCACGGTCACCTTGCGAACCGACAGGCTCTGTTGGTTCGATGAGGTATGGCTGGTTCGAGCCCGGATTACCGTTCAGGGTTTGCTCAGATGCCATGCATTGTAGAGGCCTACTCCAAGAGCCAGCACAGCGAGTAAGAGCCATACGACCCCTGATTGCTCTAAATATACGACACCGGCGTCATCGTCGAAGCACCGGCTGAGCTCATTGAAACAATTGCGCCATTTGAAATACTCGACGTAGTACAAGTACCCAAAAGCGAATGCGAGCCCGAGAGAAACCAAGGAAGATATCTTTCTGATCATCTACTAGCCCCCCTTAAATCACTGCCGAAAGCTTAGTGCTTCGGCAGTCAACTTCAACGTCTGCTTCGTCCGCCTACCCACCGAACACGTGCTTGAGCCGTGCCGCCTCTTCCGCCAGTCCCCAGGGCGGGTTGAGGATGAACATGCCCGATCCGACCATGCCGTGCCCGGCCCGGGCGGGGGGGAAGGATATTTCGGAGCGCAGCGCGTCGGGGAAACCTGAGTCGAGCCGGTCGAGCATTGCCCGATGCCGGTTGTCGCGCAGGATCGGATACCAGAGCGCGATCACGCCCACGTTCCATTTGCGGTGCAGTTTCGCGATCGCCGGCGGGATGGTTTGGTAGTCGCTTTTCACCTCCCAGGACGGGTCGACCAGCATCAGCCCGCGGCGCGGGACGGGCGGGCAGATGGAATGCGCCATCGTGAACCCGTCCTGTGGGTAGACCCGCGCGCCCGTGCCGCGCATCGCGGCGACCAGCGCGGCGTGTTCGCCCGGGTGCAATTCGGCCAGGTGCATCGTGTCGCCCGGGCGCAGGAGCGCGGCCGCGATCCGCGGCGAGCCGGGATAGGCGCCGGGCCCGGCCTCGGCGCGCACCAGTTCCAGCGCCTGCATCAGCGGGTGATCTGTGCCGAACCATCCCGCGCCCAAGGCCCGGGTGATGCCGGATTGCGCCTCGCCGGTCCTGAGCGCCTCGGGGGCGTTCAGGTCATAAAGGCCGCGACCGGCATGGGTTTCGACATAGCTCATCGGTTTTGGCTTGGCGGTCATGCGGGTCAGCATGGTCGCCAGCAGCGCGTGCTTGTGCAGATCGGCCATGTTGCCGGCGTGATAAATGTGCTGATAGGACAGCATCCGCGCCCCCGTTTTGCGGCCATGATGGGCCTCGTTCGGGGCTTATCCCGATAGAGGTGTGCGCGCAATCGCGGTTGGAAAGCGACGGGCGGCAGTTTCATGCCGAGGCACCCGCAATCCCCCCTTTCGGAACAGGGCTTGCGCGCCTATACAAAGGGGCCCGCGTGCTCAGCCGAGTCGCGGGCCAATTTTAGTTAATCAACGGGGTGCCCCACGCTCATGTCGATCTTCGATAAAATGCCCAGCCTTTTCGCTTCCGACATGGCCATCGACCTCGGCACCGCCAATACGCTGGTTTATGTCAAGGGACGCGGGGTGATCCTGAGCGAGCCGTCGGTCGTGGCCTATCATGTCAAGGATGGGGTCAAGAAGGTGCTGGCGGTGGGCGAGGACGCCAAGATGATGCTGGGGCGCACCCCCGGTTCGATCGAGGCGATCCGGCCGATGCGCGAAGGCGTGATCGCCGATTTCGACACCGCCGAAGAGATGATCAAGCATTTCATCCGCAAGGTTCACAAGCGCTCGACCTTTTACAAGCCCAAGATCATCGTCTGCGTGCCCCACGGGGCCACGCCGGTCGAGAAGCGCGCGATCCGAAGCTCCGTGCTGGCCGCCGGGGCGCGGCGCGCGGGGCTTATCGCCGAACCCATCGCGGCGGCGATCGGGGCGGGCATGCCGATCACCGATCCGACCGGCAACATGGTCGTCGATATCGGCGGCGGCACGACCGAGGTGGCGGTGCTGAGCCTTGGCGATATCGTCTATGCCCGCTCGGTGCGGGTTGGTGGCGACCGCATGGACGAGGCGATCATCAACTACCTGCGCCGCCAGCAGAACATTCTGGTCGGCGAATCCACCGCCGAGCGCATCAAGACCTCGATCGGCACGGCGCGCATGCCCGATGACGGGCGCGGCAGTTCGATGCAGATTCGCGGTCGCGACCTGCTGACCGGCGTGCCCAAGGAAACCGAGATCAGCCAGGCCCAGGTGGCCGAGGCGCTGTCCGAGCCGGTTCAGCAGATCTGTGAAGCGGTGATGACCGCGCTGGAAAGCACCCCGCCCGACCTTGCCGCCGATATCGTGGATCGCGGCGTGATGTTGACCGGGGGCGGGGCGCTTCTGGGCGATCTCGACCTGTCGCTGCGCGAACAGACCGGGCTGGCGGTGTCGATTGCCGATGACAGTCTCAACTGCGTGGCGCTGGGCACCGGAAAGGCGCTCGAGTTCGAAAAGCAGCTTCGCCACGCGATTGATTACGACAGTTGAGGCGGGGACGCGGCCGATTGCCTGCGCCCCGCGCCCTGTCTACCCCATGTCGCGGTAGTTGATTTCCTTGATATCCTGCCCGAGCTTGCCGCGCCGCACCAGCAGGCGGTTGAGGGCGTGGATATAGGCCTTGACGCTGGCCACCACGGTATCGGTGTCGGCGGATTGGCCGGTGGCGATGTTGCCGCCTTCCTCGAGCCGGACCGACACGGTGGCCTGGGCATCGGTGCCTTCGGTCACGGCGTGGACCTGGTAGAGCTGGAGCTGCGAATCCGATGCGTGCAATGCGCGCACCGCCTTGAAGCTGGCGTCGACCGGGCCGTCGCCCTGCATGGTGGCGGTCTTTTCCTCGCCGTCGATCTCCATCACGATGGTTGCCTCGGCGGGGCCACCGGTGCCGCAGGCCACCGCCAGCGACTTGAGTTGCAGCCGGTCATGCGCGGCGTCTTCGCTGATCCGCATGAGGGCGATGATGTCGTCGTCGAACACCTCTTTCTTGCGGTCGGCCAGCTCCTTGAAGCGGACGAACACGTCCTTGAGCTGATTGTCGGCCAGGTCGAAACCGAGGTTCTTGAGCTTGTCGCGCAGCGCGGCGCGGCCCGAGTGTTTGCCCAGCGGCAGCGAGGATTCGGCGAGGCCGATATCCTCGGGGCGCATGATCTCGAAATTCTCGCGGTTCTTGAGCATGCCGTCCTGGTGGATGCCGGATTCATGGGCGAAGGCGTTCTTGCCCACGATCGCCTTGTTGAACTGCACCGGGAAGCCCGAGACGGTGGCGACGCGGCGCGAGATCGCCATGATCTTGGTGGTATCGACCTCGGTCGACCAAGGCATGATGTCGTGGCGGGTTCTGAGCGCCATCACCACCTCTTCGAGGGCGGTGTTGCCGGCGCGTTCGCCCAACCCGTTGATCGTGCATTCGATCTGGCGGGCGCCGCCCGCGACGGCGGCGAGGCTGTTGGCCGTGGCCAGCCCCAGATCGTTGTGGCAATGGGTGGCAAAGATGATCGCGTCGGCGCCGGGCACCTCGGCGATCAGGCGGCGGATCAGATCGGCGCTTTCCTCGGGGGCGGTATAGCCGACGGTGTCGGGGATGTTGATCGTGCTGGCGCCCGCCTTGATCGCGATTTCGACAACACGCTTGAGGTAATCCCATTCGGTGCGGGTGGCATCCATCGGCGACCATTGCACGTTGTCGCAGAGATTGCGCGCATGGGTCACGGTGTCATGGATGCGCTCGGCCATTTCGTCCATGGTGAGGTTGGGGATCTGGCGATGCAGGGGTGAGGTGCCGATGAAGGTATGAATCCGCGGGCGCTTGCTGTGTTTCACGGCCTCCCAGCTACGGTCGATATCCTTGAGATTGGCGCGGGCGAGGCCGCAGATCACGGCGTTCTTCGAGCGTTTGGCGATCTCGCTCACGGCGCGGAAATCGCCTTCGGAGGCAATGGGGAAACCGGCCTCGATGATATCGACGCCCATGTCGTCGAGCATCTCGGCGATTTCGAGCTTCTCGTCATGGGTCATGGTGGCGCCGGGGCTTTGTTCGCCGTCGCGCAGAGTCGTGTCGAAGATCAAGACGCGGTCTTGAGGGATCATATCGGTCATTTTATGGGTCTCTTTCGTTTTTCCTTAGCGTTCGGGCGCGAAAACCATCCTCTGAGCGGTCGCGCCGGAAGGCACGCTCAGAGGCGGCTAAGGAGAAGGATCAGGGCAAGCGAAGCGGCACGCGGATCGCGTGCGGCAGCGGTGATATGGCCCCGAGTCATCATGATGTCGGACTATACGGGATGAATCGCGAATGAAAAGTGCCGATCTGCATGTTTTTTGACCCGGTTGGGGATCGGGACACTCTCGGGTGGCGGCGGCGCTGGTCCGGTTGGTGACAGGTGATCAGGCGCGAAACGCTAGCATGTTGCCCTCGATCGAATTCACGCCGCCCGGGGCGCTTGGCGGCCCGGGCAGCGCCCGCCCCGCCCCATGGGCGGGCGCTGCCCTCTGGTGATGCAACGCACGCTAATCGGGGCGGCGGTCGGCGTAGCGCGATTCGGTCTCGTAATAGGCGTCGAAGCCGACCAGCCGGCGCAGGTCCGCAAACGACATGAGGCCCTCGGGCGGGCGACCGTCGCGCAGGGCCTTGAGCGCGTCCTGCATGGCACGCATCGCCGCCGACATCAGGGTGAGCGGATAGGCGGCGTGGTGATAGCCGATCTCGGTGAGTGCGTCGGGCGGCAGGATCGGGGTGGCGCCGCCCTCGACCATGTTGGCCATTTTCCAGCCCGGAAGCTCGGTGCAGATGCGGCGCATCTCGGCCTCGTCATGCGGGGCCTCGACGAAAAGGATGTCGGCGCCCGCGTCGTGGAACGCCGCCGCCCTGGTCAGCGCCTCGTCGAGCCCGTGGCCGTGGCGTGCGTCGGTGCGGGCGATGATCAGGATGTCGTGGCCGCCGTCGCGGCGGGCGTCGTCGGCGGCGCGGATGCGGTCCACCGCTTCGGCGCGGTCGACCACCAGCTTGCCCTTGGTGTGGCCACAGCGTTTGGGGGCAAGCTGATCCTCGATCATCACAGCGGCGGCGCCCGCGCGGGCATAGCCCGCCACGGTGCGGCGCACGTTCATCGCGTTGCCATAGCCGGTATCGCCATCGGCCAGCACCGGCAGGCGGGTGGCGGCGCAGATGTCGCGCACCGTGTCGCGCATCTCGCCATAGGAGATGAGGCCGGTATCGGGCGCGCCGATCCGGTGTGCCGAGACCGCGAAACCGGACATGAACATCGCGTCGAACCCGGCCTCTTCGATCAGTCGCGCCGAGAGCGCGTCGCCACAGGAGGGCGTGACCAGCAGGCGGCCGGTTTCAAGCCGGGCCCGAAGGCGGGCGGCGGCGGTGTCGGGGGTTACAGAACCCGTGGCAGCCATAGAACGATATCCTCGACCCAGTAGATGATGAAAACGGTGGCGAGCATCAGCGCGACAAAGGGTGCGGCGCCGCGTGCGACTTCGCCGAGGCTGGCGCGGCCGATGGCCTGGATCACGTAGAGATTGAGCCCCACCGGCGGGGTGATCAGCGCGCATTCGACCATCAGCACGAAGAAGATGCCGAACCAGATCGGGTCGATCCCAAGCGCCGTGACGGCCCCGGCCAGCACCGGCATCATGATCAGCATCATCGAAAGCGCCTCCATGAAGAGGCCCATGACCAGGAGCGCGATGCCCACGGCGACGATGAACAGCCCGATCGTGTCGATGTTGGAGCTGATGAAGGTCGAGACATCCTGGGGAATGCGCCAGAGCGCGATCGCCTTGCCGAAGATCTTGGCGCCCGCCACGATCAGCAGGATTGCCGCCGAGGCCCGCAGCCCGTCCATCACCGCCTGTCGCAGCCCGGCGAGATCGAGGCTGCGCAGCAGCACGAAGGTGAGGAAGAGTGCGCCGAGAAAGCCGATGGCGGAGGCTTCGGTCGGGGTGAACCAGCCGGCATAGATGCCCGTGATGACCAAGGCGGCCAGCGCCATGGTGGGCAGCGCCCGGAGCGCGGTGGAGCGGCGTTCGCCCCAGCTTGCCTTTGGCATGGGGCGATATTGCGAGGAAAAGCGCGCGTAGAGCATCGAATAGCCGATGAAGAGAGTCATCAGCAGAAGCCCCGGCCCGATCCCGGCCATGAAGAGGCCGAGGATCGAGGATTCGGTGATCACGCCATAGACGATGAGGATGATCGAGGGGGGAATGAGGATACCGAGCGTGCCGCCCGCCGCCAGCAGCCCGAAGACGAAGGGGCGCGGATAGCCGCGCTTGGTCATCTCGGGGATGGCGACCGCGCCGATGGTGCCGGCGGTGGCCACGGACGAGCCGGAAATGGCCGAAAACAGCCCGCAGGAGATCACCGTCGCCACGGCCAGCCCGCCGGGCCAGTGGCCGACCCAAGCCTGCACCGCCGCGAAGAGATCGCGCCCGACGCCGCCGCGCAACAGGATGTTGGACATCAAGAGGAACAGCGGCACCGCGATCAGGATGAAACTGTCGAGCGAGGACAGGAGCGCGGTCGAGGCGATGCGCGGGGCGAAATCGCCGATGATCAGCAGGCCGATGCCGAGGCCGCCAAGGGCAAAGGCCACCGGCACGCCGACGAGCAGAAGCACGAAAAGTGCGATCAGGATCAGGAGAACGGTCACGAGGGCCTATTCCGGTGCATGTGCGTCAGGGGGTAGCGGCGCGCCGAGCGCGCAGCGGATGAATTCGATCACGGCCTGTAGCCCCAGCAGGGCAAAGGCCAGCGGCACGGCGGATTGCGACCACCATGCGGGAATGTCGAGCATCGACCCCGACGAGCGCCCGCGCAGGAAGGAATTGAGCGGCGCGTCCTTGCCATACCACACCATCACGCAGCAGAACGCGACCACGAAGCCAAGCGCCAGGAGCCGCATCAGCCGTTGTGCACCGGGGCCCATCAGGACGGTGAGCGCGGTGACGCGGATATGCCCGTTATGGCGCAGGAGCGCGGGGGCGGCGAGCAGGGTCGCGAAGATGAACAGCAGCCGCGACAGTTCCTCGGCCCAGATCGTGGGCGCGTTGAAGAAATAGCGCGCGATCACCTCGAAGCCCAGCATCAGCCCGATGGTGAAATAGGCCCAGCCGCAAAGCTGGGCCAGATGATCGGCGATGCGATCAATCAGGGATGCAAACGCCTGCATGGACGATCAGAAGCTTTCGGCCGCATCGAGAAGCTGTTGGCCCAGTTCGCCGGATTCGGCGAGCCATGCCTCGATCACCGGGGCAGAGGCCTCGCGCCATGCGGCAATTTCCTCGTCCGTGGGGAAGTGAACGGTCATGCCGTTGGCCTCGGCCTCCTTGAAGGCATTGGCTTCGAATTCCGACATGTAGTCGCGCACCGACGTTTCGGCGTTGCGGGCCGCGGTGGTCAGGATGTTGCGCTGTTCGTCGCTCAAGCCTTCCCACACGTCTTCGTTGATCACGACGATGAACTCGATATCGGCGTTGTTGACGGCGGTGATCGTGTCCATCACCTCCCACAGCTTGCGCGAGACGACGCCCGAGACGCCGGTCATGCCGATATCGACGGTGCCGCGCTGGTAGGCGAGGAACTGTTCGGAGCCGGAGATCAGCGTCGGGGCGCCGCCCAGGACGTTGACCCATTCACCCAGCCATTTGCCGAAGACGCGGGCCTTCTTGCCCGCCATGTCCTCGGGGCCGCGCAGCGGTTCGCCCTTGCTCAGAAGGACCGAGCCGCCATAGGCCTGCCACCAGAGCACATGCGAGCCGGTGTCGCGGATCGCGTCGTCGATCGGCCCGCGTACGGGCGAGTCGGGGGCGACGGCGGCGCGCACCTTTTCCTCGGTGTTGAGCACGAAGGGCATGTAGAAGATATCGACCGCCGGGATTTCGCCGACATAGCGGGTGAGCGAGGCGACGCCCATCTCGATCTCGCCCGCGCCCACGGCCTGGGGCACTTCGTTGTCGCGGTAGAGCTGGGCGCTGTCATAGATCTCGATCTTCATGTCGGATTTGGCTTCGACCTCTTCCTTGAACATCAGGAGATTCTGGCCGAGATGGCTTTTGAGTGGCAGTTGCAGCGTGATGCGCAGCGTGGTGTCGGCCATGACCGGCGTGACGGCCAGCATGGCAGCGGCGGCAAGACCGCCCAGCAGATGTCTCATGGATTTCCTCCTCCGGTGGTTCTGTTCTTGATCTTTTCGCCGCGCTCCACCGCGCGGCGATTGGACGCAGAATGGCGTTCCTGCCCGTGGTGTCAACCCGCAAGCCGTGGTGGGGCGGTCAGCCCGCAGCGACGCGGTCGCGCAGGAGACGGCGCAGGATCTTGCCGCTGGCGGATTTGGGAACCTCGTCGACCACTTCCATGAGGCGCACCTGTTTGTAATGCGCGAGCCGGGTTTCGAGATAGTCCTTCACGACGTCGAGCGTGGGCGGCTCGGCCCCCGGTGCGGCGACGACGAAGGCCATGGGCAATTCGCCCGCGTCATCGTCGGGCACGCCGATCACGGCGGCGTCGGCAATCGCGGGATGGGTGACAAGCTCGGCCTCAAGCTCGGCCGGGGCGACTTGGAAACCCTTGTATTTGATGAGTTCCTTCAAGCGGTCGGTGATGAAGAGGTATCCGTCCGCGTCGAAATGAGCGATGTCGCCGGTCCTGAGCCAGCCGCCCTCGACGATGGTCTCAGACGTGGCCTTGTCGTTGTTGAGATAGCCCTTCATCACCTGCGGGCCGCGCACCCAAAGCTCTCCGTCCTCGCCCGGTTTCACATCTTCGAGCGTTTCGGGGTTCACGATGCGGCATTCGGTGTTGGAGATCGACACGCCCGAGGCACCGGGTTTGCACTGGCCCTGGGGTGAGATGTGGCTGACCGGCGAAAGCTCGGTCATGCCGTAGCCTTGCGTTGCGTTGGTGCCGAGCCGGTCGCCCATCGCCTGGGCGACATCGGCGCCGAGGGGGGCAGCGGCGGAATTGACCTGCTCGACATGACCGAGATCGAATTGATCGACCAGCGGATGTTTGGCCAGCGCCAGCGCAACCGGGGGCACGATCCAGAGGCGCGGGGTTTTGTATTGTTCGACCAGCTTGAGATACATTTCGAGATCGAAGCGCGGCATGGTGACGAGCCCGCCACCGGCGGCGAGATAGATGTTCATCAGCACTTCGAGCCCGTAGATGTGAAAGAACGGCAGGAAGGCGACGGTCAACTCGCCCGGTTGCACGTCGGCGGGGGCCAGCGATTGGTCGATGTTCACGACAAGGTTCTGATGGGTGAGCATCACCCCCTTGGGCAGGCCGGTCGTGCCGCTGGAATAGGGCAGGGCGACAACATGCTCGGCGACGTCGACCGGGGCCTGTTCGGCCATCGGGGCGCCCATCAACTCGGCGAGCGGGACCATGCCCTCGGGGGCGTCGCCGATGATGACGATTTCCTTGATTCCGGTGCCCTTGATCGCCGCGCGGGCGGTGTCGGCGAACATGGCGATGGTGACAAGCACATCGGCGGCGGCATCGGTGAGCTGATGGTTGACCTCATGCGCGGTATAGGTGGGGTTGATCGTGGTCACGGTGCCGCCGGCCCATGCGCTGGCGTGAAAGACCACGCAATATTCGGGAATGTTGGGCGCCATCAGCGCCACCACCTTGCCCGCGCCATACCCGCGCGCCGTGAGCCCGCCGGCCAGCGATTTCACCCCGCCGACGAACTGCGCCCCGGTCATCGCGCGCCCCGTGGGGCCGTCGATCAGGATGGTCGCCTCGGGGTCGATGCCCTCGAACACGCGCTGGGTGATGGTCTTGTCGCTCAGCGCCACATCGGGGAACCGGCTTTTGTAGATGGTCATTGTAATCTCCTCCCGTATTTTTCGGCGAGATTACACGGGCCACGGTGCAGGCCAAGATGTTTCTCTTGCCCGGCTCGCGGGGGTTGGAGGGTGACGTAGGGTCAGGTCGCTGCGATGCCGGGTGGCGTATCTCAGCCGCAGGGAACCGGATCGCCGGGCCGGGTGTCGCCGGGGGCGCAGAACAGGCGGTAGAGCAGGGAAATCACCTCGTAGGTGCTTTCATCGGCGAGGCTGTAATAGACGGTCTTGCCGTCGCGCCGGGTCTTGACGAGTTGTTCCTCGCGCAGGCGGGCGAGCATCTGGCTCACCGCGGCCTGACGGATATCGAGCAGCTCTTCCAGCTCGCCCACCGATTTCTCGCCCGAGCCGAGATGGCACAGGATCATGAGCCGACCCTCGTGGGCGAGCGTCTTGAGATAGGCGGCGGCGCTTGCCGCGCTGCGGGCCATTTCGCTGGGCGGTGCCGGGGGGGGCTTGGCGTCCAAGCTGATGCTCCTCACTGTTCATTCATGCGGTGTTTAGCATATGTAGGTGGCAAAGGCGAGATTTACAGGCCCTTGACCGGCGCCCCGCCCTGGAAATTGTTGCCATTTGCATAATCGCAAGGCGCATCCTGCATCTGGAGATGCAAACCGTCACCGGTATAGGGATGGGCGCGGGCCAGGTCTTCGTTCACCTCGATCCCGAGACCGGGGGCGGAAGGGGGCGTGACGAAGCCGTTCTCGACCGAAATCGTGCCGCCGATCAGGTCGCGGTGGAAATCGGTTTCGATGGTTTCCAGCAAGAGGATGTTGGGGATCGACGCGGCGAGGTGGATATTGGCGGCCCATTCGACGGGGCCGGCATAGAGATGCGGGGCGATCTGGGCGTTGAACACCTCGGCGATGGCGGCGGTTTTCTTCATTTCCCAGATGCCGCCCGCGCGGCCCAGCGCCGGTTGCAGGATCTCGGCCGCCCCGGCGCGCAGCACGGCGGCGAATTCGGACTTTGTCGTCATCCGCTCACCGGTGGCGACGGGGATGCGGACCTGGCGCGCGACGCGGGCCATATCCTCGATATGATCGGGGGGTGTGGGTTCCTCGAACCAGAGCGGGGAATAGGGTTCGATTGCCTGGCCCAGCCGGATCGCGCCCGCGGTGGTGAATTGCCCATGCGTGCCGAACAAGAGGTCGGCGCGATCGCCCACCGCCTCGCGAATGGCCTTGCAGAAGGCCACAGAGGTCGAGATGTCGGACATCGCGGGCATGTGGCCGCCGCGCATCGTGTAGGGCCCTGCGGGGTCGAATTTCACCGCCGTATAGCCGCGCGCGACAGCGTCCGCGGCGCTGATCGCGGCGGCGTCGGGATCGGTCCAGAAGGTTTCAAGATCCTGATCGGGCAGCGGGTAGAGATAGGTATAGGCGCGGATGCGGTCGTTCATGCGCCCGCCGATCAGGGCGTGAACCGGGCGGTCGCGGTGTTTGCCGAGGATATCCCAACAGGCGATTTCGAGCCCGGAAAAGGCGCCCATCACGGTGAGATCGGGGCGTTGGGTGAAACCCGAGGAATAGGCGCGGCGGAACATCAGCTCGATGTTTTCGGGGTTTTCGCCTGCCATGTGGCGGGTGAAGACGTCCGAAATGACGGCGCGCATCACCTCGGGGCCGACCGAGGCGGCATAGCATTCGCCCCAGCCGGTGATGCCCGTGTCGGTGGTCAGCTTGACGAGAATCCAGTAGCGCCCGCCCCAGCCCGGCGCGGGCGGGGCGGTGACGATGATGTCGAGATCGGCAAGTTTCATGGGCGTGGCTCCGTCAGGTGCGAGATTTGCCGCAACTTCGCCCGGGCGGGTCGGGGAAAACAACCCCGTCCGCGTCAGAACAGGATCACGTTGCGCCGGGCGCTGCCGGATTTGGTGTCGGCGATCGCCTCGTTGATCTGGTTGAGTTGCCAGCGGTTCGAGATCAATTCGTCGAGTTTCAGCCGCCCCTGCTGGTAGAGGTCGATCATCCACGGGATGTCGCGGCGGATCACCACGTCGCCCATTTTCGAGCCGACCATGCCCTGGCCCACGGCGGCCATGACCACCGGTGAATAGGTCGATACCTCGGAGGAGTGGGGCATGCCGATCATCACCACCTTGCCGCCCCGGGCGAGATAGCGCGGCGCCACGTCATAGGCGGGGATCGCACCGACGGTGACGAATACCGCATCCGCGCCGCGCCCCATCGCCTTCATCGCCGCGCGCCAGGGTTTGGGATCGGTGGCCAGCACCCCGTCGGTGGCACCGAATTCCATCGCGTCGGCGAGTTTTTCCTCGCTCATGTCGACGGCGACGATGCGCCTTGCCCCGGCGATGCGCGCGCCCTGGATGGCGTTGAGCCCGACGCCGCCAGCGCCGATCACCACCGCGTCCTGCCCGGCCTTGAACCCGGCGGCGTTCACCACCGCGCCGACGCCGGTGATGACCCCGCAGGACAGCAGGCAGGCCACGTCCTTTTTCATGTCGGCGGGCAGTTTCGCGATCTGGCTTTGATCGACGACGACCTTTTCGGCAAAGGCACCGCAGGCCATGGCCTGGTGCAGGGTCGAGCCGTCGGGCATGGCGAGCGGCCCGCGATCGCCGTTATAGGGGGTTTCGCAGATCGTCGGTTTGCCGCCCGCGCAGGACGGGCAGGTGCCGCAGGCGCGGATCAGCGTCACGAGAACATCGTCGCCCACGTTGACATCGCGCACACCCGCGCCCACGGTCGAAACCTTGCCCGCGGCTTCGTGGCCATAAACGGCTGGAAGCGTGCCGCCCCATGCGCCTTCGGCAAAGGAAATGTCGGAATGGCAGATCGCCACGGCCTCGAGCGCGACCTCGACTTCGCCCATTTCGGGGGCGCGAAGCTCGACCGTTTCGATGGTGAGGGGTTGGCCGAATTCGTGGCATACGGCGGCTTTGATGGCGGTCATTGGTTCCTGGGCCTCCCTGTTGGTCTTTGGGCGAGAGTGGCCCCGCGAAGAGCGCGCGGCAAGTGCCAATCGGAGCGGCTTCAACGTTCTGACGAAACGGAACTGCGCAAAAAGAGCACGAGGCAAAGCGCCATCAGCATGGCGGCGAGAAGGAATGGCGCGCCGGGCAGGTAGAGCGCGGCACCCTCGCGGGTGAAGGCGGCGAAACTCTGGGTCATGGCGAGCGGGGCGATGATCATCGCCACGGAATTGGCCGAGGTCAGCACGCCCTGCAATTCGCCCTGCGCATCGTCGGCCACCGCCTGTGACATCGCGCCCTGCAGCGCGGGCAGGCCCACGGCGCCCAGGGCGACGATGGGAATCAGGAACAGAAGCAGGGTTCCGGACGGGACGAAGGCGGTGACGATCAGCGCGCAGAGCTCGACCCAGAGCGCGAAGATCACCGTGCCGCGATAGCCCAGCCGCGCCATGGCGGGGCGCACGCCAAAGCCCTGCACCAGCCCGAAGAACAACCCGTAGATGCCAAGCGACAGGCCGATCGTGGCCTCGGTCCAGCCAAAGCGCAGGGTGGTGAAATAGGCCCAGATCGCGGGATAGACCATGCTCGCCACCTGGTAGAGGAAATAGACCGCGAGGATCGGCCGGAGGCCGGGAAAGGCGGTGATCGAACGGAAAGCGCCGAACGGGTTGGCGCGTGACCAGCGGAACGGGCGGCGGATCGCGTCGGTGACGGTTTCGCGCAACACCAGCGCGCCCAGCCCGGCATTGGCCAGTGCCAGCGCGCCCGCTGCCCAGAACGGGGCGCGGGTGCCGTATTCGGCCAGCAGACCGCCCAGCACCGGCCCAAGCACGAAACCGATCCCGAAGCCCGCGCCGACAAGGCCGAAACGGGCGGCTTTCTCATGCGGCTCGGAGATGTCGGCCATGTAGGCGTTGGCGGTGGAATGGGTCGCTGCCGTGATCCCGCCGATCAGCCGGCCTGCAAGCAGGAGCCAGATCGAGCCCGCCAGCGCCATGACCACGTAATCGGCGGCCATCACCAAAAGCGAGGTGAGCAGCACCGGCCGTCGCCCGAACCGGTCCGACAACGCGCCGACCAGCGGGGCGAAGAGGAATTGCATCACCGCGAAGGCGGTCGAGAGCACGCCACCCCAAACGGCGGCCTGCGCGATCGTGGCGCCATCGACCTCGGCTATGAGCGCGGGCATGACCGGCATGATGAGGCCGATCCCCATGGCGTCGATCACCACGGTCAGGACGATGAAGAGAACGGGCAGGCGGGCGGGGGGCATGGGCGGCTGTTACGGTTGGAGAAACCGGCGCAGACTAGGCGCTTTGTCGTGGCGGGGGAAGCGGGTGGAGCGGGTGACCCAAGGGCAGGTCGGGTTTTCCCTACCCTTGCGGCGCGGGCAGGGCGCGGACCGTTTCGGCAAAGCGACGCGCCGTGGCGGGGGCGTCGCCCAGTTGGCGTGCCGGATCGAAGACGGCCGACAGGTCGAGGTCGGGATGTGCAAGGGCCGCGAGAGCGGGCAGGGGCTGGCCGGTTTCGGCGACCTTGCGGCAGAGCGCCTTGACCTCGGCCTGGGCCTCGGGTCGGGGCAGTTTCGCGGTGAGTGCGAAACTAAGCGCTTCGGCATGGATGAGGCCCTGATCGGCGGCGAGGTTTGCCGTCATGGCGCCGGGGTTCGGGGCGAGGGTTTCGGCCAGCGTTCCCGCCTGTTCGAGGGCCGCCGCCGCGCCGAGACAAAGCTGGGGCAGGGCCAGCCATTCGGCGAACCATGCCGGGCCGTCGCGGTCGAGCCGGTGCAGGCCCGCCCCCTGAAGCGTGGCGTTGAGGGCGGTAGCCTGGATGGCCAGCGCCGAGAGCGCGCCGGGGCCGACCGGGTTCTGTTTCTGCGGCATCGTGGAGGAACCACCCGAGGTGCCGAGGCGAACCTCGCCGATGCCTGTCATGGAAAGCGTGCCGAGGTCTTCGCCCATCTTGCCCAGCGCCGCGTTGAGCCGCGTGATCCAGCCTGCGATCAGCGTGATCGGCGTGCGGTCGCTGTGCCACGAGCGGCCCGGATCGGTGAGGCCCAGCGCCCGGGCCAGTGCGGCGCGGGTTTCGCCCGCCGTGTCGCCCAGCGCCGCGCCGGTGCCAGCCGCCCCCGAGAGCGAGACCCAGAGATGGGCGCGCAGGGTTTCGAGTTCATGCAGCAGCCCCAGGAGCGGCGTGCCCCACGCGGCGGCGACTGCGCCAAAGCTTGTCGGGGTGGCGTGCTGGCCCCATGTGCGGGCGGGCATCGGGAACTCGGCATGCGCCTCGGCCAGCGTGGCCAGCGCAAGGAGCACCCGGCGCAGGGCGGTTTCGTAATGCGACAGCACCTGTTTCAGGCGCAGCATCAGCGCGGTGTCGATGACGTCCTGGCTGGTGGCGCCCCAATGGACGAACTGGGCATGCTCCGGCGCCTCGAGCGCCTTGCGAAAGGCGGCGACGAGGCCCGGCACGCTGACCCCGTTCTGCCCGGTGGCATCGGCCAGCCCGGCCGGATCGACCTGCACCTCCATCGCGGCGCGGTGGAGAAAGGCCCCCGAGGTCTCGGGGATCACGCCCAGCGCGCCCTGCACCTTGGCCAATGTACCCTCGACAATCAGCATGGCGCGTATGTCGGCGCTGTCGGTGAAGAGGCGGCCGACCTCGCCGGTGGGAAAGAGGCGCGCGTAGAGCGGGCTGTCGAAAACGGAACCGGCCATCAGCGCGCGATCTGCGACAGAAGGGTGGCAAGGCCGCCCGGATCGGCGAAGAAGGGGGAATGACCGGTGGGCATCTCGTGGACATCCGCAGCGGGCCAGTCCTCGGTCATTGTGACCTGGTATTCGGGCGGGATGGTGCGGTCATCCATGCAACGGATATAGCTGCGCGGCACCGAGGCGTAATTCGCGCCCAAGGGGCAGGGGGTTTCCTGTGGCGCGACGGCCTGGGCGCAGAGGCGGGTATTGGCATAGCATTCGGTGCCTTCGGGGCAGTCGTGATAGAACACGTCGCGGGTCATGGACGGGTCGATGCGGAAGCTCTTGCCATCCTCGGCACGGATCACGGCGGGCATGAGCGGCTGGTAGGGGGCTTCGCGGCGCATCTCGGCCAGTGTCATGTCGCCCTTCGGCACATAGGCGCAGAGATAGATCAGGCGGTCGATCTTCTCGGGGGCCTGCTCGGCGGCGCGCGAGACCGGGTAGCCGCCCATCGAATGCCCGACAAGGGTGACCGGGGTGTCGATGGCCGACAGGATCGCGTCGGCATAGGATTGCAGGGTGATGTCGGCAATGGATGTGAGATCGCTGCCATGGCCCGGCAGGTCGATGGCCCGTGCGCGGTGGCCAAGCGCGGTCAGTTCCGGGATCAGGTCGCGCCAGCACCACGCCCCGTGGCAAGACCCGTGAATGAGCAGGAAATTGGCCATGTCTGGTCTCCGCTGTCTTGGTCCGGTTCGGAATGCGCGCGTCGCGGCGATATATGACGTGGGGTCATGCAAAACGCAATGCCGGGGGTGCGAATCTCAGCGCGCTGGATGGCCGATCTCGTGCAGGAAATCCGAGAGGATGCGGGCATAGTCTGCGGGCTGCTCGACACAGGGCAAGTGACCTGCGCGGCGGATCAACTCGAAGCGCGATCCGGGGATAAGGTTCACGGTCTCGCGGACCAGGTCGGGCGGCGTGGAGCCATCTTCGCTCCCGGCGATGCCGAGGCAGGGCAGGCGCAGCCCGGAGGTGGGGGTGTAGAAATCGGTGCCCGCGATGGCGGCGCAGCAGCCGGTATACCCCTCGAGCGGCTGGCGGGTGAGCATGTGGCGCCAGCCCGTGAATTCGGGCGTATCGCGGAACGGGCGCGAGAACCAGCGTTCGAGAATGCCATCGGCGAGGGCTTCGATGCCGCCCGCGCGCACGGCGGCGATGCGGTCCTCCCACATTGCGGGCTGGCCGATTTTCGCGGCGGTGTTCGACAACACCACGGCGCGGACGAGATCGAGCCGCTTGACGGCAAGTCCTTGCGCGATCATGCCGCCGATCGAAAGCCCGACAAAGACGCAATCGCGGATGTCGAGATGGTCGAGCAGCCGTTCGGCGTCGCGCACCAGCGCCCCCATCGCATAGGGTGCGGGCGGGGCAGAGGACAGCCCATGGCCGCGCTTGTCATAGCGAATGAGTTTCAGCCCGGCGGGCAGGAGCGGCACGACCTTGTCCCAGAGCCGCAGATCGGTACCCAGCGAATTGGCAAAGACCACCGGCGCGCCGTCGGGGTCGCCGTCAATGCGGTAGTGGAGCGCGACGTCTTCGAATTCGACCATCTGCATGGGGTGCCGTCCCTCGGGCTGTTTCGGGCGAGGAATGGCGTTTGCGGTGCGGTTTGTCAAATTGCGTGCGTGCCCGATCTGGTGCGCGGGGCCTTCGGGCTTGAACTCGGGCTTTCGAGCGGTCAGGTTCCGGCCTGTTGGAATTGTAATTTATTTGGAGACCCGAAATGGAATTTTCCTTTGCCAGATCGTTCGAGATCATGCGGCGGACAGCCCCTTTCATCATCTTGCGCATCCTGGTCTATTTCGGGATCGCGGTGGCCTATGTTCTGGCCACCGGCACCGGGGCCGGGATCGGCTGGGGCGTGGGGGCCTTTGGCGACGTGGATTTTCGCGCCACGAGCACCTTCTGGGGTGGGGCCATCGGGTTCGGCGCGACGGCGGCGGTGCTGTATTTCCTGCGCGAATACATTCTTTACATGGTCAAGGCCGGGCATATCGCGGTGATGGTCGAGATGATCGACGGGCGCCCCCTGCCCGAGGGCAAGGGCCAGATCGCCCATGCGCAGGACATCGTGAAGGACCGCTTTGCGCAGGCCAACATCTTGTTCGCGCTCGATCAGATCATCAAGGGTGTGATCGGCGCGATTACCGGACTTGTGCGGGGGCTGGCCTCGATCCTGCCGATCCCGGGCGTTGACGGGTTGATGAGGGTGGTGCGGGCCTTCCTGCGGGTGGCCGTGGGGTTGATCGACGAGGTGATCCTGGCCCATCTCATCCGCCAGAACCCGGATAACCCGTGGTCAGGCGCGCGCGATGCGCTGGTACTTTACGGGCAGAATGCGCGCCCGATGCTGGCCAATGCGGCGTGGATCACGCTGGTGAGCTATGCGCTGGCTTTCGTGGTGTTCCTCGTCATGCTGGCCCCGGCGGCGGCCGTTGTCTATCTCATCCCCGGCGGATGGTCGGCGGGCGGGTTCGTCTTTGCCATCCTGTTCGCCTGGGCGGTCAAGGCGGCGTTGATCGAGCCCTTTGCGCTGGCCTGCCTGTTGCAGGCGTTCTTCAAGGTGACGGACGGGCAGACCCCCGATCCCGAATGGACCGCGCGGTTGGAGGGGGCCTCGAACAAGTTCAAGGAGCTGGGCACGCGGGCCGCCAACTGGGCCGGGGGTGGCAAGGGGGTGGAAAGCTGAGCCTCCCCCGGAGCCTTCAGGCGTCGAACTGTGCCAGCGCGCGGGCGAAGACCTCGGGATCGACGTTGCCGCCGGTGGCCACGGCGATGACGTCGTCGCCTTCGATCTCGTCGGGGTGAAACAGCGCGGCGGCCAGCGCTACCGCGCCGCCGGGTTCGACCACGATCTTGAGCCGCAGAAAGGCCAGCGCCATGGCGTGCAGAACCTCGTCTTCGCTGACCGCGAGGCCGGGGCCACAGAGGCGATGCATGATCGGGAAGGTCAACTCGCCCGGGCTGGGGGTGAGAATGGCGTCGCAGATCGAGCCGGCCATGGTGGCGTTGGTTTCGCGTTGGCCGCTGACGAGCGAGCGGGCGGCGTCGTCGAAGCCCTGTGGCTCGCAGGGGCGGGCGCGCAGGCCCGGTGCCTCGGCCTCAAGGGCGAGGGCGATGCCGGAGGTGAGCCCGCCGCCACCGCAACAGACCAGCACATCGGCGCGCTCGACGTCCGCCTCGGCGGCCTGTGCGGCGATCTCGAGCCCGCATGTGCCCTGACCGGCGATCACCTGAGGTTCGTCGAAGGGTTTGATCAGGGTCAGCCCGCGTTCTTGCGCAAGCCGCGCGCCGAGTGCGTCGCGATCCTCGCCTGCGCGGTCATAAAGCACCACCTCGGCACCGAGTGCGCGGGTGTTGTCGATCTTGAGCCGTGGCGCGTCGGCGGGCATGATGATGACCGAGGGCACGCCATGGAGGGTGGCGGCATGGGCCACGCCCTGTGCATGATTTCCGCTGGAAAAGGCGATCACGCCGCGCGCCCGGATCTCGGGGTCGAGCGCGGACACCGCCGACCAGCCGCCGCGAAACTTGAAACTGCCGGTATGTTGGAGGCATTCGGGTTTGATGAACAGCCGACGCCCCGCGATTTGATCGAGAAAGGGCGAGGAGAGCAGGGGTGTGCGGCGCGCATGGCCGGAAAGCCGGGTGGCAGCGGCGCGGATCATTTCGATATTCACAGGCGTTTCATCCATTGGCGAAGGGCGGCGAGGCTTTCGGCCTCGTCAAGATAGGGGATATGCCCGCGATCGGGCACTTCGGCGACGATCATGTCCGGGCGGCGGCGGCGCATTTCGGCAAGCGTTTGCGGGGCGAGGATGTCGGAATTGGCCCCGCGGATCACCGCGAGCGGCAGTCCGGCCAGCGCATCAAAGAGCGGCCAGAGGTCGGGGGAGGGCTGCGCGGCGGCAGAGAGAACGGCGTCGCGCAGCCTTGGATCATAGGTGATGCGCAGACCCTCGGGAGCCTCGTCGAAAAGCCGGGCGATCTCGGCGCGGAAGCGCGATTCGGGCACATTGGCAAAGCCGCGGATGATGTCGGGCCAGACCATGAGCAGGTCGCTATGGGTCTTGTGGGCCGGATTGCGGCCGATATAGGTGAGGATCGCGTCGAGGCCGCGCGGGTCGACCTCGGGGCCGACATCGTTGAGCGCGACGCCAAGCAGCCGGTCATGCGCCGTCGCCGCCAGCACCATGGCAACGATCCCGCCGCGCGAGGTGCCGAGGAGTGCCACGCGATCGAGCCCGAGATGGTCGATGAGTTCGAGGGCGTCGCGCGCCTCGATCGCGGGCGTGTAGGTCGAGGGATCGGCGCGGGCAGACCGTCCGCGCCCGCGCGCGTCGAGCCGGATCAGGCGGATATCGCTGAGATGGGGCGCGACGAAATCGAAATCCCGCCCGTCGCGGGTGAGCCCGGCGAGGCAGAGGACGGGCAGGCCCTGGCCTTCGTCGGTGAAGTGCAGCGCGAGGCCGTCAGAGGTTGTGAAACTTGCCATATTCGGGCTCTGCCAGTTGAGGGATGCGGGTCAGGTCGGGCAGTTCGTGCATGGGCCGGCCCGGCAGGCGGTCCACCGGGTCGCCCGCGCGATTGACCCATGCGGTGGTGAAGCCATAGGCGGCGGCGCAGCAGGCATCCCAGCCGTTCGACGACACGAAGAGCACCTCGTGCCGGTCGCAACCAAAGCGCGCGCAGACGAGATCGTAAACCGCGGCGGCGGGTTTGAAGATGCCGACGGAATCGACCGAAAGCACATCGTCGAGCCGGTCGCCGATGCCGGCCGACCGCACGGCCGCATCGAGCATGTCGGCAGAGCCGTTGGACAGGATCGCGGTGGAAAGCCCCATCGTTTTGAGCCGCGTCAGCATGTCGGGCACTTCGGGATAGGCGGTCAACTCGCGGTAAAGCTGGAGCAGGCGGTCGCGCAGGTCGGCGTCACCGGCCAGCCCGGTGGCTTCGAGCGCCCAGTCGAGCCCGTCGCAGGTGACGGTCCAGAAATCGGTATGATCGCCGGTGACCGCGCGCAGCCAGGTATACTGAAGCTGCTTGCTGCGCCAATGCGCGGCCAGTGCGGGCCAGTTGTCGGCCAATGCCGCGCGCCCGGGTTCGGCCGCGGCTTCGCGCGCGGCGGCGGCGACGTCGAAAAGTGTGCCATAGGCGTCGAACACGGCTGTGGTGATGGTCATGGTCCCCTCCTCGCCGACCGGCGCGGCCAAGGTGGCACGGACGCGCGCGCGGGTGAAGCGAAAACGTGCGCGAAAGCGTTTCTGCAAATGCGTGAATCGTCGATGCCATGGCCGCGCTTCGCGTGCTCGTGACATTGGCGATGCAGACCGGGTTCAGGCAGTCCCCGAACCACCGGAATATCGCGCATCGGGCTGTTTGCAATCACTTGGCACGACCGTTAGGGTCGAGGGTTCATTACCTATGAGAACTGTTCGCAACGGACGGAAAGGAGCCAAAATGAGCCAGGTCAAGAAGGGCGATACCGTCCATATACACTACACCGGCACGCTGCAGGATGGCAGCGTTTTTGATTCGAGCGAAGGGCGCGACCCGCTGTCATTCACCGTGGGATCGGGCCAGATCATCCCCGGACTCGACGCGGCCATGGAAGGCATGAGCGTGGGCGACACGCGCCGGGTCGAAGTGCCCAGCGACCAGGCCTATGGCCCGGTCCAGGAGGAAGCCAGGCAGGCGGTGCCGCGGGCCGACATTCCCGAGGAGATCCCGATGGAGGTGGGCACGCAGGTCAATGCCCAGAACCAGGAGGGGCAGGTCATGACCCTGACCATTCACGAGATCACCGACGAGCAGGTGGTTCTCGACGCGAACCATCCGTTGGCGGGCAAGGACCTGATCTTTGACGTGGAGCTTGTCTCGATCGGGTGATTCCGGTTCAAGGCGCTCTGTGCTAGGCTGACGGGTGAAACCGTGAGAGGGGCACCCGATGTCGGCCATGGAAGATATCCTGAAGCGCATCCGTGCGCTTCAGGACGAACTTGAAGACGAGATTTCGCGGCGCGGCGAGGCGTTCCGCTATCGGCTCGAAAACGGTCGGGTCGAATTCGAGGCCGGGGCCAAGCGGCGGCACCGGGCGCTGCGGGTGCGGTGGCTGACCTTTCTGCGCAACACCCGGCCGATGGTGGTGCTCACCGCGCCGGTGATCTACTCCCTGATCATACCTTTCGTGCTGCTGGATCTGTTCGTGACGATCTACCAGGCGGTGTGTTTCCCGGTTTACGGGATTCCCAAGGTGCCACGGCGCGACCATATCCGCATCGACCGGCACCATCTGGCCTATCTCAACTGGCTGCAAAAGCTCAACTGCGTCTATTGCGGCTATTGCAACGGGGTGATCGCGTGGGTGCGCGAGATTGCCGGGCGGACCGAGGCCTATTGGTGCCCGATCAAGCATGCCGCGCGGGTTGGCGGGGCGCATCCGCATTATGTCGGGTTCCTGGATTACGGCGATGCGGAGAATTTCGAGACCGGGCTGGCGCGATCCCGCAAGGCGGTGCAAGGGGTCGACGAGGGCGATGAGAAACGGTGACGCCTGCGGCGTCGCCGGATAAGCCCGGCCCCGCCTGCGGCAGGTCCGGGCGGTTGGTCCGTTTGGACGGCGGGTGCCTTTCGGTCACGGCGGCGCGGATGTCGAGTGCGGGCCGGTGAGTATTTTTCCCAAGAAAGAGGGCAGTCAGGTGCAATCGAGCAGGATCGCGCCGTGTCGCCCCGCCTGTTCGACAGCGATATGGGCCGATGCGGCCTGATCCAGCGGATAGGTGGTGTGGATGCGCGAGAGGAGTGCGCCCCCGGTCAATGCGTCGTGAAGTTGTTTGATACGTTGGGCACGCTCGGCGTCGGGCAGGATGTAGACGAGGGTGATGTCGATCTTGATCGCCTTGAACAGCAGCGGCCCGAACGGCAGTTGCGGGGTCATGTCGGCCGCAGAGCCATAGGCGGCGATGGTCGAGAGCGGTGCCATGACCTGTGCCAGCGTGTCGATATTGGGGCCGAATTCGCATTCGATGGCGCGGTCGACGGGATGGCCGTCATTCGCGGCGAGGATCTGTTCGCCCAGGTCCGGTGCGCGATAGTCAAGCACCGTATCGGCGCCCGCCTCCTGCGCATGATCGGACGAGGTGCCGGGCGAGGCGGTGGCGATGACCCGCGCCCCGGCCCAGCGGGCCAGTTGGATCGCGAGGTGGCCCACCGATCCGGCGCCGCCCGAGACGAGCAGTGTTTTCCCCGCGATATCGCCACCGCCGAGCACGGTCTGTGCAGCGGTGAGGCCCGGGATGCCCAGTGTCGCACCCGTGTCGAACCCGATGCCGTCGGGCAGGGGCACGGCCTGTGCTGCGGGGATCGCGATGTGGGTGGCGGCGGTGCCATGCGGGCGCTGCCATTGACCGTTCCAGATCCAGACCCGCTCTCCCTTGCGGGCGGGATCGACACCCGGGCCGGTGGCTTCGATCACGCCGGCGCCGTCGGAATGGGGGATGACGAGGGGAAAGGGCGGTTTGGTGACACCGGGCCGGGAGCCTGCGCGCGACTTCACATCCGAAGGGTTGACGCCCGAACGGTGGAGCCGCACCAGGACTTCGCCCGCAGCGGGATCGGGCGTGGGTATGTCGCACAGGGCGAGGACGGTGTCAGCGGGGCCGAACGCGGTGTAGGTGATGGCGCGCATTTGTCTTTTCTCCTTGCCGTGTTGCGCGGCAAGAGATCGTCAATTCACCCGATTTGCAAGCCGGTTCAGGTGCGGCGCAGGCGGATCACCACGTCGACGCTGGCGATTTCGGCGCCTTCCGGGGCGGATGGCAGATTGGTGATCTGCATCCGTTCACGCGCGGCATCGGTCAATTCGCCCGTATCCTCCCAGAAGAAATGCGGGTGTTCCGTGGTGTTGGTGTCGAAATAGCTCTTGGTGCCGTCGACCGTGATCTCGCTCATCAGCCCGGCATCGCAGAAGGTGCGCAGGGTGTTATAGACCGTGGCCAGCGAGACCTTTTCGCCAGAGTGGCGCACCGCGTCAAACAGACTTTCGGCCGTGACATGCCGATCTTTGCCATCGCCGATCAGCAGCGAGGCGAGGGCAACCCGTTGACGCGTGGGACGCACCCCGCCCCCGGCGAGCCATGCGCTGCCGCGTTTTTCGGCATGGGTCGTGATCTGTTTCATCTTCTCACCGTTTTCTCACCGTCGCGTTTTTCGA
This sequence comes from Aquicoccus porphyridii, assembly GCF_008369105.1. GTDB lineage: Bacteria > Pseudomonadota > Alphaproteobacteria > Rhodobacterales > Rhodobacteraceae > Aquicoccus > Aquicoccus porphyridii. The sequence goes on along the minus strand of NZ_VINQ01000002.1, from coordinate 351,950 downwards.
GGTGCCCCAAGTATAAAGGTATTATGTCACTTTTTTCAAACGGAAAGCGTTGATTTTTCCGGCGGGTCGCAAACCAGCACGGCCTTGCGGGACGGCGGGTCCGGGTGATAGAGGATATCCGGATCAGTCATGGTGCGTGCGCGCACCATGAAGCACGAAAAAAGGACCCCGCCCGGATGGCCCCAAACAAAAGCAGTTTTTCCCGCGACGACCTGTTGAAATGCGCCCGAGGCGAGCTTTTCGGGCCCGGGAACGCGCAACTGCCCGAGCCGCCGATGCTCATGATGGACCGGATCACGGATATTTCCGAGGACCGGGGCGCGCATGGCAAGGGCCATGTGGTGGCGGAATTCGACATCACGCCCGACCTTTGGTTCTTTGAGTGCCATTTCCCGGGCAACCCGATCATGCCGGGGTGTCTTGGCCTTGACGGGCTTTGGCAATTGACCGGGTTCAACCTTGGCTGGCGCGGCTGGCAGGGGCGGGGTTATGCGCTGGGCGTGGGCGAGGTCAAGCTTACCGGGATGGTACGGCCGGACCGCAAGATGTTGACCTATCACGTCGATTTCACCAAGGCGGTGCAGACTCGCCGCCTGACCATGGGTGTGGCGGATGGCTGGGTGGAAGCGGATGGCGACATCATTTACCAGGTCAAGGATATGAAGGTCGCTCTTTCGGAGAGCTGAACCAGAGGAGGGTGCCATAATGCGCCGCGTTGTCGTCACCGGGCTCGGAGTGGTTTCGAGCATCGGAAACACTGCAGAAGAGGTTCTGGCCAGCCTGAAATCGGGAAAATCCGGCATCACCGCCAACGAAGCGATGAAGGAGCACGGGTTTCGCAGCCAGATCGCGGGGAATGTGAAGCTCGACGTGGCCGACCATGTCGACAAGCGCACGCTGCGCTTCATGGGGCCGGGGGCGGCCTATGCCCATATCGCGATGGGACAGGCGATTGCCGATGCGGGGCTTGAGGAAAGCGATATCGTCAACCCGCGCACCGGGCTTGTGGCCGGGTCGGGCGGGCCGTCGACCAGCGCCATGCTGGCGGCGCATCAGACGGTGCTCGAAAAGGGCAGCCCCAAGCGGATCGGGCCTTTCGCGGTGCCCAAATGCATGTCGTCCACGATCTCGGCGAACCTCTCGACCGCCTACCAGATCAAGGGAACCAACTATTCGATCACCTCGGCCTGTTCCACGTCGCTGCATTGCATCGGCAACGCGGCCGAACAGATCATGCTTGGAAAACAGGACGTTATGTTCGCCGGCGGGGGTGAGGAGCTGGACTGGACATTGTCGTGCCTGTTTGATGCGATGGGGGCGATGTCGTCGAAATACAACGACACCCCCGAACGGGCGAGCCGGGCCTTTGACGCCGAACGCGACGGGTTCGTGATCGGCGGCGGCGGCGGCATCCTGGTTCTGGAGGATCTGGAACATGCCCGGGCGCGGGGCGCGAAGATCTATGCCGAGGTTACCGGCTATGCCGCGACGAGCGACGGGCACGACATGGTCGCGCCCAGCGGCGAAGGTGGCGAGCGGGCCATGCGATTGGCGCTTGAGACCCTGCCGGAGGGCAGAAAAGTGAGCTATATCAATGCGCACGGCACCTCGACCCCGGTGGGTGACGTGGGTGAGGTGGAAGCGGTGCGGCGGGTCTTTGGCGAAGGGACAACGCCGCCGATCAGTTCTACGAAGTCGATGACCGGCCATAGCCAGGGGGCGACCGGCGCGCAGGAGGCAATTTACTGCCTGCTGATGCTGGAGCATGATTTCATTGCCCCCTCGATCAATGTCGAAACGCTTGACCCGGCGATCAACGCGGGCGAGATCGCCACGCAAACCATTGAAAACGCGGGGCTTGATTCGGTGATGACCAACTCTTTCGGGTTCGGCGGAACCAACGGGTCGATGATCCTTTCGAAATTCAGGGAATGACAGGCATGGATGGGCGGATGGACGGGAAACGCGGCTTGATCATGGGGGTCGCCAATGATCGCTCGATCGCGTGGGGCATTGCCAAGGCGATGGCCGAGGCGGGGGCGGAGCTGGCCTTTACCTACCAGGGCGACGCCTTTGGCAAGCGGGTGGAGCCGCTGGCCCGGTCGCTTGGGTCGGATGTCATGGTCGATGTGGACGTGACCGACGATGCCTCGCTCGATGCGGCATTTGCGGCGCTTGGCGAACGCTGGGACCGGCTGGATTTCCTCGTCCATGCGATTGCCTATTCCGACAAGTCCGAGTTGAACGGGCGGTTTCTCAATACAAGTCGGGCCAATTTCCTGAATTCAATGGATATTTCATGTTATTCGCTGATCGAGGTGACGCGCCGGGCGGAGCCGATGATGCGTGATGGCGGCACGGTTCTAACGCTGACCTACCAGGGGTCGAACCGGGTTTTGCCGAATTATAACGTGATGGGTGTGGCCAAGGCGGCGCTGGAGGCGACCGTGCGTTACCTGGCCAATGATCTGGGCCCGCAAGGCATCCGCGTCAACGCGATCAGCCCGGGCCCGATGAAGACGCTGGCCGGGGCGGCGATTGGCGGCGCGCGCAAGACCTTTCGCCATACCGAGGAAAACGCGCCGTTACGCTCGAACGCGACGCTTGAGGCAGTGGGCGGCACGGCGGTTTACCTTGCCTCGGACGCGGGCGCCTTTACCACCGGTGAAATCGTGCGGGTCGATGGCGGGTATCACGTGCTTGGCATGCCGCAGGGCGAAAACATCTGATCATCGCCAGTGTAGCGCCGATTTGCGAAGGATCGGTTAATCCGCCGCGCCGCGCCTGCGGAAGGTGAGATAATGCGGCACGCGGCCCTCGCGCAGGGCCTTTTGCTCGTAACGGGTGGACATCCAGTCATCCCATGGGTCGCGCCAGTCGGCGGGGCGCTCGGCCAGCCAGTCGAAGCCAAAGCGCGGCACCTCTTCGAGGGTCTGGCGGACGTAATCGGGGATGTCGGTCGCGACCCGGAAGATCGCACCGGGCTTGAGAATTTTCGCAAGTGGTTCAAGGTGTTCCGGGGTGACGAAGCGGCGGCGGTGGTGCCTTTTCTTGGGCCATGGGTCGGGGTAGAGCAGGAAGGCGCGGGAGATCGAACCGGCGGGCAACACGTCGAACAGATCGCGCGCGTCGCCGGGGTGAATGCGGATGTTGTCGCAGCCCGCGTCGCGGATCTTGCCCAGAAGCATGGCGACGCCGTTGATATAGGGTTCGGCGCCGATGAAGCCGACACCGGGGTTCTGCGCGGCTTGGTGAACCATGTGTTCGCCACCGCCGAACCCGATTTCGAGCCAGACCTCGCGACCCCCGAAAAGCGTATCGAGATCAAGGGGTTCACGGTCGGGGTTCAGGTCCCATCCGACCGCGCCGGGCGAGAGTTTTCCAAGATCTTCATCAAGGTAGACCTGCTGCGACGGGCGCAGGGCCTTGCCCTTGATCCGGCCATAGAAATTGCGCCATGGTGCGCCGGAATGATGGTTCGACGTGGTCATGCGCTGCCTCGTAGCCATGAGCGCGGCGCGGCGCAAGCGCGCGGTGGGGTTAACAAGGGATTTTCGGCGAAAAATCGGGGGGTGATTTCCGGCTGCGGCCCGGCTGTTATGCGTACACCGCCGCGTTGCAGCGAAAACGGCGGGAATTTCGGTTAACGCGGCGCGCGCTGATCGGGCGTTTGGTGCGCCTGTGCACATCGAGTAGGGAGAATTAGGTAATGGTGCAGAGCGGCGATTTGCCCCATATCCCGCGCATCCCCCGGATGACCGGGGCCTGAACATATGGAAGAGGATAAATGACATGACCAACGCACTCACGACAGCACAGACCCTTGCCGCGCCGCTGGGGCGCGCGCTCTTGTCTCTCATATTCATCAGCGCGGGCGCGCAGAAAATCACCGGCTACGAAGGCACGCAGGGCTACATGGAAATGATGGGCGTGCCGGGCAGCCTTTTGCCGCTGGTCATCCTGACCGAGCTTGGTGGGGGGCTTGCGCTCTTGCTGGGCTGGCAGGCGCGGATCGTGGCCTTCTTGCTTGCCGGGTTCACGCTTCTGTCGGGCCTGCTGTTCCACTTCCTGCCGGGCCTTGGCATGGAAGGGATGGAAGCGCAGACGCAGATGATCAGCTTTTGGAAAAACGTGAGCATCGCCGGCGGGATGCTGATGGTGGTGAGCTTTGGCGCGGGCGCGTTCTCGCTCGACCGGGTCCGCAGCGGGGCCGCCGCGTAACCGGATTGCCGCCCTCGGGCGGCGATGAGTATTTGGACCAAGAAAGAGCAAGGGGGTGCGTTTGAACGCACGGAACCCTTGTCTCTTTCTTGGTCATAAATACTCGATTGCGCGACGTCTCGGGTGGCGCGACGCTGGCCCCGGTATCAGGGGCTCTGTCAGAGGCTGGACGAGGGGCGGGCGCGCATCCGGGTGAGCCAGTCCTGCGTGGCGGCGTTGGTTTCCGGCGGGCGCAGTTTCACCACGCGGGCGAAATCGGTGAACACGAAGGCGCTGATGTCGGCGAGGGTGAAGCTGTCGCCGGCGAGCCACGGGCTTTGCTGGAGCCGGGTTTCGAGCAGGTCGAAATAGGCATGGGTGCGGCGCAGCCCGCGTTCGGCCAGTTCGGGGATCTGCGGCAAGTCGAGCGGGCCGGGCAGGGCGCGGCCCTTCATCGCCGGGTGGCCATTGCGGAAGGCTTCGGCCACGGCCATGCCGCCCTGACCTTCGACGATGGCGTTCCACATCGCGACGGTGCCCTTTTCCTCGGGCGTGGTGCCCATCAGGGGCGGTTCGGGAAAGCGGGCTTCGAGATAGGTGGCGATGGCGATATTCTCGGCCAGCGTGGTGCCGTCGTCGGTGACGAGCACCGGCACGGTGGCGCGCGGGTTGATGGCGCGAAATTCGGGTGAGAGCTGTTCGCCCTTGGCGATCGAGATCTCGCGGGTTTCGACCGTGAGCCCTTTTTCGGCGATGAAGATGCGCGCGCGGCGCGGGTTGGGGGCGGTGGAGCAGTCGTAGAACAGCATGTCATGGCCTTTCGCGGGTCGGTCACACCGAGACTGCACCGGGCCGGGGGCAATGAAAAGCCCCGCCCGGTGGGGGCGGGGCCGTGTCGGGCTTTGACGTGGGGTCAGACTTCCTTGCTGATCTTCTCGGCCAAGTCGGTCTTTTCCCAGCTAAAGCCGCCCTCGGTGTCGGGTTCGCGTCCGAAATGGCCATAGGCGGCGGTGCGTTCATAAATCGCGCGGTCAAGGCCCAGATGGACGCGGATGCCGCGCGGGGTGAGGTCCATCGCCTTGGCCACGGCGTTTTCGATCGCGGCTTCCTCGACCTTGCCGGTGCCGTGGGTGTCGACATAGATCGACAGCGGCTTGGCCACGCCGATGGCATAGCTCAGTTGCAGTGTGCAGCGCGAGGCGAGCCCGGCCGCGACGATGTTCTTGGCGAGATAGCGCGCGGCATAGGCGGCCGAGCGGTCGACCTTGGTCGGGTCCTTGCCGGAGAACGCGCCGCCGCCATGCGGGGCCGAGCCGCCATAGGTGTCGACGATGATCTTGCGCCCGGTCAGCCCTGCATCCCCGTCGGGGCCGCCGATCACGAAAGTGCCGGTCGGGTTGACCCACCATTCGGTGCGCTCGGTCAGCCATTCGGCGGGCAGCACTTCGCGGATATAGGGCTCGACGATGGCGCGGATGTCGTCGGAGGTCTGGTCTTCGCTTTCATGCTGGGTCGAGAGCACGAGCTGTGTGACCTCGACGGGTTTGCCGTCTTCGTAGCGCAGCGAAAGCTGGGTCTTGGCATCGGGGCGCAGGCTGGGTTCGGCGCCGGATTTGCGGACCTCGGCGAGGCGGCGCAGGATCTTGTGGGAATACTGGATCGGGGCAGGCATGAGTTCGGGGGTCTCATCCACCGCGTAACCGAACATGATGCCCTGGTCGCCGGCGCCGTCTCGGTCGACCACGCCCTGGCTGATATGGGCGGATTGTTCGTGCAGGAAGTTCAGCACGTGGCAGGTGTTCCAGTGGAACTTCTCCTGCTCGTAGCCGATGTCCTTGATGCAGTCGCGCGCGATCTGACCGATCCGGCCCATGTAGTTCTTGAGCCGTTCCTGATCGGATAGCCCGACCTCACCGCCGATCACCACCATTCCCGAGGTGGCAAAGGTCTCGCAGGCGACGCGGGCGCCGCTTTCCTCGGTCAGGAAGGCATCGAGGATCGCGTCGGAAATGCGGTCGCAGACCTTGTCGGGGTGGCCCTCGGAAACGGATTCCGAGGTAAATACATAGTTCTGCCTGGCCATGAAAAGCGCTCCATTGATTGTTTGTCCGCCACGCCAGGAAGCCGTTGTGACGGGAATTCGTATCTGGTTAAGCAGGTCCTGCCCCGGGGTCAATGGCTATTCGGAGGGTGGGCGGCTTGCCTGGCCGCGGCGAAACGCCAAAAGGGCGAGCGTGAGAACCAGAAGAAGCGCCAGCGGTGCGTCGCCCGTGCGGGCATAAAGCGTGGGCGGGAGGGCCGGCGGCAGGGCAGCATCGGTGAACCCGGCCTCGCCGAGCGCGATCTGCGCCGAGATGTGGCCGCGCGGGCCGATCATGGCCGAAACGCCGGTATTGGCGGCCCGCGCCATGGGCAGCCCCTGTTCGATGGCGCGCATCCGGGCCTGCTGAAGGTGCTGGAATGGCCCGGAAAAGCGCCCGAACCACGCGTCGTTGGTGATCTGCATGAGCAGCCGGGGCCGGGCCGGGGCGGCGGCCACGTCATGGGGAAAGACGGCCTCGTAGCAGATGAGCGGCAGGGCGCGACCGATGCCGGGCAGTTCGACCAGCCGGGGCCCGGGGCCGGGGGAATAGCCAAAGCCCTGGTCGTTGGCAAAGCCGGTCAGCCCCGCGCGCGCGGCGAGATTGCCCAGTGGCATGTATTCGCCGAAGGGCACGAGATGGTGCTTGTCATAGAGCGCGTGGGGGCTGCCGTCCGGGCCGAGCACGATGAGCGAATTGAGCAATCGCGCGCCGTCGAGGCGGCGCAGGCCGAGCACCACGGGTCGGCCCCCGGCCATGTCGGAGATCATCTCCAGCGCCTCGCCCGCGTTGTCGAGAAACCACGGGATCGCGGTTTCGGGCCAGATGGTGAGATCGGGCGGGGTGGCCCGGGCGGGGGCGGCGGTAAAGCCCAGCTGGCGGTCGAAGAAGACGCGGAGATGGGCGGGGTCCCATTTCTGGTGCTGCGGGGCGTTGGGTTGCACGAGGCGGATCACCGGGGCGTCCGCGTCCGGCGGGACGGGGCGACCGAGGCCCCAGCCCGCAGCGATGAACAGGCCGACCAGCGCCAGCCCGGCGAGGGCCGCGCGGCGGTGCTGGGCCGAGAGCAGCAGCCAGAGCGCAACGCCCGTGGCCAGCGCCGCGGCGGTGAGGCCGTAGGGGCCGATGACGGCGGCATGGATCGCGGCGGGGCTGGACGCCCAGAGATAGCCCGCGAGCGCCCATGGAAAGCCGGTGAAGAGATAGGCGCGCGCCATTTCGGCCAGGGTCAGGGTGGCGACCCATGCCAGCGCGCCGCCGATCAGCCGGCCGCCCATGCGGCGTGCCAGCGCAAAGGCCAGCCCCCAGAAGAGTGCCAGCCCCCCGGCGAGGAACACCAGCGCGAAGGGTGCCATCCAGCCATGGCGGGCGATATCGACGAGAAACGGCTCGACGATCCAGTGCAGTGCCACGGCGAAATAACCGGCCCCGCCGGCCCAGCCGGTCCAGAAGGCGCGCGCCGGGGTCAGGGCCGCGCGGTAGAGCCCGAAGAGCCCGGCCAGCCCGATGAGGGCCAGCGGCCAGAGGTTGAACGGCGCATGACCGAGCGCGGCCAGCCCGCCAAGGACCGCCGCCACGCCCATGAGCCGCCCCGGGAAGAGGCGGCGGGCGCGGGTCTCGAGCCGGGTGGCGTGGTCCGCCCTGACCCTAACCATCGCTGGCGGCGGAATGATCGGGCAGGCGCACGCGCAGGCGCTTGATCCGGCGGGGATCGGCGTCGGTCACCTCGAACTCGGTGCCGTTGGGGTGCTGGACCACCTCGCCGCGCACCGGCACCCGGCCCGAGAGCATGAAGACCAGCCCGCCCAGCGTGTCGATCTCTTCCTCGTCGATATCCTCGGCATCGGTGAGCGAGAGGCCGATCTCGGTCTCGAACTCGTCCAGCGGGGTCTTGGCCTGGGCCGAATAGCAGCCGGGCGATTCGCGCGTGAAGTAATTGTCTTCTTCGAGGTCGTGTTCGTCCTCGATCTCGCCGACCACCTGTTCGATCAGGTCCTCGATGGTGGCCAGCCCGTCGACCCCGCCATATTCGTCGATCACCAGTGCCATGTGGCGGCGTTCGGTCTGCATCTTGGTCAGCAGGACGCCGATCGGCATGGAGGGCGGAACGAACAGGAGCGGGCGCAGCATCTTCTTGAGGTCGATCTGTTCGCTGGCGGCGCCGTTGAAGCCGTATTGGAGCGCGAAATCCTTGAGGTGGACCATGCCGAGCGGGGTGTCGAGCGTCTCTTCGTAGACCGGCAGGCGGGTCATGCCGCTGTCGCGGAAGACCTCGACCAGGTCGTCGCGGGTGATGGTGGTGGCCACGGCGACGATCTCGGCCTTGGGAATCATCACGTCCTCGACCGTCATGCGGCGCAGGTTGAGCAGGCCGGGCATCGCCGCCACGGCCTGTGCCGGTGTCGTGGCCGGATCGGCGGCATCGCCCGTGTCCGAGGGGCTGAGTGCGCTCATGATCCGTCTGAAGAACCCGTTCTCGGCCGGGTCCGGTTGTGGTGGTTCGGTCGTCTCGCCCGGCGCGCTGTGCGCCGCGTTAGAAGACCCGTCGTCTGTGTCGCCCATTTTTACCTTGTCCAGAGGGGATTACCCCGATGTGTCCCTATATGGGTCAGGAATACCGAGTTTGCCAAGTATGTCGACCTCAAGTCGCTCCATGAGGGTGGCATCGCGGTCACGCATGTGATCATAGCCCAGGCAATGCAGGATCGCGTGAACAACGAGGTGCGTCACATGGTCGTCGGGGGATTTGTGCTGTTCGGCGGCTTCGCGCATGCAGGTTTCATAGGCGATGGCGATGTCACCGAGGAACCCCGCGTCGGGGTCATGCGGGTCGGGTTCGGGCAAGGCCGGGGGGTCGCCGTCCTCAGAAGCGGCAAGATCGGTCGCGGGCCAGCTCAGCACGTTGGTGGGCCGGGGCTTGTCGCGGAAATCGGCGTTGAGCGTGGCGATGCGGGTATCGTCACAGGCCATGAGGCAAAGCTCATGGGCGTCGGGGTCGAGACCGAGACGGGTGAGCGTGGCGCGGGCCGCGCGGGGGGCGAGTCGGTCGAGCGCGGTGGCGCTCCAGCGGTCGTCTTCGATGATGAGGTCGATGCACATGGGGTGTGGTTTAGCCCGTGTCGCGCTGGATTGGAAACTCCCGCCCCGGGTTTGAGTCGGGGCGGGGCGGCTGAACTTCGTTCCGGCGCGGCATGCCATAGCCGGTTGAGCGGTTTGCGAAAAAGGGCGCGTGGTTCACTCAGGGTTTGTGCGGTCGTGCCGGGTCGGCGGCGTCATAGGCTTCGATGATGCGGGCCACGAGCGGGTGGCGCACCACGTCCTTCGAGGTGAAGTAATTGAAGCTGATCCCGTCGACGCCCTTGAGCAGCGATTCGGCATCCGACAGCCCCGAGGGCACGCCGCGCGGCAGGTCGACCTGTGAGCGGTCGCCGGTGATGACCATGCGCGAGCCTTCGCCAAGGCGGGTGAGAAACATCTTCATCTGCATGGTGGTGGCATTCTGCGCCTCGTCGAGCACCACGAAGGCGTTCGAGAGCGTGCGCCCGCGCATGAACGCGAGCGGCGCGATCTCGATGCGCTTTTCCTCGATCAGCTTGGCCAGTTGCTTGCCGGGCAGGAAATCGTTCAGCGCGTCATAGAGCGGCTGCATGTAGGGGTCGACCTTGTCCTTCATGTCGCCGGGCAGGTAGCCCAGTTTCTCGCCCGCCTCGACGGCGGGGCGCGACAGGATGATGCGGTCGACATGGCCCTCGACGAACATGTTCACGCCGACGGCGACGGCGAGATAGGTCTTGCCGGTGCCAGCGGGGCCGATGCCGAAGGCCAGTTCGTTGGCAAACAGGCTCTGGACATAGATTTTCTGGGCGTCGGTGCGCGGTTCGACGGTTTTCTTGCGGGTCTTGATCTCGATCCGGCCGCCGCGAAACATCTCGAGCTGGTCGCCGTCGTAAGAGCCGCCGGGGCTGTCCATCCGCAGTTCGCGGTCGACATCGCCCGAATCGACCCTACGGCCCGATTCGAGCCGTTCGTAAAGCGTGCCCAGAACCGACAGCGCCTCGGTCGAGGAGGCGGCGTCGCCGATCACCACGATCTGGTTGCCGCGGCGCAGGATCTGCACCCCGAGTTTCTGTTCGATCTCGGCAAGATTACGGTCATATTCGCCGCAAAGCTCGATCAGGAGACGGTTGTCGGGAAATTCGGCGAGGCTCTCGCGCAGTGCGTCGGGGTCGTCACCATCGGGTGATTGGGGCGGGGGCAGCACGTTTATGGCCAATCAGTTCTCCTTGATATGCGGTACGGGGGACGGGGGCCGCGACATGATGGTGCCAAGCCGCGCGGCGCGGCGCAAGGCCGGGCGCGCAGATGTCACGCGATTGATACCAAAACGGCCGCGCAGGTTGCCCCGCACGGCCGAAATTCGCGCAATTTCCATGTTTCAGTTCGGATCGGGGATTCTCGACCCGCCCTTGAAGTGGCCGGCGGTATGGGTCGGCGGGGCAACGCCCGAGCAGACCGGCTTGCCGTGTTTGTCGAGCCGCCGGACCATGTAGCCTTCGAGCCCGTCATCGGCGATCCAGGTGTCGCAGCCCCGGGGATCGACCCAGATGCCCCATTGCAGTTGCGACAGGTGCTTGCTGTCGATACCGCGGTCGATGGTCTTGTCGGCGGGATAGCCGCCCAGGGTTTCGTCACATCCGGCCACCGCGAGAAGCGAGGCGCAGAGCGCCAGTTTCAATGTGAGTTTCATGTGTGGCCCCTTGTTCATTCGAAGCACAGGATTTCGACGCGGCGATTCTTGGCCATGCCTGCGACGGTGTTGTTCGGAGCGACCGGGCTGCGTTCGCCCATGCCGCGCACATCGACGAGGCGGGCGCCCACGCTCTGGGCGACTTTCGCGACGGAATTGGCGCGGTTGAGCGAGAGGCGCATGTTGTAGTCGTCCGAGGCCCGGCTGTCGGTATGGCCGATGACGGTGAAGGCAAAGGCACTCGAGTTCTGGAAGAATTCGCGCAGCCGTTGCTGGCCACCACGGTTGATGTGGTAGCTGTCGGTTGCGAAATACTGGTCCGAGTTGAGCACGCCGCAGACGTTCACTTCGCGGCAGACCGGTTTGCCCTGCCGGGTCACGTGGTTCACGGCATAGCCTTCGGCACCGTCATCCATAACCCAGGCCTCGCAGCCGTCGGGCGTGATTGAAATTGTCGGAATGTATTGGCCCTTGTCGCGCCCCTGTTGCGAGGGCGTGTCGCGTCTGAACCGTTCGGACCCCATTTCGGCCCCCTGCGCCGCCACGTCGCTGGCTATCAGGATCACGCCGAAGGCCGCGGCCGCAATACCGCCAACCATCCCGCGCGCCGTTTTCGAGAAAACTTTCGCCACAGCATCTGTCCCTTGATTTATGTTTCCCCCAACCGAACCCGAGGAATTGGCAGCACCTTCAAGGTCCGGACGAAAATGTGCTTTCACTCTAACAGCTTCTGTGCCGTTGTGAAGGAATTTCACCGGCCGCCGTCACCCGATCTTGTGGTGTGCGCGGGCGATTCATCCAGTTCTGCACCGGCCGATTGATCTTTGGTCGGGGGTGCGCTGTCTTTGTGATGTGCGCGATCAAGCCTTTGGGCGGCGGCCGCCTGGCCGCTGGTCGCGAACGCGCGGGGTCAGGCGAGGATGCCGGCCAGGGAGTTTGGCCCCGACGAGACGATTCTCACCGCGCAGAGGTCGCCGGGGCGGGCCGCGCAGTCATCGACATGGACCGCGTGCAGGTGGTCGGATTTGCCGACCATCTGGCCGGGCAGGCGGCCGGGTTTCTCGAACAGCACGCCCACGGTCTGACCGACCATCGCGTCCTGCCGGGCGCGTTGCTGGCGGGTGATGAGCGCCTGAAGCTCTTGCAGCCTTGCATCGGCCACGTCGGGCGCGACCTGTGGGCGTTCGGCCGCCGGGGTTCCGGGGCGGGGCGAATACTTGAAGCTGAACGCCTGCCCGTAGCCGACCCGTTCGATGAGGTCGAGCGTATCGGCGAAATCCTCGTCGCTTTCCTCGGGAAAGCCGACGATGAAATCGCCGGAGATCAGGATATCGGGCCGGGCCGCGCGCAGCCTGTCGATCAGCGCGAGGTAACTGTCGCGGGTATGGGCGCGGTTCATCCGCTTGAGGATGCGATCCGAACCCGACTGCACCGGCAGGTGCAGGTAGGGCATGAGTTTTTCGCAGGTGCCATGAGCCGCGATCAGGTCGTCGCTCATATCGTTGGGGTGCGAGGTGGTAAAGCGGATGCGTTCCAGCCCGTCGATGTCGTTCAGCGCCCAGATCAGGCCCGCAAGGCTGGTCTCTCCGTCCGGTCCCGCGCCGTGATAGGCGTTGACGTTCTGGCCGAGCAGCGTGATCTCGCGCACGCCGCGTTCGACGAGGTCGCGCGCCTCGCCCAGGATGCGGTTGACCGGGCGCGACACTTCGGCGCCGCGGGTATAGGGCACGACGCAGAAGGCGCAGAACTTGTCGCAGCCTTCCTGCACGGTGAGAAAGGCGGTGGGGCCGCGCGCGGCCTTGGGGCGGGCTTTCAGGTGCTCGAACTTGTCTTCCGCGGGAAAATCGGTGTCGAGCGCCTTGTGCCCCGAGCGTGCGCGCGCCTCCATCTCGGGCAGGCGGTGATAGGCCTGCGGGCCGACCACCAGATCGACCAGCGGCTGGCGGCGCATGATCTCGTCGCCCTCGGCCTGCGCGACGCAGCCCGCCACGCCGATCTTGAGGTCGGGATTGGCCGCCTTGAGCCCCTTGTAGCGGCCCAGTTCGGAATAGACCTTTTCGGCGGCCTTTTCGCGGATGTGGCAGGTGTTGAGCAGGATCATGTCCGCGTCTTCGGGGGTGCGGGTTTCGACATAGCCCGATCCGCCCAGGGCCTCGGCCATGCGCTCGCTGTCATAGACGTTCATCTGGCACCCGTAGGTCTTGATGAAGAGCTTCTTGGGGTCGGCCATGGATTCCTCGCGCGCGGGTGTCGGGGCGGATGTCAGGGCGGTTGATTACATCAGGTGCGGGGTGGCTTGCAATGCACCTTCATTTAACCGATTTTGCGCAGGATGAACGAAATGACGGAACAGCGATACTATGCCGGTCTCGGCGATTTCCTGAATCGCGGGAAAGCCGCCCTTGCCAAGGGGCCGGTGGCGCTTGTCTTTGCCGAGGACGAGGTCGAGCTTGACACCACGCTGCGCCATCATCAGCAACTGGGGTTCAACTCGGTTGTGGCTTTCATGCCCGACAGCTTTGCACTGCCCGACGATCTCGTGCGCAGCGTGCATCGGGTCGGCTATGACATGGTGCCGGAGGGCGCGCTGGAAAACGCGGTCAACGCGGTGATCGGGGCGGCCGAGGGGCAATGGCTCTACTACTGTTTCAACGCGGAATACCTGTTCTATCCGTTCTGCGAGACCCGCACCATCGGCGAGATGCTGGCCTTTCACACCGAGGAACGGCGCGACGCGATGCTGACCTTCGTGGTCGACCTTTACGCGGGCGATCTGGCGGCGCATCCCGACGCGGTCTCGCTTGAGACCGCGTGCCTCGACAAGACCGGCTATTACGCGCTGGCCCGGCCCGATCCGGCGAATCACAATCACCCCCGGGAACGCCAGCTCGATTTCTTCGGCGGGCTGCGCTGGCGGTTCGAGGAACACATCCCCGCGCCGCGCCGCAAGATCGACCGGATTGCCATCTTCCGGGCCCGGCCGGGGCTTGCCCTGCGCGACGATCACACCTTCACGGACGAGGAATACAACACCTATGCATGTCCATGGCACAACAACCTGACCGCCACGATCGCCTCGTTTCGCACCGCCAAGGCGCTCAAGCGCAACCCCGGCTCGACCTTCGATATCGACACGTTCGGCTGGCACAATTCGACACGGTTCGAATGGCACTCACGCCAGTTGCTCGACCTCGGGCTGATGGAACCGGGGCAGTGGTTCTGAGCCTGGACCGACCGGTCGGGTGCCGGTCGGATCGCAACGCGCCGCATGGCGGCTTCATCTGACCGGAAATACCTCGGGGGCGGTGCAAAACGCAGCGCGTTTTGCGCCTTGGGGGCAGAGCCCCCCGCGACGGGATCGGCGATGGACGGCGCCGGATGGCTGGGCTATCAGGCGGACATCTTGGCAAAGGATGGTTCTCGATGGCGTCTCACGGCTCTCCGATCCCGATGATTTCCACGCCCTGCGGTGCGCTTGCGGGCGTGGCCGAGGTGCCCGGCGACAAGTCGATCTCGCATCGCGCGCTGATCCTCGGGGCGATGTGCGTGGGCGAAACGGTGGTGTCCGGCCTGCTCGAGGGCGAGGACGTGCTGGCCACGGCGCAGGCGATGCGCGATTTCGGGGCCGAGGTGACGCGCGACGATGACGGCACGTGGCATGTGCAGGGCGTGGGCGTGGGCGGCTTTGCCGAACCGGCGGCGGTCATTGATTGCGGCAATGCGGGAACCGGTGTGCGGCTGATCATGGGGGCGATGGCGACGCAGCCGATCACCGCCTGTTTCACCGGCGATGCCAGCCTTGTGAGCCGCCCGATGGGGCGCGTGACCGACCCGCTGGCGCTGTTTGGCGCGCGGGCGATGGGGCGTTCGGGCGGGCGGTTGCCGATGGTGATCGAGGGCGCGCGCGACCCGGTGCCGGTGAGTTACGAGGTGCCGGTGCCGTCGGCACAGGTGAAATCCGCCGTGCTGCTTGCCGGGTTGAACGCGCCGGGGCAGACCGTGGTGATCGAGTGCGAGGCGACACGCGATCATACCGAGCGGATGCTCGAAGGGTTCGGGGCCGAGATCACGGTCGCGGAGGAGGATGGCAAGCGGGTGATCACCCTGATCGGGCAGCCCGAGCTCTGCCCACAGGTGATCGCGGTGCCGCGCGATCCCTCTTCGGCGGCCTTCCCGGTCTGTGCGGCGCTGATCGTGCCGGGGTCGGATGTGTTCGTGCCGGGGATCGGGCTCAACCCCACCCGCGCGGGGTTGTTCGAGACGCTGCGCGAGATGGGGGCCGATCTGACATACGAGAACCCGCGCGAGGAAGGCGGCGAGCCGGTGGCCGACCTGCGCGCGCGGTATTCGCCCGACATGCGCGGCATCAAGGTGCCGCCCGAGCGCGCGGCGAGCATGATCGACGAATACCCGATCCTGTCGGTGGTGGCGGCCAATGCGACCGGCCAGACGGTGATGCGTGGCGTGAAGGAGTTGCGCGTCAAGGAAAGCGACCGGATCGAGGCGATGGCGCGGGGCCTGCGCGCCAATGGTGTCGAGGTCGAGACGGGTGAGGATTGGTGGATCGTGACCGG
Source organism: Aquicoccus porphyridii (assembly GCF_008369105.1). Classification (GTDB taxonomy): domain Bacteria; phylum Pseudomonadota; class Alphaproteobacteria; order Rhodobacterales; family Rhodobacteraceae; genus Aquicoccus; species Aquicoccus porphyridii. Next base: position 336,348 of record NZ_VINQ01000002.1, on the reverse strand, counting down.
CTGCGGCGCGGGCGGCGTGGCCGGTGGCGCGGAGGTCGAGACCTTTCTCGACCACCGGATCGCGATGTCGTTCCTGTGTCTCGGGATGGCGGCGCAGGCACCGGTGCGGCTCGATGACGGGGCGCCGGTGGCGACGTCCTTTCCGATCTTCGAGCCATTGATGGCGGGGCTTGGGGCAGATATCCAGAAGGATGTATGAACCATACAGGCGAGCGGATCGAATATCAGGAGGATCACGTATCATGAGCTTTACGGTGGCCATCGACGGGCCGGCGGCGGCGGGCAAGGGGACGGTGTCGCGCGCGGTGGCGGCGCATTTCGGCTTTGCCCATCTCGATACCGGGCTGCTTTACCGCGCGGTGGGGGCGAAGGTCATGGAAGGTGCGGACGCGGTTGAGGCGGCGCAGGCGCTGATGGCCGAAGACCTTGAGGGTGATCTGCGCGCGCCGGGCGTGGCGCAGGCCGCGAGCCGGGTGGCGGTGGACCCGCAGGTGCGCGCGGCGCTGGTCGATTTCCAGCGTGCCTTTGCCGCGCGGGCCGGGGGTGCGGTGCTGGACGGGCGCGACATCGGCACGGTGATCTGCCCCGAGGCGCAGGCGAAACTTTTCGTCACGGCCAGCGCCGAGGTGCGGGCGGGGCGGCGCTATCGCGAGCTTTGCGAGGCGGGGCACGAGGTCACGCCCGAGGCGGTGCTGGCCGATGTGAAGGAACGCGACGCGCGTGACAGCGAGCGCGCGACGGCGCCGTTGAAACCCGCCGGGGATGCGGTGGTGATCGACACGTCCGAGATGAGCATCGACGAGGCGGTTGCGGCGGCGATCGCGGTGGTCGCGGAAAAGCGGGGAGACAGGGCATGAAGACACGCAAGCTGGGAGCGAACGGGCCGGAGGTTGCCGCCGTGGGATACGGCGCGATGAGCTTTTCCGACTTCTACGGGCCGACGAGCGAGGCGGCCTCGCATGCCATTCTGGACGCGATGCGCGATTGGGGCGTGAACCATATCGACACCTCGAATGTCTATGGCATGGGCCGCTCCGAGGAATGGATCGGCAGTTATTTCGCGCGCCACCCCGCCGCGAAGGATGATTTCGTCATCGCGACCAAGGCCGGGATCACCCGCGATGCGGATGGCAACCGCGGGTTTCGCAACGACCGGGCGCATCTTGAGGGAGAGCTGGACAAGAGCCTGAAACGGATGGGGGTGGAGCGGGTCGATCTGTTCTATGTCCACCGGCGCGATCCGGGCATGGAAATCGAGGCGGTGACCGAAACGCTGGTCGAGATCATGAAGACCGGCAAGATCGGGGCGTTCGGGTTTTCCGAGATCGCGCCGTCGTCGCTGCGCCGGGCGGCCGCGGTGCACCCCGTCGCGGCGGTGCAGTCGGAATATTCGCTCCAGACGCGGTCGCCGGAACTCGGGCTGGTGCAGGCCTGTGCCGAGCTGGGCACGGCGCTGGTGGCGTTCTCGCCGGTGGGGCGGTCGTTGCTGACCGATCACCCGCTGTCGCGCGCGGCGATTGCCAAGGCCGCGTTCCTTGCCGGGAATGCGCGGTTCCAGGAGCCGAGCCTTGGGTACAACCTCGCCGCGACCGACCGGTTTCGTGCGCTGGCTGCCGAGATGGGCGAGCCGACGGCGGCGCTGGCCAATGCGTGGCTTCTGGCGCAGGGGGACCATGTGATCCCGATCCCCGGCACGCGCTCGGTCGAGCATTTTCGCGAATGCGTGCGCGGTGCCGAGATCACGTTGTCGGCGGATGATCTGCGCCGCATCGAAGAGGTGCTGCCGGTCGGCTGGTGCCATGGCGACCGCTATAACGAAAGCCAATGGGTCGGGCCGGAGCGCTATTGCTGAGGGGAGTGCCGTTTTACGAGAATTGGCTGAGTTTAAGACTTTGGTAACCAATTGGGTTCCATCGTCGTTCTGTGGGTGAGACCTTTCTAGGAGATCGATTCGAATGACGCGACGCTTTTGGGCCTTCCCGGCAGTCATGTTTGTTGCAGCCTGTGCCGTTGAGCCGCAAGAACCCATTGTCTCAGCCTATAACGGAGACAGCGTGAACATCATCCAGCCCTTGTTTGCCAGTTTCTCGGATGCCGAACTGCTCGCCAAGGCCAACAGCATCTGCCAGCGCGGGCACAAGAAGCGTGCGGAGCGGGTTTCGATGCGTGGTCTTCCGGACTATCAGGGAACCGAGTACCTGTTCCTGTGCCTGGGCAAGGCATAAGCGATCCGGCCGACCTCGGGTGATCAACTCTTGCCCGCCACCTTGTCGCGCAACACGCGGCGCAGGATCTTGCCCGAGGCGGCCTTGGGGATGGCGTCGGTGATCTCGATCCGGCGGACCTGCTTGTAATGCGACAGCATCCCGTCGAGATGGGCCTGTAGGGCTTCGAGCGTGGGGGGGTTGCCTGCGGGCACGACGAAGGCCATGGGCAATTCGCCCGCATCCGGGTCAGGCACGCCGATCACGCCGACATCGGCCACGTCGGGATGGGTGATGAGCGCCGCTTCGAGTTCGGCCGGGGCGACCTGGAAGCCCTTGTACTTGATCAACTCCTTCAGGCGGTCGGTGACATACATGAACCCGTCCTCGTCGAACCGCACGATGTCGCCGGTATGCAGCCAGCCTTGCGAATCGAGGGTCTCGGATGTGGCCGCTTCGTTCCTCCAGTAGCCTTTCATCACCTGCGGGCCGCGCACCCAAAGTTCGCCCTCGTCGCCCATTTCCACATCGCGGCCGGTGAGCGGATCGACGACGCGGCATTCGGTGTTGGGGATGGTCAGGCCCGAGGCGCCGGGGCGGGCGCGCTCGGGCGGGGTGGAATGGGAGACCGGCGAAAGTTCGGTCATGCCATAGCCCTGCGTCGTGGCACAGCCGAGTCGGGCGGCAACCCGGTCGGTCACGTCACCGCCCAGGGGCGCCGCGCCGGAATTGACCTGTTCGACGCAGGAGAGATCGTATTCCTCAACCAGCGGGTGCTTGGCCAGCGCGATCATCACCGGGGGCACGACATACATGCGCCTTGTGCGGTGCTCGGACGACAGGCGCAGGAACATCTCGAGATCGAAGCGCGGCATGGTGACCAGCCCGCCGCCCGCCGCCAGCACGATATTGGCGAGGCATTCGAGCCCGTAGATATGGAAGAAGGGCAGGAAGGCCACCGTCATCTCGCCGGGTTCAGAGGTGATGGTTGCCATGGTCTGGTCGATATTGGACGCGAGGTTCCAGTGGGTCAGCATCACCCCCTTGGGCAGGCCGGTGGTGCCGCTGGAATAGGGCAGGGCGAGGACATGGTTGCGGATGTCGACCGGGGTTTGCGCCTCTTGCGGTTCGCCCATGAGGTCGGAGAGCGAGAGGGTGCCGGGGGCGTCGCCGATCACGGCGATCTCCTGCACCTCTGTGCCCTCAATGGCCTCGCGTGCGGTGTCGAGGAATTGCGGGATGGTGATCAGAAGGGTGGCGCCGGAATCGTTCAACTGGTGGCGGACCTCGTGCGCGGTATAGGTCGGGTTGATCAGCGTGACCGTGCCGCCCGCCCATGCGATGCCGTGAAAGACGACGCAATATTCCGGCAGGTTGGGGGCCATCAGGGCGATCATCGTGCCCTGCCCGGTGCCGCGCGCATTGAGCCCCCCGGCCAGCCGTTTCACCGCGTCGATGAAGCCGCTCACCGTGACGCTGCGCCCGGTCGGCCCGTCGATCAGCAGCGGGCGTTTGGGGTCGTCGCCCAGACCCTCGAAGACGCGGGTGGTGATCGAGATTTCGCGCAGCTCGACCGGCGGATAGGGGCTTGTGATGATGCTCATGTGATGGTGTCCTCCCGCGGGCAGGCTAGGGCCGTGCGGGACGATTTGCCAAGCGGAACGCGCCGTCACTTGCGCGGCGAAGTGGATCAGCCGCGCGCGATGTTGCCGCTGCGCAGGGGCAGGCCGAATTCGGCATGGCAGATCTCGGCCAGTTTGGCGATGCCGTCGCGGATCACCGGCAGTGGCGGATGGCCGAAACAAAGCCGCATCCGGTGGCGATTCTGGTCGCTGTTGACGGTCCATTGCGAGCCGGGATTGATCTCGATCCCCTGTTCCAATGCGACCTCGAAGAGCCGGTCGGTATCGACCGAGTCGGGCAGCGTGACCCAGAGATAGATGCCGCCCACCGGCCGGTCATATTGCGCGGCGGCGCCGAAATGTTCATCCAGCGCGGCGCAGAGCGTATCGGATTTTTCCTGCAATACCGGCAGGAGCGTGGCGACATGCGCCTCGTAATGGCCGGGCAGGTATTCGGCCAGCGCCATCTGCCCCAGCGCGGCGGTGCCCGCGTCGGTCTTGAGCGGCAGGATATGGCCCATCAGCGGCCAGGGCGCGACGAGGTAGCCCATGCGCAGCGCGGGCGCGATGGTCTTGGAGAATGTGCCGCAATAGATCACCCGGTCCTCGTCATCAAGCGCGTGGATCGCGGGCGGGCGTTCGCCGGAAAAGACCAGGTCGGCATAGCAATCATCCTCGAAGATCGGGACGTCGTATTTGCGCGCGAGCGCCAGCATTTCGCGGCGCCGTGCCTCGGGCATGATGGTGCCGGTGGGGTTCTGGATCGTGGGGATGGTGTAGATGAACTTGGGCTTGCGCCCCTCACGGGCGAGGGTTTCAAGCGCCTCTTCGAGCGCGTCCATGCGCATGCCGTCGCCGTCGAGCGCGATGGGGTGGGGGCTGACGCCGAGCGTGCGCAGCTTGGCGATCGCGCCCATGTAGTTGGCATCTTCGAGCAGCACCACGTCGCCCGCGTCGAGAAGCGCCTTGTTCACGAGGTCCATGGCCTGAAGTGAGCCGGAGGTGACCAGCACCTCGTCGCGGGTGACGGTGATGCCGGTGCGGCGTTCGAGAATGGTGCAGATTTCCTCGCGCAGGGGGAGATAGCCCTGCGGTCCACCATCCATGCCGTATTTGCCCATGGCGTGGCCTTCCTCGCGGATGACGCGGGCGACGGCCTCGGCCAGGGCGTCGGCGGGCACGGTCGGTTCGTCGATATTGCCGCCGACGAAATGATAGGGCGGCAGGCCGGTAAAGGGCTGGGCGGATCGCGCGCGGGCGGGTTCGGAGAGGAAGCTGTCGAAGGCGAAACTCATGGCGCGTGTCCCTGTCTTGCTGTGTCTTTGGCCCGGTCTTTCGGGTCGGTGTCGCGACACGTGCGGGCAAGGCAAGTCTAGGGCGGGGTTTCGCGTGGGTCCATTCGTCGCAAACGGCGTGACGCAACGAAAAAGGGCGCCCGTGGGGACGCCCTTTGATCCGGTCAGACCGGCAAGTCAGGGTTTGATGTAGGTATAGCCCTGCTGTTGCAGATAGCTGAGTTCGGCCACGCCCGAGGGCACGATATCCTCTTCGTAGGCGTCGAAAAGATCGTTATCGAGGTCGATATTGCGACCCACCAGCGTGTTGTTGCAGATGTGAAAGTCGACATTCTGGCCCTTGAGCCCGAGCACCCGGCCGCTGAGCTTTTCGTTGGTCTTGGCCTGGCTGAGCAGGCCCAGGCCGTTGCCATGGAGCACGACCTTGATCTCCATGTTCTGCGCACCGACCGCGTTGATGTGGTTCTGGATGTTGTTCATCGCGCCCAGATAGGCGCGGTCACCGTCGCCGCCATGGTAGTTGATGTGATAGACGACCTTTTGCTTGCCATAGCGGTCGCTGGCCTGTGCGTCGCCGGTCGCGACGACCAGAAGCGCGAGCGTGAGTGCCAGGAGGCCGGTGGTGGCCTTGCGGATGAATGTCATGGTTGGTTCCTCCCTTGGTTTCGATCATAGCATGGATCGGATGGAAGAAGTATCTCATCACGACAGGCAGGTCGTAACCCGCAGCATCACCTGAAAAGCCTCTCGGGGGGCTAGGGTATTCCCCAGGTTTGGCGGCGGCGCATCAGGATGGGCCATCCGCCGGGGCGGCCTTGGTGATCAACTCAACTGTGCTGCGCGCCTCGTGCTTGCGCAGCAGGTTGGCGCGGTGGAACTCGACGGTCTTGGGGCTGATCCCGAGGGACCGGGCGATTTCCTTGGACGAATGGCCCAGCCGGACCAGATCGAGGATTTCGCGTTCGCGTTGGGTGAGCGGGATGGCGGGCGTGTCAGGAGACGGGCCGGGCGCGGCGGCGGGTGCGGCCTCGCGACGGCGGCGCAGGCGCCAGAGGGCGCCGAGCACCAGCAGCAGTGCGACAATGGCCGATACGGGCGGGAGGAGCCGTGCGGTCGTGCTGCCCCGGTCGAGCCGCGTGGTAAAATCCGAGAGCAGCGCCTCGACCGCGTGATAGCTTTGCGGGGCGCCCCAGCCGTCGCGCAGCCCGTATCGCTGGCGCAACGTGTCGTCCTGAAGGGCAAGCAGAGCCAGGGCCATGCGATCGCGCACCATCGCGGGGCTGCCCGCCAGCGCAAGGAAGGGCCATTCGGGAAACAGCCGGGTCGAGAGTGAATCGGGATAGGTGTAGGAGGCGTTGGGGTTGAGCACGCGCAGCCGCGCCGGATCGAGTTTGCCCTCGGCGGCCAGTTCCTCGATCAGGCCACTGCGCACGATGCCGATATCGGTGCGCCCGGCCAGCACGTCGTCGATGATGCGGTCCATCGGAAACCCCACGAAATCGAGCGCGGCGACGTCGGTGAACGGGTCGATCCCGTGTTCGCGGAACGCGGCCCAGGCGATCTGGAACCCGCCGAATGCATTCGGATCGACCGCAACAAGGCGGCGGTCGGCGGCATGTTTGAGCGTGTGCACCGGGCTGTCGGCGGCGGTGATGATGGCGCTGCCGAACTCTGAGGCGAGCGTGCCGTCGGACACATGGCGCTTGCGCGAGGCCAGAACGCTCATCGGGCGGGTGCGGGCCAGGGTCACGAAATGGCCCGGGTTGGTGACGAGAAAATGCACGCCGCCATTGTCGATCAGCGGCCCCGCCGAGGTCAGTGTCACGGGCACAAGGCGCGTCGGCTGGCCCAGCGCATCGGCGAGATAGCGTTCGAGCGGTTTCCAGTGCGGTTCCGTCGCCACCCAGCCGCGAAAGGCGAGAACGCCGATGCGGATCTCGTTTTCGGGTGTTTCCTGGGCGAGAGAACGCAGGGGAAGGATGGCCAGAAGGCCCAGAACGAGACCGCAGGCGCGGGCGGATTTCAACATGATCCGCCGGTGGCGAACCTGTGCGCGGCGGCCAGTCGTGGCATGCCCTATTCGTCCTGCAACGCGCCGTTTGCCCAGGTGCCGCTTTCCTCTCCGCCCTCGGCATAGACCATGGTGCCGTTGCCCTGGCGTTTGCCGTTGAGGAAGGTGCCGGTATAGACGTCGCCATTGGCATAGGTTGCGCGGCCTTCGCCGGAAATCTGCCCTTCCTTCCATTCGCCGGAATAGCGGAAACCGTCGGGCATGGTGATCTCGCCTTCGCCGTGGCGCTGACCATTTTCGAAGGTGCCCTTGTAGATGGTGCCGTCGGGGTAGGTCGCGGTGCCCTCGCCGTGGCGCTGGCCGTCTTGCCATTCGCCTTCGTAGCGATAGCCATCGGCATAGGTCATCACGCCGAACCCGTGATTGCGCGCGTTGCGAAAACCGCCTTCGTAGGTGACGCCGTTGGCATAGACGGCCTTGCCGTTGCCGTCGATCACGCCCGCTTTCCATTCACCTTCATAGGTCGAGCCGTCGGGGTAGGTGATCTTGCCCTCGCCATCGGCGACGTCATCGCGGAACTGGCCGACATAGACCGACCCGTCGGGATAGGTGACCGTGCCCGACCCCTCGATCCGACCATCGACCCAGCTGCCTTCGTAGCGATAGCCGTCGGCGCCCTCGAACGTGCCCTGGCCCTCGCGCTTGTCGCCGGTGAATTCGCCCTCGTAGACATCGCCGTTGGCATAGGTCACCTTGCCCATGCCTTCGCGTTGTCCGGCGACGAGCGCGCCCTCGTAGACATCGCCGTTGGGCTGGGTGAGCGTGCCGGTGCCGTTGATCTGGCCGTCTTTCCAGAGCCCTTCGTAAACCAGCCCGTCGGGCATGGTGAGCGTGCCTTCGCCTTCGCGCGCCCCCTGCACGATCTGGCCTTCGTAGATTGCGCCGTCGGGATAGGTGATGCGGCCGCGCCCTTCCTTGACGCCGTTGATCCAGTCACCGTTGTATTCATAGCCATTGGGCGAGGTCATCACCCCGCGCCCGTGGTGCATGGCGTTGCGAAACCCGCCTTCGTAGCGGGTGCCGTTGGCATAGACCGCGATGCCCTGGCCGGTGATCTTGCCGTCGACCCAGTCGCCCTCGTAGGTGCCGCCGTCGGAGAACACGATTCGGCCCACGCCCTCGGGCTTGCCCTTGGCAAATTCGCCCTCGTAGACCGAGCCGTTGGGGAAGCGGGCGATGCCGCGACCGCGAATCTCGCCGTCGACCCACTCTCCGGTGTATTCGTAACCGTTGGGTAAACGATACGTGCCTTCCCCATGCTGGAGCCCGTTGCGGAACGTGCCCTCGTAGACTCCGCCATCGTCGTATTGCTTGGTTCGGGTCTCGCCGTCCTGTGCGGCGGCTGGCAGGCCGAGGGCCAGTGCCACGGCATATGCGGTCAGCCTCATTCTGCGTGCGGTCATCATCGTGCCCGGCCCCCTGTTTGATCTGGCCATCACATGCAGCCTCGATGCGGGAAATCTAAGCGACGGGGCCGCGAGGGGCAACGTCTTTTGCCCGGGGCGGCGGGATGGGCGGCAAATTGGCTTCCCCTCGGGCCATGATCTGTTAAATCTGGCGGGGACGATCCTGAGGGGGCCAAATGAGCGATCAATTCCGCCTGACGCTGGCGCAGCTTAACCCGGTTGTGGGCGATATCGACGGCAACGCCGAGAAGGCGCGCAGGGCCTGGGAAACGGGCCGCGACGCAGGTGCCGACCTGGTTGCGCTGCCCGAGATGTTCATCACCGGTTACAACACCCAAGACCTTGTGATGAAACCGATTTTTCATCAAGCCGCGATAGAGGCGATCGAGACGCTGGCGCGCGATTGCGCGGATGGACCGGCGCTTGCGATTGGCGGCCCGGCGCTCGAGGGCGCGGCGCTTTACAACGCGTATTACATCTGTCGGGGCGGGCGGATCACGGCCACGGTTCTCAAGCATCACCTGCCCAACGAGACCGTGTTCGACGAGGTGCGCGTGTTTGAAAGCGGGCCGGTGACGGGGCCTTACGTGGTGGGCGATCTGCGTATCGGCAGCCCGATCTGCGAGGATGGATGGTATGAGGACGTGGCCGAGACGCTGGCCGAGACCGGGGCCGAGATCCTGCTGATCCCCAATGGCAGCCCCTATTACCGGCAGAAATTCGACGTGCGGGCCAACAAGATGGTGGCGCGGGTGATCGAGACGGGGCTGCCGGTGGTCTATCTCAACATGGTGGGCGGGCAGGATGACCAGGTCTTTGACGGGGCCAGTTTCGTGCTCAACCCGCATGGGGAGCTGGCCGTGCAACTTCCTGTTTTCGATGAGGAAATAGCGCATGTCGATTTCACGCGCGGGGCTGACGGCTGGCGCGCGGAACCGGGGATGAAGGCACATCTGCCGGGGGTCGAGGAGCAGGATTACCGCGCGATGGTTGAATCCCTGCGCGATTACATGCGCAAGACCGGGTTTTCCAAGGCGCTTCTGGGCCTGTCGGGGGGGATCGACAGCGCGATCGTGGCGACCATCGCGGCGGATGCGCTGGGGCCGGAGAACCTGCGCTGCGTGATGCTGCCTTCGGAATATACGTCCGAGGACTCGCTGGCCGATGCGACGGCGGTGGCCGAGCGGTTGGGATGTCGCTATGACACTGTTCCGATTGGGAAATCCCGTGCCGCTGTGACCGAAACCCTGGCCCCCTTGTTCGAGGGGACGGCGCCGGACGTGACCGAGGAGAACATCCAGTCGAGGCTGCGCGGATTGTTGCTCATGGCGCTGAGCAACAAGTTCGGCGAGATGCTTTTGACCACTGGCAACAAGAGCGAGGTGGCGGTTGGCTATGCCACGATTTATGGTGATATGTCAGGTGGTTACAACCCGATCAAGGATATGTACAAGACCCGGGTCTTTGCCACGTGCCGGTGGCGCAACGCCAATCATCGGCCGTGGATGAAGGGGCCGGGGGGCGAGGTGATTCCGCCGCGCGTGATCGACAAGCCGCCGAGTGCGGAATTGCGCCCGGACCAGAAGGACGAGGACAGCCTGCCACCTTACGAAGTGCTTGATTCCATTCTGGAAATGCTGGTCGATCAGGAGGCGAGCGTGGCCGATTGCGTGGCGGTGGGGCACGACCGCGACGTGGTCAGGAAGATCGAGCACCTGATTTATATCAGCGAATACAAGAGGTTCCAGTCTGCCCCGGGCACAAGGTTGAGCCCGCGCGCCTTCTGGCTCGACCGGCGTTACCCGATCGTCAACCGCTGGCGCGATCCGGGTGGTTAACGGCGCTGCGGTGCGGCGAAAGCCGGGGGGTGATCTCCGGCTGCGCCCCGGCTGTCGGGCGTGCACCGCCGCGTTGCGGCATTTCTTAAGGGAAAATTGATTAATCCGCCGTTCGGTGGGGTCAGCCCTGCGGGTCCGAAGCGCTGTCGCCCATGAGGTAGCGCGGGCCGGAACCTCGCGCGGCGGCGCGGTCGTCGCGATTGTAGAGGCGGCATTTGTCGAGGCTGAGGCAGCCGCAGCCGATGCAGCCGTCGAGATCGTCGCGCAGTTTTTCGAGCGTGGCGATGCGGGCGTCGAGGGTGGCGCGAATCCGGTGCGAGATGGCCTTCCAGTCGCGGGCGGTCGGGGTGCGGCCATCGGGCAGGTCCGACAGAAGCGCCGCGATCTCGGGCAGCGTGAGACCAAGGCCCTGCGCGATTCGGATGAAGGAGAGCCGGCGGATGTCGGCGCGGGCAAAACGGCGCTGGCCCGAGGCGGTGCGGGTGGCGCGGATCAGGCCCTTGTCCTCGTAAAAGCGGATCGCCGAGACGGCGAGGCCGGTGCGCTTGGCGATATGGCCGATGGGCAGCATGTCCTTGGGGCTGGGGGGCATGAAAAATCTCTTGACCTAAAGTTAGGTTGAGAGATTAGCGTCCAGATTGTCATTTGAAAAGGAGGCATATCATGGTGACGAAACTGGAGCATGTGAACGTGACGGTGAGCGATCTGGATCGGTCCATCGCGCTTGTCCAGGACGTGTTCGGCTGGAAACTGCGCTGGCGCGGCGGGTCGATCCATAGTGGCGAGAGCGCGCATGTGGGCGATGACGAGACCTATGTGGCGCTCTATCGCCATCCAGAGCAGGCCGGTCGGCCGGTGGACAGCTATACCACCACCGGCGGGCTCAACCATATCGGGGTGCTGGTCGAGGATCTCGATGCGGTCGAGGCCAAGGTCAAGGCGGCGGGGCTGGAGCCGCATTCCCACGCCGATTACGAACCGGGCCGTCGGTTCTATTTCAGGGATCATGACGGCACGGAATGGGAGGTTGTGAGCTATCCCTGAGCCAAGCCGGGCGGGGCCGGTTCGGGGCTTGCTCGGGCCGGTTTGGGCTTCGTCCGTTTGCACCTCAAACCGTCCACTGGACGGTTTGCCGGGCGTTGCCCGGACCGGTGCTCACTCCCACCAGCGGTCGATGGTGGCGATGTCGTCGTCGGACCAGCCGAAATGATGGGCGAATTCATGCACGGTGACATGGGCGACCAGCTCGGCCAGGTCGACGTCGCCGCGGGTGCGCCATTCGTCGAGGATGGGTTCGCGGAAAAGCCACACGCGATCCGGGCCGGTGGGCTGATCGAAGAACGATTTCTCGGTCAGCGGGATGCCCTCGTATAGCCCGGTCAGCTCGCGCGCATCGTCGATGTCGAGCTCGCGCAGCATCTGCGCGTCGGGCCAGTCGGCCACGTGGATCGCCACGGCGCGGGCGGCGGCGCGGAACGGCGCGGGAAAGCCCGCGACGGTATCGCGGGCGATCTGTTCGATCTCGTCGAGCGTGGGCAGCGGGCCATCGGTCATGGCCCGCATATGGCGCGCAGGGGCGGCTTACTCAAGCATCATCTGGTAGGATGTGGGCACGTAATGAAACCCCTCGCCCCGGGTTTCGACAAAGCCCATGGCAGGCCAAGGCATGTGATAGCCGATGAACGGGATCTTGTCGGCGGCCAGCATGTCGAGGATGCGGCGGCGGGTCTTGGCGGCCATTTCCTTGTCGCGATCGAAACGGACCTCCCAGTCGGGATAGGCCAGTGACCAGACGTAATGGTTGGCGAAATCGGCGCCGAGCAGGAGTTGCTGGCCGCCGCTTTCGATCATGTAGGTCATGTGGCCGGGGGTGTGGCCGAAGGCGGCCATGGCGGTGATGCCGGGGGCGATGCTGTCGCCGTCGCCGATCATGGTGAATTGCTCGGCCAGCGGGCGCACCTTGGCTTCGAACGTCTCGTTGCCGGACATGTCCCAGGCGTCGAATTCGGCCGCGCCGGTGACATGGGCGGCATTGACGAAGGTGGCTGCGCTGCCCTCGGAGACGCCGCCGATATGGTCGCCATGCATGTGGGTGATCACCACGCGGTCGACCTGATCTGGCTCGTAACCCGCGGCGCGCAGCGCGCCGGTGATGCCGCCGGGGTTGAGGCCGGTGTCAAAGAGGATGAGCTCCGACCCGGTATTGACCACCGTGGGGGTGAAGAAGAACTGCGCCTTGTCGGTGGGGATACGGGCGGCGGCGGAGGCGGCGGCGAAATCCTCCTCGCTGGCATTGAGGCCGAAGATGGTTTGCGGATCGGGCACGGTGCGGGTGCCCGCAAGCAGCGCCGTGACCTCGAAATCGCCCAGCTTGAAGCGGTTGAAGCGGGTCGTCGCCATGCCCAGCATTTCGGCCGCGGCAAAGGCCGGGCGGGATGCGGCGGCGGCGAGGGGCAGGGCGGCGGCACCGATGAGCGCGCGGCGGCGGGTGATGGAAAAGGCGGGTCTGGTCATGTCGGGTTCTCCCTTGGATGTCTGGCTGGTCTGCATGATACGCATGATGCGGGCATTCGGATGTCACGACCATGTGAACGGCGCGCGCGACCCCCGGCGGTGCTTTCTGGACAAAGCCCGCCGGGTGTGGGATGTGGCACGCCAATCCCTGCACCGCCATTGCGAGAGGCTTTCATGGTCACGACACGTTTTGCGCCTTCGCCCACCGGCTATATCCATGTCGGCAACCTGCGCACCGCCCTGATGAATTTCCTGATTGCGCGCAAGGCTGGCGGGCAGTTCATCCTGCGCATCGACGACACCGACCCGGAACGCTCGAAAGAGGAATATGTCGACGCGATCAAGCGCGATCTCGACTGGCTGGGGCTGCATTGGGACCGGGTCGAGCGGCAGTCCGAGCGGCTCGACCGCTACGCGGCGGCGGCGGACCGGCTGCGCGAGATGGGGCGGTTCTATGAATGTTTCGAAACGCCGACCGAACTCGACCTCAAGCGCAAGAAACAGCTCAACATGGGGCGCCCGCCGGTTTACGACCGCGCAGCGCTTGACCTCGGCGAGGGCGAGAAGGCGCGGCTGCGCGAAGAGCGCGGCGGATACTGGCGCTTCAAGCTCGACCACGCGCGGATCGAATGGCAGGACGGCATCGCCGGTCCCACCTCGATCGACGCGGCGAGCGTGTCCGACCCGGTACTGATCCGCGCCGACGGGCAGGTGCTCTATACGCTGGCCTCGGTGGTGGACGATACCGAGATGGGCGTGACCCACGTGGTGCGCGGCGCCGATCACGTGACCAACACCGCGACCCAGATCCAGATCATCGAGGCGCTGGGCGGAACGGTGCCGCAATTCGCGCATCACAGCCTGTTGACCGGACCGCAGGGCGAGGCGTTGTCGAAACGCCTCGGCGTGCTGGCCCTGCGCGATCTGCGCGAACGCGGGGTCGAGCCGATGGCGCTGCTTTCCCTGATGGCGCGGCTGGGGTCGAGCGACCCGGTGGAATTGCACGATGACATGGGGGCGCTGATCGACGGGTTCGACATCACCCGGTTCGGCACCAACCCGACGAAATTCGACGTCGAGGACCTGTTTCCGCTGACCGCGCGGCTCTTGCATGCTGCGCCGCTGGAAACGGTGGCTGGTGAGCTGGCCGCGGCGGGTGTGCCCGAGGACAAGTTCGCCGATTTCTGGGAAGCGGTGCGCGAGAATATCGAGACCCGCAAGGACATCGCCGCCTGGTGGGTGATGTGCCGCGACGGGGCCGAGCCGGTGATTGATGCCGAGGACGCCGATTTCGTGGCCGAGGCCATGGCGATCCTGCCGGAACAGCGCGACGGCGAAACATGGGCACAATGGACCGCGGCGGTGAAAGAGGCGACGGGGCGCAAGGGGCGTGGGCTCTTCATGCCTCTGAGAAAGGCGCTCACCGGCATGAGTCATGGCCCGGACATGGGCAAGCTCTTGCCGCTCTTGCAGGTGATCCGCGCCAAGGGCTGATCCCGCCGCGCGCCGGATCTCTTTCTTGGCGGAAATACTCTGGGGGATGGCGACAAAATGCCTTGGGCATTTTGCGCCTGGGGGTGAAACCCCCAACAAATCAAACCTGTGTGCCGCAGGCACGCAATCTGATCAGACCGGGACAGTCAGACCGGGTGCTGGTCGATGATCCTGACCTTGAGGCGGCGCAGCTCGGCATCGACGAAATCGCGCTCGCTCGGGGCCAGCAGCCGGTGGCGGGGATAGACCGGGCTTTCGCGGTCATCCATCACCGGGGCGTCCCAGCCCGAGGTGCTGTCGAAGAACCGCCGCGCGCCGGCTTCTCCGAACTGTTGCAGATAGCCCTGCACCACCACGTCGAGATAGGACATGAGCACCGGGTGCGCGGCATCGGGTCGGCCATGGGCGTCATGCGGGATCGAGTAGATCGCGACGTCGATCCGGTGCGGCAGCGGGTGGTCGATATCGTCGGGCACGGCCACGCGGGCATAGGCGTGCTCGCGTTCGTCGAGCGCACTCCAGTCGTCGCCGGGCACATGGGCGATCATCCCGTCGATGGTCGAGCCGGGATCGGGCAGGGCGGTGAGAAAGGCCACCGGGCGCAGCTGCGTATGCCGCCAGGCCCGCCGCCAGCCCCGTGCCCGGGCGGGATGGGCATCGGCATAATCATGCGTCGAAAGGTTCACGAGCGAGCCGTAACCGAAGAAAAATGCGCCTTCATGTGTCGTCATGCGGGCAAATTTGCCTGTGGATTGATCCATGTCAAACAGGTATCCGTGGGAAACAGGCATGAAGGGCGCATCTTTTTCAGGTTGAAACAACCCCGGGGACTGGTACGTGCGGATCACCAAGAGAACCAATATCGCCATTCGCGTTCTGATGTTCTGCGCGGTCAATCGCGGGCGGCTGGTGACCAAGTCCGAGATCGCCCGGTGCTGCAACACCTCGGAAAACCACCTGGCGCAGGTGATCAACCAGTTGGGCCAGATGGGGTATCTGCACACCCAGCGCGGCCGCAATGGCGGCATGCAACTGGGCCGGGCGGCCGGTGAGATCGTGATCGGCGACGTGTTTCGCGCGCTGGAGAGCCACGTTCCGCTGACCGAGTGTTTCGCCGATGTCGACAACACCTGCCCGCTGGTCGATGCCTGCCGGTTGAGACTGGCGATCCAGGATGCCGCCGAGGCGTTTTATGAACGGCTCGACGCGGTGACGCTCGACACGCTGGTTTGCGACAACGATCCGCTCAGGGTGCTGATGACGCCGGGCCCGTGCAGCGGGCGAAAGATGGGCGTGGCCTGAATAATCCGAAACCGACCTTTCCGGGGCTTGCAGCGGCGCGAGCGGTATACTAGCGTATGCCCGAACACCGACCCGGGAGAACCGTCGCAAGGACGGTGCCGAAGGAGCAACCGCCCCGGAAACTCTCAGGCCAAAGGGACCGGCCGGTGACAGGAACTCTGGAGAGACCCCGGGCAAGGCCGGGGCGCCGAAGGGATAGCGATCTCAGGCGAAAGGACAGAGGGGGCATCAGGCCGCGCGGGCTCCGCGCGGGAAATTGATGCCGGTTTGATATTCAGAAAACCGCGTATCGTGTGACGAGAGAGGGGCATGCCATGCCGGATCTGAAGCGCACACCGCTCAATGACCTTCACCGCGAGCTGGGGGCCAGGATGGTGGAATTCGCCGGTTACGAGATGCCGGTGCAATTTCCGATGGGCGTGATGAAGGAGCATCTGCATTGCCGCGCCGCCGCCGGGCTTTTCGATGTGAGCCATATGGGGCAGGTGATCCTGCGCGGGCCGTCGGACAATGGCGCCACGGCGTTCGAGGCGCTGGTGCCGCAATCCATCGCGGGGCTGGCGCAGGGGCGGCAGCGATACGCGTTCTTCACCAACGAGGCGGGCGGGATCGAAGACGACCTGATGGTGGCCAATCGCGGCGATCACCTTTTCGTGGTGGTCAACGCGGCGTGCAAGGCGGGTGACCTGGCGCTGATGCAAGCCGGGTTGCCGGGCTGCGAGGTCGAGGAGATCACCGACCGCGCGCTCTTGGCGTTGCAAGGCCCCGCGGCCGAGGCGGTGCTGGCCGGACACGTGCCGGGCGTGCGCGAGATGCGGTTCATGGATGTGATCGTGGCCGGGTCCGGGTTTGGCGAGCTGTGGATTTCCCGGTCGGGTTACACCGGCGAGGACGGGTTCGAAATCTCGGTCGCCGAAGGGCAGGCCGAGGCGCTGGCCCGCGTGTTGCTGGCCGATGACGCGGTGCGGCCCATTGGCCTTGGCGCGCGGGATTCGCTGCGTCTTGAGGCGGGGCTGTGCCTTTACGGCAATGACATCGACGCGGCCACGAGCCCGGTCGAGGCGGGTCTTGACTGGGCGATCCAGAAGATACGCCGCAAGGGTGGCGCACGTGCGGGCGGCTTTCCGGGCGCGGCGCGCATCCTCGACGAATTGGAGAACGGCGCGGCACGGCGGCGGGTGGGATTGGCCCCCGAGGGCCGCGCCCCGATGCGGGCCGGTGTCGCGCTTTACGAGGCCGAGGCGGGCGGCGCCCCGGTGGGCGCGGTGACATCCGGCGCCTTTGGCCCGACACTAGGCGCGCCGATGGCGATGGGCTATGTGCCCGCGGGCTTGTCGGTCCCCGGCACCCGGCTTTACGGTGAGGTGCGGGGCAAGCGGCTGCCTGTTCTGGTGGCCGATCTGCCCTTTGTGCCCGCGAATTTCAAACGCTGACCCCTGAGGAGAGACCTATATGAAGTTTACCGAAGAACATGAATGGCTGCGCGAAGAGGACGGCGTGATCGTCGTCGGCATCACCGAACATGCCAGCGAGCAACTGGGCGACGTGGTGTTCGTGGAACTACCCGAGGTGGGCAACGAGGTGACCAAGGACGAAGAGATCTGCGTGATCGAGAGCGTCAAGGCGGCGAGCGACATCCTCGCCCCGCTGGATGGCGAGATCGTCGAGGTGAACGATGCGATCGTCAATGATCCCGGCAAGGTCAACGAGGACCCGCTGGGCGATGCGTGGTTCTTCAAGATCAAGCCGGCCGATCCGAGCCAGATGGACGATTACATGAGTGAAGCCGAATACAAGACCCTCATCGGCTGATCCATGACCGTCCGGCGCATCGTTCCCAACCTGCACGCGCCCGACCCGCCGGCGCTGGCGCGGTTCTACGCCCGGGTCTTCGGGCTCGACATCCCGCTCGACATGGGCTGGATCGTCTTCCTGGGAGAGGCGGGCGGGCAGGAGATCGCGATGCAGGCCGCGCAGGAGGGCGGCTCGGGCACCGAGCTGCCGGTGATCTCGATCGAGGTCGATGACCTCGAGGCCGCCGAGGTGGCGGTGCGGGCGGCGGAGGCCGAGATCGTCTATGGCCCCGTCACCGAACCCTGGGGTGTTCGGCGGTTCTTTTTCCGCGACCCCGCGGGCAACCTGATCAATACCGTTATCCATATCTGAGAGGCGCACATGGCTTTCACACCGACCGACTATCTTCCCTATGATTTCGCCAATCGCCGTCATATCGGCCCCAGCCCTTCCGAGATGGAGGAGATGCTCGGGGTGGTGGGGGCCGGGAGCCTTGATGCGCTGATCGACGAGACGCTGCCCAAGGCGATCCGGCAAGAGGCGCCGCTTGATCTCGGCAAGGCCAAGTCGGAGCGCGAGCTTTTGTATCACATGCGAAGGACGGCCTCGAAGAACCGGGTTCTGAAATCGCTGATCGGGCAGGGCTATCACGGCACGGTGACGCCGCCCGCGATCCAGCGCAACATCCTTGAGAACCCCGCGTGGTACACCGCCTATACCCCCTATCAGCCCGAGATCAGCCAGGGGCGGCTCGAAGCGTTGTTGAATTTCCAGACCATGGTGAGCGATCTCACCGGGCTCGAGATCGCCAATGCGAGCCTGCTCGACGAGGCGACGGCCTGTGCCGAGGCGATGACCATGGCGCAGCGGGTGGCCAAGTCGAAGGCCAAGGCGTTTTTCGTCGACCGCGATTGCCACCCGCAGAACATCGCGGTGATCGAGACCCGGGCCAAGCCGCTGGGGATCGAGGTGATCGTCGGCAACCCCGACAAGATGGACCCCGAAAAGGTGTTCGGCGCGATCTTCCAGTATCCCGGCACCTATGGCCATGTGCGCGATTTCACCGCGCATATCGAGAAGCTGCATGAACACAAGGCAATCGCGGTGATGTCGGCCGATATCATGTCGCTCACGCTCCTGAAGGAGCCGGGCGCGATGGGGGCCGATATCGCGGTCGGCAACACCCAGCGGTTCGGCGTGCCGATGGGGTATGGCGGGCCGCACGCGGCCTATATGTCGTGCCGCGATGCATTCAAGCGGGCGATGCCGGGGCGGATCGTGGGGGTTTCCATCGACAGCCATGGCAACCGGGCCTATCGTCTTGCCCTGCAGACCCGCGAACAGCATATCCGGCGCGAGAAGGCGACATCGAATGTCTGCACCGCGCAGGCGCTTCTGGCGGTGATGGCGGGGATGTACGCGGTCTATCACGGGCCCGAGGGATTGAAGGCCATTGCGCAGCGCATCCATCGCAAGACCGTGCGCCTTGCCAAGGGGCTCGAGGAGAACGGGTTCAAGGTCGACCCCCGGGTGTTTTTCGACACGATCACGGTGGATGTGGGGCCGCTTCAGGCGGCGGTGATGAAATCGGCGGTGGACGAGGGCATCAACCTGCGCGCGGTGGGCGAACGGCGGGTCGGTATCTCGGTCGACGAGGCGGTGCGCAGCGCCGATATCGAGGCGGTCTGGCGGGCCTTTGGCATAAGGCGCAAGGATGACGATTTCGCGCCCGAATACCGCGTGCCCGAGGCGATGCACCGGCGGTCGGATTTCCTCACCCATCCGGTGTTTCACATGAACCGGGCCGAGACCGAGATGATGCGCTACATGCGCCGGCTGGCCGACCGCGATCTTGCGCTTGACCGGGCGATGATCCCGCTGGGGTCGTGCACGATGAAGCTCAACTCGGCGGCCGAGATGATGCCGGTGAGTTGGCGCGAATTCTCGATGCTGCATCCCTACTGCCCCGAGGATCAGGCGCTGGGCTACAAGGAGTTGATCGACGATCTGTCCGCCAAGCTGTGCCAGATCACCGGCTATGATGCTTTCTCGATGCAGCCCAATTCGGGCGCGCAGGGGGAATATGCGGGGCTGTTGACCATTGCCGATTACCACGCGGCGCGCGGCGAGGGGCATCGCAAGACCTGTCTCATCCCGGTGAGCGCGCATGGCACCAACCCGGCCAGCGCGCATATGGTGGGCTGGGACGTGGTGGTGGTGAAATCGGCCGAGAACGGCGATATCGACCTCGACGATTTCCGCGAAAAGGCCGAGAAGCATTCCGACACGCTCGCCGGGTGCATGATCACCTACCCCTCGACCCATGGCGTGTTCGAGGAAACGGTGATCGAGGTCTGCCGCATCACCCATGAGCATGGCGGGCAGGTCTACATCGACGGGGCCAATCTCAACGCGATGGTGGGGCTGTCGCGGCCCGGCGACCTTGGCGGGGATGTGAGCCATCTCAACCTGCACAAGACATTCGCCATTCCGCATGGCGGTGGGGGCCCCGGCATGGGGCCGATCGGGGTCAAGGACCACCTGATCGCGCATCTGCCCGAGAAATCCGGCGCGGTGAGCGCGACGCCCTTTGGCTCGGGGTCTGTTTTGCCGATTTCATGGGCCTATGTGCTGATGATGGGGGGCGAGGGGCTGACCCAGGCGACGCGGGTGGCGATCCTCAACGCCAATTACATCGCCAAGCGGCTCGAAGGGGCGTTCGACGTGCTTTACAAGGGGCCGTCGGGCCGGGTGGCGCATGAATGCATCCTCGACACGCGGCCGTTTGCCGACAGTGCTGGTGTCACCGTCGATGACATCGCCAAGCGGCTGATGGATAACGGGTTTCACGCGCCGACGATGAGTTGGCCGGTGGCGGGCACCCTGATGATCGAGCCGACCGAGAGCGAGGCCAAGTCCGAGCTCGACCGGTTCTGTGACGCGATGCTTTCGATCCGCGAGGAAATCCGCGCCATCGAGGACGGGCGGATGGACCGCGAGAACAATCCCTTGAAGAACGCGCCGCACACGATGGAGGACCTCGTGAAGGACTGGGACCGGCCCTATAGCCGCGAGGAGGCCTGTTTCCCGCCGGGGGCTTTCCGGGTCGACAAGTACTGGCCGCCGGTCAACCGGGTCGACAATGCCTGGGGTGATCGGCATCTCGTCTGCACCTGCCCGCCGGTCGAGGCCTATGACGAGGCGGCGGAGTGATCGCGACCCTGCCTTTTCATCTTGCTGCAAATACTCTGGGGGTCCGGGGGTGAAACCCCCGGTCCTGCAATCAGAGGCCGAGCGCCGGGGCGATCCGGTCGCGCAATGCCTGCCATGTCGCCTCATCCGGGGCCGAGAGCAGGTAGCCCTCGGTCACGCCGGTGTCGTAATCGCGCCCGTCGAGAAAGCGCGCGACGCCGCCCGCGCGTTCGCAGATCAGCACGCCGGCGGCATGGTCCCAGGGGTTGAGTGTGGCCGAGAGGACGAAATCGACCGCGCCTTGGGCCAGCAGGCGGTATTCATGGCATGAGCAGCGCAGCGAGCCGAGGCGCGCGACCTCGGCGCCGAGCGGCGCGAGGGCGCGGCGGTCGGCCTCGGGCATGTAGGACAGGTGTGCGATGCCCGAGAGCCCCGGGAGCGCGCCGCCCGCCGAGGTCGAGAGAGTGCGGTTCGGGCGCCCCATCTCGGATTGCAGGGCGGGGCCGTCCTTGGACGCGAAGATCCAATCGTCGGTGATCGGGTCGTAAAGCATGCCGAAGATCGGTTTGCCAAAGCGCGTGGCGGCGAGGATCACGCCGAAGAGCGGCAGGCCATGGGCGAAATTCCACGTGCCGTCCACCGGATCGACGATGAAGGCCAGTTCGGCCTTGGCAGCGGTCTTGCGCAGGTCGGGGTTGCCGGCTGCCCCCTCTTCGCCGAGCACGACCGCGCCGGGAAAGAGCCGCGAGATGGCCCGGGCGATCATCGCTTCGGCCCCGGTATCGGCGGCGGTGACGAGATCGGCGGGGCCGGACTTGGTCGAGACCTGGCCCTCGGTGAGGTTGCGAAAGCGTGGCAGGATCTCGGTCCTGGCGGCGCGGCGGATGATGTTGACGAGGCTGGAAATCTGGGCCTCGGTCAGGCGCGTGGCGGGGCGGGGGAGGGTCTCAAGGGGCATCGGGTCACCTGTCGCTTGCGGGTCGGGCGAGGGATGGCATTGCCGGTCGCGGGGTGCAACCGCAATAGCGTTTCTGGACGCACCTGCATCAGGTCTTTGCCGACGCGCCTTATTCCCGGGCGCGCAGAACCCGGGCGGGGCGCACCGCAAGCGCGCGCGCCGAGAACCCGGCGCTGGCCACCAGCGTGGCCACGACGCCGCCCGCGACGATGGCCAGTCCCGACGGCCAGATCACCGAAAAACGCGTCTCGAAGAGGAAATGGCTGATCGCCCATCCGCCCGCGATTCCGGCGCCGAGCGCGACGATTCCGGCGGCAAGGCCCAGAAGCCCGGCGCGCAGAAGGAAACTGGTCAGGATGCTGGCGCGGGTGGCGCCCAGCGTCTTGAGCACCGCCGCCTCGTGGGCGCGGGCCGAACTGCCCGCCGCCGCCGCGCCGATGAGCACGAGAAACCCGGTCAGCAGCGTCACCGCCGCGCCCCAGGACGTGGCGGCGGCGATCCCGTCGAGCATTTCTGCCACGCGGTCGATGGCATCACGCACGCGAATCGCTGTGATGTTGGGAAAGCTGTCGGAAAGGTCGCGCAGGATCGCGGCCTCGGCCTGTGGTTCGGCATAGACGGTGGCGATGAAGCTATGCGGCGCGGCGGCGACCGAGGCCGGGTCCAAGGTCAGGACAAAGCCCATGCCGGCGGTGGAAAAATCGACCTCGCGGAACGAGGTTATGGTGGCGGTGATGTCGCGGCCAAGGATGTTGAGGGTGATCGTGTCGCCGAGGCTCAGCCCCATCTCGGCGGCCTCTTCGGCGGCGAAACTGACCAGCGGGGGGCCGGAATAATCATCGGGCCACCATTCGCCTGCCGTGACGCGGGTGCCGTCGGGTTGGGGTCCGGCATAGGTGATGCCGCGATCGCCGCGCACCACCCAGTGATCGCCCGCCACTTGGGACGCCGGGAGGCCGTTGATTTGCGAGACCACGCCGCGCAGCATTGGCGCGCTTTGCACGCGCGAGACGGCCGAGTCGTTCTCGACCCGGTCGAGAAAGCCCGGCATCTGGTCTTTCTGGATGTCGACGAAGAAATAGGACGGCGCCTCTTGCGGCAGGTCGCGCGAGATCGCGCCGCGCAGGTTACCGTCGATCTGCCCGACCGCGGCGAGGACCGAGAGGCCGAGCCCGATCGAGAGCACCACCGGCAGCGCCTCGGAGCGTGGGCCGCCGATGGCGGCGAGCGCCCAGCGGGTGGCGGGCCGGGTGCGGGCGATGCGGTGAGCGCGCCGTGCCATGGTCCGGATTGCAAGCCCGGCCAGCGCGAGGATCATCAGCGCCGCGATGATGCCGGCGGCGGTCCAGAGGGTGAGCCGGACCGAGCCGGAAAAGACCGCCGCCGACGCGATCAGCGCGGCCAGGAGCCCGGCGGTGGCCAGCACGTAGCGCGTGCGCGGCCATGTCGGTGCGCCCGAGAGTGCGTCGCGAAACAGCGTGGCGGCGCGGATCGTTTCGGTGCGCGCCAGCGGCCAGAGGGTGAAGAGCGCAGCGGTGAGCGCACCGTAAAGCGCGGCCTCGAAAAGCGGGGCCGGGTAGAGCGAGAAGACCGCAGGCACCGGCAGGGCGGCAGCGAGGATCGGTGCGAGCAGGAGCGGCACGCCGCTGCCCAGCGCAAGGCCGATCACGATGCCCAGCGCCGACAGTGCGGCGATCTGGAGCGCATAGGCCAGGAAGATCGTGGCGTTGGTGGCCCCCAGCGTGCGCAGCGTGGCGATGGTGCCGGTCTTGCCCGCGAGATAGGCGCGCACCGCCGCCGAGACGCCCACACCGCCCACGGCGAGGCCGGAAAGACCGACAAGGATGAGAAAGCCCGAGAGCCGTTCGACAAAGCGCGCGACATTGGGCGCGCCGTTGCGCGCAT
This sequence comes from Aquicoccus porphyridii, assembly GCF_008369105.1. GTDB lineage: Bacteria > Pseudomonadota > Alphaproteobacteria > Rhodobacterales > Rhodobacteraceae > Aquicoccus > Aquicoccus porphyridii. Next base: position 312,753 of record NZ_VINQ01000002.1, on the reverse strand, counting down.
CGCGCCAGCGCAGGCCCGAGCCGGCGAGTTCGGCGCGTGCCTCCTGTTCGAGGGCGTCGAGATCGGTGCCGGGGGGCAGCGACAACCGGTAATGGGTGGAATAGAGCGTACCGGGTTCGAGAAGCCCCGAGCCGGACAGTGCGTCGCGGTGCACGAGTGTTCGTGGACCCAGGGAGAACCCGCCGGTAGCATTGTCCGGCTCGCGGATGAGCGCGGCGGCGAGGCGGAAGTCCTGTCGCCCGAGGCTGAAGCTGTCGCCGATGGAGAGCCCCATCCGGTCGATGAGGAGCGGGTCCATCACCGCGCCGGGAAGATCGCTGCCGCGCAGCGCCTCGTCGAGCGGGATCGGCGGGTCGAGCTGCACCGCGCCCTTCAGCGGATAGGCGTCATCGACCGCCTTCACTTGGGTGAGGGCACGGGTGTCGCCGAAGACGGCCATGGAGCGGAAATCGGCGATTTCGGACACCGCGTCGGCGCGGCGTTCCATCCAGGCGCGTTCTTCGGGGGTGGCAAAGCGATAGGTCAGTTCGATCTCGGCATCGCCGCCCAGAAGGGCCGCGCCCTCGCGCGTCAACCCGGCCTCGATCGCGGCGCGGACCGATCCGATTCCGGCGATGGCGGCCACGCCGAGCGCGAGGCAGGCGAGGAACACGGCAAAGCCGCGCAGGCCACCGCGCAATTCGCGCCGGGCGATGCGGGCCGCCATGGGCAGGCTCATGCGGCGGCCCCTGCCTGGCCGCTGTCGATGCGCCCGTCGCGCAGGCGCAGCACGCGGTCGCAGCGATCCGCGACCGCCGGATCGTGGGTCACGAGCACGAGGGTTGCGCCATGGGCGGCGCGCAGATCGAACAGCAGTTCGATGATCTGGGCGCCGGTGGTGCTGTCGAGATTGCCGGTGGGTTCATCGGCCAGCAGGATATCGGGTTTCGGGGCCACCGCGCGGGCCAGCGCGACGCGCTGTTGCTCGCCGCCCGAAAGCTGGCTGGGGTAGTGATCGGCGCGGGCGGCGAGGCCGACGCGGTCCAACTCGTCGCGGGCGCGGTCGAACGCATCGCGGTGCCCGGCCAGTTCGAGCGGGGTGGCGACGTTTTCGAGCGCAGTCATGGTGGGGATGAGATGGAAGGACTGGAACACCACGCCCATGTGATTGCGGCGAAACCGCGCCAGCGCGTCCTCGGACATCTCCGACAGGTTATGGCCCAGCGATGTGACTCGACCGGCGGTGGCGCGTTCGAGCCCGCCCATCAGCATAAGGAGCGAGGATTTGCCCGACCCGGACGGGCCGACGAGGCCCAGCGTCTCGCCCCGGTTTACATCGAGCGAAATCGCGTGGAGTATCTCGATTCGTCCCGCGTTGCCGTCGAGCGAGAGCGCCGCGTCGGACAGGGACAGAACTGGGTTTTCTGAGGGAGAGGTCATGCGGCCCATATTCTGGTTTCTGCTTCTGGTGTCATATGGGGTGCGCGTGCGGATCGGCAAGGCGCTGGCAGGGTTTCTTTTTTTCGCGTCGCTTGCCGGGCCGGTGGCGGCGGAGAAGGTTCATCTCGTCGCCTATGGTGACAGCCTGACCGCGGGGTATGGCCTGCCCGAGCACGAGGGGTTCGTGCCGCAGTTGCGGACGTGGCTTGAGCAACAGGGCGAGGATGTGCGCGTGGTCAATGCGGGCGTGTCGGGCGATACCACGGCGGGCGGGCTGGCGCGGTTCGAGTGGTCCCTGACGCCCGAGTTGCAGGGGGTGATCCTGACCTTGGGGGGCAATGACGCGCTGCGCGGGACCGAGCCGGATTCGATGCGTGCCAATCTCGATGCGATGCTGGAGATCGCGGCGGCACGCGGGCTTGAGGTGTTGCTGGTGGGGATGCCGGGGCCGGGCAATTACGGGCCGGAGTATCGCGCGGCGTTCGAGGCGGCTTATGCCGATCTGGCGGAGAAGCATGACACGCTGTTCTACCCTGATTTCCTTGCTGCGCTGGGGGATGACCCGGCTGAGGTGCTGGACTTCATGCAGGCGGACGGGATTCATCCCGACGCGGAAGGGGTGGAGCGGATCGTCGAGGCGATCGGGCCCAGCGTTCAGGCGTTGATCGCGCGGATCAGGGACGAGTGAGGCCAAGGCAAAACGGGCGCCCCGCGAGAGACGCCCGTTTCGAAAAAATCGTGAAATCGCAGGCTCAGGCCAGTGAGATATTCACCGCCGATTCGCGGCCGTCACGGCCGGCTTCGACGTCATAGGTCACTTTCTGGTCATCGGCGAGGCCGGTGAGGCCCGAACGCTCGACCGCCGAGATGTGAACGAATACGTCCTTGCCGCCCGATTCCGGTGCGATGAAGCCGTAGCCTTTGGTGGTGTTGAACCATTTGACGGTGCCATTTGCCATCGTCTCTTCTCCTTCAATATGTCTGCGCGCGGGATTGCGGCAGGATCGCTCAGTCAGTACAAAATCGAGTGACTGGCCGGTGAAGGAGCAGTGGTCGATAGTGGTAACGTCGCAGGAAAAATATTGGACGATGTCGACCAAAAATCAAGAGAAAATTTCATGACATTTGTACGGTATGCCATGTTGAATGCGCGTATTCCCGTCGATTTCCTGGGCGGAAATGACCTGTCAAGGCGCTGATTTTTCAGGGTTTCTTGTTCACCAGCGGCGTGGCCCCGAGCGCGGCGGCAAGCGATTGGAAACGGGCCTCGGCCACCTCTCCGAACAGCGGTGCGGCTTCGGGGGAAAGCGTGAGTTCGAGCAGTTTCTTCTTGGGATAGAGCCGCAGATGCCCGAGTTCGGCGTCTTTCTTGAGCCAGAGCATCGCGCCGAAACGCATTGCCTTGCCGACCACCTCGGCGATCCTTTGCTCGTTCTCGGGGATCAGGTCGAAAAGCGGTTCGAAGCGGCTGCCCTTGCGCGAGTTGGAATAGCGGTGCAGCAGGGCGAGACCGAGAAAGACGCGCTCGGAATGCTTGAGCCCGCCGAGATTGGCGCGGGTGGCGTTGTCGAAACACAACTCCGCCCGGTAGTCGGGATGCGCACGCCACGTCACATCATGCAAAAGGCAGGCGGCCTTGATCAGGCGGAGGCGTTCTTGCGGGGCATGTTTGAACAAAGGGTTTATGAAATCGTAAAGCGTGCGGCCGAAACCGGGCAGGCGGGCATCCTTGGATTCGGCAAAGTGACAGGCTTCGATCAGCGGGTCGCGGTCGCGCAGTTTCGGCGGCATCTGTTCGAACAACATGCCCTCGCGGATGCCATAGGACGAGATCGCGATGTCGCGGGGGCCGAAGGTCTTGACCACTTCCTTGAGCACCTCGGCGGCGATGGGGACAAGCGCCATGCGCTGGGTCGAGACGCCACAGCGCACGCGCAGTTCCTCGGGGTCGTTCTGGGCGATATACTTGGCGGTGGCAGAGACCGCCTTGCGGCTCATCCGGTATTCATGCAGCACGTGGAGCGGGTAGCCCTGGCGGTCCATGTCGATCCGGGCGATGGCGCGCCATGAGCCGCCGACCAGGAAAAGGCGATTGTGCTGGTCGCCCATATGTTCGTGCAAATCCTTGAGAACGCTTTGAATATGGGCCTTGCGCGCCTTCTTGCCGCCCTTCATCCCCTTGAGCCTGAGCGGGCCCAGTTGCGAGCTGACGCGGCGCCCGACCTTGCCGCCATTGATCTCGGCCAATTCCATCGAGGCGCCGCCGATGTCGCAGACGAGGCCGTAGGAGCCGGGCCAGCCGAGGAGCACGCCCTGGGCCGAGAGGCGGGCCTCTTCGAGACCGTCGATGACATGCAGTTTGAGGCCGGTCTGCTCTTCGACCAGTGCGGTGAATTCCTCGCCGTCGGCGGCGTCGCGCACGGCGGCGGTGGCCACCGCGGTGAGCGGGCCGGTGCCCATGCCTTCGCCGAGGCGCTGGAACCGGCGGATGGCCGAGAGCGCGCGCACCCGGCCTTGCGGGTTCAGGCGGCCGGTTTCGCCGAGGCCCTCGCCGAGGGCGCACATGATTTTTTCGTTGAAAAAATAGGCCGGTGAGCGGGCGGCGCCGTCGAAGACGACGAGCCGGACCGAGTTGGAGCCGACATCGACCACGCCGACGCGCGAGAGGGCGCGGGCCGAGGGGTCATCGAAAAGCGGGCGACCGAATGGCCCCCAGTCGGTTGGCGTTGCCTGGTTTTCCATGTCCATGCAGTTCCCCGGGGGCCATTTGAGCCTGTTATGGCAAGGGTGTCCGCAAGGGTCAACGGCGGTGACGGGTTTGCGCATCATTGCCGCACCGCGCGGTGGGGTTAACGGGCCGTGGGGGGCGCAAAACTGGGGGGTGACATCCGGCTGTCGCCCGGCTGCTGCCCGGCTGCCGGGTGTTTGGCAAGGTTTTGTTCACGAACCCGGTTAACCGGGCGCGCGGTGCCGTGGTGCACGCCCGGCCCCGACGGGGCGGCTCAGACCTGCTGCGCCGCTTTGATCACCAGATCGTCGAGCCCGTCGCCGCCCGCGGCGACATGCGCCTTGAGCTGGTCGCGCATCCGCGGCTCCCAGAAATCGCGCAAATGGCCCGCGACGCGCTCGGCCTGATCCTCGCCCGGCTGGCTCTTGAAGAAGGTGGCGATCTGGTTGGCCATGTGAACCATTTTCTCAGGCGACATCTGTGACCTCGGATGTGATGCGATGGGGATGGGAATAGACGTCGAAGCCGCCGCCGCGGGCAAAGGCGGCGAGCGTGATGCCGGCACCTTCGGCGAGGCGCAGGGCATGGGCGGTGGGGGCCGAGACGGCGATGAGCGCGGGGCCGCCCGCGATGGCGCATTTCTGCACCAGTTCGACCGAGAGCCGCGAGGTCAGCACGAAGGCGCCGGTTGACGGGGCGATCCCCGCGCGGGCCAGTGCGCCGATGAGCTTGTCGAGGGCGTTGTGGCGGCCCACGTCCTCGCGCGCCATGACGATGCCCTGACCGGGGATGAGAAAGCCCGCCGCGTGGCTGGCATGGGTCTGGTCATGCAGCGGCTGATGGGCGCGCAGCGCGTCGGACGCGGCGGCGACCTCGGCCCGGGTGAGGCGCAAGGTGTCGCCGGAGACGGCGGGCAGGGGGCGGGTGGCCTCGGCGAGGCTGTCGATGCCGCAAAGGCCACAGCCCACCGGCCCGGCCATGAAACGGCGGCGCGCGTCGAGTGCCGCGCGCCGGTCGGCGTGCAGCCACATCCGCGCCTCGATGCCGTTCTCCTGCGGCGCGATCTCGATCTCCTCGATCTGGGCGGGGTCGGTGACGATGCCTTCGCCCAGCGAGAAGCCCAACGCGAAATCCCCGATATTGGCGGGGGTGGCCATCATCACCGCCTGCGTGGTGCCGTCATAGACCATCGCGACCGCCGTTTCCTCGGGCAGGGTGCGATGCACGCGCACCGCGCCATCGGGGCGCAGCGACAGGCCCGGATGCGACATGGCGATGGGGGGCAGGCGGGTCATGGCGATCACTCGGCGGCGGGCAGGATGCGGCGGGCCATTTCGGCCTGTGCGGCATAGTCCTCCTGCCACTCGGAAGGCCCGTTCGAGGCCGAGACCTGCACCGCCGTCACCTTGTACTCCGGGCAGTTGGTGGCCCAGTCCGAGAAATCGGTGGTCACGACATTGGCCTGCGTGTCGGGGTGGTGGAAGGTGGTATAGACCACGCCCGGCGCCACCCGTTCGGTGACATGGGCGCGCAGCGCGGTTTCACCCGAGCGCGAGGCCAGCTTGACCCAGTCGCCTTCGTTCAGCCCGCGGTTCTCGGCGTCGTGGGGGTGGATTTCGAGCACGTCCTCGCCATGCCAGACGGAGTTGGCGGTGCGCCGTGTCTGTGCGCCGACGTTATATTGCGACAGAACCCGGCCCGTGGTGAGCAGGAGCGGGAAGCGCGGGCCGGTCTTTTCGTCCGTGGCCACGTATTCGGTGACGATGAACCGCCCCTTGCCGCGCATGAATTCATCGACATGCATGAGCGGCGTGCCGTCGGGGTGATCCTCGTTGCAGGGCCATTGCACCGAGCCTTTCTCGTCGAGCATCCCGTAGGTGACGCCCGCGAAGCTGGGGGTGGTGGCCGCGATCTCGTCCATGATCTGGCTGGGGTGGGTATAGGTCCAGTTGGCGCCCCCCGATTCTTTCAGCATGGCGTTGGCCAGCATCTGGGTGATCTCCCAATCGGCATAGCCGTTCAGGGGTGCCATGACCTTGCGCACGCGGTTGATGCGGCGTTCGGCGTTGGTGAAGGTGCCGTCCTTTTCAAGGAAGGTCGAGCCGGGCAGGAAGACATGCGCGTAATTCGCCGTCTCGTTGAGAAAGAGGTCATGCACGATGACGCATTCCATCGCGGCGAGACCGGCGGCGACGTGTTTCGTATCCGGGTCGGATTGCAGGATGTCCTCGCCCTGGCAATAAAGTCCCTTGAAGGTGCCATCGACGGCGGCGTCGAGCATGTTGGGGATGCGCAGGCCCGGTTCGGGGTCGATGGTGACGCCCCATGCGTCCTCGAAGATCTTGCGCACCTCGGGGAGTTTCACATGGCGATAGCCGGGCAGTTCGTGCGGGAAGGAGCCCATGTCGCAGGAGCCCTGCACGTTGTTCTGGCCGCGCAGCGGGTTTACGCCGACGCCGGGGCGGCCGATATTGCCGGTGAGCATGGCGAGGTTGGCAATGCCCATCACGGTGGTCGAGCCTTGGGAATGTTCGGTGACGCCGAGGCCATAATAGATCGCGCCGTTGCCGCCGGTGGCAAAGAGCCGCGCGGCTTCGCGCAGGTCGGCGGCGGGCACGCGGGTCAGTTCCTCGGTCGCCTCGGGGCTGTGGCGCGGATCGGCGACGAATTCGGCATAGGCCTGGAACTCGTCCCAGTCGCAGCGGGTGCGGATGAACTCCTCGTCATAGAGTTTCTCGGTGACGATCACATGGGCCAGCGCGGTGACCACGGCGACATTGGTGCCGGGGCGCAGCGGCAGGTGATGCGCGGCCTCGACATGGGCCGATTTCACAAGGTCGATGCGGCGCGGGTCGATCACGATGAGTTTCGCGCCCGCGCGCAGGCGTTTCTTGAGGCGGCTGGCAAAGACCGGGTGGCCATCGGTGGGGTTGGCGCCGATCACGATCACCACGTCGGTCTTTTCGACGCTGTCGAAATCCTGTGTGCCCGCGGAGGTGCCGAAGGTCTGGCCCAGCCCGTAGCCGGTGGGCGAATGGCAGACCCGGGCACAGGTGTCGGTGTTGTTGTTCATGAAGACGGCGCGGGTGAGTTTCTGCACGAGGTAGGTTTCCTCGTTGGTGCAGCGGCTCGACGTGATGACGCCGATGCTTTTCTGGCCGTGCTTTTCCTGCAGGGCGCGCAGGCGGGTGGCGGCGAAGGAAAGCGCCTCGTCCCACGAAACCTCGCGCCATGGGTCGGTGATGCGGTCGCGGATCATAGGGTTGAGGATGCGGTCCTGGTGGTGGGCATAGCCATAGGCGAAGCGGCCCTTGACGCAGGAATGGCCGCGATTGGCCTTGCCCTGCTTCCATGGCACCATGCGCACCAGCGTGTCGCCCTGCATCTCGGCCTTGAACGAACAGCCGACGCCGCAATAGGCGCAGGTGGTGACGACCGAGCGTTCGGGGGTGCCCAGTTCAATCACCGATTTTTCCTGCAACGTGGCGGTGGGGCAGGCCTGCACGCAGGCGCCGCAGCTTACGCAGTCGGAGGAGAGGAAATCGTCGAAGATGTTGCCCGCGCTCACACGGCTGTCAAAGCCGCGGCCCTCAATGGTGAGGGCGAAGGTGCCCTGCACCTCTTCGCAGGCGCGCACGCAGCGCGAGCAGACGATGCATTTCGACGGGTCATAGGTGAAATAGGGGTTGGAGTCGTCCTTGGGCAGATAGCGGTGGTTTTCGCCCGAGGTGTCGCGGGCCTCGAAATGGTTGTCGAGCGGGGCGCCCTCGGGGGCGGTATAGCGCACGTCGCGCAGGCCGACGGCGCCGGCCATGTCCTGCAATTCGCAATCGCCATTGGCCGAGCAGGTCAGGCAGTCGAGCGGGTGATCCGAGATGTAGAGCTCCATCACGCCGCGGCGGATCTTGCGCACCTTCGAGGAGCCGGTATGCACGACCATGCCGGGTGCGACCGGCGTGGTGCAGGAGGAGGGCGTGCCGCGGCGGCCCTCGATCTCGACCACGCAGAGGCGGCAGGAGCCGAACGCCTCGACGCTGTCGGTGGCGCAGAGTTTCGGCACGGAAATGCCTGCTTCGGCGGCGGCGCGCATCACGGAGGTGCCCTCGGGCACGGTCACGTCGAACCCGTCGATGGTGAGGGTGACGGGCGCGCCCTCGCGCGCGGGGGTGCCCATGTCGCGGTCGTCGGGGATGATGAAGTCTTTCATGGTCTTGTTCCTTCTGGACCAAGGAGTTCTCTGCGAGAAATCATGTCACTCGGCCGCCGCGCGGCCATGCGCGAAATCGTCGGGGAAATGGGAGACGGCGGACATCACCGGCAAGGGGGTGAAACCGCCGAGCGCGCAGAGCGAGCCGTCTTTCATCACCTCGCACAGATCGGTCAGGAGGGGCAGGGCATCGGCGTCGCCTTGGGCGATGCGGTCGATGGTTTCGACCCCGCGCACCGCGCCGATCCGGCAGGGTGTGCATTTCCCGCAGGACTCAACCGCGCAGAATTCCATCGCGAAGCGGGCCATTTCTAGCATATCCGCGCTGTCATCGAAAATCACGATCCCGGCATGGCCGAGCAGGCCGCCCTCGGCGTCAAGCTCTTCATAGCCCAGCGGGGCGTCGAATTTCGACACGGGCAGGTAGGCACCGAGCGGCCCGCCGACCTGTGCCGCCTTCACCGGGCGGCCGGTGGCGGAGCCGCCGCCGAGATCGTTCACCACCTCGCCGAGGGTGATGCCGAACGCGGTCTCGAAGAGCCCGCCGCGCGCCACGTTCCCGGCGATCTGCAGGGTCACGGTGCCGCGCGAGCGACCGAGCCCGAAATCGGCATAGGCTTGCGCGCCCTTCTCGAAGATCACCGGCACGGTGGCGAGGCTGATCACGTTGTTGACCACGGTCGGTCGCGCGAGGAAGCCTTCGAGCGCGGGCAGGGGCGGCTTGGCGCGCACGATGCCGCGCTTGCCTTCGAGCGAATTGAGGAGCGAGGTTTCCTCGCCACAGACATAGGCGCCCGCACCCTTGCGGATTTCCATGTCGAAGGCACGGCCCGAGCCGAGCACGTCGGCGCCCAAGAGCCCCTTGGCGCGGGCGATTTCAACCGCGCGGGACATGATGGCGATGGCGTCGGGATATTCCGAGCGCAGGTAGACATAGCCCTTGGTCGCGCCCACGGCGAGGCCCGCGATGGCCATGCCCTCGATCAGGGTGAAGGGGTCGCCCTCCATGATCATGCGGTCGGCGAACGTGCCGCTGTCGCCCTCGTCGGCGTTGCAGACGATGTATTTCTGCGGGGCGTCGGCGTCATGCACGGTCTGCCACTTGATGCCGGTCGGGAAGCCCGCGCCGCCGCGGCCGCGCAGGCCGGAGGTTTTCACCTCGTCGACGATCTCCTGCCCGGTCATTCCGAGCGCCCGGCGCAGGCCGTTGAGGCCACCATGGGCCTCGTAATCGGCCAGATCGAGCGGGTCGATCACGCCGACACGGGCGAAGGTGAGGCGATCCTGGCGTTTCATCCAGTCGAGCTCTTCCACCGGGCCGAGCGCCTTGTCGCTGTTGCCCGCAAGGATCGCGGCGGCGTCTTCGGGCGTGGCGGGGCCAAAGCCGATGCGGATGCCGTCCTGTTCGATCTCGACCAGCGGTTCGAGCCAGATCATGCCGCGCGAGCCGGTGCGGATGATGTCGATCTCGATGCCCTGTTTCTCGGCCTCGGATGCGAGCGCGGCGGCCACCTCGTCGACGCCGAGCGCCTTGGCGGCGCTGTCGAGGGGGATGTAGAGTTTCATGCGCCCACCTTTTCGAGAAGGGTTTGCATTTTCGCGCTGTCCATGCGGCCGATCACCCGGTCATCGACCATCGCGGCGGGGGCGCAGGCACAGAGCCCGAGGCAATAGACCGGCTCGATCGTGACCGCGCCGCCCGGCGTGGTGCCGTGCCAGTCGAGCCCGAGTTTGGCCAGCGTTTCCTCGGCCAGTGCCTTGCCGCCCACGGCCTGGCACGCCTCGGCGCGGCAGATCTTGAGGACGTGCCGCCCGGCGGGGGCGTCGCGGAAATCGTGATAGAAGCTGATCACGCCATGCAGTTCCGCGCGGCTGATGTTGAGGGCGTCGCAGATGAGTGGCCCGGCGGCCTGCGGGATGTGGTCGAACGTGTCTTGCAGGGCGTGCAGGATCGGCAGGAGCGGGCCTTCGAGCGCCTTGTGCGCGTCGATGATCGCGATGATCTCGTCGGTGGGCGGGCTGTTGGTCATGGCTGGCCTCGAAAATGGGGTCTTCGGGCGCGAGTCATGCGGATTTTGCGTTCAGAAATCAATATCGGTATTTCGTTAAACGATAGTCTAAGCCTATTATGAGCGCAAACGACCCTTCACCTCCGAAATGCGGCGTGCTTCGTCGAGAAGTGCTGAGAGAACCGGTGTATGCGGCTCGCGATAGGGGGCGATGAGGCCCACGGCATGGCCCTGTGCCCGGCCGGTATCGGGCGTGATGAGCGGAACGAGGCGCAGCGGTTTGCCGCCCGCGAGGAAACGCGCGATGTCGCCGGGCAGCACGGTGAGCCAGTCGCCCGAGACGACATGCGCGACCAGCACCACGGTTGAATTTGACTCGACCATCGCCTGCGGGGTGATCCCGGCGCTGGCGAGATTGCCGTTGATGATGCGGCGGTTCTGCATGTCGGGGGTCAGAAGGCAGAGGTTCTGGCCATCCAGCGCGCCCCATTCCACCGCGTCGCGGGTGGCAAAGGGCGAGGCCTCGTTGCAGACCAGCATGTAGGTTTCCTCGTAGAGCGGCACGCTGCTGACCCGGCCCATGGGTTCGTTGTCGAGATAGGAAAGGCCCGCGTCGATATCGAGGTTTTCGAGCATCGAGAGGATCTCGACCGAGGTGCGCGACAGGATGGTGAAGCGCACGTTGGGGTGTTTCTCGGCAAACCGGGCCGAGAGGCGCGCGGCCCAGGTGAGCGCGGTGGGAATGACGGCAATGCGCAACTGCCCCGAGAGGCCATGCCGGGTGGCGCGCATTTCCTCGCGCAACTGGCGCGTGTCCGAGACGATCTTGCGCGCCCAGTCGAGCGCGGTCTGGCCTTCGGGGGTGAGCCCGCCATAGCGAGAGCCGCGAAAGACGAGCTGCACGCCGAGTTGCTCTTCGAGCTGCTTGATGCCCGCCGAGAGCGAGGGCTGGGTGATGCCGAGGCTGGCGGCGGCACGGCCGAAATGCTCTTCCTTGGCGAGCGCGATGAACATTTCGAGCTTGTCGATCATGACGGGTGGGTCCGGTTGGGAGGGGCAGGCAGGGCGCGTTGTGTTTGGTTGCGTTCACCCTCGCCCGGAACAGCGGCAGAACCGCCCGGGCAGCACACGGCCGCCCCCCGGCCGGGTGCTTTCGATGGGGTGCGCGCCGCTTCGGGCCGGGGAAGACGTTGCGGGATAAACTGCCCTGCGCGGATGTTGCGAGCACCCGACCGCGGCCGTGTGATGCCCTCTTGCTGGGCCTCGGTCGAATCTGATCTTCCGCGATCCATCCTAGATCTCCCGCGCGGGGATGCCCGCCACGGTGGCCCCGGCGGGCACGTCGCGCGTCACCACCGCGTTGGCGCCGATCCGGGCGTGATCGCCGACGGTGAGCGGGCCGATGATCTTGGCCCCCGCGCCGACATCGACATGGCCACCCAGCACCACCGGCCCGGCCAGCGTGACCTGGTGAAAGATCATGCAGTTCACGCCGATCCGGGCCTCGGGATGGATGATGATGCCGGTCGGGTGCGTGAGGCGCAGGCCGCCGCCGATCTCAGTGCCGAGATGAATTTCGGATTGAGTGATGAGCGACCAGAACCAATGCACCGCGACCCAGTATTTCGAGGCCGCGCGGCCCATCATGCCGCCGCGTGCGCGCGCCGCCTCATAGCGGCGGATGGCGCGCAGGAGTTTGCGCCCGGGGTCCCAGAATCGCTGGACCGTTTCGCGGCTCCAGTCGGGGTGCTGGGCCGAAACGTCCCGATCTTCGGCGGATGGCTGCATCGCCTTGCCTTTCCTGGCGAAATCCGGGCCGGATGCGACCCTTTCGTTCGGGCGCAAGCCTTGCAAGAAAAGCGCAAAACCGCAACAGTCATGCCAACTTGTGCAGGGAGGTGACGATGCGGTGGTCTGGGGTCTGTTGGGCGCGCGCGGCGTGGCTTGGCCTGCTGGTTGCCCTGCTGGCGGCGGGGATGGTGCGGGGCGAGGAGCGGCGGGTGCATTTCTTCGGCAATTCGCTCATTCACCACCTGAGCGACACGGATGAGACCGCCGTGCCGCATTGGCTGGCCGCGATGGCACAGGCGGGGGGGCATGAGTTCGCGGCGAGCGGGCAGTGGGGATTCCTGCGCGATTTCGTGGCCGCGGGGCCGGCGGCGAACTGGTCGTTCCGGCGGGTGGCGCGGGCGTGGCGCGGGGGGGCGTTCGATCCAGCGGGGTTTGATGCGATCGTGGTCAACCCGGCGAATTTCATCCAGTACCAGTCCCCGGATCGGCCCTATGACGGGGACAATCCCGATGGGGCCTCGCCGCTTTCCGCGATGCTGGAACTCATTGACGCGCAAGTGCGGGGCACGCCGCTTTACCTTTACGAAGGCTGGGCCGATATGGGGACGTTTTCGCGCGGGTTTCCGCCCTCGCGGCGGGCACTGGGGCGCTATCATGCGTTCAACATGGGCGAGTATCATCAGTGGTACGAGGATTTCGCCGCGACCCTGCGCCGGGAGCGCCCCGAACAGCCCATCGTCCTGATCCCGGTGGCGCGGGTGTTGTCGGACCTGATGAGCGCGCCGCCGCTCGATGGTTTGGGGGCGGAGGTGTTCTATTCCGACAATGCGCCGCACGGGACGCCGGTGACCTATCTGCTGGCCGCCGCCGTGACCTATCGGGCGCTTTATGGCGAGGCGGCGCCGGGCGACATGGATTTGCCCGACACGATCCCGGCGGAGGTGCGCGAGGATTGGCCCGCGCTGGTGGCGCGGATTTCCGAACTGGTCGGGGGGCAGGAGGAGGCCGGGGCCGGGGCGGTGCAGCAGGCGGGCGCGGCGACGCAGGCCGACGGGCAGGCCGGGGCGCAAGGCGTCGGGCTGGCCGATCCGGCGCTGGCGATGGGGCTCAACGGGATTGCCGACTGGTCGACGCAGCATCCCTTTGTCGACCTGATGAAGACGGCGCGGCCATGGCTGGGCCACGAGGGCGATGACTGGGGCGCGTGGGATGCGGCGCGACTGGCGGACGAGGGATATCTCGACCAAAACGGCTGGCCCCGGCGCATCCCGCCGGGGGTGGACCGTATCGAGAGTTTCATCCTGACCGATCAGCCCGAGGCGGCCAGCGATCTGGCCGGGCGCTACCGCGTGCGCTGGCAAGGCGCGGGGCGGCTGGAGCTGGGCGGACGGGCGCGTCGGGTGGAGCATGGCCAGAACGAGGCGTGGTTTCTGTATGCGCCGGGTGAGGGGCTGGTTTCGATTGCGATCACCGAGACCGACCCGGAGGGCACGGGCGATCACATCCGCGATATCGAGGTTGTGCGCGAAGACCAGGTCGTGCTGCATGATCTGGGGGTCACGTTCAACCCCGACTGGATCGCGCGCATTGCCGATCTGCGTAACCTGCGCTTCATGGACTGGATGTTCACCAACGATTCACCCGTCACGTCATGGGAGATGGCGCCGCGCACGGGCGATTTCAGCTATGTCTGGCGCGGGGTGCCGGTCGAGGTGATGGTCGATCTGGCCAATCTCGTGGGGGCCGATCCGTGGTTCAACATGCCGCATATGGCGGATGACGATTATGTCGAGCGGTTCGCCGAGGCGGTGCATGACCGGCTCGACCCGCGGCTGCATGTCTGGGTCGAGTATTCCAACGAGATGTGGAACCTTGGCTTTCCACAGGCGCAATGGGCGGTGCGGCAGGCGCGCGAACGCTGGGGCGAGGCGGCGGGGGATGATGCGTGGATGCAGTTCACCGGGATGCGCGCGGCCGAGGTGATGCGAGTCTGGGGCGGGGTGTTTTCGGGCGAGGATGCGGCGCGGCTCAGGCGGGTGGTGGCGGTGCATACCGGCTGGATGGGGTTGGAAGAGCCGCTGTTGCGCGCGCCCTTGTGGATGGAAGAACAGGGGGCGAGCGGGTTCAGCCCGGCGGCGCATTTCGATGCCTACGCGGTGTCGGGCTATTTCGGGTTCGAGCTGGGCAACGAGGGCGAGGAGGGGCGGCTTGATGATCTGCGCCGCTGGATCGCCGAGAGCCGCGAGGCCGCCGAGGCCGGGCCGCGCAGCGAAGGGCTGCGACGCAAGGCGCTGGAGGCGGCGATCGCGCCGGTGCGGTTCGACGCGGCGATTGCGCGGGCAGCCCGTGCGGTGCGCGAGGGATCGCTGGCCGAGGTGACCGGCACGCTCTGGCCCTATCATCGGGGGGTGGCGCGGCGGCACGGGTTCGATTTGGTGATGTACGAGGGGGGCACCCATGCGGTCGCGCATGGCGGGGCCAGCGGCGACGAGGAATTGACCGGGTTTTTCAGGGTGTTCAATTATTCGGACGAGATGGCGGCGCTTTATGCCGAGGTGCTGGAGGCGTGGGAGGCGCAGGGTGGGCAGCTTTTCAACGCGTTCGTGGATGTTGCCCCGCCGAGCCGGTTCGGAAGCTGGGGGGCGTTGCGGCATTTGCAGGATGACAATCCGCGCTGGGATGTGTTGATGGCGCACAATGCGCGGGGCACGGGCCAAGAGGGGCGCGCGCCGGGGGCGTTTCTGCACGGGCGGGTGATCCGTGGCGGGCCGGGGGACGCGGTCCTGAACGGGACGGGGAAGGCGGACATCCTGATCGCGGGGCCGGGGGATGACCGGCTGGTGAGCGGCGGCGGCGGGGATTTCCTGCATGGCGGGGCGGGCGCGGATCTTGCGGTGTTGCCGGGGCTGCGCGCGGAGTATCAGTTTGCCATGGAGGGCGGGCGGCTGTTGGCGATGCGGGGGGCGGAAACGCATCGCCTGTTGTCCATCGAATCGCTGGAGTTCGAGGGTGAGCCGGGGCGGGTGTATCGCCTCGAACTGCCCGGGTGAGGCGATTTTCCGGCAAAGGACCGGCGCGGCGGGTCAGGTGCCGGTGAGTGCGTCGATCAAGGTGCGGGCACCACGGGCGGAGGAAAAGTTTTCGATCACGCGGGCGCGCCCGGCCTTGGACAGTGCGGCGAGGCGGGCGGGATCGGTGGCAAGCTCACCGATGGCGCAGGCTAGGGTTTCGGGATCGCGGGGTGGCACGAGGAGCCCGTCGCGGCCGCTGGTGATGAGTTCGGGCACGCCGCCGGTCTCGGTGCCGATGGTGGGCACGCCCATCGACATCGCCTCCATGTAGGCCACGCCGAGGGCTTCGTGCCACGTGGCCAGCACGAAAAGATGCGCCTGTTGCAGATGGTCGCGCACCGCGCCCGCGTCGATGGCGCCCAGAAGCGTGACGTGATCCTCAAGGCCCAGCCGGGCGATGTCGGCCTGCAACTCGATGCGAAAACCCGATCCGCCGTTGTCATCCTCGCCCGCGATTTCAAGCCGGGCGTCGAGGCCGGACTCGCGCAGGTGGCGCAGGGCCTGCAACAGATCCTGATGGCCCTTGAGCCGGTTGAGCCGCCCGCAGGAGAAGAGCTGCAGGGGCTGGCCGGGGTCGGGCGGGCGATAGGGGGCATCACGCGAGAGCACATCGGTATCGACGCCCATCGGTTGCAGGTGCAGATCGTCGGGCAGGTCGGGGCCGAGCGTGGCCTTGAGGTCGCGAATGAGCCTGCGGCTGACGGCGCAGCCAAAGGCGGCGTGGCGCCATTTGAAGCCCTGGCCGGGGCCGTAATCGGCGAGCGCGCCGTGCAGGGTGAGCGAATAGGACAGGCCGAACATGCGGTTCGCCAGCGCACAGATCAGCGCGGCGCGGCCACAGGAATGGGCGTGAACATGGGTGATGCCGCGTGCGCGGCAGGCCAGCACCAGCCGCCGGGCGGCGGGCAATGACAGCACAACGTCGCGCGCGAAAGCACGCGGTTCGGCTCGCAGGTCGCGCCGGAGCGCGGCAAGCGGCGCGCGGGCCAGTGCCAACGCGGCATTGGCGGGCGCCATGTCGACCAGGTAGGTGGTGCGCGCAATCGCCGCGTCGGACCAGTCATGCGCGATCAGGGCCGAAGGTGGCGGTCTCGTGCTGAAAAGCGCCACACTGCCGCCCATTTTCTCGAGTTCAAGGATCTCGCGCCAAAAGAAGATATGGGTTTGACCCGGGAACTGGGGTATCAGGATGCCGATTTTCAAGGGTCTGGACACGAAACGGGCTTTCACTTTGACCAAGGACGACATGCGACAGGCAAGGCACGGGAGCAGTGTGGCGCGAGCCTGCACCGACGGGGCGCTTGAGGGCAAGCCCGGTCTGCGCGGGGGCGTGCCATGCCGGGGCTGAGCGTGATCATCCCCGCCTGCAACGAGGCGCGGCAGATCGGGCCGTGCCTGCGTGCGCTTCTGGCCTCAAGCCCGAAGCCCGGGGCCGGGTCGGGGTCGATCCCGTTGCCGATTCCGGTCGAGGTGATCGTCGTGGCCAATGGCTGCACCGACGACACCGCGCAGATGGCGCGCGGGTTCGCCGGGGAGTTTCGCGTCATTGGCTGGAATTTCAAGGTGCTGGAGCGTGAGAAGGGCGGCAAGCCCGGCGCGCTCAACGCGGGCGACGCGGCGGCGCGGTTCGACGCGCGGGCCTATCTCGATGCCGATGTTGTCGTGTCGCCGCCGCTGCTCGACCATGTGACGCGCGCCTTGCGGGTGGAGCGCGCGGCCTATGTGAGCGGCAAGGTGCGGATCACGGCGGAGGGCAGCATGGTGTCGGCGCTTTACGCGCAATGCTATGCGCATGTGCCGTTCATGGCACAAGGCGTGCCGGGGTGCGGGTTCTTCGCGGTCAACGCGGCGGGGCGGCGACGCTGGACGCAGTTTCCGAACATCATTTCGGATGACACCTTCGTGCGGCTGTTGTTTGCCCCCGAAGAACGGATCGGCGTCGCCGCGCCCTATGACTGGCCGGTGGTGACCGGCTGGCGCAACCTTGTGAAGGTGCGCGCGCGGCAGGATGCGGGGGTGCGCGAGGTGCTGGAGCAATTCCCGCAACTGGCGCGCAATGCGGGGGGCACGCGGCCGGGCATCCTTGGCAAGCTGGGGCTGTTCCTGCGCAACCCGCCGGCATTTGCGGTTTATGCCGGGGTGGCGCTGGCGGCGCGGATGCGCAAGGCGGATGGCTGGAGTCGCGGGCGATGAGCAGGGTGGCGCGGATGTTCGGCGGTGAGAGCGTGGTGGCGCGGGCGGCGCGCAGTGCGGGGCTGACCATCTTCGGGTTCGGCACGAGCCAGGTTCTGCGGCTGGCGTCGAACCTGATCCTGACGCGGCTGTTGTTTCCCGAGGCGTTCGGGACGATGGCGCTGATTTCCGTGTTCCTGATGGGGCTGAACCAGTTTTCGGATGTCGGGGTGTCGCCCGCGATCATGCAGTCGAAACGTGGTGATGATCGTGATTTCCTCGATACCGCGTGGACGATCCAGGTTTTGCGCGGTCTCGGGCTTTTCGCGGTGGCCTGTGCCATCGCCTGGCCGGTTTCGGTGTTTTACGAGCTGCCCGAACTGACGCTGATGCTGCCGGTTTCGGCGCTCACATTGGTTCTGGCGGGGTTCCTGCCGACGCGGATGGACAGCGCGCAGCGGCATTTGCGGGTCGGGCGGTTGACCCTGCTCGATATCGGCAACCAGGCGATCGGGATCGGCGCGGCGGTTCTTCTGGCGTGGTGGTGGCAATCGGTCTGGGCGCTGGTGGCGTCGGGGGTGCTGGGCGCGGTGTCGCAGCTTGTCCTGCATCAGCTATTCCTGCCCGGTGCGCCCAATCGCTTTCGCTGGGAGTCGCGCGCGGCGCGGGAGTTGATCGGGTTCGGCAAGTGGATATTCCTCAGCACCGTGGCGGGGTTTGCGCTGACGCAGGCCGACAAGCTGATGATCGGCAAGTACCTCGCGCTTGATCTCTTCGGGGTCTACAATATCGGGTTCTTCCTCGCCTCCTTCCCGCTCTTGATGGGGGGGATGCTGGTGCGGCGTATCCTTATCCCGATCTACCGCGAATGGCCGCCGCGCGAGAGTGCGGCGAATTTCGCGCGCCTGCGGCGGATGCGGCTGATGGTGTCGGGGGCGCTTTTCGGGTTGGTGGCGGTGCTGGCGCTCGGTGGGGTGTGGATCGTCGATCTGCTTTACGATCCGCGCTATGCGATGGCGGGCGCGGTGGTGGTGGTGATCGCCTGCATGCAGGTGCCGCAGATCATCGCGCTGACCTATGATCAGGCGGCGCTGGCGGCGGGCGATTCGAAGCGGTTTTTCGTGCTGGCGGCGTCGAAGGCGGTGGCGATGGTGGCGGCCCTTTTGATCGGGCTGGAATGGGCCGGGCTTTTCGGGGCGCTGATCGGGCAGGGGGTGGCGATGGTCGCGGTCTATCCGGTGGTGATCTGGCTGAGTCGGTCGACGGGCGCGTGGGACCGGCCGCATGATGCGGGGTTTGCGCTGGCGGGTATGGGTCTGATCGTGCTGGCCTTCTGGCTCAATGCCGATGCCATCGCGGCGCTGGCAGAGACGGGCCGGGGCTGATCGGGGGCAGGCGCCGGGAATGTGACTGTCGGGCCCGCTTAAAATGTTGTAATATCGTCAAAATGTGACCTCATTTGCATGGCATGTGATCCCTGTGGGGACGTGGGACGAGTTCTTTTCTTATGACGCAACACCCTGACTCAATCTTGCCCGGCGAGAATGACATCGCCATCGTGGGCATGTCGGCGCATTTGCCCGGTGCACCGGGAATCGAGGACTATTGGCGCAACCTGCGCGAGGGCGTCGAATCGATCCGGCGATTGAGCGAGGACGAGTTGCGCGCGGCGGGTGTGCCCGAGGCGCTGTTGCGCCGCCCCGATTACGTGCCCCATGCCGCGCCGCTCGACCGGTTCGAGCATTTCGACGGCGAGTTCTTCGGCTTTAGCCCCAAGGAAAGCGCGATCCTCGATCCGCAGCACCGTCAGTTCCTCGAAGTGGCGTGGGAGGCGTTCGAGACCGCCGGTCACATGCCGGAGAATTTCGACGGGCCGATCGGCGTGTTCGCGGGCTGCGGGATGGGCAGCTATTTCTATTTCAACATCTGCTCGAACCCCGATCTGGTTGACCAGGTGGGGATGTTCCTGTTGCGCCATACCGGCAATGACAAGGATTTCCTGTCGACGCGGGTCAGCCATGTGTTCGACCTCAAGGGGCCGTCGATCTCGCTTCAGACAGCGTGCTCCACCTCGCTGGTGGCGACGCATTACGCGGCGCAGGCGTTGCTCAATGGCGAATGCGATATGGCGCTGGCGGGCGGCGTGACGATCGAGTTGCCACAGGGCCATGGATACGTGTTCAAGGAGGGTGAGATCCTGTCGCCCGACGGGCATTGCCATGCGTTCGATGCGCGCGCTGAGGGCACGGTGTTCGGATCGGGCGCGGGGGCGGTGGTGTTGCGCCGGCTTGAGGATGCGATCCGCGATGGCGATCACATCTGGGCGGTGATCAAGGGATCGGCGGTCAACAACGATGGCGCGGCCAAGGCGGGATATCTCGCCCCGTCGGTCGACGGGCAGGCGGCGGCGGTGGCCGAGGCGCAGGCGATGGCCGGGGTTTCGGCCGATACGGTCGATTACGTCGAATGCCACGGCACCGGCACTTACCTCGGCGATCCGATCGAGGTTGCGGCGCTGAGCGAGGCGTTTCGCAAGACGACGGACGAGACCGGGTTCTGCCGGATCGGATCGGTCAAGACCAATATCGGGCATCTCGACACGGCCGCCGGGGTGGCGAGCCTGATCAAGGCGTCGCTGGCGCTGCATCACCGGGAAATGCCGCCCTCGCTGGGCTATGAGAGCCCGAACCCGACGATTGATTTCGAACATTCGCCGTTTCGCGTGAACGATGTGCTGATGCCCTGGGCGCGGCGCAAGGGGCCGCGGCGGGCGGGGGTCAATTCGCTCGGCGTGGGGGGAACGAACGCGCATGTGATCCTCGACGAGGCGCCGGAACGCGTGGCCAGCGAAGAGAGCGACTGGCCGTTTCAGCCGCTGGTTCTGTCGGCGCGTTCGGGTGCGGCGCTGGACGAGGGGGCGGCGCGGCTCGCCGCGCATCTGCGGGCGCATCCGGACCTGCCGCTGGCCGATGTGGCATGGACCTTGAAAGAGGGGCGGCGGGCGTTTGACAAGCGCCGCGTCGTGGTGGCGGAAAGCGTGGAACAGGCCGCCGATCTTCTGGAACAGAACGACCCGCGCCGGGTGTTCACGCACAGTGTCGTGGGCGACCGGCCCGAGACCGTGTTCCTGCTGCCCGGTGGGGGCGCGCAATATGCCGGTATGGCGCGCGACCTTTACGAGACCGAGCCGGTCTTTGCCGAATGGATGGACCGGGGGCTTGCGGTGCTGGGGCCGCGGCTCGACTATGACCTCAAGGCGCTGTGGCTGCCGGAAGAGGGGCAGGAGGCGGCGGCGAACGCGGCACTTCAACGCCCCTCGGTGCAATTGCCGCTGATCATGATCACCGAATATGCGCTGGCGCAATTGTGGATGAGCTGGGGCGTTACGCCGGATGTTCTGCTGGGCCATTCGATGGGCGAGAACACCGCGGCCTGCCTTGCCGGGGTAATGAGTTTCGAGGATTGCATTGGGCTCGTGCATCTGCGCGGGCAATTGTTCGACACGGTCGAGGCGGGGGGGATGCTTTCGGTATCGCTTCCGGCGGAGGAGTTGCGGGCGCAACTGGGCGATGTGCTCGACCTTGCGGCGGTGAATGCGCCGGGGCTTTCGGTGGCGTCGGGGCCGCAGGCCGCGCTTGACGATCTGCAAAAGCGGCTGGAGGCGCGCGATGTCGACTGCCAGCGCATCCAGATCGACATCGCCGCCCATAGCCGGATGCTGGAGCCGGTCCTTGCGCGGTTCGGCGATTACCTGCGCGCGATCCCGCTGTCGGCGCCGCGTATTCCGATCATTTCGAACCGCACCGGGCAGCCGATGACCGATGCGCAGGCGACCGACCCGGACTACTGGGTGGCGCATCTGCGCGGCACGGTGCGGTTTGCCGATTGCGTTGATCACCTGAGCGCGGAGCCCGCGCGCATCTATGTCGAGATGGGGCCGGGCAAGGCGTTGTCGTCGCTGGCCGCGCAGCACCCGGACGTGCGCCGAGATCAGGTCATTTCGGCCCTGCGCCATCCCGAGGACGCGGTGCCCGACGACGAGTATTTCATCGCGCAACTGGCCCGGGTCTGGGCGATGGGCGGCGATTTCGACTGGTCGCAGATCTGGGGCACGGCGCGGCGCAACCGGGTGGTGCTTCCGACCTATGCGTTCCAGCGCAGGCCCTATTTCATCGAGCCGGGCAAGGCGCAGGCGCAGGAGACGGTGCCGACGCACCTCATGCGGGCCGAGGCGATGGAGGACTGGGGCTATATCCCCGCGTGGAAAGCCGTGGCCGCCGATTGCGACGTGGATGTCGAGACGCTGGCCGATGCGCCCGCCGAACGCTGGCTGGTCTTCGTGGACGAGACCGGGCTGGGCCGGGATGCGGTGACGCGGCTGCGCGCGGGGGGGCAGGACATGATCACCGTGCGGGCGGGCGATACGTTCGGGCGCGATGGCGAGGGCGGGTTCGTCCTGTCGCCGGAACGGGGTCGCGAAGGCTATGACGCGCTTGTTGAAGAACTGTCTGCAAGGGATTGGAAACCAACGAGGATTGCGCATTTCTGGCTGGTGACGCGTGGCGAGGATCACCGCCCCGGATCGAGCTTTTTCCACCGCAACCAGGAGCAGGGATTCTATGCGCTCTTGTTCCTCGCACAGGCAATGGCGGCGGCCGAATGGGGGGCGGTGCATATCGCCTGTTTCACCACCGGTGCAGCACAGGTCAGGAATGAGGGGCTCGATTACCCCGAGAAGGTAACGGCGCTGGGGCCGGTGCGGGTGATCCCGCGCGAATTCCCGGGGGTGAGCGTCTCGACCCTCGACCTGATGCTGCCCGAGGCGCCGCGCCGGGGGCAAGTCGACCTGTCGGAGCTGGGCGCGCGCGTGCTGGAAGAGCTGTTCGCGCATCCCGGGAACCACGTGGCGGCGCTGCGCGGGGCGCGGCGTTTCGAGCAGCGGATCAGGCCTGCGGCGCTCATGGCCGAGGGGCCCGCGCCGGTCGATTTGCGCGACGAGGGGGTGTATCTTGTCACCGGCGGGTTCGGGGGTATTGGCCTGACATTGGCCGAGCGGCTGGTGCGTGACCATCGCGCGCGGATCGTGCTGATGGCGCGCACGGCCCTGCCGCCGCGCGATGCGTGGGACGATCATATCCGCCGGTTCGGCGCGCATGATGCGACGTCGCGGCGGATCGCGGCGGTTGAACGTCTCGAAGGCCTTGGCGGGCAGGTGATGGTGGTGGCCGCCGATGTCTCGAATGTCGAGGAGATGCGCGGCGCGCTGGAGCAGGTGCAGATGCGGTTCGGCACGGTCAACGGCGTGATCCACGCGGCGGGTGTGATCGCGGATGAGCCGATCCTGAGCAAGTCGCCGATGGTGGTCGAGGACGTGTTCACACCGAAAGTTCACGGGCTTCAGGTGCTGGATCGGCTGTTCCCGGATGGCAGTCTTGATTTCCTCGTGCTGTTCTCGTCCTCGTCGACGGTGACGGCCCCGGCGGGGCAGGTCGATTACGTGGCGGCGAATGCCTATCTCAACGCCTATGCGCAGGCCCGTGCGGGCGACGCGACGCGGGTGGTGGCGATCAACTGGGGCATCTGGGCCGAGGTCGGCATGGCCGCCGAGGCGCTGGGCGTGGGGCAGGAGGAACCCGACCAGAGCGAGCATCCCGTGGCGCAACCGATGCTGGACGTGGCGACGTTCGATCCTGACGGCAACCGGCTGTTCAAGACGCAGCTTTCAACGGCGCATTGGGTGCTGGGTGAGCATCGCACGGACGGCAACCAGGCGCTCATGCCCGGAACGGGTTACATTGAGATTGCAGCGCAATCCCTTGAAGCACAAGGGGAAACAGGCCCGTTCGAGATGCGCGATCTCTACTTTCTGCGCCCGCTCGACGTGAGTGAGCATGCCCCGCGCGAGATGCGTGTCACGCTGGCGCGCAGCGACGCGGGCTATGCGATGAAGGTGCAATCGGTGCGCGAGATCGAGGGGCGCGCGGGGGTCGAGACCAATGCCGAGGCCACGCTTGCGCTATTGCCGATGGAGACGCCTGCGCGACTCGACGTGGCGGGGCTTGAGGCGCATTTCGGCGATGCGCGCATGGCCGAGCCGGGGCGATCCTTGCGCAGCCCGCAGGAGGCGCATCTGAATTTCGGGGCGCATTGGCGGGTGCTGACGCGGATGGCGCTGGGCGTGGACGAAGGCGTGGCGCGGTTGCGCCTGCCCGAGGCGCTGCGCGAGCCGGGCTATATCCTGTCGCCGGGCTTGATGGACCTTGCCACCGGCTGGGCGATGGAGTTGATTGACGGGTATGCGCCGACGCATTTGTGGGTGCCGGTCTCTTATGGCGCGGTGCGGGTCTATCGCCCGCTGCCGGGCGAGGTTGTAAGCTGGGTGCGCAACGCAGGCGAGAACCGCGCCGAGGGGGGGGCCGCGAGTTTCGATGTCACGATCTGCGATTTGCAGGGCAATGTCTGTGTCGAGGTGCATAATTTTTCGATCCGGCGGATGGAGGCCGATGCGCCGCTCATTGCCGCGCCATCGTTGAACGGTCTGGAATTTCCGGAGGCCGGGGGGGAGCGTCCGCTGTCGCCCGCCGAAGAGCGGCTGCGCCACAACCTCGGCCAGGGTATTCGCCCCGACGAGGGGGCCGACGCCTTTTTGCGCGCGCTGGCGATGGGGCGGGCGCAGGTGGTGGTGTCGTCGCTGAGCCTGCCCGACCTGGTACGCCAGGCCGAGGATATGGGCGTGGAAGATGGCGAGGGCCAGACATTCGAACGGCCCGATCTCGAAACCGAGTATGCCGCCCCCGAAGGCCCGATCGAGGAAAAGCTGGCGCAGTTCTGGAGTGCGCTTCTGGGGGTGGAAAAGGTCGGCGCCGAGGACAATTTCTTTGATCTCGGGGGCCATTCTCTGATCGCGGTGCGGCTTTTCGCACAGGTGCGCAAGGCGTGGAACGTGGATTTCCCGATCTCGGTTCTGTTCGAGGCGCCGACGATCCGCGCCTGTGCGAAAATGATTGAAAATGAAGGTGTTGCAGCCGAAACAGAAAGTGATACTTCAACCGAAAAACAGGCCAGGGCGCCGGAGCGGCGGTTCACCCATATCGTGCCGATGCATCAGGGCGAAGGCGGGCCGCGGCGGCCGTTCTTCCTCGTGGCGGGGATGTTCGGCAATGTGCTGAACCTGCGCCACCTTGCGCATCTTCTGGGCACGGATCGGCCGTTTTACGGGCTCCAGGCGCGCGGGCTTTATGGCGAGGACGCACCGCATGGCAGCATTGCCGAGGCGGCGCGCGATTACCTGGCTGAGATCCGCATGGTGCAACCCAAGGGGCCGTATCTGCTGGGCGGGTTTTCGGGCGGTGGGATCGTCGCCTATGAAATGGCGCAGCAATTGCGCGATGCGGGCGAGGAGGTGGCGATGCTGGTCATGCTCGACACGCCCTTGCCGCGCCGCCGCCCGCTGAGCACCGGGGATCGGGCGCGCATCCAGTTGCAGGAATTGAAATCGGGCGGTGTGCTTTACCCGTTCAAATGGCTGGCGCGGCGCATCCGCTGGGAGATCGTGAAACGCCGCGCGCCGGTGGTTGCCGCGAGCGAGGCGGCGCCGACCGCGTTCCACAACAGCGCCATCGAACAGGCCTTTCTCGGGGCGGTGGCGCAATATGACCTGCTGCCGTGGGACGGGCCGGTGGCGCTATTCCGTCCGCCGCTGGTGGGCAAGTGGCAGGTGGGCGCGGGCCGCTGGGTCAATTCCGAACGCGCCTATGTCACCCATGACAACGACTGGACCCCGTTCGCGCCGCTGATCGAGGTGGTCGAGGTGCCGGGCGATCACGATTCGATGGTGCTCGAACCCAATGTGCGGGTTCTGGCGGCGCGGATGAAACGCGCGATCGAAGATGCCGAGAACCCGGCGGCGCGGGCATCGCGGGTCTCCGCGCTTGCCCCCCGAACTCATGCGGCGGAATAGGGCATGGCGCGGGTTCTGACCATCATCCTCAACTATCGCACCCCGGCGATGACGCTGGAGGCGGCAGAGGCGGCGCTGCGCGAGATGGAGGGGATCGCGGGCGAGCTGGTAATCGTCGACAACGACAGCGGCGACGGGTCGTTCGAGGCGCTGCAAGAGGGGGTCGCTACGCGGGGCTGGGATGTTCGGGTGCTGCAATCGGGGCGCAATGGCGGGTTCGGTGCGGGCATGAATTTCGGTATGCGCGCGGGGCTGCGCGACGGGTCGGCGCCCGATTACTATTACATCCTCAATTCCGATGCCTTTCCCGATGCGGGTGCGATCCGGGTCTTGTTCGACTATCTCGAAGCGCGCCCCGGGGTCGGATTCGCGGGCAGCTATATCCATGGCCCCGAGCAGGACACCCATGTCACCGCCTTTCGCTTTCCCGGTATCCTGAGCGAGTTCGAGGGCGCGATCCGGTTCGGGCCGGTCACGCGGATGCTGGCCGATCATGTCGTGCCCCTGCCGGTGCCCGAGGTGAGCGGCCCGGTTGATTGGCTGGCCGGGGCGAGCGTGATGATGCGGGCGCGTGTGCTGGACGAGATCGGGTTGTTCGACGAGGCGTTCTTTCTTTACTTCGAGGAGACCGACCTCTGCCGCCGTGCCGCGCTGGCGGGCTGGCCCACGCATTACGTGGTCGAGAGCCGGGTGACGCATATCGGGTCGGTCAGCACGGGGATGAAGGCGTGGGACCGGGTGCCGGAATACTGGCTTGACTCGCGCTGGTATTATTTCGTGAAGAACCATGGGCTTGGTTATGCCGTATTGGCGACGCTGGCGCATGTGGCGGGGGGGAGCCTTTATCGGCTGCGCGCGCTGGTTCAGCGGCGCGGGCTGGTCGATCCGCCGCGTTTCCTGCGCCACCTGATCGCCCATGACCTCAAATCGCTTTTCACCGCGCCGAGCAGGCGCGGGGCGACGGCCGGGACAAACGTGAAGGGCGGCAACCCCGCCCTGAAGGAAGGAAAATCGTGATGACCGCGCAAACCATGATCGTGATCGGCAACGAGAGCCTTGCCATTCAATGCGGTGAAAAGCTGATCGCGGGGGGGCATGTCCTTGCCGCGCTGGTCACGCGCAACGATGACATCGCCGCATGGGGCGAGGCGCGCGGCGTGCCGGTGATCGCACCGGGGGCCGGGCTGGCCGGGCGACTTCAAGGGGTCGCGCATGACTGGCTCCTGTCGATTGCCAATCTCGACATGCTGCCCGATGACGTTCTGGCGTTGCCGCGCCGGGGGGCGGTCAATTTCCATGACGGGCCGCTGCCGGCCTATGCCGGTCTCAACGCGCCGGTCTGGGCGTTGATGAATGGCGAACGGCGGCACGGGATCACGTGGCACATGATAGAGCCGCGCGCCGATACCGGCGGGATCGTCGAGCAGGTGATGTTCGACATTTCCGAGGGCGACACGGCGCTGACGCTCAACACGAAATGCTATGAAGCGGCGATGGGGTCGTTCGGGGCGGTGCTCGAGAAACTGTCGCGCCCGGAGGTGCCGGTGGTGGCGCAGGACCTGTCGGGGCGCAGCTATTTCGGGCGCGACAAGCGACCCGTGGCGGCAGGGCGGATCGATTTCGCGCAGCCCGCGGAAGAGGTCGTGCGGATGGTTCGCGCGCTTGATCACGGGCCATACTGGAATCCGCTCGCCGCGCCCAAGATCGAGGTTGCGGGGCAGGTTCTGCTGGTCGGTGGCGCGCGCATCCCGCGTGAACCGGCGGCCCCGGCGACGCCGGGCACGGTGCTTGAGGTTGACGGGGACGCGCTGCGCGTGGCGACGGGCAAGGGTGCCGTGGTGTTGCAGGGGGTGACGGCGATCTGTGGCGGGGCGGTGGACCTGTTCGCGATACTGGCCGAGGGCGATATGTTGCCGGCCCCGGACGAGGCGGAGCGCGCCCGGCTGGAGGCCGCGATGGCACAGGCTGCGCGCGGCGATGCGCATTGGCGGGCGCAGCTGCGCGCGCTGGTGCCCGCCGAGGTGACGGGCGGCGGGGCGCCCGGGGCGGCGGGGTCGGTGCCGCTTGAAACCGGACTTGGGGCGGATGAGGTGTTGCGGCTGGCGGCCGGGCTGGTTGCTGCGCTGTCGCAGACGGGCGTGGCCGATCTGGCCTATGCCGCGCCGGGGGCGGAGGTGGCGCCGGGTTATGTCAGCCGCTGGGTGCCGCTGCGCGCGGGGGATGATCTGGACACCGCGCGCAAACATCCCTGTTTCGCGCTCGATATCGAGGCCCGAGACCGCGAGATCGGGCGGGTCGCGATGCCACAGGTCGGGCTGGCCGATCAGGGCGGGTTGATCGAGGGCACGGCATTGACCATCACGCCGGGGGCGATCCATTTCGATGGCGCGCGGGCCGGCGAGGCGCTGGCGCGGCTTTGGGCGGCGCGGCTCGAACATCTGGCGCAGGTGCCGGGCGCGCTGGACATGGCGCCCGAGGCGCTGCCGGTGCTGCCCGAGACCGAGCGTGACCTGGTGATCAACGGCTGGAACGCGACGGAAACGGACCATGATCCCGATCTGTGCATTCACCATGCCTTCGAGGCGCAGGCGGCGCGCACCCCCGAGGCCACGGCGCTGGTCTTCGAGGGCGAGAGCCTGAGCTATGGCGAGTTGAACGCCCGGGCCAACCGCGTGGCGCATGTGCTGCGCGACATGGGGGTGGGGCCGGGAACGCTCGTTGGGCTGGCCGTGGAGCGGTCGCTGCATCTTCTGGTGGGGGCGCTCGGGATTCTCAAGGCGGGCGGGGCCTATGTGCCGCTTGATCCGGCCTATCCCGCCGACCGCATCCGGCTTTATGCCGAGGACAGCGGCGCGCCCGTGATCGTGACGACAAGCGCCACGCAATCCGCGCTTCCGGCGACGTCGGCGGCCGCGCTCGTGCTGGACGCCGATCCGCGGATCGCGTCGGCCCCCGAGGCGAATGCCAAGAGCGGCGTCATTGGCGCGGACCTTGCCTATCTGATCTATACCTCCGGGTCGACCGGCAAGCCCAAGGGGGTCATGGTCGAGCATCGCAACGTATCGAACTTCTTTACCGGCATGGATGCGCGCATCCCGCATGAGCCGGGCAGCGTGTGGCTGGCGGTGACGAGCCTGAGTTTCGACATTTCGGTGCTTGAGCTGTTCTGGACGCTGGCGCGGGGTTTCAAGCTGGTGCTTTCGGGCGACGAAAGCCGCACGCTGGTCAGCCATGGCCGGATCGCGATGACCGGCAAGGGCATGGATATCGGCCTGTTCTACTGGGGCAATGACGATGGACCGGGCAAGCAGAAATACCGGATGCTGCTGGAAGGTGCGAAATTCGCCGATACCCATGGGTTTTCCACGGTCTGGACGCCCGAGCGGCATTTCGCGGCCTTTGGCGGTCCCTATCCGAACCCGGCGGTGACGGGCGCGGCCATCGCGGCGGTGACGCAGAATATCGCGGTGCGGTCGGGCTCTTGCGTCGCACCGCTGCACCATCCGCTCAGGATCGCCGAGGATTGGGCGGTGATCGACAACCTCACCAACGGGCGTGCGGGGCTGGGCATTGCCAGCGGCTGGCAGCCCGATGATTTCGTGCTGCGTCCGGAAAACGCGCCGCCGAACAACAAGGTGGCGATGTTCGACACGATCGAAAAGATCCGCGCGTTGTGGCGTGGCGAGGCGGTGCAGTTTCCCAATGGCAAGGGCAAGGATTGCGCGGTGCTGACCCAGCCGCGCCCGGTGTCGAAGGAATTGCCGGTCTGGCTGACCATCGCAGGCAACCCGCAGACATGGCGCGAGGCGGGCGAGATCGGGGCCAATGTGCTCACCCACCTTCTGGGCCAGTCGATCGACGAGGTGGGCGAAAAGATCAGGATCTACCACGACGCGCTGCGCGGGGCGGGGCATGATCCCGAGGATTTCAACATCACACTGATGCTGCATACCTATGTGGCCGAAACCCGCGAGAAGGCGCGCGAAGTGGCGCGCGGGCCGATGCGGGATTATCTCGGCGCGGCGGCGGCGTTGATCAAGCAATATGCCTGGACCTTCCCCGCCTTCAAGAAGCCCAAGGGGGTGGACAACCCGTTCGATCTCGACCTCGAGACGCTGACCGAGGACGATCTCGACGGGATTCTCGAATTCGCGTTCCTGCGCTATTTCGAGGATTCGGGGCTTTTCGGCACGGTCGAGGATTGCCTTGATCGGATCGAACAACTCAAGCGGATCGGCGTGACCGAGATCGGCTGCCTGATCGACTATGGCATCGACCCGGACCTGGTGCTGGACGGGCTCAAGCCGCTGGCCGAGGTGCATCGCCGTGCCAACCTTGCGCAGGGCATGGCCGAGGACGATTTCTCGATTGCCGCCCAGATCATGCGCCACGGGGTGACGCATCTGCAATGCACGCCCAGCCTTGCCCGGATGATCGCGATGAACGAGGAGGCGCGGCTGGCACTTGGCCGGGTGAAGCACCTGATGATCGGGGGCGAGGCGCTTTCGGGGGCGTTGGTGGACGAATTCGCGCAGATCACCGATGCACGTATCGAGAACATGTATGGCCCCACCGAGACCACGATCTGGTCCACCACCGAGAGTGCGCAGGCGGGCGAGGGTGTCGTGAATATCGGCACGCCCATCGCCAACACGCAGGTTTACGTGCTGGACGAGGCCATGCAGCCGGTGCCGGTGGGCGTCGCCGGGGAGCTTTGGATCGGTGGGGCGGGGGTTGCGCGCGGATACTGGCAGCGCGAGGCGCTGACGCAAGAGCGGTTCGTTCCCAACCCGTTCCATGGCGGGCAGGGGGGACGGATGTATCGCACCGGCGATCTGGTGCGCTGGCGTGCCGATGGGCGGCTCGAGTTCCTGGGCCGGGCCGACAATCAGGTCAAGCTGCGCGGCTATCGCATCGAGCTGGGCGAGATCGAAACGCGGCTGCATGAACAGCCCGGTATCCGCCAGGCGGTGGTGATGGCGCGCGAGGACAACCCCGGCGACACGCGGCTGGTGGCCTACCTTCTGTCGGACGGGGCGCTGGACGAGGCGGCGCTGCGTTCGGCGCTGGCGCGTGATCTGCCCGAGTTCATGGTGCCCGCGCATTTCGTGCGGCTGGATCAATTCCCGCTGACGCCCAATCGCAAGGTGGATCGCAAGGCGCTGCCCGCGCCGATGCGGGGTGCCGCGCCCGAAGCCGCCGCCGCACCAGATGCGGGCAGCGTCGAGGGTCGCATCGCCGGGGTCTGGACCCATGTTCTGGGGGTTGCACGGATCGGCGCCAGGGACAGTTTTTTCGACCTTGGCGGGCATTCGCTTCTGGCGGTGCAGGCGCATCGCGAAATTCGCGAACTGTGCGCGGTGCCGAAACTGGCGATCACCGACATCTTCCGCTTTCCCACGCTTGAAGGATTGGCAACGCGGGTTCGGGAGCTGGTTGGCGACGGGCCGGAACCTGCCGCGAAACCGGCACCGGGCAAGGGGTCGGAGCCGGTCATGACGGAGAGTGACATGCAGTCGCGCCGCCGCGAGATGCGGGCGAAACGCAGGATGGCGAGAACCTGAGATGGCGCTCGATAGCGACCCTTTCGCGGATCTTGCGGCAGCCCTTGCACGGGCGCTTCCGCCCGGCGTGGTGGTGGCGGTCGAAGACCCCGCGGCATCTGCCGAAGGGATGTTTGACGCCGAGGCGCGGGCCGTGGCCCGCGCGGTTTCGGCCCGGCGGGCCGAGTTTGCCGCCGGGCGACGTGCGGCGCATCGCGCGATGGAGCGGTTGGGTGTGCCTGCCGCACCTGTTGCGATGGGGCCGGACCGTGCCCCCGTCTGGCCGCGCGGGGTGGTCGGGTCGATCTCGCATTGCGAGGGGGCCTGCGCGGCGTTGGTGGCGCGGGCGGGGGAGATGCGCGCGGTGTCGGTCGATCTTGAGCCCGATACGGACCTGCCCGCTGACCTGCTGCCGATCGTCTGCTCGCCGGGCGAGCGCGCCTGGCTGGGCGGATTGGCGCCCGAGACGGCCGGGCGGATGGCGCGGCTGATCTTTTCGGTCAAGGAATGTGTTTTCAAGCTGCAATACCCGGTGACCGGAAAAATGATGGAATTCAGTGACATGGAGGTTGATATTGATCTATCAGATCACCGGTTTTCCGCCCGGTTCGCGGGGTCAGCCGGGGTGCATTCGCCAAGATGGCGTCCGTCTGGGTATTTCGGGATGGTGAGCGGCACCCTGTTCTGCACGAGCTTTTTGCGCTAAGTGCCTGTCATGACACGGATTCGAGCGGATTTTGTCGTCTGGTCCGAAACGCAGTGTTTCCATGATTTTTGTTAAAATAGTGGCCAAATTGAGGCAAAGCGATTAGATTGACAGGGATTACACCCGTGCCGACAGGTCTGGCTGTTTGCCGCGGCTATGCCGTATGCGCAGGACGGATGTGAGATAATCAAGCCAAATTTCTGCGGGGGCAGGGAATTTCGCCAAGGATACGGTGTTTGGACGATGGGCCAGATTCAGTCGGTTGGAGATTTTCTGGGGCTGCTGCGCCGCAACCTGCTGCTGATCGTGGCGGTGGCGATGCTGGGCAGCGCGGTTTCCGTGTGGTGGGTGCTGGGCCAGCCGCGCCTCTACCAGGCAACGGCGGTGGCGCAGATCGAAGCGCCCACGGTGGCGGATGCCGGGGTCAGCCCGTCGGCCGGGACGAGCGCGGATCAGCGGTTGCGACTGCTTGAACAACAACTGATGGCGCGGGACAACCTGATCGGGGTGATCGAGCGTTTCGAGCTTTTTGCCGACACCGATCTGTCGCTCAGCCTCAGGGTCGCGCGGCTGCGCGAATCGGTGCGCATCACCCAGATCACCGATCCGAACGTGCCGTTCGGCGTGTCGCAGATGCCCACGGGGATGATGATTTCCGTGACATATGGCGATGCGGAAACCGCCGCCGCGATGGCCAATCTCTTCCTGTCGCAACTGGTTGAGCGCAACCGCGAACGGCGCTCCATCTCTGCATCGCGCAACCTTGAATTCTTTCAGACCGAAGCCCAGAGAATCGAGGGCGAGGTGGCCGAACTGGAATCGCGGATTGCCGATTTCAAGGAAAGCAATGCGCCCTACCTGCCCGAAGGGATCGCGGCACAGCGCGATGAACTGGGGGGTCTGCGCACGACCCTTCTTGAAATCGACCAGCGGATCATCGAACTTGAGGCGTCGCGAACCCGTCAGCGCGCCGAGGTGATCGAGCGCCAGCGCGCGCTGCTCGAAGAACAGCGGGCATTGATCAACACCCGAATTTCCGAGATCGAGGAGGTCATCGCGAGGGCACCGGAAATCGACCGGCAATTCGGGATACTGAACCGGCAGTTGGAGCAATTGCGTGAACAGTACAGCATCGTGACCCGCCGCGCGACCGAGGCCGAAATGGGTCAGCTTCTGGAAAGCCAGCAGCAATTCGAGCGGATCGAAATTCTGGAAACCGCGATGGCGCCCGAAAACCCGGTCTCGGGCAGCCGCAAGAAACGGGCGGCGCTGGGCGGGGTTATGAGCCTTTTGCTGGGTGTTGGCATCGCCTTTCTTCTGGAATTGCTCAACCCGGTGATCCGCACGCGGGCGCAGCTTGAACAGGCGCTGAACGTCAAGGCGGTGGTGGCGATCCCGAAACTGGAGCGGCCCAAGCAACGGCGCGGCCGCCGGTTCGTGATCCTGTCGGTGCTGTTGGCGCTGGGTGCGGCGCTGGTGCTGGGGTGGCAGGTGATCCGCGATGTCGTGGGCAGGGTGTTCGAAGCCTTGCAATGGCGCAAGACCCATGCCTGACCGGGTGGCCCGAGGCGGCGCGGGTCAATAACCGTAGCTGTAGCCCAGCGCGTCATCGCCCTCGGCCTGGTTGAGCACGACCCCGAGGAGCGGCACGTCCTCGCCGAGGCGGCGCATGGCCTCGTGCACCTCGTCCGGTTTGGTCTGACCGCCGCCCACGATCATCAGAATGCCGTCGAACTGATCCTTGAAGGCGATTACATCGTCGAACGCCAGTGCCGGGGGCAGGTCGAACAGCACGATATCGGGATCGAGCTCATCCACCATCCGGGCGAGTGCGAGCTTGGTTTCGGGGCCTCGAAGCACCTCGGCGGCATAGGGTTCGACCCGGTCGTTCATCGCCACGGCGAGGTTCGTGCCGATATTGAGCGCGTTGCGGCCCACACGTCTGAACAGGTCGGTCACGCCGGTCCGGCCTTGCAGGAAATCCCCCATGCTGCCCGGATCATCCACGCCAAGAACCGTCGCGACCGACGGGTTGCGCATGTCGAGATCCATCAGGATTGTGCGATGGGTTTCATAGCGCGATAGCGAAATGGCGAGGTTCACCGCCGTGAATGTCTTGCCGCAATCGCGGGTGGGCGATGTGATCGCGACGCGCGTCCAGCCGTGTTCGGCAAGCGTGTTGACCAGCCGGGTGCGCAGGACGTCGAATGCGCCATGGGCCGGGTCGTGGCGGGTGGCGGTGATGATCAGGTTGCGTTCGAGATGTCCGGCATCGACGGGTATGGACGCAAGTTGCGGCCATGAACGGCCGGGTGCGGGGGGCTCTGGCGTTGCGTCCGGGGATGTCGCGCCCTGATCTTCCTGATCCCTCGCGCGTGGCGGTTCCGGCGATGTTTGGGTCGACGCGGCGTCTTCGGGGCCGGGCGGGCGCGCAACATCATCATCGTCCGTGCTGGCCATGTCGGTCGAGATGTCGGGCATGTCCTCGGGCAGATCGGCGTCATCCGGCGAGGTGTCAGGGCTCTCCTCGGGGGCGGCCTTGGCGATTTCGGCAATCAGGCGGTCGCGCGCCGCGCGGTCGAGCCTGCGCCGTGTCTTGCGGGTGAGGGGGCGGTCGTCAGACATGGTGCCGCCCCGCCCGGATCGGCGGATGGCAAAGCCCGCACATGTGTTGCATCGCGCCTGTCACTCTCATGTCCTGCCTTTACACACCCTCTGGCCCCGGGTGTCACGATGGAATTCTCCATCTTTTGACCCGATAGAACAAGGAAATGGGGCCAAATTATGCCTATTGTTCGGAAATACGCATCAAAACCCCATCAGGTTGGCGCGCGTGATCGCCTGTTCGACAAAGCGCGCACGGTCGGTTTCAGGGCGCCAACCCAGCACCGCCTTGGGCCGCGAATTGTCGAAGGGCGAGAAATGCGCGCGGCTTTTCCAGTCCTTGAAGGATGCGCGGGTCAGCCCCTTGCGGCGCAGGATGCGGGTCTTGAGTTGGTATTTCACCGCGTCGGCGGCGCAAAACACCCAAAGCGGGCCGGGCGAGACGCGGATGCGCGCACCGAGCGCCCGGTGGATGGCTTCGAAATAGCCCCGTGCCGAGAGCATCGGCTCGCCCACGAGGTTGAAGCTCTGGCCCGCGGCCTCCTCGACCTCGATCATCCGCACCAGCGCCTCGGCGCAGTCGTCGATCAGCACGAAAGGCAGGATGTTGCGCCCGTGGCCCCAGATCCTGACCGCGCCCGCCCCGTGCCAGCGCCCGATGCCCCAATGCTGCAACGGCCCGCCATGGCCCACCACGATTCCGGGCCGGGCGATCACGATCTCGATGCCTGCCCCGTGCATGTCCATCAGTTGGCGTTCGCTTTCGGCCTTGGAACGGGCATAGATGTTGCGCGCCTCCAACGGGCCAAAGCCGGTCTCCTCGGTGATGGTCTGATGCGGGTCGGACATGTCGTAAGAGGCAATCGTGCCGGTATAGATCAGCCGCTTGACGCCCGCGTCGCGCGCCGCGCGGGCGATGCGCAGGCTCACCCCCACATCGTTTTCAAGCGCGGCCTCCCATGTCGTGTCGAGCGATTTGGCGAGGTTGTAGACATGGGTGATGCCCCGCATCGCATCGCGCAGTGCGTCCTCATCATAAAGCGAGGCCGAAACCGTTTCGACATGATTGGCGATGTCATCGAACGGGCCGGACGTGCCGCGCGAGAGCACCCGCACGTCATGGCCGCGCGCCACCAGCGCGCGGGTCAGGGCGCGACCGATGAAACCGGTGCCGCCGATCACCATCACGTCCGGTTTGGGCCGGCCCTTGGGGCGGGGCAGGTCGGGGTCGGGGCGCAGCCGGGCCAGCGTGGCGTCGATGGCCGCCATCACCTTGACCGCGCTGTCCCCCGAGAACCGGGCATCGGGTGCGCGGCCCGTGCGGATCGCACCATAGGTTTCGGCGCAAAGCCCGCGGAACGACAGCCCATAGGGCGATTTCTGGTTGAGCGAAGCAAGCTGACGCGCGGCGTTGCGCGCGCCTTCACGCAGATGCGCCCAGGATTGCGCGAGTTCTGCGCGAAGCGGGTTCAGCACGAGGTCCGAGGCGTTGGGCCGCGCGATCACCAGCGTGTCATTGGCGTAATCGAGCCGCGCCATGCCCGACGATCCGCGCAAGAGCACCGAGCGGTCGTCATGGGTTTCCACGAGGCTGAGGGTCAGGGTCACATCCACGCCGCCCGCCCGGGCGATGATGCGCCAGGATTGCGGCCTTGTGCCGCCGCCGGGCAGGGCGATCTCCTTGCCGGTCTCGACATGCAGGATCTCGGCCGGGCCGAAAAGGTCGATCAGGAACGCATAAAGATGCGGCCCCAGTTCGAGCAGCAGGTTGCGGCTTTCACGCAGGGGCCAGATGCCGAACGGGCCCGCGCGCAGGGGGGCGAAGGGGAACGCCCATGTGATTTCGGCAGTCGAGATGCGGCCCAGCCGCCCCTCTGCCAGCGCCGTTTTCAGCCGCTGGTAGGAGGGCAGACCGAGGAAATTGTGCCCGGCGGTGAATTGCACCCCGCGCGCCTTGGCGGCCTCGGCTATTTCACGCGTTTCATCGGCATTGAGCGCGACCGGCTTTTCCACCAGCACATGCAGCCCTGCATTGATGCATTTCATCGCCAGCGGATGGTGGAGCTGCGGCGGTGTCAGGATATGCACCGCATCGACCGCGCCAGCCGCAAGCATCTCGTCGAGATCGGTAAAGGATTGCACCCCGTAGGCGTCGGCGAACCCCTGCGCGGCGCTGGCCGATGGATCACAGACGGCGCTGAGCTCTACGCTCCTGGTGGCGCGCAGGGCGTCGGCATGCCAGCTTGCGATATATCCCGCCCCGACGAGGCCAACCCGTGTCTCTGCCATGCCGAAATCCCTTACTTGTATTCGATGATTTCCATGTCCCAGCCGCGCCGCTTGCGCTTGTGATACCGCATTGCGCCGATCAGGTTGGGAAATTTCGACAGAAAGAGCAGAACAGAATGTCGCATCGCGGTCGCCAGCGGCAGGCCGACGTCGTGCAGCCCTTTGACCGTGCGTCCATAGGACAGGGCATAGATGGCCAGCACCGCGAGGAAAAGCGGCCATGACAGGACCGCGCCCACGATTCCCAGGAATGGCAGCACCGCACCGAAAAGCCAGACCCGGCGCCGTTCCTTGATGAAATGGCCGGGATGCAGGTCGCCGACCTGGGCAAAGCCATGGCCCGAACGGACGGCACGCTGCCACCATTGGGCAAAGCTGTGCATCGCGGCGTCGTGATGGGTCATCGGCAGGGGCAGGCGATTGACGCGAAACCCCGCGTCGCGCACCCGCACGCAAAACTCTTCGTCCTCGCTGGCGATGACCTTCGGGTTGAACCCGCCGAGCCGGGCGAAAAGATCGCGCCGCACCATCATGTCGCCACCGCAGGCGTCGATATCGCCCACCGGACGGTGCCATTCGTAATCGCACATCTCGTTATAGATGCTGGCATGCGGGTCGATTTCGGCGCGCCAGCCGGTGATGATGCCGATATCGGGCGTTGCGTCCAGCGCCCGTGCCGCATGGGTCAGCCAGCCGGGCTCCAGCGTGCAGTCGCCATCGACGAATTGCACGTAATCGGGCGGCGGCAGATCGGTGGTCAGCGCCGCAAAACCGGCGTTGCGCGCGCGGGCGGCCGAAAAGGGCTCGCTGGT
The DNA here is from genome assembly GCF_008369105.1 of Aquicoccus porphyridii. Classification (GTDB taxonomy): domain Bacteria; phylum Pseudomonadota; class Alphaproteobacteria; order Rhodobacterales; family Rhodobacteraceae; genus Aquicoccus; species Aquicoccus porphyridii. Next base: position 275,442 of record NZ_VINQ01000002.1, on the reverse strand, counting down.
GTCGAGCAGCACAACCTGCGCCCCCGCTTCGCGGGCCGCGTCGACCGACCCGTCGGTCGAGCCGGAATCGACATAGACCAGCCGCGACGCCTCGCCCTGCATCGAGGCAAGGCAATTGACCAGCCGCTGGCCTTCGTTGCGCCCGATCACGACGGCGCTGATGATGGATTGGGTCATGACAGGGGGTCCGGTCGTTTGGGCGGGCGAGGCGTGCCCGGCGTGGCATAAGCGGCAAAGAGCGAGGCCAGGCGCGCGGCCTCGATCCGGCTGTTGAACTCGCGGGCAACAATTGCCCGTCCCCGCGCCGCCATGGCGCGCGCGCGGTCGGGATCGTCGAGCACGGCGGCGATGGCCCGGGCCAGCGCCCCTGCGTCGCCCGGCGGGCAAAGGTGACCGGTCTCGCCGTCGCGCACCAGTTCGGGAATGCCTGCGATCTGCGTCGTGACGACCGGGGTTTCACCTGCCAGTGCCTCCATCAGCACGACGGGCAGGCCTTCGGCAAAGCTGGGCAGGATCAGGAGATCGCTTTGCCCCAGCATGTCGGCGACCTCGGATTGCGAGCGGTAGCCCATGAAATCGACGCGGTCGGCAAGACCCAGCTCTCGCGCCAGCGCCTCGATCGCGGCGCGGTCCGGCCCGTCTCCGATGATTGCCAGATCGGGCGCGTCCGCCCCCATGCGGGCCAGCGCGTCAAACAGCACCGGCAGCCCCTTGACCGCCGCCAGCCGCCCCACGAACAGCGCCTGCCGCCCGCTGCGCTGTCGCGTGTGCGCATAGCGGGCGGGATCGACGCCGCAATGCACGATATGCAGCTTGTCCCAGTGATCCGGCGCGGAAAACGCCATCGCCTGTGATCGGCAGAACTCGGATATGCACGCGACAAAGGCGGCCCGGCGGATCTTCTCGTCAAGGCGCCAGTGGATCGGCTCGTAAAAGATGTCCGGCCCATGCAGGGTAAAGGAATAGGGGATGCCCGAGATTTCGGAGGCAAGCATCGCGACGGTGCAGCTCGACTTGGCGATATGGTTGTGCAGGTGGGTGACGCCGTGTTGCGCCATGTGGCGGGCCAGCAGGGCGGCTTCGGCGAAATAGATCAGTTGATAAAGCAGCGCCCGCGCGCCGCCCGGTGCGGTGCGGATGGCCAGCACCAGTGCGCGCAGCCAGGCCCCGGGGCGGCGCAAGAGCCAATGGAAATGTGCGCCGACAAGGCGGGCGGGGTTCTTCGCCGTCTCCAGCACGTGAAAGGTGCGGGCCGCCTCGGTGCGTTGTTCCTCGCCCACGTGATGTTCGGGCCCGGTGCGGCGGATCGAACAGGTCTCGACCGCAAGACCGGCGTCGCGCAGGCCCGCGACCTCGCGCTGGATGAACGTGTCGGTGGCGCGCGGATATTCGCCGGTGAGATAGGCGATCTTCATGGCCGCGTCTCCAGCGCGTCGCGCATCGCGTCGGCAAAACGCGTGGGCTGCCAGCCCAGCACCGCCCTTGCATGGGCGTTGGAATAACGCGCCGGGCGCATCCGCGCGCGCAAGGGGCGTGGGCGCAAGAGGCCCGGCAAACGCGGCGCAAGGCCGGGGACATGGGCCAGCCCCGGGGCCAGCCGGTCGAGGATACGCCACGAGAGCGGTAACACGAAGGAAGGCGCGCGGGGGCCAAGCGCGGACAGGAACTGTGCGCGGTCGGGCAGGTCGTCATCGACCAAAAGGACGGGCAGCATGCCGTGCCCGGGCGGGTCGGTTTCGGCGGCCAGCACCAGCGCCTCGGCGCAGGTTCGGACCGAGACGAGCGGGATCTGCCCCGCGCCGCCCAGCCGGATCAGCACCGGCCCGAGACGCGGCCCCAGATGCGCATTCCAGAGCCGCCCCGGCCCATAGACCGCCCCGGGCCGCGCGATCCATCCCGCAAGCCCGGCCTCGCGCACCATCTTCTCTTGCGCCAGCTTGGCGCGGGTATAGGCGTCGCGCGCGTCGGGGGCCTGTTCCAATGGGCCTGTCTCGTCGATCACCGTGTTTTCCGGCAGGGCATCGGCATCGTGCACCGCGACCGAGGAGACCAGCACCAGCCGGGGTTTGGGCGTGGTGGCACTCATTGCGTCGATGAGCGCCCGCGTCGGGGCGAGCGTGTCGCGCTGCATCGCCGCGTCATCGCCGCCCAGGGCGGCGGCACAATGGATCACCGCATCGACATCCCTGAGCGCCTTGGCCAGCGCGGCCCGGTCGTGCCCGAGGTCGAAGGCGATGCATTCCACGTCCCGCATCCCGGCAAACGCCGCACAGCTTTGTCGCACCAGCGCGCGCACCTTGTGGCCACGCGCCAGTGCCGCCGCGACCGCCTCGCGCCCGACGAAGCCGCCCGCCCCGGTCACAAGGAGGCTCAGCGCGCCCATGGCATCGGCTCCGGCTTGTCGCAGCGGCTGGTGATCTCGACCGCGCCGGTGCGGCCCGCGTTCTGAATGGCCAGCGTCACCTCGGTCAGGTGCAGCGCGAAATTTCCAGCAAGGCGCGCCGTGCGCCCCTCGGCGATGGCGTCGAGCATCTCGGCCGGGCCAAGCGCGAAATTCATCGCCGCGGCCCCGCGACGTTTCACCTTGGGATGGGTGGGGCCCTTGGGCTTGATCCGCTTGCCGACCGGGCTTTCCAGAAGGCGGCGGCGGATGCGCATGCGGCGGTGGAACCGCACCGGGGCGGCATTGTTCCAGGCCTCATTGACCGCCAGCACGCCGTTGTCGCCGATCACCCGAATCCGGTGGTCATGCGGTGCGGCGATCGAACAGGTCAGCCGCGCGGGCGGCCCGTCTTCGAAAAACAGTGTTGCCACCGAGAAATCGGGCGTGCCGCCCGTTCCGCCCGGCTTGTCGGGCAGGGTCTCGGCGCTGGCCGCGACCAGATGGGTGACCGGTCCGAACATGTTGATCAGCCAACTGAGGTAATAGCCCGCATGTTCGAGGGTGCAGCCGACGGCGAATTCATCCTGATACGGCCAGCGCGCGCCGCTCTCGCTGATCCAGCCCTGCACGGGGGCCTGTGGAATGAACCCGTCGTCAAGCTCGGCATAGACGAGGCGCTGCGCGCCGACCACGCCATCGCGCAGCGCACGGGCCAGCATCTGCGCCGCCTCGCCGAGCATCGACGAGGGCGCGGAGGCCAGTTGCAGCCCGGCGTCGCGCGCCATCTGTGCCACCTCGCGCGCCTCATCAAGGTCGAGCGCCATGGGCTTTTCGCAAAACACGTGATGCCCGGCAGTCAGCGCGGCGCGGTTGATCGCGCCATGCGAGGCCGGGTTGGTCAGGTTCAGGACCAGCCCGCCTTGGGGCAGCACGGCAAACGCCTGTTCGAGATCGGCGAATTCGGGGATGCTCCAATGCGCGCAAAACGCGCGCATCCGGGCCGCATCGCGATCATGCGCGCCGATGATGCGCAGACCGGGGAAGGTGGCCAGCCCTGCCATGTAGAGATCGGCGACAAAGCCGCAGCCGACAAGAACAACCGTTTTCATCGCCGTCCTCCATTGCATGACGGCGTCGCCCGAAGCCTGAGGCGGGCAGGGAAAACGGGGATTGCGGCCATACCGATCCGCCTCTTGGCTCTTGTCATCTCAGTCAAGCGGCTGCAGAACATTGAAAATTGTCATTACCGCGGCAAAACCCCGCAACAACGTGTTGTTTCAGGAGTCTGTCATGAAAGAACACCGGATTCCAGACAAGGCTGCAACCGCAAAGGGAATCGCGTGAAGATCCGGGTCGGAGAAGAGGAAATCGCGGTCAACCTGCCCGATGCCGATGCGCTTCTGGAGGCGGTGCGGCGGCGGATGCAATCGGGCGAGGGGTTCGCGCTGGCGACGATCAACCTCGATCACCTTGTGAAACTGCGTGGCGATTCGGGGTTTCTCGCGGCCTACCGCGCACAGGATTTCGTGGTGGCCGACGGCAATCCCATCGTCTGGCTGGCGCGGCTTGCGGGCAAGCGGCTGTCCCTTGTGCCGGGATCGGACATGGTGATGCCGCTGGCGCGGCTCGCGGCCGAAGAAGGGGTGAAACTGGGGCTTGTCGGCTCGACCGAGGAGAGCCTTTCGGCTGCTGGTGCGGCGCTGGAAACGGCGGTGCCGGGGCTTGAGATCGCCGCACGGATCGCGCCGCCCATGGGGTTCGACCCGGACGAGCCGCGGGCGGGCGAGATCCTGCGCGACTTGCAGACGGCGGGGGTCGGGCTGGTCTTTCTGGCGCTCGGCGCCCCCAAGCAGGAGAGGCTGGCCGCGCGCGGGCGGGCCGAGACTCCGGGCATCGGCTTTGCCTCGATCGGCGCCGGGCTTGATTTCCTGTCGGGGGCACAGAACCGGGCGCCCCGATGGGTGCGCGCCATCGCGATGGAATGGGCGTGGCGCATGTTCTCCGCGCCGGCCCGCCTCATGCCGCGCTACGCGCGTTGTTTCGCGATCCTGCCGGGGCATATGTGGCGCGCTTTGCGGATGCGCTGGCAAGACCGGTAAGGTCGGCCATCCCGGTCAATCGAGGCGCCGCAAGGGGGTGCGCCGCCCAAGCAGCCGGTCCTTGATCCGGGCCTTGAGACCGCGTGGCGGTGGGATCTCGACCGCCTGCTCGAACGTGGTTCCGGTGAGTGCCGGATCGTGCCAAAGCGCCAGTTCCGCCCCCCATGTCGCCGATTGCTCGGGCGCGATGCCATCGGGAATGCCCATGCGGGTGGCCAGCATCCCGGGCATCCAGTCGGAGATCACGATGTCGGGAAAGCGGTCGGCGAGATCCGCCACCAGCGCGCGGGTCAGGATGCGTGCCGCGCCCTTCGACACCGAATAGGCGGCCGAGGCGGGAAGCGGGTGCAGATCGGCGAAGGTCGCGACGTTGAGGATACGGCCAAACCCCGTTCCCGCCATCCGGTCGAGCGCGAGGCGGGTGGCGGCGAAGTTTCCTCCGAGATTGACATCGACGGTTTGCATGAAACTTTCGGGGGTTTCGTCGAACAGGTCGCGGCGCGGATAGAGTGCCGCGTTGTTGATCAGAAGGGTAAGGGGGCCAAGCGCGTCGACCTGCTCGAACGCGCTGCGCAGGCTGTTGAAATCGCTCACATCCGCCGTGATCGGCGTGATCCGGTTCGAGCCGTTTGCCGTCTCGGCGAGGCTTGCGGCATTGCGCCCCAATGCCGCCACCCGCATCCCCCGTGCAGCCAGTTCGCGCGCCAGCGCCCGGCCCAGCCCGCGCCCCGCGCCGGTGACAAGCGCCACGCCCGATTTCACCCTGTCGTCATCGCGCGCCATTCTTGCCCTCCCGGATGATGGCATCGGCCACGCGCAGCGCCTGCGCCGCGATGGAGAGCGAGGGGTTCACCCCCATCGAGGTGGGAAAGAACCCGGCATCCGCCCCCCAGAGATTGGCGATGCCATGCGCCCGCCCATCGCCACGCAGCACGGCGCGCGCCGGGTCGTCGCCAAAGCGCATCGTGCCCGAGGGGTGGCCGAAATTCAATTCCGGCCGGCGGGTCAGGAACATCTTGCGCTGGCCGCGCAACGCGCGCGCGATCTCGCGGCGGAAGAGGCGGCGGCGCGCGCGCAACTCGTCATGGATGCGATAGTCGACGGCAATCTCGTCGCTGTCGCCCTCGGGCGGCAGCACGCGGTTGTCGTCATAGGGCAGGTCTTCGAGCAGCCCGACGAAAATCTTGGCGGTACCTAGAAGCTTGGCCGCGATTGCCGCCGGTATGCGGGTAAGGCCCACCGCGCCGGGGATGCGCCCCAGTGCCGAGTTCTCGACCAACCCCCTGAGATACCATGCGATTTCACCGTAGGAGGCCGCCACCCCCATGGCCTGCACCATGCCCAGCCGCTGCCCCTCGCGCCAGTAAAGATCGCGCAGCCCCACCGCCTTAGACGGGCTTGGATCATCGCCACCGGGCCAGATCGCGAACATCTCGTTGAGGTGAAACATCAGGCCCCGCCCCACCAGCCCGCTGGCATTGGCGACGCCTTGCGGAAAGCTTTCAGAGGCCGACGCGAGGCAGAGCCGGGGCGAGCCGAACGCGCCTCCGGCCAGCACGACATGATCCGCCGTGAGGCTCAGCATTTCGCCCGCGCGTCGCGCCTCGATCCCGGTGATGCGCTCCCCGTCACCCTGAAGGCGCGTGACGGTGCAACGGTCGAGCAAGGCGGCGCTGCCAGTCGCCAAGGCCGGTTCCACCCCGGCGGAGCGCCCGTCCATCTTACAGGCGCGCGGGCATTTGAAACCAAGGCAGTCCTTGCAGCCGGGCAGATGGGCGATCGCGGAATGCAGCGCGTAGGGGTGCAGACCGGCCGCGCGAAACTGCTCGGTCAGCCGCGCATCGCCGCGCGACAGGGGCGGCGGCGCAGCAAGGTTGGGGCAGGGCGTGTCGGACAGCGGATCGGGCGTGCCGCAAACCCGGTAAAGTGCCTGCGCCCGGTCGAGCCACGGCGCGAATTCGGCCCATGACACGGGCCAGCCGCCGGTCGGATGCGGGCGCGCCTCGGAATGGTCGAGGTCATGCGGCTCGGGCCGCTCGAGCGTGGCGGCATAGAACACCGACGACCCGCCGACGCCCGCGCCAAGCGGGGCGAAAAACCGCGTTGCGCGCCCGTCCACATTGGCGCGCATCTGCCCGGGCCAGAACCCGCGCGCGACCCGCGCTTCGGGTACGAATATCCCGGGCGAGAGCGGCGTTTGCTCGGCCCGGTGCCCGGCGGGGCCTTTTTCGACGAAAAGCACCTTCAGCCCCGCCTCGGCCAGTGCGCGGCCCGCCGTGCCGCCGCCGATCCCGGTGCCGATCACGATCACGTCCCAATGCCGTTGCGCGATCTCGTGGCTCATGGTCCTGCCCCTTCGAACACTGGCGCGAACAGCGGTGCCAGCACCCGCGCGGCCCGGTTGGTCAGGTGGTTGTTGTCGAAATACCAGCTTTCACCGTCCTGCATCACCGAACATTCCGACGCATCGCACAGTTGCGGCCACGGGTCGATCAGATGCAGGCTTTCGGTTTCGACCCACGGCGCGAACAGCGCCTCGCCCGGCGCCGCCCGTGCCTGTGCCCGGTCGCGGGGCAGGGCGAGCGGTGCGTCCTCGGGCGTGATCCGCCCATGGGCAAGCTGCCGCGCCACCTCCCGGCTGTCATAGAAGGGAATTTCCGGCGGCTGGCGCAGCACGAATATCCGCTCGAACCTCTCGTCGAGAACCGGCAGGGTGGCGTCGAGCGCACGGGCAAAGACCGCCGGATTCGTCGCGCCGCCATGACCGGACAACGCGATGGTGTTCTGCGCATCTCGCCCCACGCCCGCACCGGTGGCGTAATAGGACCAGCGCCCCACCAACAGCAGGCTGTGCACCGCCTCAAGCGAGGTCAGCCCGGCGCGGATCGTGGCATTGGCCGTCGTGCAGGCCGCATCCTCGGCCCGGGTGGCATAGCTTTCGCGTTTCTCGATCCCGAACAGCGGCGGACAGCCCGCATGCCAGATGAGAAGCCCAGGCGTGCCCGCCTCCCACGCGGCCGTCTCGAGCCCCTCTTTCATCGCGCGCAGGTGGCTGTCGCCCCAGATCACGACACGCGGCGCCCCCTCGGGGCCGATGGGGCAAAGCTCGACCCCGGCAAAGGGACCGTTGGCCGGGGTGTGACAGCGCGAGAAATCCTGAAGAAAATCGGCCGACGCCGCGATATGCGGCCGGGTTTCGGAACCAAAGCGCCCCGGCATCCCGTCCTTGACATAGGCCAGCCCGCCAATCGCCAGCATCGCCCCGGTGGGCAGCGCCAGTGCGCCCAGCACCGGCCAGCCGCGCGCGCCCTCGATCTGCCGAAACGGCCGTTCGACATAGCGCCACGAGATCACCGCCAGCACAAAGGAAAGCGCCATCCAGCCCGCCGCCTCCCACGGGCCGGAATAGCCGTCGCGCCAGTATTTCGACAGCACCAGCACCGGCCAGTGCCAGAGATAGAGCGAATAGGATATTTGCCCGATGAACACCGGCAGCCGGGCCGCGAGCGCCCGGTTGACCGGGTTGGCCTGCCGCCCGTTCAGGATCAAGAGCACGGTGCCCGCCACCGGAATCGCCGCCTGCCACCCCGGAAAACCCTCGGCTTCGATCAGCGCCAGCCCGCCCAGCACCAGCGCAAGGCCCAGCCAGCTCAGCCCCGGGTGCCAGTCGAGCCGCGCCTGCCGCGACTGGCCATGGATCGCCAGAAGCACTCCGGCCAGAAGCTCCCACGCGCGGAACGGAAAAAGGTAAAACGCCGTGGTCTGGCTCATCGGTGTGATCCAGACCGAGGCGGCCAGCGAGGCGGCGAAACCGACCACCAAGGCCCAGAACAGCACCCGCCGCGATGCCCTCAGCACCAGCATCAGAAGCGGCAGCGCGATGTAGAACTGTTCCTCCACCGCCAAGGACCACGTGTGCAAGAGCGCCTTCACATCCGCGCCGATGTCGAAATACCCCTCACCGCGCCAGAACAGCACGTTCGACAAATAAACCGTCGCCGCGATCAGCGACTTGCCGAATTCGCGGAACTCGAAAGGCAGGAACACGAACCATGCGGCCATCGCGGTCACGCTCGCCATCGCGAAATAGGCCGGGGCCAGCCGCTTGACCCGCCGGATATAGAACCGCGCGAGGTGGAGCCGCCCGCTCTCGCTCATATCACGCCACAGGATGCCGCCGATCAGGTAACCCGAGATGACAAAGAACACATCGACCCCGGCAAAGCCCCCCGCCACGCCCGGCACGTCGAAATGATAAAGCACGACCGCCAGAACCGCGATCATGCGCAGCCCATCTATTTCGGGCCGATAGGCGGGGTGGGGCAGGGTCGAAATGGCGCTCTCCGGGGCTGGTTTGCGAAACGGCACAGGCTGACATGGTGTTTAATGCAAGAAAGGGGCAGAAATTGCACCGCTTCTTTGCGAATTTGCGGCAAGCGCGGAAACAGAACCGGAAAGGCGGGTTGTGAATGATTTGTGAGCGACCAGACGTCCCCCGGTTCAGTTTTCAGGACGCATCGTTCAGGAATCGTGTGACGGCCTTGAGCAACTCGCTTGGGGCCTCTTCCGGCAGGAAATGGCCGCCGGGAAGGGGTGCGAACTCTGGCCGTTGGCACCAGCGTTTCCATATACGTCGGACATCAAAGTGTTTTCCGATGACACCACGGTCGCCCCACAGGACCAGCGTAGGACAGGAGATCATTTTGCCCGCCTCTCGGTCGGCTTCGTCGTGCCGCGTGTCGATGTGGTAGCCAGCGCGAAAGCATTCGCACATCGCGGTGATCGCCTCTGGCGTAGTGTTCGCCGCAACATAAGATTGCATGGCGATATCGTCATAGGGAACTGGCCGATCGGACAAACCTTGAAGGATGAGCCGCAAAAAGAACTCCGGATCGCCGGAAATCAGCCGCTCCGGGATCGGGTAATCTTGCGTCAGAAACGAAAAATAGAAGTAGTCCTGGGCGATGTCCGCATTCAATCCGGCGTAGAAGTCCAGCGCCGGGATGATATCCAAGACGGCAAGTCGTGTGACAGCCTGCGGATGATCGAGCGCGAGCCGCCTCGCGACGCGCGCGCCACGGTCGTGGGCCACTAGGGCAAAGCGTTCATGGCCGAGCTCCCGCATGACGGCCAACTGTTCGGCGGCCATGTCCCGTTTCGTATAGGCGTTGGCACCTTCGGCATGGCCGGGTTTGTGCGTCTCGCCCCGGCCCCGAATGTCGGTCAGGACCACCGAGAAGTTCTCTGCCAGCGCCGGTGCAAGGTGGTGCCAGCACAAATGGGTTTGCGGATCCCCGTGGAGCATCAAGAGGGCTGGACCATTCCCTTTGCTCAGGGTCAGGACAGGCCCGCTGCCGGGATCAACGAATCGACGTTCGAAACCGGGAAGCAGCCGTGTATCCGCGTCTTCAAAGATGCTCATTCATCCACTCCTTGTAGTCTTTGATCGCGTCTTCGTTCCGCCGGAAGAAGGACCACCGCCCGATCTTGCGCACGGATACAAAACCCGCCCGGCGTAGCAGTTCCAGATGGCGGCTGACCGTCGGCTGGGCCATGGACAGCTTCTCGGTCAGAAGGGTGACACAGACCCCGATTTCGGATGGCTTGCCCGTTTCCTGATGTGCGAAATGGCGATCCGGCTCGGCGAGCCACGTGAGGACAGCGAGCCGCGCCTCGCCGGCAAGCGCCTTGGTTTGTTCAAGTCGGTTGGTCATGGTCGGCTAATACATCGTTAATTAGCTATTTGACAATATGTTAATCTCACCCCTCGGAATCCAAGGATGGGAAGCGGTAAGGTCTGGCTGCCAGGGGTATTCAAAAACGCCGGCCAAATGGCTGGACAACCATAATAGGAGGGCGTCATGCCGGTGAGGATCGAGAAGAACGGAGCGGTCTGGACGGTGATCCATTCCCGCGCGCAAGCGCGCAACGCGATGGATGTGGACCACGCGCGCGCGCTCTACGCCGCGTTTCTGGAGTTCGAGGCGGGTGACAGCGCATCCGTCGCCGTGTTCTGGGGCGAGGGCGGCGCGTTCTGCGCGGGTTGGGATCTCACCCAGGTCGCGGCCCTGGCCGAGGGCGAGGCGTGGGCGGCGCTCGATTTCACCGAAGAGGGGCACGTGATCGGCCCGATGGGGCCGTCGCGGCTCGATCTCTCCAAGCCGGTGATCGCCGCCATCGAGGGGCCTGCGGTGGCGGGTGGGATGGAGCTTGCCATCTGGGCAGACATGCGGGTGATGGGGCAGGGCGCGTTCATGGGCGTTTACTGCCGCCGCTGGGGTGTGCCGCTGATTGACGGGGGCACGGTGCGCCTGCCCCGGCTGGTGGGCGAGGGGCGCGCGATCGACCTGATCCTGACCGGGCGCAAGGTCACGGCGGAGGAGGCGCTGGATATCGGGCTTTGCGAATACGTGGTGCCCGACGGGCAGGCGCGCGCCCGGGCCGAGGAGATCGCCCACCAGATCGCCCGCTTTCCCCAGGGCTGCCTGCGCGCCGACCGCGCTTCGGCCCGGGCGCAGGCGGGGATGGCGCAACGCGCCGCCCTGCGCCAGGAATGGGAGGGCAGCAAGGACATGGTGCAAGCCGAAGGCGCCAAGGGTGCCGCGCGGTTTGCCGGGGGCAAGGGGCGGCATGGGGATTTCGGCGACATCTGATTGCGTGTAAGGCTGCGCGACACCGCGTGAAAGGCCGCCCCATGGACCCGCAATTCGACATCTTCCTCGCCACCGCCCCGGGGCTGGAGCCCGCCTTGCGTGACGAGGCGCAAGAGGCGGAGTTTGACGCGCCCCGCATGGTGCCCGGCGGGGTCGAAACGCGTGGCGGTTGGGCCGAGGTCTGGCGCGCGAACCTTGTCCTGCGCGGCGCGGGCCGGGTGCTGGTGCGGGTGGGCGCCTTCCGCGCCATGCACCTGGCACAGCTCGACAAGCGCGCGCGCAAATTCGACTGGGCCGCCTTCCTGCGCCCGGATGTGCCGGTGCGGGTCGAGGCCACCTGCCACAAGTCCCGCATCTATCACGACCGCGCCGCCGCCCAGCGGATCGAACGCGCCATATCCGAAACGCTGGGCGCGCCGGTTTCGCCCAAGGCCGCGCTGCGGGTGATGGTGCGGATCGAGGATGATCTTTGCACCATCAGCCTCGACACCTCGGGCGAGCCGCTGCACCGGCGCGGCCATAAACAGGCAGTGGGCAAGGCGCCGATGCGCGAAACGCTGGCGGCGCTCTTCCTGCGACAATGCGGGTTCACCGGCGGCGAACCGGTGCTCGACCCGATGTGCGGCTCGGGCACGTTCGTCATCGAGGCCGCCGAGATCGCCGCCGGTCTGCCCCCGGGGCGCGACCGGGAGTTTGCCTTCATGCAATTCGCAAACCATGACGCGGCGGGCTACGCAGCACTCCGGGCCGAGGCGCTGGCCCGGGCGGTCACACCCGCGCCGACGTTTCACGGCTTCGACCGCGACCAGGGTGCGATCCGCATGGCGACGCAGAATGCCGAGCGGGCGGGCGTGGGCGAATTCACCCGCTTTGCCTGCCAGTCGATCACCGATCTCGAACGCCCCGACGGTCCGCCCGGGTTGATGATCGTGAACCCGCCCTACGGCGCGCGGATCGGCAACAAGAAGCTGCTTTACGGGCTTTACGCCGCGCTGGGCCAGGTCGCGCAAGAGCGGCTTTCGGGCTGGCGCATCGCGCTTGTGACCAACGAGGCCGGGTTGGCCCGCGCCACCGGCCTGCCTTTTGCTGCCCCGGGGCTGCATGTCGCCCATGGCGGGCTCAAGGTGCGGCTCTGGCAGACTGGTCCGCTCCCCTGAGATGTTACAGATGCGCCGGTAAATCTGGAATTGGAGTAACAAAAGACTTGCTCCGAATCGCATTCGCGCATATCACCGACCATGCGGTCGGGTATTGGGAGATGCCCCGCCGCCCCCCGGTTTGCCGTAACGAAATCGGGGGCAAGGTCGGAAACGCGCGGGTGTTTCGCGCCGGATCGTGGCAGGATCGGCAGTGGACACCATTCGAGGAGAAACCATGCCTGACGCTTTCATCTGCGACGCCACCCGCACACCCATCGGCCGCTACGGCGGTGCGCTGTCTTCGATCCGCACCGACGATCTTGCCGCCCATCCCATTGCCGCGCTGATGGCGCGCAACCCGGATGTGGACTGGGCCAGCCTTGACGACGTGATCTATGGTTGCGCCAACCAGGCGGGCGAGGACAACCGCAATGTGGCGCGCATGGCGGCGCTTCTGGCCGGGCTGCCGGTCGATGTGCCCGGCGCCACGATCAACCGGCTTTGTGCCTCGGGGCTTGACGCCGTGGGCACCGTGTCGCGTGCGATCCGGGCGGGCGATTACGACATGGCGATTGCCGGTGGCGTGGAATCCATGTCACGCGCGCCTTTCGTGATGCCCAAGGCCGAAACCGCCTTTTCCCGCGCCAACGCGGTCTATGACACCACCATCGGCTGGCGTTTCGTCAATCCGAAGATGAAGGCGCAATACGGCATCGATTCCATGCCCCAGACGGCCGACAACGTCGCCGCTGACCATAACGTCAGCCGTGAGGATCAGGACGCTTTCGCCGCCCGGTCACAGGCGCGCTGGGACGCGGCGCAAAAGGCCGGCGTCTTCGCCGACGAGATCACCCCGGTCAACGTGCCACAGCGCAAGGGCGATCCCGTCGTGGTCGATACCGACGAACACCCCCGCCCCGGCACGGACGCGGAAAAGCTGGGCAAGCTCAAGGGCGTGAACGGCCCCGACCTGAGCGTGACCGCGGGCAATGCCAGCGGCGTCAATGACGGCGCGGCGGCGATGCTGATCGCCAGCGAAGCCGCGGCGGCGAAAAACGGCCTCACCCCGATGGCGCGCATCGTCGCCATGTCGGCGGCGGGGGTCGAGCCGCGGGTGATGGGCATCGGCCCGGTGCCAGCGAGCCAGAAAGTGCTGCGTCGCGCCGGGCTCAACATCGGCGAGATGGATGTGATAGAATTGAACGAGGCCTTCGCGGCCCAGGGCCTTGCCACGCTGCGTGCCCTTGGCGTGGCCGACGACGCCCCCCATGTGAATCCCAATGGCGGGGCCATCGCGATTGGCCACCCGCTGGGCATGTCGGGCGCGCGCATGGCGCTCTCGGCGGCCTATCAGTTGAAACGCACGGGCGGGCGCTATGCGCTCTGCACCATGTGCGTGGGCGTGGGCCAGGGTGCCGCGCTCATCCTTGAACGCGTCTGAGGGAGGACCCCGACATGTATGCACAGATGATCAAGACCGCCGGAACCGGGGTCAAACCCCGCGAAGAGATGACGCCCGAAGAGGCGGCGTTTCAGGACAGGATCGACGCGGATATCAAGATCGAGCCGAAGGACTGGATGCCCGACGAATACCGCGCCACGCTCGTCCGCCAGATTGGTCAGCACGCGCATTCCGAGATCGTCGGCCAATTGCCCGAAGGCAACTGGATTACCCGTGCGCCGACGCTCGAACGCAAGGCGATCCTGCTGGCCAAGGTGCAGGACGAGGCGGGCCACGGGCTTTACCTCTACTGCGCCGCCGAAACGCTGGGCGTTTCGCGGGACGAGTTGACCGAGGATCTGCTTTCGGGGCGGATGAAATATTCTTCGATCTTCAATTACCCCACGCTCAACTGGGCCGATATCGGCGCGGTGGGCTGGCTTGTCGATGGCGCCGCGATCATGAACCAGGTGCCGCTTCAGCGCACCTCCTACGGGCCTTACAGCCGCGCGATGATCCGCATCTGCAAGGAAGAGTCGTTCCACCAGCGCCAGGGCTATGACATCATGATGAAGATGGCCCAGGGCACCGAGGCGCAGAAAAAGATGGCGCAGGATGCGCTCAACCGCTTCTGGTATCCCTCGCTGATGATGTTCGGCCCCTCGGACAAGGAAAGCGTGCATTCGGCGCAATCCATGGCCTGGAAGATCAAGATCGACAGCAATGACGAATTGCGCCAGCGTTTCGTCGACCAGACCGTGCCGCAGGCCGAGTATCTTGGCCTGACGGTCCCCGATGACAAGCTCAAGTGGAACGAGGAACGCGGTCACTACGATTTCTCGGAACCCGACTGGACCGAGTTCTTCAATGTCCTCAAGGGCAAGGGCCCCTGCAACACCGAACGCATGAACGGCCGCAAGCGCGCCTGGGAAGACGGCGCATGGGTGCGCGACGGATTGATGGCCCATGCCCAGAAACGCGCCGCCCGCAAGGTTGCGGCGGAATAAGGAGACCGGCAGATGAAAAACGAATGGCCCCTGTGGGAAGTCTTCATCCGTGGCCAGCATGGCCTGTCGCACCGGCATGTCGGCTCGCTCCATGCGCCCGACGCGGAAATGGCCGTGAAGAACGCGCGCGACGTCTATACCCGCCGCAACGAGGGTGTGAGCATCTGGGTGGTCGAGGCGCGCCACATCACGGCGACCAATCCCGGCGACAAGGGCCCGATGTTCGAGCCGTCGGAATCGAAGATCTACCGCCACCCGACTTTTTTCGACATTCCCGATGACGTGGGGGCGATGTGATGGCGACCAAGGACCATTCCGCCGATCTCTTCGAATTCCTGCTGCGGATGGGTGACAACACGCTGATCCTCGGGCACCGCGTGTCCGAATGGTGCGGCCATGCGCCGGTGCTGGAAGAGGACATCGCGCTGGCCAACACCGCGCTTGATCTCATCGGCCAGACCCAACTCTGGCTCGGCCTCGCGGGCGAGGTCGAAGGGCAGGGCCGTTCGGCCGACGATCTGGCCTTCCTGCGCGACGCATGGGATTTTCGCAACGTGCTGCTGGTCGAACTGCCCAACGGCGATTTCGGGCAGACCCTGATGCGGCAATTCCTGTTCGATGCCTGGCAGGAGCTGATGCTCGATGCACTCAAGGGGTCAAGCGATGCGCGCGTCGCCGAGATCGCCGCCAAGGCCGCGAAAGAGGTGGCCTATCACGTCGAGCGCTCGGGCGACACGGTGATCGGGCTGGGCGACGGCACCGAGGAAAGCCACGCACGGATGCAGGCCGCGCTCGACTACCTTTATCCTTACGTGGGCGAGATGTTCGAAAGCGACGCGGTCGATGCCGCCATGGCCCAGGCGGGCATCGCCCCCGATCCGGCCAGCCTGCGCGACGCTTACGATGCGAAACTGGCCGCCGTGATGGGCGAGGCGACGCTGAGCACCCCCGACGACCGGTTTACCCATAATGGCGGGCGCACGGGGCGGATGCATACCGAACATCTCGGCCATATCCTGACCTCGATGCAATGGCTGCAACGCGCCTATCCGGGGGCGAGCTGGTAAACCCATGCAAGCGCCGGTGGAACAGATATGGAATTGGCTCGACCAGGTGCCCGACCCCGAGATCCCGGTGATCTCCCTCGTCGATCTGGGCATCATCCGGGGCGTCGAGTGGCGGGGCGATACGCTCCGTGTCACCGTTACGCCCACCTATTCCGGCTGTCCCGCGACCTCGGTGATCAATTTCGAGATCGAGAAGGCCCTGCGCGCCCACGGCATCGAGAAACTTGACCTCGAACGCCAGCTTTCGCCGCCCTGGACCACCGACTGGCTCACCGAAACGGGCCGCGACAAGCTCGAGAAATACGGCATCGCCCCGCCCCAGCCCGCCGGCGGCCCCGAACGCTGCCCGCATTGCGGCGGCAGCCAACTCGAACGCATCTCGCAATTCGGCTCCACCCCGTGCAAGGCGCAATGGCGCTGCAAGGACTGTCTTGAGCCCTTCGACTATTTCAAGTGCATCTGAGGAGACCGCGAATGGCGCGATTCCACGATCTCAAAGTCACCGACATCCACCGCACCATCCGCGACGCGGTGGTCCTGACCCTTGAACCCGACGATCCGGCGGCGTTCGATTTCATCCAGGGCCAATACCTGACCTTTCGCCACGATTTCGACGGCGAGGAACTGCGCCGCTCCTATTCGATCTGTTCGGGCAAGCAGGAAGGCAAGCTTCAGGTCGGGATCAAGCGGGTCGACGGTGGCGCCTTCTCGAATTTCGCCAACGAGGAATTGAAGGTCGGCGACACGCTTCAGGCGATGCAACCGATGGGCGGTTTTCACACGCCGCTCGACCCGGCCAATGCGAAGAACTATCTCGGTTTTGCCGGTGGTTCGGGCATCACGCCGGTGCTGTCGATCGTCAAAACCACCCTCGCGACCGAACCGCAATCGACCTTTACGCTGGTTTACGCCAACAGGGGCGTGGCTACGATCATGTTCCGCGAGGAACTGGAAGACCTGAAAAACCGGTATCTTGGCAGGCTTTCGGTGATCCATGTCCTCGAACAGGACGCACAGGAGATCGACCTGTTCACCGGCATGGTGACCGAGGAAAAATGCGCCGCCCTGTTCCGCGCATGGATCGACGTCGAAAGCGTGGATACCGCCTTCATCTGTGGCCCCGAACCGATGATGCTCGGCATCGCCAAGGCGTTGCGCGATCACGGGCTCAACGACGCCCAGATCAAGTTCGAGCTCTTCGCCAGCGCCCAGCCCGGCCGCCTCAAAAGCAAGGTCGTCTCGAAACAGGCGGGCAAACAGGCCAATCAGGCCGAGGTGGCCATCACGCTCGACGGTTCGACCCAGACCATCATGACGGCCAAGGACATGACCATTCTCGATGCCGCGCGGCAAAACGCGATGGATGCCCCCTTTGCCTGCACGGCGGGGGTCTGCTCGACCTGCCGCTGCCGGGTGATCGAGGGCGAGGTCGAAATGGTCGCCAACCACGCGCTCGAGGATTACGAGGTCGAAAAGGGATACGTGCTGTCGTGCCAGTCCTTCCCCGTCACCGACCGCGTCGTCGTCGATTACGACCAGTAAGGGCAACGATATGGATGACATGAGCCTCAAGGACTATCTTGCCCAGGGTGGCAAGCTCACCAGCCCGGCCAACGTGCCGCCGCGCTACCGCGCCGAGTTGTTGAAGCTGATGGCGACCTTTGTCGATTCCGAACTGGCCGGCGCGGCGGGCTTTGCCGACACGATCAATGACGGCCCCGGCATCAAGGAACGGATCGCGGCGGCCAAGATCGTGCTGGAAAAGACCGACAATGCCGACAAGGTTCTGAAAATCATGGGCGATTTCGGCGCGGATGAGGCGCGGTATGCCAATCATCACCCCTGGACCTCGCGGCTTGACCGTGACGCGGATATCGGCACAAGGCGGGTTGAGCAGGACATGCGCCTTGCCGTTTTCAACTACCCGCTTCAGGGCTGGGGGGATGCGGTGGTGATGAACCTCCTGATGGGGCAGGCCGTCGGCGTGCAGTTGGAGGAATTCACCAAAGTGAGCTATCAGCCGCTGGCCGAAGCCTTCCGCGAAATCGCGCCGGTCGAGGCGCGCCACGCCGAGCTTGCGTTCGAGGGCATGCAGCGCCTGAACGCTGAAGGGCTGGGCGCAAACCTTCAGAGCAGCGTCGATTACTGGTGGCCCCGCGTCGCGGCGAGTTTCGGCATCGGCAATCCCGACCGGTTCGAGGCGCTGCGGGCGATGGGCCTGCGCCACACCCCCAATGCCGAGTTGAAATCGGCATGGGAGGAGCGCGCAGGCGCAACGCTTGGTCAACTGGGATTAAGAACCGCCTGAGACCGTGCCAGCTTCCGTGACGGAATCTGCTCGAAACCCCGTCACGGATCTTTGCGTTGCACGCGACGTCAGTTGCCCCAGCCGCCCAGCCCGACCCCGAAATCGACACCCTTGGTGCCGAAATCATAGCCCAGGCTGACATCGCCATAAACGTCGTCGTCGAGATAGGCCGCGCCGATATTGGGCCGCAGGCTCTGCGACCCGAGCTTGTAATCGAGCCCGAGCGACACCACGCCCTCGTGCGGCGTGTCATCGGAAAAGGCGCGTGCGCCGATCGCCACGTCGCTTGTGCCGCCGCCAAAGACATAGGAAACGCCGAGCCCGAAGGCCGGATCGGCCTGCAGGGCAGGCGCGGAAAGCGCCAGCGCCAAACCGCTGGCAAGTGCGATACGTTTCATACTGGTCCTCCTTTCGTGGGCCGGTCGCATGATGCAACCGGTCTGTCCCAAGATAGGATGCCACACCTGCACGCGCCAACCATACGGCAGGAAACCGCGCGCCCGGCGTTCACACTGTCTTGAGTCCGCCCAGGGTGAGGTTGCTCACCAGCGTGGCATACTCGCGCCGCGCGGCCTCGTTGGCGTGGCTGTTCCACATGTAGAACCAGTTCAGCATCCCGAACACCGACATCGTGGCGGCGCGCAGCTTGGCGGGTTGGCCATCAAAGCGCTCGGGGGCAATACGCGACAGGATCGCGGCCATGTGGCCCACCATGTCGCGCTGATAGGATCTCAGGATCTTCTGTTGCTCCTCGGGCAGGGCGGAAAGGCCGCTGGCCTGCACCCGGTGTTCGTCATCCGCGCCCTGATAGGCCATCAGGATTTCCAGAACGATCTTGTGCAGCGCCTCTTCGGGCGGCCCGTCAGCGGGCCGGATCGCGCAGATCCGGTCGCGCAACCGGCTCAGGTAATTGTCGAGCAGATCGAAGAGCAGCGCATCCTTGCTGTCGTAGTAATGATAGATATTGGCCTTCGATATCCCGCATTCCCTTGCCAGCATCGCCATCGACGCCCGGTCGAACCCCTGCTCGGCAAAGACCTTGGCCGCCGATTTCAGGATCTGCGCGCGTTTCTCGCCGTGATCTTTCGCAATCGTCCGCGCCAAGGGTTCACTCCTTCGGGCGGTTGTCGACCACGCGCCGCGCCTTGCCCTGGCTGCGCTCGACCCCGCCTTCGGGATGCACCTCGATCTTGGTGGAAATCCCGACGACCGACTTGATGTGATGCGCCAACTCGCGGGCCGAAGCGGCGCGCGCCGCGTCGCCCGCCTGTTCCGGGGTGCACTCGGCATGGACGATCATCGCGTCCATCCGCTCCTTGCGGATCAGTTCGATCTGGAAATGCGGGGCGAGGCCCGCGCATTTCATGATCTGCTCCTCGATCTGGGTCGGGAACACGTTGACCCCGCGCAGGATGATCATGTCGTCCGAACGCCCGGTGATCTTTTCCATCCGCCGCATCGAGCGCGCCGTGCCCGGCAAGAGCCGGGTGAGATCGCGGGTGCGATAGCGGATCATCGGCAACCCCTCCTTGGTGAGCGTGGTAAAGACCAACTCGCCCATCTCGCCGTCTTCCACCACCTCGCCGGTTTCTGGATTGATGATCTCGGGAAAGAAATGATCCTCCCAGATGTGCAGCCCGTCCTTGGTCTCGACGCACTCATTCGCCACACCCGGCCCCATCACCTCGGAAAGCCCGTAAATATCAACGGCATGCATGTCGAACGCCTGTTCGACCTCGCCGCGCATCGCGTTGGTCCACGGCTCGGCGCCAAAGATGCCCACGTCGAGCGAGCAGTCGCGCGGGTCGATCCCCTGGCGCTGGAACTCTTCAAGGATATTGAGCATGTAGGACGGCGTCACCATGATCGTGCCGGGCTTGAAATCCTGGATCAGCGTGACCTGCCGCTCGGTCATCCCGCCCGAGATCGGCACCACCGTGCAGCCCAGATTCTCGGCCCCGTAATGCGCGCCCAGCCCCCCGGTGAAGAGGCCATAGCCATAGGCCACATGCACGATATCGCCGGGCCGGGTTCCGCTGGCCCGCATCGAGCGCGCCACGAGGTTCGCCCAGGTGTCGATGTCGCTTTGGGTATAGCCCACCACCGTCGGCTTGCCGGTCGTCCCCGACGAGGCATGCACCCGGATGATCCGGTCGCGCGGCACCGCAAAGAGGCCAAAGGGATAATTGTCGCGCAGGTCGGTCTTGGTGGTGAAGGGAAACTTCGCCAGGTCCGAAAGCGATTTCAGATCGTCGGGATGCACGCCCGCCGCATCGAACCGCTCGCGATACATCGGCACGTTGTCATAGGCATGGCGCAACGACCATTTCAGCCGCTCAAGCTGAAGCCCGCGAATCTCGTCGATCGAGGCGGTTTCGATCGGGTCGAGATCGGATTTATTCGGCGTCAGGTCTTTCATGGCGTTTTCCCCTTCATTCTTCGAACAACTGGCCCTTGATCGCGCGGGAAAATCCGCGAAATTCGGCGATCACCGTGCCGTCCTCTTTGGTCACTTTGATGTCGTAGATACCGCTGCGCCCCTGCAACGAAAGCTCTACCGCCTCGGCACGCAGCCGATCACCCGCGCGCCCCGGCACGAGATAGGAAATGAGGTTGTGCTGCGCCACCGTCGCCTGGTTGCGGCTGTTGCAGGCAAAGGCAAAGGCGCTGTCGGCGAGGCTGAACGTCACCCCGCCATGACAGATGCCATGCCCGTTGCAATGATGCTCGGCCACGGTCAGTTCGAGAACCGCGCGGCCTTCGTCCATCTCGGTGATTTCCATGCCGAACCACTTGCTGGCAGCGTCATCCGCCCACATCGCGGCGGCGGATGCCTCGGCGCGTTCTTTCGGGGTCATTTGCCTTTGAACTCCGGTTTGCGCTTGTCGAGAAAGGCACCTACGCCCTCGGCATAATCGGCGCTTTCACCGCATTCCTTCATGAACCGCGCTTCGAGATCGAGCTGCGCATCGAGCGTGTTGACATGCGCCGCCTCGATCGCCTGTTTCGTCCGGGCAAATCCCAGCGTCGGCCCGTTGGAAAGCGAGTCCGCCAAAGCCCGCGCCTCGCCCAGAAGCGCATCATCCGGCAGCGCCTTCCAGATCAGCCCCCACTGGGCCGCCTTTTCCGCCGGAAGTGGCTCGGCCGTCATCGCCAGCGCCTTGGCCCGCGCCTCGCCCAGAAGGCGGGTGAGATGCCAGCTTCCGCCGGTGTCGGGAATAAGGCCGACCTTTGAAAACGACTGGATGAATTTCGCGCTTTCGCCCGCCAGCACGATGTCACAGGCCAGCGCCACCGACGATCCCGCGCCCGCCGCCACGCCGTTGACCGCGCAGATGACGGGCATTTCCAGCGACCGGATCAGCCGCACCAGCGGCGCCCAGAAATCGCGCACCGTCACGCCAAGGTCGGGGGGGCCGTCCATCTTGCGCGGGTCGCGGTCGCCGAGATCCTGCCCGGCACAAAACCCGCGTCCCGAACCGGTCAGAAGCACCGCGCGCTTGCCATCGTCGCGCGCCCATTCCAGCGCCACGCGCAGCGCGTGATGCATCTCTTCGTTGAACGAATTGAGCTTGTCCGGCCGGTTCAGCGTGATCTCGGCCCATGTGCCGTTGTCACCGATCAGAATCGTGTCGCTCATGGTCTCCCCCCCCTCGCGTCTCCTCGGTTGCGAAGCTTGCATAAACCGAACGGTTGGTCAATAAAAGAGGCGAGTCCACCGGCTCCGACCGGGCGTGGGGGCCAGCCCCCACACCCCCGAGGTATTTCCGGTCAGATGAAGACCGGATTTCATCAGAGTCGCGACAGGCCGGGAGAACAAGGGGGGAAAGCGATGAGCATTCAACAGATCAACAGTTTCGTGGCCGAGGAGTGGCTTGCTCCGGCTGAGGGTGCGCGGCCGATTTCCAGCGCGATCACCGGCGCGGTGATGGCCGAGGCGGGCAACGATGCGCTCGATACGACCGCCATGCTGGCCCATGCGCGCGCGCATGGCGGCCCGGCGCTGCGCGCGATGACATTTCACCAGCGCGCGAAAATGCTCAAGGCGCTGGCGCTCTACCTTGGTGAGCGTAAACAGGCGCTTTACGATATCTCCTTTGACACCGGCGCCACGCAATCCGATCACCTGATCGATATCGACGGCGGCATCGGCACGCTTTTCGTCTTTGCCTCCAAGGGGCGGCGCGAATTGCCCGATGCGCACATCTATCTCGATGGCGGGCTCGAACAGCTTGGCCGCGAGGGGCGCTTTCTGGGGCAGCATGTCTGCACCTCGCTGCAAGGCGTGGCGGTGCATATCAACGCTTTCAACTTCCCGGTCTGGGGGATGCTGGAAAAGCTCGCGCCGAGTTTCCTGGCGGGCGTTCCGGCGATCGTGAAACCGGCAACCTCGACCTGTTACGTCACCGAACTGGCCGTGCGCATGATGCTGGAAAGCGGCATCCTGCCCGAGGGTGCGCTGCAATTCGTGGCCGGGGGGCTGGGCGACATGCTCGACCATCTGGGCGCGCAGGACGTGGTGGCCTTCACCGGCTCGGCCGACACCGCGCTCAAGCTGCGGGGGCATCCGAATCTTCTGTCGAACTCGGTGCGCTTTGCCGCCGAACAGGACAGTCTCAACGCCTCGATCCTGGGGCCGGATGTTACGCCCGAGGCACCCGAATTCGACCTCTTCGTGAAAGAGATCACCCGCGAGATGACCGCCAAGGCGGGGCAGAAATGCACCGCGATCCGCCGGATCATCGCACCGCAAGGATTGGTCCAGCCGGTGATCGAGGCGGTCAGCGCGCGGCTGGCCACGACACGGATCGGCGATCCGCGCGATCCGGCCACGCGCATGGGCGCGCTGGTCTCGACGGCACAACGCGACGATGTTCTAGCCAAGGCCGCGCTCATCGGCTCCGAGGCCGAGCGTGTCTTTGGCGATCCCGACGATCTGCCGATGAGCGGGCAGGGCGGGTTCGTCTCGCCGCTGCTGTTTCATTGCGCCGATCCCGACGCTGCACGGCGCGTGCATGACACCGAGGCTTTTGGCCCGGTCTCGACCGTGATGGGCTATCGTGACCCCGATCACGCGGTCACGCTGGCCAATCGCGGCGGCGGCAGCCTCGTCACTTCGCTCATCACCCGCGATGGCGATGTCGCGCGGCAGGTGGTGCTGGGGGCCGGGGCATGGCATGGCCGCATCTACATCAACAACGCCGACTCGATGAAGGAAAGCACCGGCCATGGCAGCCCCATGCCCCACATGGTGCATGGCGGCCCGGGCCGCGCGGGCGGCGGCGAGGAACTGGGCGGCATCCGCGGCGTCATGCATTACATGCAGCGCACCGCCGTTCAGGGCAGCCCCGACATCCTCACCGCCATCGGCGGTCGCTGGGTGCCCGGCGCGCGCGAGATCAAGGGCCCCGCCCATCCCTTCACCCGCCGCTATGGCGAGTTGTCGATCGGCGAGACGCTGCACACGGGCGCGCGCGAGATCAGCCTTGA
Source organism: Aquicoccus porphyridii (assembly GCF_008369105.1). Lineage (GTDB taxonomy): Bacteria > Pseudomonadota > Alphaproteobacteria > Rhodobacterales > Rhodobacteraceae > Aquicoccus > Aquicoccus porphyridii. Next base: position 251,855 of record NZ_VINQ01000002.1, on the reverse strand, counting down.
TGATATCGAGCATTTCGCGCAATTCACCGGCGACACCTTCTATGCCCACATGGACGAGGACGCAGCGGCGCGGAACCCGTTCTTCCCCGGCCGCGTCGCGCATGGCTACCTGCTGCTCTCCTTCGCTGCGGGGCTTTTCGTCGAGCCGAACGAAGGCCCGGTTCTCGCCAACACGGGGCTCGACAATCTGCGCTTCATGAAGCCGGTGCAGGCGGGCGACAGCATCCGCGTGCGCCTCTCCGTGAAGGCCAAGACACCGCGTAGCGCCGAGTATGGCGAGGTGCGCTGGCATGTGACGCTGTTCAACCAGGCCGATGAAACCGTCGCGGAATACGAGCTTTTGACGATGAACGCGTTCTGAGACGTGGCACGCCGGGCAGCGCGTGATATAAATGGAACATGGAAGACCGGCCACCCCTCGATCCGCCCCCCGCGATGAGCGCGCTGCTTGAGTGCGGCACGCTCAAGACATGGTCGGTGATCGTCACCATCCTCGGCGATCTGGCGGGGGCCCCCGAGGCGCATGTGCCCGGTCCGGTGCTTTCGGCCCTCACCGAACGGATGGGGCTTCGTGGACAGGCGATGCGCGTGGCGCTGCACCGGCTGCGCCGCGACGGCTGGATCACCTCGTCGCGCGACGGGCGCGCCTCGCGCTACATGCTCACCGGCCACGGCCTCGCGCTGACGCTGTCGGTCTCGGATCAGGTCTATGGCGCGGCACCGCCCGCGCCGCAGGGCTGGCGCATCGTCCTGGCCCCCTCGGGCGAGGCGATGACGGCGCTCGACCACCCCGATGCCATCCTGATCGCGCCGCGCGTGGCCCTCTTGCCCGAAGGGACCGGGCCGAACGGGGCCGAGGATGTGCCCGCGCCGCTGCTGGCCTGGGACGTGGCGCCCGGTGCCGTGCCGGGCTGGCTGGGCGAGACGCTGGCCCCGCCCGACATTACTCATGCCTATGCCCGCCTGACCCGTGCGCTTGCCCTTGCCGCCGAGGTGCCGTTGCCCCCTTCGCCGCTGGATCGTGCCGCCCTGCGGGTGCTGGCGCTGCACCAGTGGCGCAGGCTCGTGCTGCGCCATGGCCCGGGGCCAGAGGCGCTGATGGGGGCGCAATGGCCGGGGGCAAAGGCGCGTTCCGGCCTGACCCGGGTGATGCAGATCATTCCGCGCCCGGACCCCTGTGCGCTCGCTGAATCGTTATGACAGGATCGCGGGCCGCATGGCGCAGCATGCCGGCCGACCCGATACCCTATCCGCGCGGCATCTGGAGAATCACGTTGCGGCCCCGCTTCTGATAGCGAAGCTCGGTATCGCCAATGGCTTGCACCTGCCCGCCATCGAGCCGGTCGCCCACCTTGACCTTCTTGTAGCGCCCGTTCGACAGGCGCACCAGCGCCCGGCGCGCGCTGGGTTTGCCATACACCCCGATCAGGTTGACCTTGCGCAGGTTCAACTGGTTGCGCACGGTGGCCACCTTGGCGACGTTCGATCGCGACGGGATCGACGGGGCCACCGATTGCTGCCGGGGCACCGCCGCGGCAACCTGCGTGGCCTCTTGCGGCTCGGCCTCCTGCGCGCGCTCGACCACACTGGCAAAGTTGCGCGGTCGCGGCGCGGGCTTGGGCGATTCCGCCACCGCCTGCGCGGTGCCGGTCGTGTCGGCCTCTTCCTCGATCTTGGCGAGATCCTGTTCCGGCCGTGGCCGCGGGCGCACCCGGGCGATTTCGGCCCAGGTGATCCCGCCCAGGTTCTGCCGCTCATTGCTCTCGATCAGCCCCTCGGGCCGTGGCCTCGGGCGCAGCGCGGCCAGTTCCGCGCGCGCCTCGCGCGTCTCGTCCGTCTCGGGTTCTGCCGCGTCGGGCGCGCGGTCGGGCACGGCGCCGGGGGTGATCTCGGGTCGACCGCGGAACACGAGGAACCCCCCGGGGCTGAGCGTGCCATCCACGCTCGCCACCGCCAACCCGCGCTCGTCCAGATCGAACCGCGTGCCGCGCGGAAACGGCACGGCGGGCGTCGCCATCGCGTAATCGGTATCAAGCGAGGCAAGCTCGGGCAGGGCGACCGCGTCATGCTCTTCGACCCGCGGGTCGATCGAGGCGACATAAAGATCGTCGAGTGACTCCTGCGCGGGTTCCGATGGTGGCTCGGGCGCGCGCAGCCACACGCCCGTTACCGCATAGCGCGTCTGGGCCTCGTCCGGCGTCATGGCACGCGGTGGTTGCGGTTCCGACCGTGCCGGGGGCGCCTCGGCCTCCACCTCCTCCTCCGGCCAGATCTCCAGCGCGGCGGTTTCCACCTCGTCGGGGAACACCTCGTCCGGCTCCTGTTCGAGCGGGAGGGTCGGCACCATGGCCTCGTCGCCCTCGATGCTCAACTCGTCCACGCTGTCTTCGGGCAATGTCGCAATGATCGCATCGCGCGGGGCGAAAAAGCGCGCCAGGCCGTCGTCGACGAAGATCGACGCCCATGCCGCGACCCCGGCGAGAAACAGCAACAGAACCGCCGTCATGACGAGGCCCAGATACCTCGGCTTGCCGCCGATCGCCGCCTGTTTCTCCGCCGCGCTTTGCCGCGCGCCAAAGATCGTCATCCGCTCTTCTTCGCTCGCGATATCACCGATCGGGGCGGGCGGGATGTCGGGCGCACGATCCGGACCGGATGTGCCGATTTCCGGCTCCAACCGTGGCGCCTTGGATCGATCCCGGCGACTGAAAAACGACAGCCGCCTGCTGCGGGCGGGCGCGGCGCGCTGCGCCGTGATCGGTTCGCGGTCGGGCAGATCCTCGGGAGCAGCGGGGATAACAGGGGTATCGTCGGTATCGTCCGGCCGCGCTTCGGGTTCGGGATCGTCCGTGGCGGTTGCCGCGTCCTGCAACTCGGGCGTTTCTGCGGTTCCCACTGGCGGCGCGGCACCCGCCCCCGGGACGTTGACATCGGGTTCGATCGGGATCGTCGGGGCGGTCATATCCGTGGCCAGAGGCCGCCGCACGGCGGACAAATCGGGCAGCGGGCCAACCGTATCGCCCATGTCGTCGCGCCGGGCGCGGATGGTTGTAAAGGCCGGGATCGCCTCCGGCGCGCCGTCGCTCGCCGCGTGCTCTTCCGCCTCAGCCTCTGCCTCGCCCCCGGTGGGCGCGCTTGCCGGGCTTTCGTCGAATGCGGAAAAAGGCTCCGGCGGACCGGATGATGCCCCGGATGTGGCCTCGTCGGGGATGTCGTCACCGGGTTGAACCGGGGGAAGCTCCTGCGCTTCCGCCTCGTCCTCGTTCAGCGACAAAACCTCGGGCGGTGCATCCTCGGCGGTGCTCTCGGGGTCAACCGCGTGCCCGGCGTCGATATCGGCTTCGGCTTCTGATTCTGATGCGGGCTCGGCGTCTGGGTCCGCCTCGGGCAGGCGCGCCACCCCGGTCACCCGGATCGGCGCCATGTCGCGCTGCACGGTTTCGCCCTCGCTCAGAACCGTGTGCGCATGGGCCGTGGGGCCGAAAAACGGCTCACCCGAAAACTGCCCCTCGGGCGGGATTGCGACAAAGCTGATCGGGCCAAAGCCGTGTTCGGTCGCGAATTGCTCGGCCTCGGTCAGGGTTTCGCGGGCGACCGCCGCCACCTGCGTCTTGTCGCCCTCGACCGACCAGTCGAACACCAGGTCCTCGGCCGGATAGGGCGTCGCCCCGCTCAGCGCCGCACGGATCGCGTCCTGCCGCGCCGGCTCGTCCGTCATCCCGAGATCGAGCGCGAGATATTTGATCTGGTCGTTGGGAATGACCAGCTTGCTGGTCAGCTCCGCGCCGTTGATCTGCTGCGCGGTGTCCCGCAGCACGGCCAGCGCCCCGGACAGGTCCGAGGAATCCAGCGACACCTCTCCCACCCTGTTCCATCCGGGGAAGGCACGGTGCAAAAGTGCGATGCCGTCAAACGACAGGGCTAAGGCAAAACTGGGTTTCATGGGCGGCGATTTAACATTCTTTACCCGATCACGGGAGTCGGAATAGGAAACCCCGATATTATAGCAGCTTACCGCCGAGGGAAAGGCCGACGCGCAGCAGGCACACCGTGCGGCGCGTTAAGGTTTCTCGCCGCCCCGGCAACGTCATCGCCCGGCAGCCGGATGGCAGCCGGGCAGCAGCCGGGAGTCACCCCCCGTTTTTCGGCCATATCCGCCCGTTAACCATTTCAGGAATGAGCCTTTTCAAGCGCTTGCTCAAGATCGGCAATCAGGTCGTCGGCATTCTCGATCCCGATCGAGATCCGCACCACATCCGGCCCCGCCCCGGCCGCTTCCTGCTGCTCCGGGCTCAACTGCCGGTGGGTGGTCGACGCGGAATGGATCACAAGGCTGCGAGTATCGCCCAGGTTGGCCACGTGGCTGAACAATTCGAGGCTGTCCACGAACTTGACGCACGCCTCGTAACCGCCCTTGAGCGTGATGGTGAAAAGGCCACCCGCACCCTTGGGACAGATCCGCGCGACCCGGTCGTGATAGGGCGACGAGGGCAGACCGGCATAGGTCACGGCGGCGACATGTTCATATTTTTCAAGCCATTGCGAGACGATCTTCGCGTTCTCGACATGGCGTTCCATGCGCAGGGAAAGCGTTTCGATCCCCATCAGCGTGTAATGCGCGGCCTGCGGATTGAGTGTCATGCCCAGATCGCGCAGCCCCACGGCGATGCCATGAAAGGTAAAGGCCAGCGGGCCAAAAGTCTCGTGGAACTTGAGCCCATGATAGGCCGGTTCGGGCTCGCTCAGCGAAGGAAACTTGCCGCTGGCCGACCAGTCGAACGTGCCCGAATCCACGATCACGCCACCCGTCACCGTGCCGTTGCCGGTGAGGTATTTCGTCGCCGAATGGACCACCAGCGTCGCACCATGTTCGATCGGGCGGCACAGGTAGGGCGTGGCCGACGTGTTGTCGACGATCAGCGGTAGACCGGCGTTGTTTGATACTTCAGCCACTGCATCAAGATCGGTTATGTAACCACCTGGATTCGCGATACTTTCACAGAAAATGGCGCGGGTGTCATCGTCAATGGCGGCCGCCACTGCGTCGATATCGTCGAAATCCACGAACGTCGCCGACCACCCGAAACGCCTGATCGTCTGGCTGAACTGGGTCACCGACCCGCCGTAAAGCCGCGTGGACACCACGATGTTCTTGCCCGGCCCCATCAGCGGAAACAGCGCCATGATCTGTGCCGCGTGCCCCGACGAGCAGCAGACCGCGCCCGCCCCCCCTTCAAGCGCGGCGACGCGCTCTTGCAGCACGGCGACGGTCGGGTTGGTGAGGCGCGAGTAGATATAGCCCACTTCCTGCAGGTTGAAGAGCGCCGCGGCATGATCGGCATCGCGGAACACATAGGCCGTGGTCTGATAGATCGGCGTCTGCCGCGCCCCCGTCGCCGGATCGGGGCGTGCGCCCGCATGGATCTGAAGCGTGTCGAAACCGTAAGCCATGACTGGCCCTCCCTTGCGTTGAATTGCCACAGGATTAGGCCATTCCACCGCGCCGGACAACTGGCGCCGCCGCGCAAAGACGGTTTTTACCGCCCAGACCCGCCAGGCCAGAACATCCTTCATGCCAGAAACGCCAGATACGAATGCCCGTTCGCGATATTAACGCATCCAGAACCCTTCGCGTCTAAGACGGTTGCGAATGGCCTGTTCACGGCGTGGCAGATCGTTCTGGTCGAAAAGGGCGCGCGCCTTCTGGCCACGATTCTGATAAACCATGCGCTTGATCGGATCATATTGCTTGAGAACCTTCTTGATCCGGTTCGGTGCCGCCACCTCCTCCAGCGCGGCGACCACATGGTCGGCTTCGCGCGCATAGAGCATCGGAAAGAGGCGATAATGGCAACTCACCGTGCCATCAAGATACCCGTCAGGCAGGGCATCACGCCCGCCGCCAAGCCCATGGATCACCAACGGCAATGCGACCTGGTCAAGCCACGGGTCCATCACCTGCCCAATCAGTTCCGGCGGGGGATCATCGCGAATGGCCAGCGCATATGACAGGAATGTCTCGCCGAATATCCGGGGGCATTCATAAAAGAAGAACCCGGCGTTGAAATAGAGGTAGCGTCGCCAATATTCGTCCGGTTGCGACAGGTCGAGAGAACTCTCGAAATCGAGCCCGAACTTGTCATAGAGCGATTTCCATATCCGCCCGTATCCCGGCCCGTAAAGCTCGATCTGGGGCCACGTGCCCTCACGCCTCAGCGATGCGGTCGGGCGGCCGAAATCGAACGGCACCTGCATCAGGTCCCCGGTGATCAGGGTATCGGTATCGAAAAACACAAATGGTTCGCCCTCGGGCAGTGCGGCCAGGGCCTCGATCTTGTTCCCATAGGGATAGGATTCGCCGAAATAATTGTTTTCAAATGGTAATATTTCGACTTCAAGCTCGTCGAGAAGGGCCAGGACATCGCCATTTCCGATTCGCGGGTCCTTTTGCCACGCCGTGCCGGGTTGCGGCTCGGCGATGAACAGCCGTCCACGGAAATCCGGCGTGAAACGGCGCAGCGAAGCGGCGAACAGGAGCGCCTCATACTGCAACCGTCCGTTCTGGCCGACGACCATCACGTTGAATGTTTTGCCTTGTTGCGCCTTTGCGGCCATTATTTGAACTGCCCTTTGACTGCCTATCCCCACTATAGGCGAGCACGTCCGGCGCACAAAGGGCGATTGATTCATCTGTCGAGGAAAGGGATAGTCATGCTTGATCTGTTTTTCATCCTGATCGCGATCGGCCTTGGTTCAGCGAACAGCGGTAGCGGCGACACCGCGGCTGGACCGGGTGCGTTGGAAACCGTTGAATCGGGTGCATCGCCCCAGAGCTACGCGGCCGAACCGCAGGTGCCTAGCGGAAAATTCACCACGGCGACCGAGATCAAGCCAATCATGAACGCGACAAGGGCCAATTGGGTGGCGGTGCGGGAGTTTGACGGCAACGATCTGATATATATGACACATATTCTTTCGTGGCGGTGCGGGATGGTCGGGTTGAGATATGCGATCAATGACGGACCGATGCAGGATTGGCCGCTGGCTGGCTGTGACGAAGATACGGCGCAACCCAATGCGATCCCGCAGGATGCCACGATCTACGAGGTCCACCCCCTTGGGTCGATTGCCGCGGTCGAAGTGGAAATCATCTATGATGACCTGAGCCGCGACACGGCACGGTTCGACCGCAAATCAATCCTGATGCCCTGAGTGTTGCCGTCGTTTGGGATGATAGTGGTGGGCGACCTAGGAATCGAACCTAGCGTGCGTCTCCGCGAGGGAGTTACAGTCCCCTGCCACACCTTGCGGCCTGTCGCCCACTGTGTCGGCGTGATTACTTGCCAACCCCGGGGTCGTCAACAGGAAAATCCCATGATAAGCGGCGTCAAAACAGCAGTTTTTCAGAGGCGCGTATGAAGAAACCCGACTGGGTCATCGACAAGGAAAAAGCGCGCCGCGCGGCGGCTTCGGAAACCGTTTGGCTGTTCGGGCTCCATGCGGTGCGCGATGCGCTTTTGAACCCGCGCCGGGACAAACTGCGTCTCGTGGTGACTCGCAACGCCGCCGACAAACTGGCCTCAGCCATCGCGGAAAGCGACATCACGCCCGAGATTTCGGATGCCCGCAAATTCGCGGCTCCGCTCGATCCGCAATCCGTGCATCAGGGGGCCGCGCTCGAAGTCAGATCTCTCGACTGGGGGGCTTTGCCGGACCTGTGCATGGCCAGGGAAGGTCACGTGCCGCGCGTGATCTTGCTCGACCGCGTGACCGATCCGCATAACGTGGGCGCAATCCTGCGCTCGGCCGAAGTATTCGGTGCGTTGGCCGTTATCGCCCCTCGCCATCACTCGGCCCCTGAAACCGGGGCACTGGCCAAGACTGCCAGCGGTGCGCTTGAGCGCCAACCCTATCTGCGCGTGCGCAATCTTGCCCAAACGATCGAAGAACTCCGGTCGATGGGCTATCTCGTGCTGGGTCTTGATGGTGAGGCGGATCAGACCATTGAAGAGGCGCTTGAAGCGCGTCGTGACCGGCCGGTCGCGCTCGTCCTGGGCGCCGAGGGGCCGGGGCTGCGGCAAAAGACCAGGGAAACCTGCGATGCGCTTGTCCGAATTGCGTTTGCAGATGCGTTTGGATCCTTGAATGTCTCGAATGCGGCGGCTGTGGCGCTCTACGCTTCCTTGCCCCGGTAACGCGGTATTCACAGGTTTATTACATGCCCTTTATATCATCGGAATCACGCCTATCTCTTAGGCGAGGGTCGGGCACGGAACTCCCGCCCCTCTATTCACTGTCCCTCGTTCCGTGACTAGCGCCCGGTTTCGTCCGGGCGCTTTTTTTCCATGCCGGCAAAGCGTATGCAAGACGTATGAGTGAGTCGTATTCCGATGCGCATCTGCGCGACATCCTGTCCCGAACGAAGGTGATTGCCGTCGTCGGGGTTTCCATGAACGAGGTGCGGCCAAGCTTTTATGTCGCGCGATATCTCAACCTCAAGGGCTTCAGGGTTATCCCGGTCAATCCCGGCCACGCCGGCAAGGTGCTTTTCGGTGAGACGGTGCGGGCTTCGCTGTCCGAGATCGAAGACCCGGTGGACATGGTGGATATTTTTCGCCGCTCCGAACATGTGCCGCCGATTGTGGACGAGGCTCTGGAGTCGTTTCCCGACCTCCAGACAATCTGGTTGCAGATCGGTGTCGAAAGTCCCGAAGCTGCCGAAACGGCGCGCGCACGCGGCGTCGACGTGATCATGAACCGCTGTCCGAAAATCGAGTATCAGCGACTGTTCGGTGAGCTCAGGATGGGTGGGTTCAATACGGGCGTGATTTCCTCGAAATTGTAGGTTCAACACCCCTGTGCTATAAAGGCAGTCTTTGACGTCGATAAACGAATGCCCTTGCAGCAAAGGGGGAAATAAATGAAAAATGCTTCGTTATTTCTGGCATTGCTTATGACCATATTCACCATGGGCATGCCCGGATGCGCACCACCCGACGATGGAGGCTATGCCTATTCGGGCGAGTGATGGCCTTCGGACATGGCGCGCCCTTGTCGCCGTTCGGTGCGGTAAAGCCACGAAAGGGTTTCACCCCTTTGGTCGGGAGGCCTTTTCCGTCAACCCGCTTTGATTCTGGCGGCATTCAAGTTCGTGCATGACCGCATCGACCGTCACGCCTCGGGAATGGAGCATGACCAGCAGGTGAAACAGCACGTCGGCCGTTTCGGTGGTCAGCTTCTCACGATCTCCCTTGACCGCTTCGATGATTGCCTCGATGGCTTCCTCACCGAACTTCTCGGCCGCTTTCTCCGGCCCCTTGGCCAGAAGTTTCGCGGTCCAGCTTTCATCGGGTGACGCAGAGGCCCGGGCCGCGATGATCTTTTCCAAATCGTCGAGTGTCATTCGAGCCTCATGGGAATGCCGGTCGCGGCCATATGCTCCTTGGCTTGGCGGATCGTGTAATCGCCAAAATGAAAGATCGAGGCCGCGAGAACCGCATTCGCGCCGCCCTTGGTGATGCCTTCGACCAGATGATCCAGCGTGCCGACCCCGCCCGATGCAATGACTGGCACGTCAACGGCGTCGGAAATGGCGCGGGTCAGGGGCAGGTTGAAACCTGCGCGTGTGCCGTCACGATCCATCGATGTCAGCAGGATTTCACCGGCGCCTTTGCTGACAACCGTTCGGGCAAACTCCACGGCGTCAATGCCGGTCGGTTTGCGCCCGCCATGGGTAAATATCTCCCATTCTCCGGGGCTGACGGTCTTGGCGTCGATGGCGACCACGATACATTGGCTTCCGAACTGGTTGGCCGCCTCGGCCACGACGTCGGGATTTGCCACTGCGGCAGAGTTGAAACTGACCTTGTCGGCCCCGGCCAGAAGCAGCGCCCGAACATCGGCAACGCTGCGCACACCGCCGCCAACAGTGAGCGGAATGTAACATTGTTCGGCGGTTCGGCTGACGACGTCGAACATCGTCCCGCGGTTTTCATGCGTGGCATGTATGTCAAGAAAACAGATTTCGTCTGCACCAGCGTGATCGTAGGCGCGCGCCGATTCCACCGGATCGCCGGCATCGACCAGATCGACGAAATTCACCCCTTTGACCACACGGCCATCGGCAACGTCGAGACAGGGAATGATACGGGTCTTGAGCATGTTACCTCAGTATCGCCAATGCCTCGGGCAGATCAATCGCCCCGTCATAAAGCGCGCGACCGGAAATCGCGCCGTTCAACGGTGCCCCGCAATCGCGCAACGCCCTGAGGTCGTCCAGCGACGAGACCCCGCCCGATGCGATGACCGGAATGGAAACGGCATTGGCCAGCGCCGCCGTCGCCTCGATATTCGGGCCTTTCATTGCACCGTCACGCAGTATGTCGGTGTAAATAATGGCGGCAACGCCCGCATCCTCAAAGGACTTGGCAAGATCGGTCGCGTCGACATCTGTTTCCTCGGCCCAGCCTTTGGTTGCGACCTTGCCGTGGCGTGCATCAATCCCCACGGCGACCTGCCCGGGAAAACGGCGCGCGGCCTCACGCACGAGGTTCGGATTCTCGACGGCCACGGTGCCGAGTATCACCCGGGTCAGCCCCTTGGACAGCCATCGTTCGATCGTTTCCATGTTGCGAATGCCGCCGCCCAGTTGTGTGGGCAGATCGGTTTGCGCAAGGATCGCCTCGACGGCGGACGCGTTGACCGGCTCGCCGGCGAAAGCGCCGTTGAGATCGACAAGGTGCAGCCATTCACAGCCCGCCCGCATGAAATCGAGCGCCTGAGCGGCAGGGTTTTCGTTGAACACTGTCGAGCGGTTCATTTCACCATGCACAAGCCGCACGGCGTGGCCGTCCTTGAGGTCGATCGCGGGGTAGAGGATCATGACTTGCCGCCCTTTTTACTGCCTTCGCGCTTTGGCATGGTCCTGCGGAAAATGCAACGTGACCCAAGGAGAGGCTTGATTGCGACGGGGATGCCGCGCGAGGATCATTGAGGTATCATCGGGAGGTATGGATATGAAGAGAGTGATCATGGCCGCTGTAGCGGCGGCGTTATCGGCGGGGATGGCCGCGGCCGATCCTGCGGAAGGCATGTGGAAAACCGAGGTGGATGACGGGTCTTACGCACATATCGCGATGAAACCCTGCGGTGAAAATATTTGCGGGACCATTGCCCGGACGTTCAACTCGGATGGTGAATACAATTCGCCCAACAAGGGCAAGGTTCTCGTGCGGAACATGAAGCCTAGTGGTGATGGGAGCTATAGTGGACGGGTTTGGCGCCCGTCGAATGACAAGATTTATATCGGCAAGATGCAGGTCAAGGGCAACAGCCTGACGCTCAAGGGATGTGTGGCCGGTGGGCTGATTTGTTCGAGCCAGAAATGGACCCGGGTGAAGTAACCCGGACAAGGCATGACATGCGGACACACCGCTTTGCGAAACCAATGATAGGTCGAATCATGGAGGTGGTGTAGACATATGACCTGATCGGTCTGAAACGATAAGGTAAGGATATGCCGTATCTGCAGCATCCGATACTTGTTGCGGCAATCACATTCGCACTCTGGAGTGGCTTGGCTCATGGCGACGGATTGCCGGGGCTTTGGGTGACCGGGCCCGACTACAAGGGACAGGTCGGGCATGTTTCGATTTCGCCTTGCGGCGGGGCGCTTTGTGGAACGGTCACGCGGGCCTTTGACGAGGCCGGGCAACCGGTCAAGACACCCAATGTGGGCAAACGGGTCATCTGGGATGTCACCGGAACGGGTGATGGCCGCTACGAGGGTCTGATGCACATAAGCCAATTGGGCGCGACGGTGCGCGGAACATTTGAACTCAATGGCCCTCGACTCAAGGTGCGCGGATGCCTTGGCCCGGTTTGCCAGGCTCAGACATGGACCCGAGTCGAATGATCAGGGTCGCCACTTGAGAAAATTCTCGATGATGCGAAGGCCGGTCGTCTGGCTTTTCTCGGGGTGGAATTGCAGGCCGATGATGTTGTCGCGACCGACGATGGCCGTGATCTCTTCGCCATAATCGACATGGGCGATCCGTTCATCTGGATCGGTGACGCGGAAATGGTAGGAATGCACGAAATACGCGTGGCAGCCGGTGTCGATCCCGTTGAGAACAGGGTGCGGCCGGTCAATCACAAGGTCGTTCCACCCCATATGTGGCACTTTGAGTAATACGTCTTCGGGTTCGATCCGGCCCACCTCGCCGCCGATCCAGTCGAACCCGGGTGTTTCCTGATATTCCAGACCCTTGGTCGCCATCATCTGCATTCCGATGCAGATGCCCATGAAAGGCTTGGCACGGGTGATCACGGATTCCTCGATGGCCTCGAAAACGCCACGGTGGTCGAACAGTGCCTTGCGGCAAGCCGGAAAGGCCCCGTCGCCCGGAAGGACAATCCGATCCGCAACGCGGATCAGGTCGGGATCGGATGTGACATGCACCTCGCCCGCGCCGGTTTCGAGCGCCATGCGCTGAAAGGCCTTCTCGGCGGAATGCAGGTTGCCGGATTCATAGTCGATGATGGCCGTGATCATTTGAACTAGAGCGCCCCTTTTGTCGAAGGAACGGTGTCGGCCTTTCGCGGGTCCGTTTCGACCGCGTCACGCAACGCGCGTGCGACCGCCTTGAATGCCGCCTCGGCGATGTGGTGGCTGTTCAGACCGTGCAATGCCTCAACATGGAGGGTGATGCCACCATGCGTGCTGAGTGCCTGAAAAAACTCGCGCACCAACTCGGTGTCGAATGTTCCGATCTTGGTCGTCGGGAAATCGACATCCCAGACCAGATAGGGCCGTCCCGAAAGATCAAGCGCCGCCCGGACCAAGGCATCGTCCATCGGCAGCAGGCAAGAACCATAGCGGTGGATGCCGCGTTTATCACCAAGGGCCTGCGTCAGTGCCTGACCGATTGTAATTCCGACATCCTCGACCGTGTGGTGATCGTCAATGTGCAGATCGCCCTTGCAGCGCACTGTCATGTCAATCAACGAATGCCGGGCGAGCTGGTCCAGCATGTGATCGAAGAAGCCGACCCCGGTTTCATTGTCATAGCTGCCTTCCCCGTTGATATCGAGATCGACGCTGATGTTGGTCTCAGCCGTCTCGCGGGTGATCTGGGCCTTGCGCATCTGTGGTCCCTTCCGGTTTTCTGCGCTCGTTATACGCAGCCGGTTGAGCGCTTCCAAGTGCCCGGGTTCCTATCTGGTGCGATCGGGTCGGGGTGTAGCGCATCTGCATGTTCCCTTTTTACGGGAAATGTTGTTTTCTTGATTTGATTGCTTGTTGGGGTGGCTTGATTATGCGTCGTTATTTTCTAGGCCTCGGGTTGTTTTTCATCCTTCTGTCCGCATGCACCCAGGTCGACAAGGTGCATCGTCTTATTTCCCCCGAGAATGATCTCTGCCTGCCACTTTATCGAATTGGGCCGGACAATCTCGAAGCTCCGCGCCTGTTTGCCGGGCAGGATCACCCAATGCGGTGCTATCTGCAACAGCATGAGCTTCCTGTCATGCGCGATGCGTCAGGATTGTCCATGTGGGCGCGCGAAGCTGATCACCACGGGGCGGCTTTGCGCAACCCTGATCGCTACGCGCTGGCCTTTGTCGAGATGCATGACGAAAACCGCCTCCAGATGCAGGGACAACTGGATCAGTTGATCGAACATCTTGCGCGGAATCGTGCGTCGGGACGTCAGAACTATGTGGTGGCCTATATTCACGGTTGGCGACATGATGCGGCGATCCGGGATGGCGACCTTCAGAAATTTCGCCGCCTTCTGGGGTATTCCCGTGCGGCGATGAACGCGCGCTGCATCCAGAAAGCGCAATATTGTGATGCCGATTTGACCGGCGTATTCGTTGCCTGGCGCGGGCGCTCCTTCGCGGAACCGCCGCTTCAGGTCGATGCTGCGATGAGCCCCTATGTTCTGGGCGCTGTTCCGACGTTCTGGGGGCGTCGAGACGTCTCGACCCGATTGGGGGATGAATGGCGCGGGCACGCAGTTCTCGGACAGGTGCTCGACCGGATCGAGCACGTGCTTGACCGTGCCCCGGGCGATCCGCGCCGCGACAAGTTTCTGGTGTTTGCCCATTCGCTGGGTGGCAACATGTTGGCGTCGTTGATGGAAAAGCGCGCTCTGGAGGCAATCGACGCGCACCGAATGCCCACGTGGGATGGCGGGTTCGGCGCGCGGATGAAGCCGATCATCGGTGATCTTGTGGTCCTGGTCAATCCGGCCGCGGAAGCCCGCAAGTGGACATCGCTCCAGCGGGCCGAACGGGTGAAGGCCGGATTTGACCCGGGCGAGAACTATCTTGCGTCATATGGGTCTGGAACAACGACCTACAGCCCCCGAATTGGCAAGAAGATGCGTCGCTGGCGGGGCATGTATCCCCTTGATCAACGCCCGATTTACCTCACCATCACATCGGTTCGAAACTGGGGCTTTTCGGCAGGATTGGAGCGTCCGACCGAACATGACGAGGTGACTCGCGGGGTTTTTTCCCTTGCACAGCGGGTCGCGGGCAAGACATCCCGCGAGGATCAGGCAACGATCGGGCACCTGACCCCGCAATATGCCAAAGATCAGCCACGGTGGGTTCTCGAAGGAGACCCGGTTGGCGCCAGCCACGAAATCGCCGTCTTGCGTGGGGCATGGCGGGACGGGCGTTTTCATGAAAGTAGTTATGCCAATGCGGCCAATCCTGATCTGAGTTGGTGCGATCCGGCGAATGGCTGGCTGATCAATGCGCGCAGCCGTCCGGGGATGAGCAAGTATGGTCATGAATGGGATTATGGTCTTGCCCCGGAAGTGGTCGAAGGCTTGAGTGCATCGAGCCGCGCAAAGGTGTTGAAAGCCGTGGAAAATATCGCGCGCGGACGCAACGGCGCATCGGTGCAATGGAGGCATGCGCTTTATCTGCCGGGCATGAAGAATCGGTTTTCCGTGGCGACGGGAACCAGCCCCTTCTGGAATGTTCGGGCGCTCGATACCGCGATTCGTCGCCATGACAAATGGGCCAGCTATCCGACATGGTGCGCCATCAATCAGATCGTTCTGGATGATGTGACTGGCCAAACCCGAGCGGATGCCGATGTCCGTAAGCTTGAAGCTGTCGTGGAGGGGCTCGAGGCGCAGAAGCCGGTGGCAGAAGGCGTGGCGGCGGAAAAGATTCGGGCCGATTGATATTGCCGGGCGGCACGGGGATTGTGCAGCGCCCTTGCGCGTGTCAGTTTGTTGATGACGCTGCAAGAAAGGGACTTTGATGAGCTCTTGTGTTTTCGTTCAACTTCGCTGCAAACCCGGAACGACCTACAAGGTGGCCGAGGAGATCGTGTTGCGCGAGGTGCATTCGGAGTTGTATTCGACCAGCGGAAATTATGACCTGATCCTGAAAATGTATATTCCCAAGGATCAGGATGTGGGCAAATTCATCAATGACAAGTTGCTCGATATCGAAGGGATCGAACGGTCGTTGACGACACTGACCTTCAACGCGTTCTGACGTTCACAGGGGCAGAACAAGGTCATCATAAACGAAAAGGGCGCGGTCATCACCGCGCCTTTTTCGGTCCCCCTTGGGAAAATTGGAGCGGGCGATGAGATTCGAACTCACGACCCTTACCTTGGCAAGGTAATGCTCTACCCCTGAGCTACGCCCGCGTCCTTGGGTGACGCGGAGATATGAAATCTAACCGGGGGCTGCAAGAGAAAAAACGCGCCCCGGCCCAAGTTTTTCAAGATCCTGTGCCGGGCACTCTTTGGGAGGCGCGCTCTATTCCTCCAACTCGATCAAGAGATCCTTGGCATCGATCTGACCGCCGGGTGCGACATGAACCGACTTAACGGTGCCGGTGCGCTCCGCGTGGATGCCGGTTTCCATCTTCATGGCCTCGATGGTCAACAGAAGATCCCCCTCTTTGACAGGCTGCCCCGCCGCAACCACGACACTGGCCACGACGCCGGGCATGGGTGCGCCGACATGGTTCGGGTTTCCGACCTCGGCCTTTGGGCGCGCGGCAGTCTGGGCTTTCACAAGCCGGTTCGGAACACGGATGACGCGGGGCTGGCCATTCAGTTCGAAAAACACCTTCACATCGCCGTCTTCGCCCGTCTCGCCGATGGCCTGAAGCCGGATTTCGAGCGTCTTGCCGGGATCAATTTCGGCGCTGATCTCTTCTCCGGGTTCCATGCCGTAAAAGAAGGTTTTCGTGGGCAGGGTCCGCACCGGGCCATAGATGCGGTGGCGCCCCATGTAGTCGAGGAAAACCTTGGGATACATCAGGTATCCATTGAGATCTTCGGTATCGGTCTTGAGGCCTTCCAACTCCTCTGCGAGCTTCTTGTGTGCCGCGGCAAGGTCGACCGGTGCAAGGTGCTTGCCCGGGCGTTCGTTGTTGGGTTTTTCGGTCTTGAGAACCTTCTTGACGATGCTTTGGGGAAATCCGCCCGGTGGTTGGCCAAGATTTCCGCGCATCATGTCGATGACCGAGTCGGGGAACGCGACATCGGTTTCGGGGTCTTCGACATCGGCACGGTTGAGACCCTGGCTGACCATCATCAACGCCATGTCGCCAACGACCTTGGAGGATGGCGTGACCTTGACGATATCGCCGAACATGCGGTTCACGTCGGCATAGGCCTGCGCCACTTCGGGCCAGCGTTCTTCAAGCCCGAGCGAGCGCGCCTGTGCCTTGAGGTTGGTGAACTGGCCGCCTGGCATCTCGTGCAGGTAGACCTCGGACGCCGGAGCCTGAAGGCCGCTTTCGAAGGCACTGTATTGCGTGCGAACTGCTTCCCAATAGTGAGAGATTTCGCGGATGGATGCGATGTCGAGACCGGTGTCGCGTTCGCTATGGGCCAGTGCCTCGACGATCGAACCGAGGCACGGCTGCGAAGTGCCGCCGGAAAACGCATCCATCGCAGCGTCCGCGGCGTCCACTCCGGCCTCGGCCGCAGCCAGGACGGTGGCACCGGCGATGCCGCTCGTGTCATGGGTGTGAAAGTGGATCGGCAACCCGACCTCTTCCTTCAGCGCCTTGAAAAGGGCGCGCGCGGCGGATGGTTTGAGGAGCCCGGCCATGTCCTTGAGGCCCAGAACATGCGCTCCTGCTGCTTCGAGTTCCTTGGCCATGCCGACATAATATTTCAGGTCGTACTTTGCGCGGTCCGGGTCGAGAATATCGCCGGTATAGCAAATAGCCGCCTCGCAGACTCGGTCGTTTTCGACCACCGCATCCATGGCCACGCGCATGTTCTCGACCCAGTTGAGACTGTCGAAGACGCGGAAAACGTCGATCCCGGTTTCCGCTGCCTGGCGCACGAATTCCTGCACTACATTGTCTGGGTAGTTGGTATAGCCCACCCCGTTGGATGCGCGCAAAAGCATCTGTGTCAGCAGGTTCGGCATGCGCGTGCGCAAATCGCGCAGGCGCTGCCACGGGCATTCCTGCAGGAAGCGATAGGCGACATCGAAGGTGGCGCCGCCCCAGCATTCGACCGAGAAAAGCTGTGGCAGGTTCGCGGCATAGGCGGGTGCGATCTTGATCATGTCGATCGAGCGCATCCGCGTCGCCAGAAGCGATTGATGCCCGTCGCGCATGGTTGTGTCGGTCAGCAGCAACCGCCTTTGCGCTTTCATCCAGTCAGCGACGGCCTGGGGGCCCTTTTCGTCGAGCAGATTCTTGGTGCCAAAAGGGGCGAGCCCCGCGGGCACGTGGGGCGGGCGCGGGGGCTTCATCCCGGCGGGCGGTTTCGGTCGGCCCTGGGTTTCCGGATGACCGTTGACCGAGATGTCGGCGATATAGGTCAGAACCTTGGTGCCCCTGTCGCGGCGCTTCTTGAAATTGAAAAGCGCGGGCGTCTCGTCGATGAACTTGGTCGTGTATTCATTCGACAGAAACGTCGGATGCTTCAGCAGGTTCTCGACAAAGGCAATATTGGTCGAGACCCCGCGAATACGGAATTCGCGCAACGCACGATCCATCCTCGCGATGGCCATCTTAGGTGTCGGTGCCCACGCGGTGATCTTGGTCAGAAGGCTGTCGTAATAGCGCGTGATCACGCCACCGGCATAGGCCGTGCCGCCATCGAGCCGGATGCCCATGCCCGTGGCCGAGCGATAGGCAGTGATGCGGCCGTAATCGGGGATGAAGTTGTTCTGCGGGTCTTCGGTCGTCACCCGGCATTGCAGGGCGTGACCATTCAAGGTGACGTGATCCTGGTCGGGCTTTCCGGTCGCCTCCGCGATGGTTTTCCCTTCGGCGATAAGGATTTGCGCACGAACGATGTCGATGCCCGTCACCTCTTCGGTGACGGTATGTTCGACCTGCACGCGCGGGTTCACCTCGATGAAGTAGAACTGGCTGGTGTCCATATCCATCAGGAATTCGACCGTGCCGGCACATTCGTAATTCACATGCTTGCAGATCTTGTAGCCAAGCTCGCAGATCTCAGTGCGTTGAAGATCGGTCAGATAGGGGGCGGGGGCACGTTCCACGACCTTCTGATTGCGGCGCTGGACCGAGCAATCGCGCTCGAAAAGGTGATACATGCCGCCATGCTTGTCGCCCAGAATCTGAACCTCGACATGGCGGGCGCGGGTGATCATCTTTTCCAGGTAGCCCTCGCCATTGCCAAAAGCGGCCTCGGCCTCGCGACGGCCTTCGAGCACCTTTTCCTCAAGTTCTTCCGGCCTGGTGATCGGGCGCATGCCGCGACCGCCACCACCCCAGCTTGCCTTGAGCATCAAGGGATAGCCGACCGTGGCGGCCTCGGCGCGGATCGCGTCCATATCGTCACCCAGAACCTCGGTCGCCGGGATCACCGGCACGCCGGCCTCAACCGCCACGCGCCGTGCGCTGGCCTTGTCACCAAGGGCGCGCATGGTCTCGGCCCTGGGGCCGATGAAGGCGATACCATTCTGGTCGCAAGCATCTACGAAATCGGGGTTTTCCGAGAGAAGCCCGTAGCCCGGATGGATCGCGTCGGCGCCGCTTGCCTTGGCCACGCGGATGATTTCGTCAATCGCGAGATAGGCGGCAACCGGACCGAGCCCTTCGCCGATGCGATAGGCTTCGTCCGCTTTGAACCGGTGCAGCGATAACTTGTCCTCTTCGGCAAAGACGGCGACGGTGCGTTTGCCCATTTCGTTGACAGCACGCATGACGCGGATGGCGATTTCGCCCCGGTTCGCGATGAGGATTTTGTTGAATTCGGCCATGTTTTGCTGGGTCCCTCGAGCCTTGAACATACAGGTTCACACGCATTGCTAGCGTGATGCCGCAGTGCAGCGCAATACACGTGCTGCAATATTCCTGTAACATTGGCGGTCTGGGCCGTGTCCCGTTCACGACCGGTTTTGAACAAGGCGCGACGGAAGGTCGGTAAATCGTTGGATGCCGATCTGTCCCATGTTCGACACGATATCGCGGGTGAACATGTCGAGCAGGTGGTCGGGGCCGCGCGTTCCGAGCGCCGCCAGCGCGTAGTGCCAGGCCCGGCCCATCATCACGAAATCCGCACCGAGCGCCAATGCCCGCAGGATGTCGAGCCCTCCGGCGATGCCGCTGTCGAAGATGATTGGCAGGTCGGTCGCTTCGCGCATCGTGGGAAGAACCTCGATGCTTGCAGGCGCACCATCGAATTGCCGACCAGCGTGGTTCGAGAGCCAGACCCCGTCAACACCTTGATCTGCAAGATGTTTTGCCTCGTTCGGGTCCATCACACCCTTGAGGACAAGTGGCCCATCCCATGCCTCGCGCAGCGCGGCGAGGTAGGCCGCGTCGGGCGATGTGCGCAGCAGGTAGCCGATATGTTCGGTCGATGGCAGCGAGCGGTTGTCATCGACATAGGTTTCAATCGTTTTCAGCCGCGGGCGGCCTTGTCTGAGCGTGCCCAATGCCCATTCGGGGCGTTGCATCACCTGCCACAGGAGCCGCGGAGTGAGCCGCGGCGGTTGGGTCAGGCCCGAGCGTGTCTGTCGTTCGCGGCGCGAGGCGACCGGCACATCGACTGTCATCGCCAGGACCTTGAACCCGGCGTCTTTCACCCGTCCGACCAGATCGCGCATCACCCCGGGGTCCTTGGGGGGGTAAAGCTGAAACCAGGCATGATCGCCCAGAACGGGCGCGACATCCTCGGGCGTCTGACTGGCGACGGTGGAGAGGCAATAGGGGATGCCCGCCCGCGCCGCAGTTTTCGCCAGAAGTTTTTCCGCATTGGGCCAGATCAGACCGGACATGCCAACCGGCGCGATGCCAAATGGTAGCGCGATTTCCTTATCGAAAAGTTTAACCGACAGTTCGGGCGTCATGGTGCCGCGCAGGATCGAGGGGTGAAACAGCACCTCGTCGAGTTTTTCCCGGTTGCGGCGCAGGGTCGTTTCGCTGCCTGTGCCGCTGTCGAGATACTCGAAGACGAAATGCGGAATGCGTTGACGCGCGCGGGTGGCAAGATCGGGCAGGCCCGGGTATTTCGTGTGCAAATCCATGCACGTATTTGTTGGCGCGATGGGCGGGCTTGTCCACAGAAAACCAAGGGAACAAGGGGCGAACATCCCTTTATCTTGCTGTGACGACGCGTTACTCTGCTCGTTATGAACAGATTTGACGAAGAATACGAGGTTGCGGCCACCCCGCTTTCGGCCCGGGCAATGGCCGCGCGCCCGGCGCCCTATCTCGATGAGTTGAACCCGGCGCAGCGCGAGGCGGTCGAGGCGCTGGACGGGCCGGTTCTGATGCTGGCGGGGGCGGGTACGGGCAAGACCAAGGCGCTGATGGCGCGGATCGCGCACCTTATTAACACTGGGCGGGCGCGTCGCGATCAGATTTTGGCGGTGACTTTTACCAACAAGGCCGCAAAGGAGATGCAAGATCGACTCGCGAAAATGCCGTATAGAATTGATGGTGGCGTGAGGTGGATGGGAACATTTCATTCGATCTGTGTCAAGCTGCTGCGCCGTCATGCCGAGCTTGTGGGCCTGAAGTCGAATTTCACCATTCTCGACAAGGATG
Organism: Aquicoccus porphyridii; assembly: GCF_008369105.1. Classification (GTDB taxonomy): domain Bacteria; phylum Pseudomonadota; class Alphaproteobacteria; order Rhodobacterales; family Rhodobacteraceae; genus Aquicoccus; species Aquicoccus porphyridii. Next base: position 230,824 of record NZ_VINQ01000002.1, on the reverse strand, counting down.
ACCAGTTGCGCCTTTTGAAACAACTGGTTGCGGCGGCGAACATAGATGACAAACGCTGGCCTGCGCGGCAATTGGCGGGGATCATCGACCATTGGAAGAACCGCGCCTGGACACCGCAGAGCGTTCCGGCGGGCGAGGCGGGGGCCTATAATCACCGTGGCACTGAACTTTACGCACAATACCAGGTGCGGCTCAGGGAACTCAACGCGGTGGATTTCGGTGACCTGCTGCTGCATGTCGTGACGATTTTCCAGCAACATCAGGATGTTCTGGAGCAATATCAACGTTGGTTCCGCTATGTCCTGGTGGATGAATACCAGGATACCAACGTGGCCCAGTATCTGTGGCTGCGGCTGCTTGCGGGCGGGCACAAGAACATTTGCTGCGTGGGCGACGATGATCAGTCGATCTATGGCTGGCGCGGGGCGGAAGTGGGTAATATCCTTCGGTTTGAAAAGGATTTTCCCGGCGCCAAGGTGGTGCGGCTGGAACAGAATTACCGCTCGACCCCGCATATCCTCAAGGCCGCGTCCGGGGTGATCCGGGGCAACGAGGGGCGGTTGGGCAAGGATCTCTGGACCGATACGGAAGAGGGCGAGAAGGTGCGCCTGATCGGCCATTGGGACGGCGAGGAAGAGGCGCGCTGGATCGGTGAAGAGATCGAGGCGTCGCAACGGGGCACCCGTGGTATCCGCCCGTTTTCATTGAATGAAATCGCGATCCTGGTGCGCGCGTCGCACCAGATGCGGGCGTTTGAAGACCGATTCCTGACCATCGGAATGCCCTATCGCGTGATCGGCGGGCCGCGGTTTTACGAGCGGTTGGAGATCCGCGATGCGATGGCCTATTTCCGGCTGGTGGTGAGCCCCGATGATGGCCTTGCCTTTGAGCGGATCGTCAACACGCCCAAGCGGGGGTTGGGGGATGTGGCCCAGCAAAAGATCCAGAAGGCGGCGCGGGCGAATGGCGTGTCGCTTTTGGATGGAGCGAGAATCCTGATTGAATCCAAAGGGATCGGGGGCAAAGGTGCGGTAGAACTGGCGCGGCTTCTGGATGGGCTCGACCGATGGGGGCGCATGGCGGGTAGCCCGGAATTGAGCCATGTGGAACTGGCCGAGATCATCCTTGACGAATCCGGCTACACGGAGATGTGGCAGAACGACAAGACGCCCGAGGCGCCGGGGCGGCTCGAAAACCTCAAGGAACTGGTCAAGGCGCTGGAATCTTTTGAAAATTTGCAAGGATTCCTGGAGCATGTCAGCCTGATCATGGACAATGACAGCGATGAGCAGGACGAGAAGGTTTCGATCATGACGCTGCACGGCGCCAAGGGGCTGGAGTTTCCGGCGGTGTTCCTGCCGGGATGGGAGGATGGGCTGTTTCCGTCGCAGCGCTCGATGGACGAAAACGGGATCAAGGGATTGGAGGAAGAGCGGCGTCTCGCCTATGTCGGAATCACCCGGGCGGAGGAGCTTTGCACGATAAGTTTTGCTGGAAACAGAAGGGTTTACGGGCAATGGCAAAGCCAGATGCCAAGCCGGTTCATCGACGAATTGCCACAAGAGCACGTCGAGGTTCTCACCCCGCCGGGATTATATGGCGGGGGCTATGGCGCGGCGGCGACAGGTGGGATCGAGACGCGCGCGGCCGAGGCCAATGTCTATAACTCTCCGGGCTGGCGGCGGATGCAGGCGCGATCTCAACAACGGCCCGTAAGTCAGCCGAATAAAACGAAAAATCAGGTCATAGACCTTGAGGCGATCAGCAGTCACACGATGGGTGAGCGGGTGTTTCACCAGAAATTCGGCTATGGGAAAATCATCGGAATCGAGGGTGACAAGCTCGAGATCGATTTCGAAAAAGCCGGAGTGAAGAAGGTGGTCGCGCGCTTTGTGAGCGGGGCCGACGATATCCCGTTCTGAGAAAAGTTAACGTGGTTTTTCGGCGAAAAACCGGGGGGTGACTTCCGGCTGACATCCGGCTGCCGCCCGGCTGCCGGGGCAACCGCCTGCGATTAACACTTCATTAAGTAAACGTGGCGTGCGGTGGGGGTAGCAGCATGCCGAAGAGGATCACCTCATCGGTGGGTGTGGTGCGGTCGTCGGGAGGGGAAAGCGGTGGTGGCGCCGGTGCGCGGATACGAAAACGGCGGCACCCAGGGAGGAGGAGAGGATGCCGCCGTCTCTTGCATGCGGCAGGGTCTGGGAGGAGGAGCGACCCCGGCGCAATCCGGTTATTTAGGCGGCGGCGGGATCTGGGAGGAGGAGCGATCCCGCCGCCTGATCAGATGAACCCCAGGGAGGAGGAGAGGGGCCTCTGAATTCAAATTCAGTTTTGCGATCCGTAGACCGCTTCGTAGGCTGCCGAGCGGATGTTGCTGCGGCAAAGGCCGATTTCGGCCAGGTCGCGCGCATTCATCCCGGCAAGTTCCGCCACGGTGCGGCGGTAGAGGCGATAACGGTCAAAGCGTTCGACCAGCGCCTCGGCGCGGATGGCAAAACCGGCCAGCCCGTGATGGGGTGCGGTTTGGGTGTTGCCTGCGAATGCCATGTCGTTACCTTCTCGGATCGTGTTTGCGTTTCGTTGACATCAAGATAACCCAATGCTGCAGTTGCACAATGGCTGAATTCTCAATGCTGCCATGCAGCATTTGCATAGTTGACGCAGGGGAAATCGCGATTGAAGTCAAAGGGTTGCGTTCTCAAACCGATGCTATTTCAGGCATTGGGCTTGTGCTTTGAGCAAAAAGACGCAGGTATGATACATCTATGGACCACAGACAGGTCACAGGGGAAAAAATGAGTGTCACGCGCGAAAACATCTTGGCCGAGCTGGACCGAATCCAATTGCCCGACGGGGGGAGCCTGGTCTCTCACGAGATGGTTCGGGCGCTGTCGGTCGAGGGCGGACAGGTGCGATTCGTCATCGAGGCGGCGAATCCGGAGGATGCCCGCAAGATGGAGCCGATTCGTGCAGCGGCGGTAAAACTGATCGAGGAATTGCCGGGGGTCGATGGAGTTTCGGCCGTGTTGACCGCCCATGCCCCGGCGCAATCGGCGCAGAAGGCACCGCCGCAAAAGGCGCCTGCGCCGGATCTCAAGATCGGGGGCCACCCCAAGCCACAGGCCGCGAAGATCAAGCCCGCGGGCGTCAAGCGGATCATCTCGGTCGGGTCGGGCAAGGGCGGCGTCGGAAAATCGACGGTGAGCGCCAATCTCGCGGTGGCGCTGGCGCGGGCGGGCAAGCGCGTGGGCCTGCTCGATGCCGATATATACGGACCGAGCCAGCCGCGGATGATGGGGATCTCGGGCAAACCCCAGGCCAGTGCCGACAATCAGCTTCTGCCGCCCGAAGCCTATGGCGTGAAGGTCATGTCGATCGGGCTGATGCTGGAAGAGGGGCAGGCGGTGGTGTGGCGCGGGCCGATGCTGATGGGGGCGTTGCAGCAATTCCTGACCGAGGTGGCATGGGGCGATCTGGATGTGTTGATCGTCGACCTGCCGCCGGGAACGGGGGATGTTCTGCTCACGCTGGCGCAAAAGAGCGAGCTGGCCGGGGCGATCATGGTGTCGACGCCGCAGGATGTGGCGCTGCTCGATGCGCGCAAGGGGATCGACATGCTCAACCGGTTGGAAGTGCCGCTGATCGGGCTGATCGAGAACATGAGCGTCTATGTTTGCCCGAAATGCGGCCATGAAGAGCATGTGTTCGGCCAGGGCGGGGTCGAGGCCGAGGCGAAAAAGATCGGCGCACCGCTTCTGGCGCAATTGCCCATCGACCTTGAAACCCGGCTGGGTGGTGACGAGGGGCGGCCGATTGCGGCGGGCCCGGGGGTGATGTCGGAGGCGTATCAGCGCCTGGCCGGACGTTTGATCGAGGCCGGGGTGATCTGACGCGACCGCGATATGGGAAACCATGGGTCGGGACATGGGAATTGATGGGCCCGTGCGGTGATCCGGCCCTTTCCACGGCGAATCAAATGGCGAGAGCGGCGTGAATCAGGCGTGATTCGCGCCGTTTTTCATGGATTCTTGCCTGTTGTGGCGTGGCTTTCCGGGGGCTGGTGCGAATTTTCTGGGAAATCATGGGAAGTTTTTGGCCTCGGCGGCAGATACCATATCTAGTGATTTGAAATGGCATATTCCGCTAGGTTCAGTGTTTTCGGCCCCTGTTTTCCGTCAATATCTTGTTTCGGGGGTGTCTCTGAAACAAGATGATGGGTCATTTTGTTCAGAAAATAGTTGAAACCCATGAATTCCCATGGCATCCCTATAGACACGATGAGGACGGGAACAAGGGGCAAATAAAGACCCCGAACAAAAACTCCCAAGTCAGGTTTCATACAGGCACCCGCTTTCATCGCACAAGGAGATCCGGCGCGCGAGCGAGCAGACATCCCCCCAGGTGGCGCGCGCAGTCGGACACCCCGCACAAGCGGGACGAGGGCGGCGGATTGAACGGTGGCAGCAGTTCAATCCGCCGTTTTCTCTTTAAAGGCCCTGAAACCCGGTTTCGGGGCGAGGTATGACAAAAGGGGCCATGGGACAGTGACCCGCAGGTTCAGAGGCGAGAGCCATCACAAGGTGGATGCGAAGGGCAGGGTGTCGATCCCGGCCTCGTTTCGCCGTGTTCTGGAGGCGGGCGACCCGGATTGGACCGAGGGGCTCAACCCCAACCTGGTGATCGTCTATGGCGACCACCGCCGCAAATTCCTTGAATGCTACACGATCGAGGCGATCGACGAGGTGGATCGCAAGATCGACAAGTTGCCGCGCGGCTCGAAAGAGCGCAAGATCCTGCAACGGCTCTATCACGGGCAGAGCCTGCCCACCAACGTGGACGAGACCGGGCGGCTGGTGCTGCCGGCAAAGCTGCGCGAGAAGATCGGGCTTGAGAACGAGGCGTTCTTCATCGCGGCGGGCGATACGTTCCAGATCTGGAAGCCCGAGACCTATGACCAGGAGGAAATGGCCGAAACCGAGGCCTGGCTCGACGAGCAGCCCGAGGATTTCGACCCGCTGATCTTTCTTGACAAGGCGCGGGGTGAGGAATGATGGCACCCGCTGCGCGTGCCCCGGATGCTGCCCCCCATATCCCTGTTCTGCTGCGCCCGCTCTTGCGGGCGGTTTCACCTGTAACGGGTGTGTGGCTTGACGGGACATTCGGCGCGGGCGGCTATGCGCGGGCGCTGCTCGAGGCCGGGGCCGACAAGGTGATCGGGGTGGACCGTGACCCGGCGGTGTTCGAGATGGCCGAAAGCTGGGCCGGGGCGTATGGCGCGCGGCTTGAGCTGGTGCGGGGCCGGTTTTCGCAGCTTGACGACCTTGGCGCCGATCTCGACGGCGTGGTGCTCGATCTCGGGGTGAGCTCGATGCAGCTCGACCAGGCCGAGCGGGGATTTTCCTTCATGACCGATGGGCCGCTCGACATGCGGATGAGCCAGGAGGGGCCGAGCGCCGCCGATATCGTCAACAGCGCCGAGGAGGGCGCCTTGGCCGATATCCTCTATCACTATGGCGAGGAGCGGGCCAGCCGCCGGATCGCGCGCAATATCGTGCGGGCGCGGGCCGAGGCGCCGATCGAGACCACGCTGCAACTGGTGGCGATCATCGAGAAATCGCTGCCCCGGGCGAAACCGGGGCAGAGCCACCCCGCGACGCGCAGCTTTCAGGCGCTGCGGATCGCGGTGAATGACGAATACGGCGAGCTGGTGGCGGGGCTGGAGGCGGCCGAACGGGCGCTCAAACCCGGCGGGCAACTGGCGGTGGTGACGTTTCATTCGATCGAGGACCGGATCGTGAAGCGATTCTTCGCCGAGAAATCAAGCAGTGCGGGGGGCGGGGGCAGCCGCCATGCCCCGGTGCAGCAGAAATCAGCGCAGTTCGACGTGAAAACGCGCAAGGCGGTCGGGCCGGATGAGGCCGAGTTGGCCGAGAATCCGCGCAGCCGCAGCGCCAAGCTGCGCGTGGGGCGGCGCACGGAGATCCCGGCCGAGCCGGTGGACCGGGCCGCGATCGGCATGCCGCAATTGGGAAAAACAGGGAGAAAAGGGCGATGAGAACCCTGCTGAAGGTGGTGACGGCCATGGTGGTGATTGGGCTGGCCTTTTGGGCCTATCATGAAAACTATCGCACGCAGGAGGCGCTGTCGCAGACCGAGCGGTTGCAGCGCGACATCGGTGCGGCGCGCTCGCGTCTGGCGATGTTGCGCGCCGAATGGGCCTATCTCAACCGGCCCGACCGGCTGCGCGAGCTGGCCGCGATCAATTTCGACCGTCTGAGCCTTTTGCCGCTTTCGGCCGACCAGTTCGGGCGAATCGACCAGGTGGCCTATCCCGCCGCGCCGTTGATGGAGATCGACAATGCGATCGAAGTCTCAGCCGGGGAGGATGACCGATGATCCGCACGCCGCTGCGCCCGCTGGCGCGTATCCTCGATGCTCGTGCCAAGGGCGAAAACCCCGATGTGATCGAACGCGAAAACACCCGGATGCGCCACGAGGAGATGCGCGACAAGACGCGCGCCCGGGCCGAGGGGCGGCTGCTGGTGCTGGGGGTGATGTTTCTTTGTGCCTATGCGGTGATCGGGGTGCGGATGGGCGTAATGGCCAGTTCCGAACCCGAAGAGCCGCGCGCCCGGGCCGCGGGGAGCCATATCGTGGCGCAACGGTCCGATATCGTGGATCGGCGGGGGCGGGTTCTGGCCACCAATCTCGAGACCCACAGCCTTTATGCGCAGCCCCCCCAGATGATCGAGCCCGAGCGGGTGGCAAAGGCGCTTGCACAGGTTTTCCCCGATCTCGACGAGGCGCGGCTGGTGCGCGATTTCACCGGCAAGCGCAAGTTCGTCTGGATCAAGCGCAAGATCAGCCCTGAGCAGAAACAGGCGGTGCATGACATCGGCGATCCGGGGCTTTTGTTCGGGCCGCGCGAGATGCGGCTTTATCCCAATGGCAAGCTGGCCAGCCACGTGCTGGGTGGGGCGTCCTTTGGCAAGGAAGGCGTGGACGCGGCCGAGGTGATCGGCGTCGCGGGTGTGGAAAAGGTGTTCGACGATTTCCTGCGAGACCCGGGCGAAGAGAGCAAGCCGTTGCAATTGTCGCTCGACCTGACCGTTCAGGCGGCGGCCGAGCGGGTGCTGTTGGGTGGCATGAAGCTGATGAATGCCAAGGGCGCGTCAAGCGTGCTTTTGGATGTGCATACCGGCGAGGTGATCAGCGTCGTGAGCCTGCCGGATTTCGACCCCAATGACCGGCCGCGCGCGCCGACCGAGGGAGCGCCCGATGACAGCCCGCTGTTCAACCGGGCGGTTCAGGGCGTTTACGAGCTTGGCTCGACCTTCAAGATATTCACCGTGGTGCAGGCGATCGAGATGGGCCTTGCCAAGCCCTCGACCATAATCGACACGCGCGGGCCGCTCAGATGGGGCAAGCACAGTATCCGCGATTTCCGCAATTACGGGCCCGAGCTTTCGGTCGAGAAGGTGATTGTCAAAAGCTCGAATATCGGCACCGCGCGGCTGGCCCAGCAGATCGGGGCCGAGCGGCAGCGGGAGTTTCTGGGTGCGCTGGGGCTGTTGGAGCGCACCCCGGTCGAGATCGTGGAGGCGAGCGGGAGCACGCCGCTCTTGCCCGCGAACTGGTCCGAGATTTCGGCGATGACGATTTCCTATGGTCACGGGCTGTCGGTGAGCCCGATGCACCTGGCGGCCGGTTATGCGGCGATTGCCAATGGCGGCACTCGGGTCGATCCGACGATCCTGAAACGCGAGGGGCGGCAGAACGGGCCGCGGGTGATGAGCCCGCAGGTGGCCGCCGTGGCGCGTGACATGCTGCGCAAGGTCGTCACCGAAGGCACGGCGAGTTTCGGCGATGTGCCGGGCTATGCGGTGGGCGGCAAGACGGGCAGCGCCGACAAGCCAAGGCCGCAGGGCGGCTATTACAAGGACAAGGTGATCGCCACCTTCGCCACGATCTTTCCGGCGCATGATCCGAAATACGTGCTGGTGCTGACGCTGGATGAGCCCGAAACCTATGCCTTGGGCGAGATGCGGCGCACGGCGGGCTGGACCGCGGTGCCGGTGGCGGCCGAGATGATCAACCGGCTGGCCCCGCTTCTGGGGCTGAGACCGCAGGTTGAGCCCGGGCAATTGGCTGGTATAACGCTGACATCGAATTGACCCATAAAGGGGAACGGGCAGATGGGTGGCGGGCAGCAGGTCAAGACATTATCCCAGATGGGCCTGACCGCCCGGGGCGGGCGCGAGGCGCGGATCACGGGCCTTTCGGTCGACAGCCGTGACGTGAAGGACGGGCATCTGTTCGCGGCCCTGCCGGGCACGCGGGTGCATGGCGGCGAATTCATCCAGTATGCGCTGCGCATGGGGGCGGGGGCGATCCTGACCGATGCGGCGGGTGCGCGGATCGCGGCCGAGGAGCTGGCGGCGAGCGATGCGGCGCTGATCGTGAGCGAAGACCCGCGGCAGGTTCTGGCCTACACGGCGGCCTTGTGGTTCGGGGCGCAGCCCGAGGTGGTGGTGGCCGTGACCGGCACCAACGGCAAGACCAGTGTCGCGACCTTTACCCGGATGATCTGGACCGAGCTGGGCGAGGAGGCGGTGAATCTTGGCACCACGGGGGTCGAGGGGGTGTGGAGCGCGCCGCTCGCGCATACCACGCCCGAGCCGATCACGCTGCACCGCACGCTGGCGGCGGCGGCGCGCGAAGGGGTGAGCCATGCGGCGATGGAGGCATCGTCGCACGGGCTGGTGCAGCGGCGGCTGGACGGGGTGAACCTGGCGGCGGCGGGGTTCACCAACCTGTCGCAGGATCACCTCGATTACCACGCCAGTTTCGACGATTATTTCGAGGCCAAGGCGGGGCTTTTCGCCCGTGTCCTGTCCGAAGGCGGGACGGCGGTGGTCAATATCGACGATCCGCGCGGGCCGGACATGGCGGCGATCGCGGCGGGGCGCGGACAGCGAGTGATTGCCGTGGGGCGCACCGAGGGGGCCGACCTGCACCTGACCGCGCAACGCTTTGACACGACCGGGCAGGAGGTCTTTTTTTCGTGGGAAAGGAAGGGGTTTCGCGCCTACCTGCCGTTGATCGGGGGGTTCCAGGCCGAGAACGTGCTGCTGGCCGCGGGGCTGGTCATCGGCTGCGGGGAAGAGCCTGAACGGGTGTTCGAGACGCTGGAGCACCTGACCGGCGTGCGCGGGCGGATGCAGTTGGTCGCGCGCCGTGCCAACGGGGCGGCGGTGTTTGTCGACTACGCGCATACGCCGGGCGCGGTGGCCACCGCCTTGTGCGCGTTGCGGCCGCATGTGGCGGGGCGGATCGTCGTCATCGTCGGCGCGGGTGGGGATCGGGACCGGGGCAAACGCCCGCTGATGGGGCGCGCGGCGGCGGATCATGCCGATGTGGTGATCGTGACCGACGACAACCCGCGCAGCGAAGACCCCGCATTGATCCGCGCGGCGGTGATGGAGGGCTGTCCCGACGCCCAAGAGGTGGGCGACCGGGCCGAGGCGATCCTGCGCGGGGTGGATCAGCTTGAACCCGGTGACGTGCTTTTGATCGCGGGCAAGGGCCATGAAAGCGGGCAGGTCGTGGGCGAGGACGTGCTGCCCTTCGACGATGCCGAACAGGCGAGCGTGGCGGTGGCCGCGCTCGAAGGGCGGCTGGCATGACGCTCTGGACAGCGCAGGAGGCCGCAGCGGCCACGGGCGGGCGGGCGCAGGGCGATTGGGCGGCCCGGGGTGTGTCGATCGACACGCGCAGCTTGCAGTCTGGTGATCTGTTCGTGGCGCTCAGGGATGTGCGCGACGGGCATGATTTCGTGGCCGAGGCGCTTGCGAAGGGGGCAGGTGCGGCGATGGTGTCGCGCAGTCCCGAGGGCGTGGGCGCGGATGCACCGCTGTTGATCGTGGACGAGGTTCTGCCCGCGCTGGAGGCGTTGGGCCGTGCGGCGCGGGCGCGCAGCGCGGCGCGGGTCGTGGCGGTGACCGGGTCGGTTGGCAAGACGTCGGCCAAGGAGATGTTGCGCGACGTGTTGCAAGGGCAGGGCCGCACCCATGCCGCCGAGGCGTCGTTCAACAATCACTGGGGGGTGCCGCTCACATTGGCGCGGATGCCCGCCGACACCGAATTCGCCGTGATCGAGATCGGCATGAACCATCCCGGCGAGATTGCCCCGCTGGCGCGGATGGCGCGGCCGCACGTGGCGCTGATCACCACCGTCGCCCCGGCCCACCTTGAAGCGTTTGACTCGATCGAGGGCATCGCCCGGGAAAAGGCCGCGATCATGGACGGGCTGGAGCCGGAGGGCGTTGCGGTTCTCAACGCCGATATCGGCACGGCGGCGATATTGCAGGACAAGGCCCGTGAGATCGGCGCGCGGATGGTGCTTTTCGGCGAGACATCCGGCGACTACCGGCTTGAAAGCGTTCGCCTTTCGGATGAGCGGACGGTGTGCGAGGCGCGGGCGCATGGGGCGTCGCTCCTCTACAAGATTTCAAGCCCGGGGCGGCATTTCGCGATGAACGGGCTGGGCGTTCTGGCCGCGGCCGAGGCGCTGGGTGCGGATCTCGGGATCGCGGCGAGCGACCTGGCGCGTTGGCAGCCACCGGCGGGGCGCGGCAGGCGCGAGCGGATCGTTCTCGACGCGGGGGTGGGGGCCGAACTCAGCCTGATCGACGATGCGTTCAACGCCAACCCGACCTCGATGGCGGCGGCGCTTGAGGTGCTGTCGGTGGCCACGCCCGGCGACGCACGGCGCGGCCGACGGGTGGCCATTCTGGGTGACATGCTCGAACTCGGGCCAAGCGAGATCGAGGACCACGCGGCGCTTGCCACGCTCGACGCGATGGCCACCGTTGACGTCGTGCATTGTGTCGGGCCGCGGATGCGGCATCTTTATGAGGCGTTGGAACCGGCGCGGCGCGGTCTGTGGGTGGAAACGGCGCAGGAGCTGGTGGAGCAACTGCGCAAGCTGCTTCATGCGGGCGACGTGGTGCTGGTCAAGGGCTCCAAGGGGATCAAGGTGAGCCGGGTTGTTGACGCGATCCGCGAATTGGGTCATCGGACCCGTTTAAACAAGGGGAACGCGTGAATGCTCTATTGGTTGACCGCTTTGTCGGATGGCGGGGATGTCTTCAACCTGTTTCGATACATCACCTTCCGGGCGGGCGGGGCCTTCCTGACGGCGTTGTTGTTCGGGTTCATCTTCGGCCCGCCGCTGATCAATGTGCTGCGCCGCCGCCAGGGCAAGGGCCAGCCCATTCGCGAGGACGGGCCGGACGGCCATTTCGTGAAGGCGGGGACGCCGACCATGGGGGGGCTGTTGATCGTGGGGGCGCTGTTGACCTCGACGCTTCTCTGGGCGCGGCTCGACAACCCGTTCGTATGGCTCGTGCTGTTCGTGACGATGAGCTTTGCCGCCATCGGATTTGCCGATGATTACGCCAAGGTGCGCAAGCAGGACACCGCGGGCGTGCCCGGCAAGGTTCGGATATTGCTGGGCCTCGTGATTGCGGCGCTCGCCGCGTGGTGGGCGACGATGTATCATCCCGAGCCGCTCCAGAACCAACTGGCGCTCCCGGTTTTCAAGAATGTCCTGATCGACATGGGGCTGTTTTTCATCCCGTTCTCGGTCATCGTGATCGTGGGGTCGGCCAATGCGGTGAACCTGACTGACGGGCTCGACGGGCTGGCGATCATGCCGGTGATGATCGCGGCCGGAACGCTGGGCGTGATTGCCTATGCGGTGGGGCGGGTCGATTTCACCGAATACCTGGATGTGCATTACGTGCCCGGAACCGGCGAGATCCTGATCTTTTCCGCCGCGATGTTCGGCGGGGGGCTGGGGTTCCTGTGGTATAACGCGCCACCCGCGGCGGTGTTCATGGGCGATACCGGGTCACTGGCGCTAGGGGGCGCGCTGGGGGCGATCGCGGTGGCCACCAAGCACGAGATCGTGCTGGCCATCGTGGGTGGCCTCTTCGTGGCCGAGGCGCTGTCGGTGATCGTGCAGGTGCTTTACTTCAAGCGCACCGGCAAGCGGGTGTTCCTGATGGCGCCGATCCATCACCATTACGAGAAGAAGGGCTGGGCCGAGCCGCAGATCGTGATCCGGTTCTGGATCATCTCGCTCATCCTCGCGATGATCGGTCTTGCCACGCTGAAGGTACGGTGAGGCGATGATCGCCGTGCGCGGATACGACGGCCGACGCGTGGCCGTGCTGGGCCTCGGCCGGTCGGGGCTCTCGGCGGCGCGGGCGCTGCGTGCGGGCGGGGCGGAGGCGGTTTGCTGGGATGACAACCCGGCGGCGCGGGAGGCGGCGGAAAGCGAAGGGTTTCAATGCCTTGACCTTGCCCAGCCCGGTGCGTTCGACGGCGTGACCAGCCTGATCCTGAGCCCGGGTATCCCGCATCTTTACCCGGCGCCCAACCGCGTGGTGCGCGCGGCATGGGAGGCGGGGGTGCCGGTGGACAACGATATCGGGTTGTTCTTCCGCTCGCTGGGCGCGGCGGGTTGGGACAGTTTCGACATGGCGCCACGGGTGGTGGCGGTGACCGGGTCGAACGGGAAATCGACCACGGCGGCGCTGATCCATCACGTGCTGGCCGAGGCGGGGCGCGCGGTTGAACTGGCGGGCAATATCGGGCGCGGGGTTCTGGACATCGACCCGCCGGGGGATGGCGGTGTTGTCGTGCTGGAACTCAGCTCTTACCAGACCGATCTTGCGCGGGCGCTGACCCCGGATGTGGCTGTTTTCACGAACCTTTCGCCCGATCACCTTGACCGGCATGGCGGCATGGGGGGGTATTTCGCGGCCAAGCGGAGGCTCTTTGCCGAGGGCGGGCCGGATCGTTGTATCATCGGCGTGGACGAGGATGAGGGGCGATACCTTGCCAACCAGCTTGCCGAGGGGGTCGGGGATGACCGGGTGATCGCGGTCTCGGTCGAACGCAAACTGACCGGGCCGGGCTGGCATGTCTTTGCGCGGAAAGGGTTCCTGTCCGAGTATCGCAAGGGGCGGCAGGTCGGGTCGATCGACCTGCGCGCGATTGCCGGGCTGCCGGGGGCGCATAACCATCAGAACGCCTGCTGTGCCTATGCGGTGTGCCGGACCCTGGGGTTGGCGCCACGGGAAATCGAACAGGGATTTCAATCGTTTGGCGGGTTGCCGCACCGCTCGCAGATCGTCGGCGAGAAGGATGGCGTGCGGTTCGTCAACGACTCCAAGGCGACGAATGTGGATTCGGCGGCCAAGGCGTTGAAAGCCTTTGAGAATGTCCGCTGGATCTGTGGCGGGCTGGAGAAGGAAGGCGGGCTGGAGGGGCTGCTGGAGGCCACCGGATCGGTCGTGAAGGCCTATGTGATCGGGCGGGAAGCGGCCGGATTCGCCGTGCAATTACAAGGGGTTGAAGCCGAAGTTTGCGGCGACATGGCGCGCGCCGTGCGCCGCGCCGTGGAAGAGGTGCAGCCGGGAGAGGTGATTCTCCTGGCCCCGGCGGCGGCGTCGTTCGATCAGTATGACAGTTTCGAAAAGCGCGGCGACGATTTCATGGCTGAGGTTGCCAAGTACCTGTAATCAGTGACAAATTCCCTGCCGCTCTGCGCCGTCCCACGGAATGTGGACGGATTGCGGGATGCGAAGCCGTTGCAGGGGAAAGACCTCGCCAAGCAATTCCTTGAGCCGCGCGGTGCGCGGGGCGGTGGGATCGAGCGCGGCGCAGCAGACATATTCTTCGACAATGCTGGCCTGTTGCTCGAACGCGTAGTCAAGAAACCGCGTTTTGGTTGAGATATCGTAAAGATAGGGATCAGATTTGAAATCGTGCTCGTTGGCGGCGCGGATCGGGGAATATCCGGTGATTTCGCGGTTCTGCCATTGCCAGGCATGGGTCATCTCGTGGGCGAAAAGCATGGCCGCGAAGAGGTGCATTTCCTCGGGGTAGCCGACTAGATAATCGTTTGAATAGAATGGCTTGGAAAAGAATATCCGGTTGTGCAGCGCGATGGCAGCGGGGCCGACGGTGACGGTGTCGGTGGTGGGTTCGGGCCAGATGCGCTCACGACAGGCGAGGCGCGGGCGTTTCTGACGTTTGTAGGTGACCTTTTCGACGATGGCGCCGTCGTGAAAGCGGATCATGCCGGTGTTGGCCGTGTCGCCAAAGATCTGATCCGCAAAGGTTTTTTCCGCCTCGCTGAGCGGGCGGGCGGCGCAGGCGGCAAGGATGAGACAGAGAAAAAGGGCGACTCGCATGGGGGGAGTTTATGGGTTGTTGCGGCACCGTGCGAGGGGGTTAATGGCGCTGCATTGCGGAAATCACGCGGGGGTGATCCCCGGCTGCTGCCCGGCTGTTCTGCGTGCACCGCCGCGTTGCGGCATTTGTTAACGGTTTCTTTGGTTAACGGGGCGGGCGGTGGGCTGGCGTGTTTGCGGCGCGGGGCGTTGCGCGCGCAACCGAGGGCCGCGCCCGAGCCTGGGTGGGCGCTGGCGGAACCGGGAATAGGGGCAGGGCGGTGTAGATGGTCCAACGGTGGTGCGGGGCGCGCGGTTGCAATGCGCCCTCCCGGGGGGAGGGTCGGGCGCGGCCCGGGCCGTTGGCCTGTGCCAATCGCGTGCATTTAGATGGTTCACTTTTTCAGCTACTTTTTACTTGGCAAATACAGTTCTATGGTTCTTGCGAAGGGAGACTAAAATGGCAAGCTTTTCGGATGACGAGGCCCTTCAGATGAGAATAGAGAAATTAGGGGAGAACTTTGGCCCCTTATTTCATCATGTTGAGAATGACCTTCGCTCATTAAGAGTGCTTTGGAGGGTTTATGTCGCATTCTTTGGATTTTCACCAAAGCGCGTTGATCTGTTGAATTCGAGTAGCGGTATAACCGCGGTTATTATCGAAAGAACCTTTTTTGAAAGCGCGCTGTTGTCCCTTTGCCGGCTGACTGATCCTCCTACGGGAAATAGGGGCGCATCACTGAATACAACTGTGACGCGGTTTCCATCATTCCTTGAAGATCATAAAAAGATTGGCGATCTAAGATCCCTTGTCGACCACGCTGTGAACCAAACAGCTTTTGCGAGAAGTTGGCGCAACAAGAGAGTGGCGCATTCTGACTACGACGTGAGGCAGAAAAAGGCGCGAGTAGACCGGGCTTCAAGAAAGCAAATGTCGGATGCCACTGATGCAATCTCCGCTGTCGTCAGATGGGTAGGGTTGGAATGCTTGGATACGACGATTGTGACGCATCCGATTTCAGAATTTACAGGAGATGAAGTGAGCTTCCTGAAGCATCTTTATTTGGGCGTCGGAAAAGAAAGGCAGCTTGAAGCGGAACGTCGTCAATTGGCACAAGAAGGAAAATATGCTGAAGCGGAAGATAAGGTGAGTAATTTTCCCGATTGGCTAACTTACAGGCCACCAGATGTTATGGACATGTGATTGAGGCACTCAACCCCCGCCGCGAGCCGCCCGTTCTCGGAAAATAGCTTCGACTCGTCCACTCCGATCAACCCCATGCCCCTGCGCGGAATCAAGGCGCGGCACGCGCCGCCGCGCATCGCCGACCCGCCCCCCGGGGCGGCGATTGGTGAGGGCAGGCGGAACACCGGGGTTGGGAAGGTTTGGCGGGATAAACTGCCCTGCTGAAACCTCGGATCGCCACCCCGCGGGTCGGCGATGCGCGGCTTGGATCAAAAATCCAGCTCCTCCACGAACTTCGCGTTCTCCGAAATATACTGGAACCGCAATTCCGGCTTCTTGCCCATCAGCCGTTCGACGAGGTCGCCGGTCTCGCCGGGTTCGTCCTCGTCTATGGTGACGCGGATGAGCTTGCGGGTCTGGGGGTCCATCGTGGTTTCCTTCAGATCCTTGGCGTCCATCTCGCCCAGCCCCTTGAAGCGGCTGACGTCTATCTTGCCTTTGCCGCCCAGCCCCTTTTCGAGCCACATGGCGCGCTCGGCCTCGTCGAGCGCATAGACGCGGCGCGCGCCCTGCGTGAGGCGATAGAGCGGCGGGCAGGCGAGGTAGAGGTGGCCCGCGTCGATCATCGGGCGCATCTGGGTGAAGAAGAAGGTCATCAGGAGCGCGGCGATATGGGCGCCGTCGACATCGGCGTCGGTCATGATGATGACCTTGTCATAGCGCAGGTCGTCGAGGTTGAATTTCGTCCCCAACCCGGTGCCGAGCGCCTGTGTCAGATCGGAGATCTCCTGGTTGGTGCCAAGCTTGGAACTGGCCGCGCCCAGCACGTTGAGGATCTTGCCGCGCAAGGGCAGGAGGGCCTGGGTCTTGCGGTCGCGGGCCATCTTGGCGGAGCCACCGGCGGAATCGCCCTCGACGATGAAAAGCTCGGTGCCCACGCGGTTGGTGGCGGTGCAATCGACGAGCTTGCCGGGCAGGCGCAGCTTCTTGGTGGCGGTCTTGCGGGCGGTCTCTTTCTCCTGTCGGCGGCGCATCCGTTCCTCGGCCCTGAGCACGAGGAAATCGAGGATCGCACCGGCGGATTTGGTGTGGGAGGCGAGCCAGTGGTCGAAATGGTCGCGCACCGCGCCCTCGACAAGGCGTTGGGCCTCGGTGGTGGCGAGGCGGTCCTTGGTCTGGCCGACGAACTCGGGCTCGCGGATAAAGGTCGAGACGAGCGCGCAGCCCCCCGAGATGAGATCTTCGCGGGTGATCTCCTTGGCCTTGCGGTTGTTGGCCAGCTCGCCATAGGCCTTGATGCCCTTGAGGATTGCGGCCCAGAACCCGGCGACATGGGTGCCGCCCTCGGGGGTGGGGACGGTGTTGCAGTAGGATTGCAGGAAGCCGTCGCGCGCGGGGGTCCAGTTGATCGCCCATTCGACCTTGCCCGGCTGGCCGAATTTCTGGTTGAAATCGACGGTTCCGGCAAAGGGCTCCTCGGCATAGGTGGCCGCGTTGCCCAGCGTTTCCTTGAGATAGTCGGAAAGGCCGCCGGGGAAGTGGAACGTGGCCTCGGCCGGGGTTTCACCGTCGTCGATGGCCGATTTCCAGCGGATTTCGACGCCCGAGAAGAGATAGGCCTTGGAGCGGATGGATTTGAAGAGGCGCGCG
This sequence comes from Aquicoccus porphyridii, assembly GCF_008369105.1. Classification (GTDB taxonomy): domain Bacteria; phylum Pseudomonadota; class Alphaproteobacteria; order Rhodobacterales; family Rhodobacteraceae; genus Aquicoccus; species Aquicoccus porphyridii. The sequence continues at coordinate 213,739 of NZ_VINQ01000002.1, read as the reverse complement.
GGTTTGAATCGGTGCGAACCGAATATCTCTTCGTCCGCATGGAAGGTGACGGTGGTGCCGCGCCGGTTGGGGGCCTGGCCCACCTTTTCGATCGGGCCGAGCGGCACGCCGCGTGAGAATCGCTGCTCGTAAAGCGCCTTGTTGCGGGCGACCTGCACGACCATGGAATCCGAGAGCGCGTTGACCACCGAGGCGCCGACGCCATGGAGGCCGCCCGAGGTCTGATACGCCTTGCCCGAGAATTTGCCGCCCGAATGGAGCGTGCAGAGGATCACCTCGAGCGCGGATTTCTCGGGAAACTTGGGGTGCGGGTCGATCGGGATGCCACGCCCATTGTCGCGGATGGTGATGGCGTGGTCGGCGTGCAACTCGACCTCGATCCGGTTGGCGTGGCCGGCCACCGCCTCGTCCATCGAGTTGTCGAGCACCTCGGCGACGAGATGGTGCAGCGCGCGTTCGTCGGTGCCGCCGATATACATGCCCGGGCGTTTGCGCACCGGTTCCAGCCCTTCGAGAATCTCGATGCTGTCGGCGTTGTAATCGCCCGATGCGGCGGGAGAGAGAAGATCGTCTGCCATGTCTGCTTGCTGCTCTGTTCTTGGTTGGCTGGGGGGCATTATGACAGAGCGCGCGGCGCGGGGGAAGCGGGGATGGGGGTGGTGTTTGGGGTCTTGCAAATGTTATAACATAACGCTAGTCGGGTGAAGACGACCGGATTTCCACTGACTAGACGCGAGGCCAGCATGACCATGCAAGACAACCGCCTTCCCGTGACCGTGCTTTCGGGGTTCCTTGGCGCGGGCAAGACGACCCTTCTCAACCGGGTGCTCAACAACCGCGAGGGGCGGCGGGTGGCGGTGATCGTCAACGACATGTCCGAGGTGAATATCGACGCCGATCTGGTGCGCGAGGGCGGGGCGAACCTGAGCCAGACCGATGAGACGCTGGTCGAGATGTCCAACGGCTGCATCTGCTGCACGCTGCGCGATGACCTGTTGCAGGAGGTGCGGCGACTGGCCGAGGACCGGCGGTTCGATTACCTGCTGATCGAATCGACCGGCATTTCCGAGCCTTTGCCGGCGGCCGCCACCTTCGAGTTCCGTGACGAGGCGGGGCAGAGCCTGTCGGATGTCGCCCGGCTCGACACGATGGTGACGGTGGTCGATGCGGTGAACCTGCTCGGGGATTATGCGAGCCATGATGTCCTCGCCGACCGGGGCGAGACGATGGGCGAGGAGGACGCGCGCACGTTGGTGCATCTCTTGACCGACCAGATCGAGTTTGCCGATGTGGTGATCCTCAACAAGGTGGACGATGCGGGGCCCGAGAAGGTGGATGCGGCGCGCAAGATCATTCGCAGCCTGAATGCCGATGCCAAGATCATCGAGACCGATCATTCCGACGTGCCCGCGGGGGCGATCCTCGACACGCGGCTCTTTGATTTCGAGCGCGCGCATGAGCATCCGATGTGGGCCAAGGAGCTTTACGGGTTTGCCGATCACGTGCCCGAGAGTGAAGAATATGGTGTCGGGTCGTTCGTTTACCGCGCGCGCCGCCCGTTTCATCCGCAGAAGGTCCATGACGTTCTGAACGGCCCGTTGCCCGGGGTGATCCGGGCCAAGGGGCATTTCTGGCTGGCGACGCGGCCCGACTGGGTGGCCGAGTTCAGCCTTGCCGGGGCGCTGTCGAGCGTGGCGCCGCTCGGCACGTGGTGGGCGTCGGTGCCACGGGAGCGGTGGCCCGATCATCCGCAGGCGCGCGATTACATGGCGGCGCATTGGGTCGAGCCGTGGGGCGACCGGCGACAGGAGATCGTGTTCATCGGGGTCGGGATCGACTGGCCCGCGATCAGGGCGCGGCTCGACGCGGCGCTGGTGCCCGAGCACCAGGCGCCGGGGCCCGAGAGGCTTGGACGGCTGGCCGATCTGCCCGACCCGTTCCCGCTCTGGCGGCGGGCGGAGCAGGCGGCATGAGCCCGCCCGGGTGTTCACCACGCCGACCGGTGCGCCGATCCTGTTGCGCGGCAGGATGTGGCCGGTCTCGGGCGGGGAGGTCAGGCGCTCTTGCATCGCTCGCCGCCGATCGAGGGCAGCGGGGAGACCCGCCTCGTGCTGGTGCTCGATCCGGTGACGGGCACGGAGGGGGATATGTGAGCGCGCATGGCAGGGCACAAATCCGCGCAAGATTTGAGCGAGGCGTTGCGAGAACCGGGGCGGGCGCGTAAAGCCATGGGCCATGAAGGGATTGCTCCGTCGCCTGCTGTCGCTTGTGCTGGTCGTCCTGCCTGTGGGGGCGGGGGCGCATCCGCATGTCTTTGTCGCCACCGGGCTGCGGCTGGTGGCCGAGGAGGGGCGGATCACCGGGATCGAGGTGGCCTGGCAATATGATGAATTGTATTCGCTTCTGGTGCTTGAGGACATGAACCTTGATCAGGATTACGACGGTGTGCTGAGCGAAGGTGAACTGGCGCGACTGGACGGGTTCGACATGAACTGGATCGAGGGGTTCGAGGGCGATCTTTACCTTGAGCAGGGCGGTGCGCCGCTCGAGCTTGGCCCGCCCGAGCCGCGCGGCACGGCGTTCGAGGAGGGCAGGATCGTCACCCGCCATTATCGCGCGGTCGAGGCGGAGGCGGGGCCGGTGGTGGTGCGGGCCTATGATCCGACGTTTTACACGGCCTATGACCTCGGCCTTGGCATCGACGTGCCCGAGGGCTGTTCGGTGTCCGTGAGGAAAGTCGATTTCGATGCGACCAAGCGCGCCCTGCTGGCGGAACTGGCCGAGATCCCCGAGGATGGCACGGTGCCCTTTCCCGAGGTGGGGGCGAAGTTTGCCGACACGGTGGAGGTGACATGCGACGCGCCGTCCTGATCCTGCCGGTGGTGCTGGGTGTGGGGCTGCTGCTCTGGCTTTGGGGGTTGGGTGGCATGGACCGGGTGGCGGCCTGGGCTGCCGAGGGCCAGCGCGATGCGCAGAACGCGATTGCCGGGACGTTGCGGCGGCTGCGCGGCGGTGACGCGGCGGCGTGGGGCGGGCTTTTGGGTCTGTGTTTCGCCTATGGGTTCTTTCACGCGGCGGGGCCGGGGCATGGCAAGATCCTGATCGGGGGCTATGGCATGGGGCGGCGGGTGCCGGTGGGGCGGCTTGCCGGGCTGGCGCTGGCGTCGAGCCTTGCGCAGGCGCTAACGGCGGTCGTGCTGGTCTATGCCGGGGTGTTCGCCTTCGCCTGGGGGCGCGAGCGGATGATCGGGATCGCCGAGGACATGTTGCAGCCGCTTTCTTACGCGGCGATCGCGCTGGTCGGGCTGTGGCTGGTGAGCCGGGGCGCGCGGCGGTTGTGGCGCGGGGTGCGGGGCCCTGTGCACGAGGGTGAAGCGGGCGAATGCGGCTGTGGGCACCGGCACGGGCCGACGCCCGAGGAAGCGGGGCAGGTGCGCTCGTTGCGCGATGCGGTCGTTCTGGTGGCGAGTGTGGGCATCCGGCCCTGTTCGGGGGCGGTGATCCTGCTGATCCTCGGGCACCTGATGGGGATCAACCTTGCCGGCATTGCCGGGGCGGTGGTGATGGCGCTGGGCACGGCGAGCGTGACGATGGCGGTGGCGGTGCTGGCGGTGAGCATGCGCGAAGGCGCGCTGGGCCAGGTGATGAGCGGGCCGGGCGCGGCGCGCTGGGCGGCGGTGATCGAGGTGATGGCCGGGGTGTTGATCGCGGCGGTGGCGGCGCAGTTGGTGTTGTTGACGCTTTGAGGCGGGGCACGATTTTTCGGCGAAAAATCGGGGTGGCCGGTTGCGTCATTCGGCGGGTTGGAAGCCTTCGATCAGGTGGCGCAGGCCGAGGGCGGCCCCGGCGAAGATCGCGGCGAAGGTGACGGGGGCCGAGAAGCTGAGCGTGGAAAAGGCCGAGAGGCCCTGGCCCACGGTGCAGCCCATGGCGATCACCGCACCCGCGCCCATCATCGCCGCGCCGTAGATCTGGCGGCGCAATTCGCGCGGGTCTTCGCAGGCTTCCCAGCGGAAATGGCCCTTGAGCCCCGAACCGATCAGCGCGCCCAGCACGACGCCGGTGACCGAGCCGACGGCAAAGGAGGGCAGGCGCGCCGAGGCGGTCATCAGCCACAGCACGGTTTCGCCCACCGGGGCCGAGAAGGAATGCGACACCACCGGCACGGCGGCAAAGCCGGTCATCGCCACATGCGCCGATCCGGCCCAGCCCGAGACGATGGCGAGGCCCACGATGGCGGCCCAGAAGATCAAGGCCGGTTTGGCGAGGAATGCGCGTGAAGCAAGCGCACCGGCGGTGATCAACGCCCCCAGCGCGATGCCGATTGCGGGGAGCGACAGCCCGCTCAGGTCGGTGAGAAGATGCGCAAGGCCGGGGGGCATTTCGCCGGGCGTGACAGCAGATTGCGGGAAGGCCCAGACCCGAAGCCCGGCCAGCGGCCCCGAAAGCACGATATAGGCCGACACCCCCATCACCAGCACGATCACGAAGGCGCGCAGGTCGCCGCCCCCAAGCCGGGCGATCGAGCCGAAGCCGCAATTGCCCGCCAGCGCCATGCCATAGCCGAACAGGAGCCCGCCGAGGATCGAGGCGAGGGGCGTCCAGCGGATCGAGAGGTAGAAGCTATCTTCGGGGATGAGCCAGCCCGCGGCGGTGAGCCCGAACGTGCCCATCACCGCGACGCCGATGGCCAGCACCCACATGCGCATGCGGATGTCGGAGCCGCCGTAAAGCAGATCCTCGATCGCGCCCAGGGTGCAGAACCGCCCGAGTCGCGCGGCGAGGCCCAGAAGGACACCGCCGAAGAGGCCCGTCAACACCACGAAGGCGTTGTCACCGATGATGTCGAGCATGACGAACCCCTCCTCCCGGGATGCCCTGCTGCTGTGGCGGAGCCAAGGGTCAGCTGTCGTCTTCGCAGAACAGTTCGTAAACGAGTTCCAGTATACGCTTGGGGCGGTTGTCGGCCAAACGGTAATAGATCGCCTTGCCCTCGCGCCGGGGGATCACCAGCCCTTCGAGCCGGAGGCGGGAGAGCTGTTGCGACACGGCGGCCTGGCGGGCCGAGAGCAGGTCTTCCAGTTCGGTCACCGATTTCTCGCCGGTGACGAGGTGGCACAGGATCATCAGCCGGCCTTCGTGGCTGACGGTCTTGAGGAAATTCGACGCCCGCGTCGCGTTGGCCACGAATCGGTCAAGTTCTTCCTCGCTCAGATCCTTGTCGAAAACGGGCAGGCCCATGGTTCTTGTCCTCGTCGATGTGGCGGGGCCCATGCCGGACCTGCGCCCCAATTGTCCATTCAACCCTGTCACGCGCACGTCGATGGGATGGTCTGTTAACGCTTTTTTACGTCGAGGTCATCCCCCGGCGTGTCGATGCGGCGCTTCATCCGGTGCCGGCGTAATCGGTTGTTCGTTTCAGCAGCATGTCGAGCAGGCCCCAGAAGAAATCTTCGCCCGGGTAACCTTCGATGCGGCCAAGTTCGGTGCCGTCCTCGACCAGGATGAAGGTCGGCGTGAAATTCACCGGGCGGGCATAGCGCACGCCATCGGGTGCGCCGTCGCGGATATTGACGACACGCAGCGGGGCAAAGCGGCCTTCGGGCGATTTGGGATAGATCGGGCCGATCGTGTCCATCCAGGCGATGCAGTAAGAGCAGCCCTTTTGCTCGACCATGATCAGTTCGGCCGCCGCGGCGGGCATCACCGAAAGGACAAGGGCCAGAACGGTCGCGAGAGCGTGTTGCACCGGGGCGAAAGACATGGGCAGGACCAGATTGACAATGATTGAACAAATCTTAATGTGATAATGTGTTTTCGGCAAGGGAGGGAAGCGCGCGTGCTGGATATTACCTATCTGGGCGCCTTGCTGGCAGGGTTTGGCGCGTTCTTCACGCCATGTATCCTGCCCATGGTGCCGTTTTACATCAGTTACATGGCCGGGATTTCCATGGCCGAGCTGCGCGGTGACGGCGAGATCGCGCCGGGGGCGCAGCGGCGGCTGGTGGTTTCGGCACTGATGTTCGCGCTCGGGGTGACGACGATCTTCATGCTGATGGGCATGGGGGCGACCGCGCTGGGACAGGCCTTTGCGCAGTGGAAAGGCACGTTGGCCTATGTCGCGGCGGCGGTGATCTTCGTCTTTGGGCTGCATTTCCTGGGGGTGATCCGCATCGGGTTCCTGATGCGCGAGGCGCGGATGGAATCGAAAAGCGACCCGACCACGGTTCTGGGCGCCTATGTGATGGGGCTGGCCTTCGGTTTTGGCTGGACCGCCTGCGTGGGGCCGGTTCTGGCCTCGATCCTGATGATCGCGAGCGGCATGGGCGAGATCAGCCAGGGCGCGATGCTGCTGGCGGTGTTCGGGGCGGGAATGACCGCGCCGTTCGTGCTGGCGGCGTTTTTCGCGCGCCCGTTCCTCGGCTGGATGCAGCGCCACCGGGCCAAGATGGTCTATGTCGAAAAGGCGATGGGGGTGATGCTCATCGTGTTTGCGATCCTGATCGCAACCGATACGGTGAACACGATTTCGAACTGGATGATCGAGACGTTCCCGAGCTTTGGCCGTCTCGGGTGAGTTTCTGAATACGAGGGAGAATGAGGATGAAACGGTTTGTGATGGCCCTGGCGATGCTGGCCGGGTTCGCGACGGGTGCGGTGGGCGAAATCGGCGATGACGGGCTGCACAAGCAGCCGTGGATGCGCGACACGTTCAAGGATCTGCGCGAGGATCTGAGCGAGGCCAACGCGGAGGGCAAGCGGCTGGTGCTGTTCGTCGAGCAGCGCGGGTGCATCTATTGCAAGAAGATGCACGAGGAGGTCTATGTCCGGCCCGTCCTGTCGGATTACATCGCCGAGAATTTCTTCGTGGTGCAGATGAACCTGCATGGCAACGATAGCGCGACCGATTTCGACGGGCAGGAGACCGGGCAATCGGCGTTGATGCGCAAATGGGGGATTCTCTTTACCCCGACGCTCATTTTCCTGCCCGAAGAGGTGGCGGACGGGCAGACCGCCGTGCAGGCGGCAGTGGCGATGATGCCGGGCGCCTTCGGGTTCCAGACGACGCTGGACATGTTTACATGGGTCAATGAGAAACGCTATGATCTTGATGACGGGGAGGATTTCCAGCGTTACCATGCCCGCATGATCCGCGAGAGGCAGGAAAATGCGGCCGATTGAGCAATAAAATTGCGCGGCCTTAATTCATTCTTTTGAATTTGTTGTTGCGTTCAGCGACAGGCCTGCAATACTGTGGCGACAACGAGCCTGAATTATAACAGGTCAAGGGAGTTGGGAGGAAACATGAAGCTTACGACTTTGACATTCGCGGCGGCGATGGTTGCCGGAACCGCAATGGCCGAGGGGGTCGTGGCCCCGCAAGACGTGGTGATGTCCGAATATGGCGAGGTCGCGACGTCGCTGACCGGCAAGCCGGGCGATCCGGAGCGGGGTTTCGAGGTCTATTCGAAGCGCAGCCTGGGCAATTGCGTGGCGTGCCACGAGATCAGCACGCTCGACGTGGCATGGCCGGGCAATGTCGGGCCGATGCTCGATGGCGCGGCGGATCGCTGGAGCGAGGCGGAACTGCGCGGGATCGTGGTGAATTCGAAGAAGACGTTCGAGGGCACGGTGATGCCGGCCTATTACCGGGTCGATGGCTTTATCCGTCCGGGCAATGCCTATACCGGCAAGGCCGCGGACGACTCGTTCGGGCCGCTTTTGACGGCCGAGCAGGTTGAAGATGTGATCGCGTTTCTCTCCACTCTGAAAGAGTGAACGGGGCGGGGCGGTCTGAAGTAACATTATCTGAGGAGAGAGACATGGGATTCTCGAGACGTGATACGCTGGCGCTGGGTGCCGGTGCTATTGCCCTGACGGCCCTGCCACTGCGCGTGGGCGCGGCAGGAGAGGACGCGATTGCCGCCTTTACCGGCGGCGCAGATGTGAGCGAAGGCGGTATAACGCTTGATGCGCCGGAGATTGCCGAGAACGGCAACACCGTGCCGGTGGGCGTGTCGGCCGACGGGGCATCGGCAGTGATGCTGCTGGCGCTGGGCAACCCGAATCCCGACGTGGCGGTATTCAATTTCGGCGAGTTGGCGGGCAGCCAGACGGCGTCGACCCGTATCCGGCTGGCTGGCACGCAGGATGTCGTGGCGATCGCGAAGATGGCCGATGGCAGCTTTGCCAGCGCGACCAAGAACGTGAAAGTCACCATCGGCGGCTGCGGCGGCTAATCAGAGGAGACGAAAGACATGGCATCTGGTGTTAAACCCCGCGTGAAGGCGCCCAAGACCGCATCGGCCGGCGAGGTCGTGACGATCAAGACCCTGATCAGCCACAAGATGGAATCGGGCCAGCGCAGAGACAGCGACGGCAACCTGATCCCGCGCTCGATCATCAACCGCTTTACCTGCGATTTCAACGGCACGAACGCGCTTGACGTGGAAATGCACGGCGCGATCTCGACCAACCCGTATTTCGAGTTCGACGTGACGATCCCCGAGTCCGGTGATCTCCAGTTCACGTGGTACGACGATGACGGATCGGTTTACGAGGACGTGAAATCGGTCAAGGTGTGAACGGGCCCAAGGATAAAAGGCGCCTTGCCCCGAAGAAGGGCAGGGCGTTTCAAAGGGAGGAAAGTGAATGAATTTCAAGATGTTGTCCGTTGTGTCGGCCGTGGCTTTGGCGATGCCGACATTGGGTGCCGCCGGTCCTGACGATGATACGCTGATCATCAACGAGGAAATCGAGGTGGTGACCAAGGCCGAACCCGCCGAGCATCTCGACGGGGCGCTCTACGAAGTGATTTCGGGCTGGCATTTCCGCAATGACGATACGCAGGCCATCGAAATGGACGATTTCGACAACCCCGGCATGTTGGGGGTCGAGAACGCCATGGCCACCTGGAACACCGCCGAAGGCAGCGCGGGCAAGTCCTGTGCCGATTGCCATGGCGATGCGGCCGAGAGCATGAAGGGCGTGAAGGCGACCTATCCGAAATACGACGAGAAGGCCGGCACGGTGATGACCGTTCAGATGAAGGTCAACGAGTGCCGCACCGAGCGGATGGGTGCCGAGGCGTGGAAATACGATGCCGGTCCGGCCATCGACATGGAGGCGATGATCGGCAGCCAATCGCGCGGCATGCAGATGAACGTGGCCATTGACGGCCCGGCGAAACCCTTCTGGGAGAAGGGCAAGGAAATCTATTACACCCGCTATGGCCAGTTGGAGCTGTCCTGCGCGTCCTGCCATGAGCAGAATTATGGCAACATGATTCGTGCGGATCACCTGAGCCAGGGCCAGACCAACGGGTTTCCCACCTACCGGTTGAAGAATGCAAAGCTGAACGGGGCGCATTCGCGCTTCAAGGGCTGCATTCGCGACACCCGCGCCGAGACGTTCAGCCCGGGCAGCGACGAGTTCATCGCGCTTGAGCTTTACGTGGCGAGCCGTGGCAACGGGCTTGGCGTCGAGACTCCGTCGGTTCGCAACTGATCCACGAAGAAGGCCCGTCATGGCAGTGTGCCGGGCGGGCCTTTTTTCTGTTGTAACAAATTCAATGCTGTGCATATGTTGCGCGCAACACTCAGGATAAATCCGGAAAGGCCCGCATCATGATCTCACGTCGCGATTTCCTCCAGGTCAGCATGGCCGCGTCGGCCATGATCGGCGCAAGCGGTTTCGGCAACTGGTCGAAACTGGCCGCGCAGCAGGCGCTGACGCAGGACGACCTGTTGCAATTCGACACGTTCGGCAATGTCAGCCTGATCCATATCACCGACATCCACGCGCAGATTAAGCCGATCTATTTCCGCGAACCGGAGATCAACCTGGGCGTCGGCAAGAACCGCGGCGCGGTTCCACATGTCACCGGTGCGGAGTTTCGCAGGCTTTACGGGATAGAGGATGGCAGCCCGAGCCATTATGCGCTGAGCTATGACGATTTTTCGGCGCTGGCGCAGACCTATGGCCGTGTCGGTGGGCTTGACCGGGTGGCGACGGTGATCAACGCGATCCGGGCCGACCGGCCCGACGCGATCCTGCTGGATGGCGGTGACACATGGCACGGCTCTTACACCTGCTATCACACGCAAGGGCAGGATATGGTCAACGTGATGAACGCGCTGAAACCCGACGCGATGACCTTTCACTGGGAATTCACGCTGGGCTCGGAGCGGGTGCGCGAGATCGTCGAGGAGCTGCCGTTTCCGGCGATGGGGCAGAACATCTTTGACGCGGAATGGGACGAGCCGGCCGAGGAGTTCCCCGATTACACCTTTTTCGAGCGGGGCGGGGCCAAGATCGCGGTGATCGGTCAGGCGTTTCCCTACATGCCGATTGCCAACCCTGGCTGGATGTTCCCCGAGTATTCCTTTGGTATCCGCGACGGGCGGATGCAGGAAATGGTCGACGAGGTGCGCGCGCAGGGTGCCGACCTCGTGGTGGTGCTGAGCCATAACGGCTTTGACGTCGACAAGAAGATGGCGGGGCGGGTCAAGGGGATCGACGTGATCCTGTCCGGTCACACCCATGACGCGCTGCCCGAGCCGGTGCTGGTGGGCGAAACGATCCTGATCGCGAGCGGCAGCAACGGCAAGTTCGTGAGCCGGGTCGATCTCGATGTGCGCGACGGGCGGATGATGGGATTCCGGCACAAGCTGATCCCGATCTTCTCGGACGTGATCGAGCCGGACAAGGAGGTGAGCGCGGTGATCGAGGCCGAGCGCGCGCCTTACAAGGCCGAGCTGGAAGAGGTGATCGGGACGACCGATGACCTGCTTTACCGGCGCGGGAATTTCAACGGGACGTGGGATGACCTGATCTGTGATGCGCTGATTTCCGAGCGCGAGGCCGATATCGCGATGAGCCCGGGCGTGCGTTGGGGGCCGAGCCTTCTGCCTGGCGATCCGATCACGCGCGAGGATATCTGGAACGTCTGTTCGATGACCTATGGCAAGGCCTATCGCTCGGAAATGACAGGGGAATTCATCCATGTGATCCTTGAGGACGTGGGCGACAACCTGTTCAATCCCGACCCCTATTACCAGCAGGGCGGCGACATGGTGCGGGTCGGTGGCCTTGGCTATCGGATCGACGTGACCAAGCCGCAGGGCGAGCGGATCACCGACATGACGCTGTTGAAGACCGGCGAGGCGATCGACCCGGCCAAGAGCTATGTCGTGGCCGGCTGGGCGAGCGTGAACGAGGGCACCGAGGGGCCGCAGATCTGGGACGTGATCGAGAACCACATCCGCAAGCAGGGCACGGTGAAGCTTGATCCCAACAACAGCGTCGAGGTGATTGGCGGCTGAGGCGACCTTGCAGGCGTGATTTGATGGGCAGGCCGGGACATTTCCTGGCCTGTTTTCATGTGCCGAGGATTTCGGTGGCCAATCGGCGCGAGACTTCGGCGGCGCGCAGGTAGCCGTCGGCGGCGTGGCCGAGCGAGAGGAAGAGGCCCGCAAGCCCTTCATGCGCGCCGTAAAGCAGCGCCTCATCCGGCAGGAAGGGGCGAAAGGCGTGGGTCGCTTCGAGAAAGGGCAGATCGGCCAGCGCGGGGGCGGCGCGGATTGCCCCGGCCAGAAGCGTCTGCACCGCGCCCGCATCGGGGAAATCGCGCATGTCGTCGGGCGTCTTGGTGACACCGAGGATGAGGCGACCGTCCGAGCGTGGGCAAAGGATGCCGTCGGGGCGTTTGATGAGCCGGGTGAAGAGCGGGGTGGGGCAGGAGAGCGCGAGGATCACGCCGCGCACCGGGATCGAGGCGGGCAGGTCGGCGGGCAGGCCCCTGATCCGGTCGAAGCCGTGCCCGGCCGCAAGGACCACGCGCTCGGATGGCATGTGACCGGCGGGGGTGTCGACGCCGGTAACGCGGCCGCGCACATGGGTGAGGGCCAGCGCGGGGCGGTGCTCGATCATCCGACCGCCGCGGATGGTGATGGCCCGGGCCAGCGCGGTGCAGAGCTTGCGCCCGTCGACCCAGGAGACCTGTTTGAGCAGGCAGGCGATGGTCACGTCAGGCGAGAGTGCGGGTTCGAGGGCGCGGGCGGCGGTGCCATCCATCATCTCGACATCCCAACCGGCGGCGCGGCGGGCCTCGTAATCGGCGCGGATCTCGGTCTCGTCCCCGGCAAAGCCGATGCGCAACTGTCCATCGGTGCGGAAATCGACCGAGAGGCCGGTTTCGGCTTCGAGATCGGCGATGAAGGTGGGGGTGGCGTGCAGGCTGGCCCATTCGAGATCGGTGACTGGCGAGGGGTCAAGGCCGGGCTGAAGATAGCCCGCAGCGGCATGGCTGGCCCCCTGGCCGATGGCACCGGCGTCGATGATGGTGGGAGGCAGCCCGCGCCGAGCCAATTGCCAGCCAAGCGAGAGCCCCGCGATCCCGGCGCCGATGATGATCATGCCCTGTCTCCCGAAGCGATTTTCGGGATGATAATCCGGTTGGGCCGGGGCAGGAAGACGTCGACAGACATCTTTTTATTCGCTAGTGTGAATGTGACGGTTTTCAAGCGCCCATAAATTCAATATGAAGAATTTGTTTTGCGAATGAGGAGGCAGAATCAATGACGGTCAGCGACAAGGGCACAAAGCCCTCGCGGCGCGCATTTCTGAAAGGGGCCGCCGCGGCGGGAGGCACCCTTGCGGGTGCGGGGGCTGCACATGCGGCGGGTGATCCGGTCATCACCGAGTTGCAACCCTGGATGCAGCAGCTTGGCGACGGGGTGGATGTTGCGCCCTATGGCAAGCCATCGGAATACGAGTCGCATGTAAAGCGGCGCACGGTGGAATGGCTGACGGCCGACCCGGTGAGTTCGATCAACTTCACGCCGCTGCACGAGCTGGACGGGATCATCACGCCCAACGGGCTGTGTTTCGAGCGTCACCATGCGGGCACGGCGCATATCGACCCGGCCAAGCATCGGTTGATGATCAACGGGCTGGTGGACACGCCGCTGGTCTTTACCATGGCCGATCTGTTGCGGTTTCCGCGCGAGAACCATGTCTATTTCCTTGAATGCGCGGCCAATAGCGGCATGGAGTGGCGCGGCGCGCAACTCAACGGGTGCCAGTTCACGCACGGGATGATCCATAACGTGATGTATACCGGCGTGAAGCTCAGACACCTGCTGGAAGAGGCGGGTGTGAAGACGAGCGGCAAGTGGGTCATGCCCGAGGGGGCGGATGCGGCGGCGATGACACGCTCGATCCCGATGGAAAAGGCGCTCGATGACTGTCTCGTGGCCTGGAAGATGAACGGTGAGGCATTGCGCCCCGAACAGGGCTATCCGCTGCGCCTTGTTGTGCCGGGCTGGGAAGGCAACATGTGGGTCAAGTGGCTGCGCCGGATCGAGGTCGGTGACGAGCCGTGGCACCACCGCGAGGAAACCAGCAAATACACCGATCTTCTGGCCGATGGCACGGCGCGGCGCTTTACGTGGGAGATGGACGCGAAATCGGTCATCACCAACCCCAGCCCGCAGGCGCCGATCCTGCATGGCAAGGGGCCGACGGTCCTGACCGGGCTGGCATGGTCGGGGCGGGGCACGATCCCGCGGGTGGATGTGACCATCGACGGTGGCAAGAACTGGCATGCGGCGCGGATGAGCGGGCCGAGCCTCGATAAGTCGATGCACCGGTTCTATTTCGAATTCGACTGGGATGGTGGCGAATTGCTTTTGCAAAGCCGGGCGCATGACAGCACCGGTTACGTGCAGCCGACCAAGAACGAGCTGCGCGACTATCGCGGGACCAATTCGATCTATCACAACAACGGTATCCAGACCTGGTATGTCAACAAGAACGGGGAGGCGGAAAATGTCGAAGTTTCTTAATGTCTTGACCGCCTCAGCCGTGGCGGTGTCGGTGCTTGCGACACCGGCCATGGCCGAGAATCTGGGCCTTGGACGCGCGGCGACGCCTGACGAGATCGCCGCGTGGGATATCGACATCCGCCCCGATGGGCAGGGCCTGCCCGAAGGGTCGGGATCGGTGATGGATGGCGAGGTTCTCTACACCGAGAAATGTTCGGTCTGTCATGGCGTGTTCGGCGAGGCGGTGGGCCGCTGGCCGGTTCTGGCGGGCGGCGACGGGTCGCTGAGCGATGATCGCCCGGTCAAGACCGTCGGTTCCTACTGGCCCTACCTGTCGACGGTCTGGGATTACGTGCACCGGGCGATGCCGTTCGGCGATGCGCAAAGCCTGAGCAATGACGAGGTTTACGCGATCACCGCTTACCTGATGTATCTCAATTACCTGGTGGAGGACGATTTCGTTCTCTCGAAGGAGAATTTCCTTGAGGTGCGCCTGCCCAACGAGGACAATTTCTTCATGGATGACCGCGCCGATGGCGAGCTTGTCGCCTTCGCCAAGCCCGAGATCTGCATGAGCGATTGCAAGGACAGCGTCGAGATCACGGCGCGGGCGGCGATCATCGACGTGACCCCCGAGGATGCGGATGCCCGCAAGGCGCGTGCCGCGCGGCTGGGGATGGATGTGTCGGAGTCAGAGGGCGCGGCGTCGGCCGGCGAGGATGACGCCACGCAGGAGGCCGCGGCCAGCGCGCCCGCCGAGAGCGGCGAACCGGCGCTCGACATGGCGCTGGTGGCCGAGGGTGAAAGGGTGTTCAAGAAATGCGCGGCCTGTCACCAGGTCGGCGAAGGCGCGAAGGACCGTGTCGGCCCCGTGCTCAACGGTGTGATCGGCGCGCCGTTCGGCCATGTTGACGGATTCAGGTATTCCAAGGGACTGCTTGAAATGGCCGATGAGGGCATGGTCTGGACCGAGGACAACATGGCGGAGTTTCTCAGGAAACCGCGCGATTACATCAAGCGGACCAAGATGTCCTTTGCGGGCCTGCGCAAGGACGAGGAAATCGCCGCGGTGATCGAATACCTCAAATCCTTTTCCGAATAGGGACGGGTGACGGGGCCGCCCGAGGGTGGCCCCGTTTTGCCGCAAGGTGGAGTTGTGGCATAGTTTGGTGAGTGCGCTATCTGGGAGGAGAGGCCATGCTCACACGACGCAATCTGTTTCTATCCGCCGCGGCCGGTGCTGCGGCAGGCCCCCTTTGGGCCGCCGGGACCAATGACCCGGCCGCAGCCCCTGTCGAACTGGGCGATGACGGGTTGCACAAGCAGCCGTGGTTCCTCGACAGCTTTCTCGAACTGGGCGACGATTTGCAGATGGCCGCCGAAAGCGGGCGCAACCTCATGGTGCTGTGGGAGCAGAACGGATGCCCCTATTGCCGCGAGTTGCATCACGTCAATTTCCAGCGTCCCGAGATCGTCGACTACATCGAAGCGCATTACGACGTTATCCAGCTTGACATGTTCGGCGCGCGCGAGGTGCTGGGTTTCGACGGGCAGGCGCTGGAAGAGCGGCGGTTGGCGGAAAAATGGTTCGTGAATTTCACGCCGACGACGATCCTGTTTCACCGTGACAATGCCGGGGCCGGATCGTTGCGCGCGGCCGAGACGTTCCGCCTTCCGGGCTATCTCAAGCCGTTCCATTACCTGAGTGCGCTGGAATATGTCGAGACGGGGGATTTCCGCAACCAGCCGTTCCAGCGGCATTTGCAGGACAAGTTCGAAAGGCTGAGAGAGCAGGGAATTGATCCGGATGTATGGTAGATTTCGGGCGGCGCTGGTGCTTTGGGCGGGGCTGGGCGTTGCGGCGCCGGTAATGGCCGAACAGCAGGGCGCGCTGATCGGGGACGCGGAGGCGGGCGAAGAGGTTTATGAGCTTTGCGTCGGCTGTCACGAGGTCGGGCGCGGGGCGGAGAACGGGATCGGGCCGCATCTCAACGGTATCTTCGGGCGCAAGGCGGGCTCGATCGAGGGGTTCAGATATTCCAAGGGGTTGGTCCGCGAGGGCACGCTGGGCATGGTCTGGACGCTTGAGTTGCTCGATGCCTACCTGGAGAATCCCAAGGCGCTGGTCAGTGACACGCGGATGAGTTTCGACGGGCTGGAGGACAAGACCGACCGCGACAACGTGCTGGCCTATCTGCGGCAGTTTTCGGACAATCCGCAGAACATCCCCGAGGCTGCCCCCACCGGCCGTGCCCGCGAGGTGGAGCTGTCGCCCGAGACGCTGGCCATTGTCGGTGACCCGGAATTCGGGGCATACTTGGCGAATGAATGCACGACCTGCCACCAGGTTGACGGCCGAAATGACGGAATCCCGGGGATTGTCGGCTGGCCGGAAGAGGACTTCGTGATCGCGATGCACGCCTACAAGAGACAGATTCGTCCGCACCCTGTCATGCAGATGATGGCGGGGCGGCTGTCGGATGAAGAGATCGCGGCATTGGCCGCATATTTTGGCGATCTGGAATGATCCGGGTGGCCTGACGCACCGGGCAAACGGGTGCAGACGAACGGGAGGAAAGACCATGACATTGAACAGACGCGCCTTTATCGGCACGGGGGCGGCCATGGCGGCGGCGCTTGCGGCCCCCAATGTGCGGGCCTCGAGCCATGGAATGCCGCGGGTCGTCGTGATCGGCGGCGGGGCGGGCGGCGCGACCGCTGCGCGCTATATCGCCAAGGACAGCAAGGGCGAGATCGACGTCACCCTGATCGAACCGACGCGGATGTATTACACCTGCTTTTTCTCGAACCTCTATATCGGCGGCTTTCGCGAGCTGAGTTCGATCGGGCACAGCTATGGCACGCTGGCGCAATCGGGGGTCAACGTGGTGCATGACTGGGCCACCGGCGTGGATCGCGAGGCGAAGACGGTGACGTTGGCGGGTGGGGCGGTGCTGCCCTATGACCGGCTGATCCTGTCGCCCGGGATCGATTTCGTTGACGGCTCGGTGCCGGGATGGGATGTGAGCGCGCAGAACAAGATGCCGCATGCCTACAAGGCCGGGTCGCAGACCGAGCTTCTCAAGGCGCAGATCGAGGCGATGCCCGAGGGCGGACGTTTCGCGATGGTCGCGCCGCCGAACCCCTATCGCTGTCCGCCCGGACCCTATGAGCGGATCAGCATGGTGGCGCATCTGCTCACGGAGATGAACCCGACCGCCAAGATCCTGCTGGTCGACCCGAAGCCGAAATTCTCGAAACAGGCGCTGTTCGAGGAAGGCTGGCAAAAGCACTATTCCGGCATGATCGAACGGATCGGCCCGGATTTCGGCGGTGACAAGGTCGAGGTGGACCCCGACGCGATGACGGTAAACATCGACGGCGTGGTTGAAAAGGTCGATGTGTGCAACGTCATCCCGGCGCAAAAGGCGGGGCGCATCTGCGAGATGGCGGGCATCACCGAGGGCAACTGGGCCCCGGTCATCGGCCACACGATGCAAAGCCGCGTCGACGAGAATATCCATGTGCTGGGTGACGCCAGCAACCAGGGCGACATGCCGAAATCGGGCTTCTCGGCCAACAGCCAGGCCAAGGTCGCGGCGATGGCGGTGCGTGGGGCGCTTCTGGGATCGAACGTGTTCCCGGCGAAATTCTCGAACACCTGCTGGAGCCTTATCGACGAGGATGACGGGGTGAAGGTCGGAGCGTCCTACGAGGCGACCGACGAGAAGATCGTCAGCGTGTCGAGCTTTATCAGCCAGACCGGCGAGGATGCGGATCTGCGCAAGCAGACCTACGAGGAATCGATCGGCTGGTATGCCGGGATCACGGCGGACATGTTCGGCTGAGCATTTGGTTTAAGATGCGTAACCGCACCGCTCAGACGGGTTAAGACGATTTTTCGTCGAAAAATCGGGGGGTGATCTCCGGCTGTTTTCCGGCTGTCGGGCGTGCACCGCCCGCGAAGCGGCGAAACCCTTGGTTCAATGGTTAAGGCCGCGCGCGGTGCGGGCGGTGGCTTGTGAGTATTTTTGCCAAGAAAGAACGGCGGTGCCGGCTCCGCGCGGTTGGCCTGTTCGCGGTTCCCAGGAAAGATGCAGGGCGGGGCGCGGTGTGGATCGCGCCCCGTTGCCTGTTGGGACAGGGTGTTTTTTTCCGCTGCCCTTGCAGCCCCTGAGCCGCATGACTAAGACTCCGTTAGGGAGTTTTCCGTAATCATCGAAACGACGAAAGCAGGCAGGATCAGATGAAAGACCCGTATGAGATTTACATGAATACCCTCGTGCCGATGGTGGTCGAGCAGACCAGCCGGGGCGAGCGGGCCTATGACATCTTTTCGCGCCTGCTCAAGGAGCGGATCATTTTCCTGAGCGGGCCGGTGCATGATGGCATGTCGAGCCTGATCGTGGCGCAGTTGCTGCATCTCGAGGCGGAAAACCCCTCGAAAGAGATTTCGATGTATATCAACAGTCCCGGTGGTGTCGTGACGAGCGGCCTGTCGATTTATGACACGATGCAATACATCAAGCCCAAGGTTTCGACGCTGGTGATCGGGCAGGCGGCCTCGATGGGGTCGCTGTTGCTGACGGCCGGTGAGGCGGGGATGCGGTTTTCGCTGCCCAACAGCCGGATCATGGTGCACCAGCCCTCGGGCGGATACCAAGGGCAGGCCACCGATATCATGATCCATGCCGAAGAGACGATGAAACTCAAGAAGCGTCTCAACGAGATCTATGTCAAGCATACCGGTCGCAAGCTCAAGGAGGTGGAGTCCGCGCTTGAACGCGACAAGTTCATGAGCCCCGACGAGGCCAAGGAATGGGGCCTGATCGACGAGATCGTGGAAAGCCGGGTGAAGGCGGGCGACGAGGCGTGAGCCCGCGCCCGCGGGTCGCGCGCCATCACAAGCCGCGGAGACGGTCGAATTTGACATTGTGACCGGTTTGTCTCTGCCCTAGACTTGGTGTAACGCAGACCCTTGGGCCGGACGCCGGCCAAAATGAATCGAGACGGCCCCGAAAGGACGATCATGGCGAACAATTCTGGCAGCGGAGACAGCAAGAACACGCTTTATTGCAGCTTTTGCGGCAAGAGCCAGCACGAGGTTCGCAAGCTGATTGCCGGACCGACGGTGTTCATCTGTGATGAATGCGTCGAACTCTGCATGGACATCATCCGCGAAGAAACCAAGAGTGCGGGTCTGAAATCCAGCGAAGGTGTGCCGACGCCGCGGGATATTTGCGAGATCCTCGACGATTACGTGATCGGTCAGGCCATGGCCAAGCGGGTGCTGTCGGTCGCGGTTCACAACCATTACAAGCGGCTCAACCATGCGGCCAAGTCCAGTGAAGTGGAACTGTCGAAGTCGAACATCCTGCTGATCGGGCCGACGGGCTGTGGCAAGACGCTCCTTGCGCAGACGCTGGCGCGGATTCTCGATGTGCCGTTCACCATGGCGGATGCGACCACGCTGACCGAGGCCGGTTACGTGGGCGAGGATGTGGAGAACATCATCCTCAAGCTGTTGCAATCGAGCGAATACAATGTCGAGCGCGCGCAACGCGGCATCGTCTATATCGACGAGGTCGACAAGATCACGCGCAAATCGGAAAACCCGTCGATCACCCGCGACGTGAGCGGCGAAGGCGTGCAACAGGCGCTTTTGAAGCTGATGGAAGGGACCGTGGCCAGCGTGCCGCCGCAGGGCGGGCGCAAGCATCCGCAACAGGAATTCCTGCAGGTGGACACGACCAATATCCTGTTCATTTGCGGCGGGGCCTTTGCCGGGCTCGACAAGATCATCGCGCAGCGCGGCAAGGGCAGCGCGATGGGGTTTGGCGCGGATGTGCGCGACAATGACGATCGCAATATCGGCGAGGTGTTCAAGGATCTCGAACCCGAGGATCTTTTGCGGTTCGGCTTGATCCCGGAATTCGTGGGCCGCCTGCCGGTGATCGCGACGTTGGAAGATCTTGACGAGGATGCGCTTGTCACCATCCTGACCCAACCCAAGAACGCGCTGGTCAAGCAATATCAGCGGCTTTTCGAACTTGAGGATGCGCAGCTGACCTTTACCGACGACGCGCTCAAGATGATTGCCAAGCGGGCGATTGCGCGCAAGACCGGCGCACGGGGGCTTCGCTCGATCCTGGAGGAAGTCCTGCTCGACACGATGTTCGAACTTCCCGGCATGGAGAATGTCGAGGAAGTGGTCGTCAACGAAGAGGCTGTTGCGCATGCCGAGGCCAAGCCCCTGATCATCTATGCGGATCAGAAAAAGGAAGGCACGGCGGCCAGTTGAGCTGCCGCGTCCGGGTGACACCGCCCTGACCTTGCGCCAATCCGACCCTGACCCCTGGATCGCGTGACGCGGCGTTTTGATGCGTTCGCATTCCGTTGGGTGCTAGCCTTTGCCGATCGGGGAGCGATCCCCGGCGGCATTGACTGTTCAGGGAGGAAAGAATGGCAATCAAGGGAAAAGTGATCGGCGCTGTTGCGGCTGTCGTGTTCGTGCTTGGGCACGGGATCAGCGCGCAGGCCGAGGGTTACAAGGTTGAAACGCTTGTGCCCGGATCGGATTTTCACGGCGTGCACGGGCTGGGCATCGGCCCGGACGGCGCGCTTTTCGCGGGCAGCGTGGTTGGGCAGTCGCTCTATCGGGTGGATCGCGGGAGTGGCGATGTCAGCGTCGAGATTGATGCCCCGACGGGCATGGCTGATGATATCGCCTTTGCCGATGATGGCACGATGGCCTGGACCGGGTTCCTGACCGGTGAGGTCTTTGCCCGCGCGCCGGGTGGCGAGGTGGTAAGGCTGGCCGAGGGGTTGCCGGGGATCAACTCGCTTGATTTCCGCGCCGATGGCAGGCTTTACGCGACGCAAGTGTTCCTTGGTGACGCGCTTTACGAGATCGACCGTGCGGGTGAGGCCGCGCCGCGCAAGATCATCGAAGGGATGGGCGGTTTGAACGGGTTCGAGTTCGGCCCCGATGACAAGCTTTATGGCCCGCTCTGGTTCAAGGGGCAGGTCGTTCGCGTCGACGTGGATTCGGGCGAAATCGAGGTTCTGGCCGAGGGGTTCAAGGTGCCCGCCGCGGTCAATCTCGACAGCCAGGGCAATATCTGGGTGGTCGATACGGCGCGGGGCGAGTTGGTGCGGCTGGACCCGCAGGGGGGTGATCGCACGGTGGTGGCGCAGCTTTCCACATCTCTCGACAATCTGGCAATCGACGGTGAAGACCGGGTTTTCGTGTCGAACATGGCCGATAACGGCGTGCAGGAGATCGACCCTGCGACAGGTGATGCCCGCCAGATCGTGAAGGGCCGATTGGCGATGCCCGGCGGTCTGGCGATGGTGGGCGATACGCTCCATGTCGCCGATCTCTTTGCCTATCGCAGCGTGGATACCGCAACGGGCGAGATCACGGACCGGGCGCGGATGCATGCGGATCATATCGAATATCCGATCTCGGCGCGGGCCAATGACCGGCATGTGATCCTGTCAAGCTGGTTTACCGGAACGGTTCAGGTGATCGACGCGCAAAGCGGCGAGAGCGTCAGGATGCTGCATGGATTCGCGGCACCTTATGATGCGGTTGAGCAGGATGACGGCACGCTTCTGGTGCTGGAACTGGCAACCGGTCAGTTGACCCGGGTGAGCGGTCCCGAGGGCGAGACCCGCGCGCCGGTGGTGCAGGGGCTGGTCCTGCCGGTCGGCATGGTGGCGGACGGCGAGGGCGGTGTCTATGTGACCGAGGCCGGAACCGGGGCGGTGTCGCGTGTCGATCTTGAGAGTGGCGAGAAAACCGTTATCGCCGAAGGGCTTGCCGGGCCGGAGGGTATCGAGATGGGCGGCGATGGTTGGTTGATCGTTGCGGAAGTCGGCAAGCGGCAAGTGATCGCCATCG
Source organism: Aquicoccus porphyridii (assembly GCF_008369105.1). GTDB lineage: Bacteria > Pseudomonadota > Alphaproteobacteria > Rhodobacterales > Rhodobacteraceae > Aquicoccus > Aquicoccus porphyridii. The sequence goes on along the minus strand of NZ_VINQ01000002.1, from coordinate 192,007 downwards.
AGCCCTCAAGTGGCGCGACCGAGGTGCTGGCCGGGGATTTGCCGCTCGGGCTGCCCGCTGCGGCGGGCACGCCGCCGCCGGGATCGCCAACCGGCATCGCGGTCGGGCAAGACGGGGCAATCTATGTCGCGTCGGATCTGGACAACGCGATCCTCAAACTGACGCCTCAGTGAAGGGATGTGTCCGGGGGCTGCGTTTTCAGCCCCCGGATTCGTGGCCGCGTTGGTCAGAACGCCGCATTGCTCCGGCCTTGGGTCTGAAAGGTCTTATCCGGTCGCGAGAGATAGCTCGCTGGGCGTGTAATCGCCGCCAAGGCTCGCGCGGATTTCTCCTTCGTCCAGCGGTTCCCAGCCGGATGGGCCGCCGGTGACGAAACCGTTGTCGACAAGGGCGCGGTGGAGGAGCGGCAAATCCGGTTCCCCCACGGAAAGGCGCGCACGCTGCGTGGCGACTGGTTGCCAGACGCGGCACAGCACATCGAGCAAGATGGGGTCACTCCCGGTAAAGCTTTTGATATGGGTGAGGATGTGTCGGGTCGCGCCGGAGCGGCGGCGCGGGATCACCGCGACCTGTTGATCGGACCGGCCGCAAAAGGCGAAGAGATGCAGGGCCGAGCCTTCGCTGGCAATGATCTTCCGGGCGGCTTTGTAGCGCGCGATCTGGGTGGGGATGTCATGGCGTTCGGGATGGAAGATTTCGTATCCTTGGGCCGCCAGTGCCTGTTCGATCCGGTCCTCGCCGAGAAGGGCGCCGCGTTTGGGGCCAAGGCGACTACGGGAGATATAGAGCCTGTCCCCGCCCTCGGGTGCGATATTCGCGCCAAAGCGGTTATGCGTAAAGCGCCGGAACGGTTCGGTGCCGGCGCTGATATCGCCGAGGCCAAAGCCCTGACCCGGCACGATGAGACGCTCGACCCGCGTCGGTTCCGACAGGACTTTTATGGGCAGGTCGATGCCCATTTCCCGAAAGAACCCGCTTTGGAAATTGACCAGTTCGGTCTCGACCAAGGGTCGGCGTGGAATGAATAGAATGCCCTCGGGGCGGCCGATTTCCGGCGCGTCCAGTGCCCAGAGCCGCCCGACGCTTTCGACGATGAAATGTGCGAAATAGCGCCACATGACGCCGCCCCAGAGCCAGGTGCCCGGTAGTTCGGGGATCGGTGCCGTGGGGCGGTCGAATGGAAGGTTCATGCGGCGGGCGTTGCGCCAGAGCGCGGCTTCGGCCACGTCGAGGCCGTTTGCGTCCTGCACCCCCGACGGGGTGCTTAGCCCGCTGTCTTCTGCCGGGTGAATCACGGCCTTGTCGACGCTGCGCAGGCTTTCGGACCAGCCGCCGGACGGGCGGGGCGGGCCGGAGGCAAGCCGCGCCTGTTCGGGCGAGCGGGTGCAGGTCCAGACAAAGCGGGTCGAGAGATCGGGGTTCTTGGCAAAGCCCGCCTGGCGCAGGGCGTTCTTGCAGGCCTTGGCGCCCTGCACGCCGTAAACATCGGGGTGAAACTCGATCACCACCGCGCGAATCCCGTGCAGGTCGGCATGTTCGAGGAAGTCGAGTTCCCCGCCTTCGATATCCATGATCAACACATCGGGGTGAAACGCATCGCGCAGGTCGTCGAAACCCGCTGTCGGCACCTCGACCGGGCGGGTCTTGCGCGTGGTCTTGGCGATCAAGGACGAGCCGAGAAACGAGTTCTGGATATGGAAGGTGACGGTCTCGGGGCGGTTGGGCGCGCTTATCACCACCTCGTTGCGCAGTTCGATCACATTATCGAGCTTGTTCTCGGCATAGAGTGCCCGGGCATGGGGGATGAGGTCGGGGTTGGCCTCGAAGGACAGGATGGCGGCGGGTTTGGCGTTGAGCGCCGTCACGGCCCCGACAATGCCCAGCCCCGCGCCCATTTCGAGCACCCGGTCGCCGGATTGCACGACGGCGAGTGCGCCGGCGATTTCATCGCCTTCATAGCGGGCTTCGTCGATCCGGCGGATGCGGGTATCGGTCAGAAACGGAGAATGCGGAACCCGAACACCCTTGCAGGTCGCGGCGATGGAAGCGGTTGTCATATCTGCCCAGCCATTTTTCTTGTTTGCACGAGGTTAGCCGGGATTGGCCATTCGGGCCAGATACCGCACGGGATGCTTTGCAGATGGGGGGCGATTGCGACATGCGTGCCACTGGACCTTGGTTGCGCTTTTCGTCATACAGAGGGCGAGACAAACAGGAGTCGTCCATGGGCATTCTCAATACCCTTCTTCGTGCGGTGACCTGGTGGCACGGGTCGACGCTCAACACGCAGTTCTATACCTGGCGCAAGGGCGTCAAAGTGGGTGAGGACGCGCAGGGTAACGTGTTTTACCGCTCGCGTGATGGCAAGCGGCGCTGGGTGATCTTTAACGGAGAGGCCGAGGCCAGCCGGGTCAGCGCGGATTGGCACGGTTGGTTGCATCATACCTTCGAGAAGGCCCCGAGCGAAGAGCCGCTGCCGCACAAGGCGTGGGAAAAGCCGCATCAGGAAAACCTGACCGGTACGATGCTGGCCTATGCGCCCGACGGCTCGATCCGCAAGACGATGCCGAAACCACGCCGCGATTACGAGGCGTGGCAGCCCGAGTAGCAACCCAGGATTGTAGGTCAGTCACATGGCGGAGAACACCACCGAAGTTTTGGTCGGCGGCGCGGTTTTGGCCGTGGCGATCGGGTTCGTGGTCTATGCGGGGCAGGCGACGGGCTTTTCGCGCGGCGGCGACGGATATCCGCTGACCGCGTCGTTTCGATCGGTCGAAGGGGTAACGGTGGGGACCGATGTGCGGCTGGCCGGGGTCAAGATCGGGACCGTGACCGGGGTCACGCTCAACCCGCAGACCTATCGTGCCGATACGACGTTCAGCGTCTCCAATGGCGTCGAGATACCGGATGACAGCGCGGTCGTGATCTCGTCCGAGGGGTTGTTGGGCGGGACTTTCGTTGAGATCTCTCCGGGCGGGTCGCCGTTCTATTATGAACCGGGCGATGAAGTGCTCGACACGCAAGGGGCGGTTTCGCTGATTTCGCTGCTGTTGAAGTTCGTGAGCGGCGGCGAGGGCGGAGACGACCAATGATGCGGTTGGTCGCGATTCTGATGCTTCTTGGCCTGCCGCTGTCCGGGATGGCCGAGGAGGTCAGCCCGGGCAAAGGTGCTGTGATCCGGACCCTCGACAAGATCAACGGCATGGTCGAGGATATCGAGCTTGCCAATCGCGAGGCGGTTGAGATCGGGCGGATCAAGGTGACGCTGGGCGAATGCCGATTTCCGGTCGGGAACCCGGCCGGTGATGCCTATGCCTTTCTGACCGTCACGGAGGAGGGGCGCGACAGCCCGGTTTTCATCGGCTGGATGATCGCGTCTTCGCCCGCGCTCAGTGCGATGGACCACCCGCGTTACGACGTGTGGGTGTTGCGCTGTATCACCGAATAAGGGTCTGTTTCCAAAGGGGTTTCCATGAAACGCCCCGGGTGTTGGAGCGCCTGTTCCAGCTGCCGTCGATAGGCGGCGCGCGATATCTCGACGGCGCCGAGCCGGGCCAGATGCGGGGTGATGAACTGCGTGTCGAAGAGCTGGAAACCGGCGCGGTTGAGGTGATCGACCAGATGCGCGAGCGCGATTTTGGAGCCGTCCCGGCGGGGCGAAACCATGCTTTCACCGAAAAAGGCGGCCCCTATCGTGACGCCGAAGACCGCGCCGAGCAGGCCGTCATCGTCGCGAATTTCCAGTGAATGCGCCCGGCCCATCGCGTTGAGCTGCATGTAGAGATCAAAGAGCGTCTGGTTGATCCAGGTTTCCGGGCGGTCGGCACAGGCCTGCACGACACCGGGGAAATCGGTGTCGATGGCGGCGCGGTAATCGGCGCGCCGCATGCGCCGGGCGAGGGAACGGGACAGGTGAAACCCGTCAAGCGGCAGGATGCCCCGGCGGCGTGGGTCGACCCAGAAAAGCTCGGGATCGTCCTGTTGCTCGGCCATGGGAAAGACGCCGACGGAATAGCCTCGCAGCAGCAGTTCGGGGGTGATGGTCATGTCCGGTTGGGGGGACATGGGGTTGGTCAGCCCTCGCCCAGATTGCTTTCGAGCCAGCGTTCCAGCCAGTGAATGTTGTAATCGCCGGTCAGGATGTCGGGTTCCTGCAGCAAGGCGTTGAACAGCGGCACGGTGGTGTCGACGCCATCCACGATCAACTCGCCCAGGGCACGGTCGAGCCGCGCGAGTGCTTCGCGCCGGTCGCGGCCATGCACGATCAGCTTGCCGATGAGCGAATCGTAATAGGGCGGGATGGAATAACCGTCATAAAGCGCCGAATCCATCCGAACACCCAAGCCCCCCGGCGCGTGATACTGGGTGATCCGACCGGGGCAGGGGGCGAAATTGGGCAGTTTCTCGGCGTTGATGCGCACCTCGATCGCGTGGCCGTTGATCTGCAACTCGTCCTGGGTGAAGGACATCGGCAGCCCTTCGGCGACGCGGATCTGTTCGCGCACGAGGTCGACGCCGAAAATGGCTTCGGTCACCGGATGCTCGACCTGCAGGCGGGTGTTCATCTCGATGAAATAGAATTCGCCATTCTCGTAGAGGAATTCGATCGTGCCGGCGCCGATATAGTTGATCGCCGCCACGGCATCGGCGCAGGCCTTGCCGATGCGGTCGCGCTCTTCCTGGCTGATGGAAGGGCCGGGGGCCTCTTCAAAGACCTTCTGGTGGCGGCGCTGGAGCGAACAGTCACGTTCGCCCAGATGCACGGCGTTGCCCTTGCCGTCGCCAAAGACCTGGATCTCGATATGACGGGGCTTCTGGAGGTATTTCTCGATATAGACCTCGTCATTGCCGAAATTCGACTTGCCCTCGGCGCGGGCGGTCATGAAGGCGCGTTCCATCTCGGCGGGCGAGTTGGCCACCTTCATCCCCTTGCCGCCGCCGCCGGCGGTGGCCTTGATGATCACCGGATAGCCGATTTCCTCGCCAAGCCGCTTGGCGGTTTCGAGATCGGGCACGCCGCCATCCGAACCGGGCACGCAGGGCACGCCGAGGTTTCGCATGGTTTCCTTGGCAGTGATCTTGTCACCCATCACGCGGATATGCTCGGCGGTGGGGCCGATGAAGATGAGGTCGTGATCCTCGACCACCTGAACGAAATTGGCGTTCTCGGAGAGAAAACCATAACCGGGGTGAATCGCCTGCGCGCCGGTGACTTCGCAGGCGGCTATGATCGCGGGAATCGAGAGATAGCTTTGCGGAGACGGCGCGGGGCCGATGCAGACGGTTTCGTCGGCCATGCGCACATGCATCGCATCGGCATCGGCGGTGGAATGGACCGCGACGGATTTGATGCCCATCTCGCGGGCGGCACGGATCACCCGGAGCGCGATTTCACCACGGTTGGCGACAAGGATTTTCTCGATCATGGTCGGGGCCTTATTCGATGATCATCAGGATCGAGCCGTATTCGACCGCGTCGCCGTCATCGACGAGGATGCGCTTGACGGTGCCGGATTTCGGGGCCGGGATATGGTTCATCGTCTTCATGGCTTCGACGATCAGGAGCGTATCGCCCTCGGCGACCTGTGCCCCGATGGAAACGAAGGGGGGTGAACCGGGTTCGGCCTGAAGGTAGATCGTACCGACCATCGGCGACGTGACCGCACCGGGGTGGCTGGCGAGGTCTTCGGTGGCGGGGGCAGGCTCGGCGGGCGCGGGCGCCGGGGCCTGCGGTGCGGCGGCGCTGCTGGGGGCCGGGGGCGGCGCGGTGTAGGCCACGGTTTCAGTGCGGCGGCTGACGCGCACGTTCAGGCTGTCGTTTTCGCCATAGTCGCGCTTGACGCTGAGTTCGGTCAGGTCGTTTTCGTTCAGCAACTCCGCCAGCGCCTGAATGAACGCCACGTCGGCTTCGGTAGATTGGGGTTTTCTCGTCATCAATGTCCTCGAACGGTTCGGGCGCAGGTTCCGCGCCTTGATGCATCTGTTGCCTTATAGGGCAAGGCCGGGAAGGTGAAAAGCGTGATCCGAGTTTTGTCCTGCCGTCACCAGTCTGGGACATTCGGCATGGCGATGTCAGGGGAAATCCGCGATCACAGCGGCATGCCCGAGAGTTTGGCGATCAGTTCGGCCAGTTTGCGGGCATGGAATTTCTGCAGCAGGCGGGCGCGGCAAACATCAGGCTGCAGCGTCGGATCACGCGGTTTTCCAGAACGGCAAGCCCGATGGGGGCATGATCGAAGGCAATCGCGGGATCGGTCATGGCGTCGTATTGACGCTTTTTCAGGGCCTTGCCAAGGGCACGTGGTTTTACGCGATTGCAGGTGGTGGGGTGCGGTGGTTTGATATGTGCAGGATGGAGAGGGGAGTGCAGGAATGAATATCGCGATCTATCTGGACCGGATTGCGCAGGTGCGCGGAGAGGCGCCTGCGCTTTTCCTCGGGCGTGAGGTGGTGGCGGATTACGCCGGGTTTCGTGACCGGGCGGCGCGGGTTGCGGCGTGGCTTTCTGTGCAAGGTATCGGGCCGGGGGGCCGGGTGGCGATTTTCATGAAGAACCTGCCGGATTACCTGATCGTGCAATACGGCATCTGGATGGCGGGCGCGGTGGCGGTGCCGATCAATGCCAAGCTGCATGGGCGCGAGGCGGCGTGGATCATCGACAATGCCGGTGCGGGCATGGTCTTTGCCTCGCCGGGTCTGTCGGAGGCATTGGCGGAGGCCGGTGTGACGGCGCGGATCGTTGACGTGACGGGGCGGGGTTATGCCGAGGTTGCGGAATGTGCGCCGGTGGCGCGCGCGGCGGAGCGCGGGGCGGATGATCTTGCCTGGCTGTTTTACACCTCGGGGACGACGGGGCGGCCCAAGGGGGTGATGATCACCCACCGGATGCTGCGCGAGATGGCGCTGTGCTATTTCGTTGATGTGGATCAGGTCCACCCGGAGGATGCCGCGCTTTACGCTGCACCGCTGAGCCATGGGGCGGGGATTTACAACATCATGCACGTGATGGTGGGCGCGCGCCATGTCTGCCCACCGTCGGGCGGGTTCGACGAGGCCGAGATTTTCGACCTCGCCCGCCACCATGGACGGGTGCACATGTTCGCCGCGCCCACTATGGTCAAACGAATGACACAGGCGGCGAAGGCTGCGGGCGAGGCGGGTGAGGGGCTGCGCACGATCGTCTATGGCGGCGGGCCGATGTATGTGGCGGATATCGTCGAGGCCGTCGACCATTTCGGGCCGATCTTCGTGCAGATATACGGGCAGGGGGAATGCCCGATGGCGATCTCGGCCCTGTCGCGCGACGAGGTGAGCGACCGGACGCATCCGCGTTGGCGCGCGCGGCTGGCCTCGGTCGGTCGGGCGCAATCGGTGGTGGAGGTGCGGATCGGTGATGCCGATGGGCAGGTGCTGCCACATGGGGAAGCGGGCGAGATCATGGTGCGGGGCGATACGGTGATGCCGGGTTATTGGCAGAACGACGCGGCGACGGCCAGGACGCTGGTGAATGGCTGGCTGATGACGGGGGATGTGGGCGTGATGGATGCGGATGGCTATATCACGATGCATGACCGCTCGAAGGACATGATCATTTCGGGCGGCACGAACATCTATCCGCGCGAGGTGGAAGAGGTGTTGCTGACCCATCCCGATGTGCAGGAGGCGGGTGTCGTGGGTCGCCCGCACCCCGAGTGGGGCGAGGATGTGGTGGCCTTTGTGGTGATGCGCGACGGCGTGGCACTCGATCAGGGGGCGCTGGATGCGCATTGCCTTGACAATATCGCGCGATTCAAGCGGCCGAAGGATTATTTCGTGGTGCCGGAACTCCCCAAGAACAATTACGGCAAGGTCCTCAAGATCGAGTTGCGAGAGCGCCTGAAGGAGGTGCTAGATATTTGACTTGAACGGAAAAACGGTCCTCGTGACCGGATCGGTAGAGGGCGTTGGGGTGGCAATCGCGGGGTCATTGTGCGGGGGATGGGCGGCGCAATACTGCGGCGATCAGGTGCCGGGTTGCGCGTCCTTCCTGGCCTGAACGTCGGCGAGTTCCTTTTGCAGGCGCAACTCGTGCAGCAGAACCGCGGTCATGGGTGGCACGGGGAAATCGGCCTTGCCTGCCCGGGAGGAGGGACGAGGACCGGGGTTCATCGCGGGTTTGGTGGCAGCCCCGGGTTGGAGAACGGCCTGCGTCGTCTCGACCGGTGCACCGGGGTGAGTGGTGGTGGAAGGCTGCATGGCGGCGGCTTTTGCCGTGCCCGGGCGCGCGCCGACGGTCGGGTGTTGAATGGAGGGCGCGCGGGCGCCGTTGCCGTTTCCAAGCAGATCAATCGGAGACATTTTGCGGCTCCTCTCAAAGGGAGCCCCCACCGAGGTTGAAGGTGGCCGAAAAAAGTTACCACGCGGTTAAGACAACCGCGTGGTATGTTTCAAATCCGAAGAAATATTGACGGATCAGGTCGGGCAAGGCCCTGTGCGATAGGTGCCGTCGCCGTTGGAATAGGCGCATTCGCCGGTGGCCTGATTGCGGGCCACCATGACACCGGCGGCGGAACCGGCCAGCGTGGACAGGATGGTCCAGTTGTTATTCGCGCCAAGCGCCTTGGCGGTGATGAGCCCGATCGCGCCACCGACCGTGGCGCCACCGATATCGCGGCGGTCCGATTCGCTCATCTGCATGCAGGCCGAAAGCGTCATGCTGCTGACGAGGGCGAGCGTGAGAATGGTCTTGTTCATGGAAACCTCCGATTGTCTGGCGGCATTGTAGCGCCGCCGTTGCCGCCACCTTATGCCATGTGTCGGCAAAGGACAGGGTCGCCCGTGGTGCGCGGTTGCAGTCGGCGGAAGATTGCCGGTCAGGGTGGCCCCTGCCCGCGCGGGGCAGGGGAACCTATTTGGGCCTGCGCAATCGCCTACTTGTTCATCCGGTTGTCGATCAGATCCTCGACCACGGAGGGATCGGCAAGCGTCGATGTATCGCCAAGCGCGCCGTAGTCGTTCTCGGCGATCTTGCGCAGGATGCGGCGCATGATCTTGCCCGAGCGGGTTTTCGGCAGTCCCGGCGCCCATTGGATGTGATCGGGCGAAGCGATGGGGCCGATCTCCTTGCGCACCCAGTCGCGCAACTCCTTGCGCAGCTCGTCGGTATATTCCTCACCGTCCATCAGGGTGACGTAGCAATAGATGCCTTGCCCCTTGATATCGTGGGGAAAACCGACAACCGCGGCCTCGGACACGGCGGGGTGGGCGACGAGGGCGGATTCGACCTCGGCGGTGCCCATGCGGTGGCCCGAGACATTGATCACGTCATCAACGCGGCCGGTGATCCAGTAATAGCCATCGGCATCGCGGCGGCAGCCATCACCTGAGAAGTAATAGCCCTTGTAGTCCGAGAAATAGGTTTTCACGAAGCGGTCGTGATCGCCATAGACGCTGCGCATCTGGCCGGGCCAGCTGTCTTTCATGCACAGCACGCCCTCTGCCTCGGTGGTGGTGACTTCCTCGCCGGTGGCCGGGTCGAGGATCACCGGCTGGACACCGAAGAAGGGCAGCGTGGCCGAGCCCGGTTTGGTCGGGATCGCGCCGGGAATCGGCGTGAGAAGGTGCCCGCCGGTTTCGGTCTGCCACCATGTATCGACGATGGGGCGGGTGCCCTTGCCGACAGTCTCGTTATACCAGTTCCACGCTTCGGGGTTGATCGGTTCACCCACGGTGCCCAGCACCTTGAGCGAGGAAAGGTCATGCTTCTCGACCGGTTCCTTGCCATGCGCCATGAGCGCACGAATGGCGGTGGGGGCGGTATAGAACTGGTTGACCTTGTGCTTTTCGCAGACCGCCCAGAACCGGCCCACATCCGGCCATGTCGGCACGCCTTCGAACATGAGCGTGGTGGCGCCGTTGGCGAGCGGGCCATAGATGATGTAGCTGTGACCCGTGACCCAGCCCACATCGGCGGTGCACCAGAAGATATCGCCTTCGTGATAGTCGAACACGATCTCATGGGTCATCGCCGCCCAGAGCAGGTAGCCGCCCGAACTGTGCAGCACACCCTTGGGCGCGCCGGTGGAGCCGGAGGTGTAGAGGATGAAGAGCGGATCTTCGGCATTCATCGGTTCGGCCGGGCAGTCGGTCGAGGCATGGGCCATGAGGGTATGATAGGCATGATCGCGTCCTTCGACCATGTTCACATCGGCGCCGGTGCGTTCCACCACGAGTGTCTTGACGTCGCCACAGATGGCGAGCGCCTTGTCGACATTGGTCTTGAGGGGTGTACTGCGCCCGCCGCGCGGTGCTTCATCCGCTGTCACGATGAGCGATGCCTCGCAGCCGCCGACCCGGGCGGCCAGCGCCTCGGGGCTGAAGCCGGCGAAGACGATGGAGTGCACAGCCCCGATGCGGGCACAGGCGAGCATGGCATAGGCGGCTTCGGGAATCATCGGCATGTAAAGGACGATTCGGTCGCCTTTGCCGATGCCGAGTGATTTGTAGACATTGGCCAGCTTGTTCACCTGCTCGCTGAGTTCGAGATAGGTGATATGCCTGGAAACCGACGGGTCGTCACTTTCCCAGATGATCGCGGTCTGATCGGGGCGTGTGGCAAGATGGCGGTCCACGCAGTTGGCGGCGACGTTCAATTCGCCGTCTTCGAACCATTTGATCGAGACGTCGGGGTGGGAGAAGGTGGTATTCTTGATCTTCGTCGGCGCCTTGTCCCAGGTCAGGCGCTCGGCCTGCTGCGACCAGAAACCTTCGGGGTCGTTGATCGACGCCTCATACATGGATTGGTATGTCGCCGCGTCGATATGCGCATTCTTCACGAAGTCGGGGGCGGGCGGATAGGTCTTGATCTCGGTCATGACGGGCCTTGTTGTCTGGTCTTCGATATGGATTTCTGCCCGCCTTCGCAAATGGATCGAAAGGCGGGCGTTCAGGCTCAGATGGCCAGATACTCGGTCCGCAGGCTCTCATTTTCAAGCACTTCGCTTGCGGAGGCGTCGAAAACGATGGACCCGGTGTCGAGAATCACCGCGCGGTCGGCCAGTTCCAGCGCGCGCACGGCGTTCTGTTCGACGATCACCGTGGTGATGCCCTGCTCCTTGATGATACGCAAGGTTTTCTCGATTTCGTCCACGATGACCGGGGCGAGACCCTCATAGGGTTCGTCAAGCAAGAGCACCTTGATGTCGCGGGCCAGCGCCCGGGCCACGGCCAGCATTTGCTGTTCGCCCCCCGAAAGCGTCACGCCGTCCTGCTTGCGCCGTTCGGCCAGCCGCGGGAACAATTCGTAAAGACGGTCGAGTGACCAGCCGATCGGCGGTGCGATCTGTGCGAGTTGCAGGTTTTCCTCGACCGTGAGGCCCGAGATGATACGGCGGTCTTCGGGCACCAGGCCGATGCCGGCCTGTGCGGCCTGATAGCTTGACATGTTGTGCAATGGCTGGTGATCGAGCCAGATTTCGCCATGCGTTACCTGCGGGCTGCTCACCCGTGCGATCGAGCGGAGCGTCGTCGTCTTGCCTGCGCCGTTGCGGCCCAGAAGGGCAAGGATTTCGCCCTCGTGGACGTTGAAGGAAATGCCCTGCACGATATAGCTCTCGCCGTAGTAGGAGTGCATGTCCCAGACCGACAGGAAGGCCGGGGCGGTTTCGGCAAGGTTGCGGCCCTTGGAAAAGTCGGGTTTGACGTTCATGTCTTCGTCCCCTCGCTTAAGCGGCTTCGCCAAGATACGCTTCGCGCACCTTGGGATGGCCCTTGATGTTTTCGGGATCGTCTTCGACCAATGGTGTGCCCTGCGCCAGAACGGTGATCCGTTCGGCGAGCGAAAAGACCACATGCATGTCATGTTCGATGATCGCGATGGTGATGTCACGTTCGTCCTTGATCTGTTTCAGCAGGTCGATCGTGTTGTTGGTGTCGGCCCGCGCCATACCTGCGGTCGGTTCATCAAGCAGCAGGAGGCGGGGATTCTGACTGAGGCACATACCGATTTCCAGCCGTCTCTTGTCGCCGCGCGACATGGAGGCCGCGTGCATATGCTGCTTGTCGAGCATGTTCATCTCGTCGAGCACCTGTTTCGCGCGTTCGACGACGGCCTTTTCGTTGTGCATGTTTTCGATGGCATGCATTCGGAAGGAACCGTCGCGACTGGCGAAGATCGGGATCATCATGTTTTCCAGCACCGAGAGATCACCGAAGATTTCCGGGGTCTGGAACACGCGGGAGATGCCCATCTGGTTGATCTCGTAGGGGGTGCGCCCCAGCACGGACTGACCATCGAACAGGACGGAACCGGTATCGGGGATCAACTTGCCGACGAGGCAGTTCAGAAGCGTGGATTTTCCCGCCCCGTTGGGCCCGATGATCGCGTGGCAGCTGTTTTCCCGGATCGACAGGTTCACATCGCCCAGAGCCTGTAGCCCGCCGAAGCGCTTGTTGACGTTCTTGACTTCGAGAATGCCCATTGGAACGTCTCCTTATTCGGCTGGTTTGGATTGAGCAGATTCGTCGGATGTCTTTTCCGACTTGCGGCGGCGGAAGAGTTTGGCGACCCGCTGACCAGCTTCGACAAGGCCGCCGGGCAGGAACACCACGACGAGCATGAAGAGGATGCCCAGTGTCAGATGCCAGCCCTTGCCGACAAACGGATGGACGATCGCGACCAGGGCGTTTTCGAACCCGTCGGGCATGAAGGCGAACCAGCTATGCAGGATGTTGTCGTTGATTTTCGAGAAGATGTTCTCGAAATACTTGATGAAGCCCGCGCCCAGAATCGGACCGATCAACGTGCCGGCACCGCCCAGAATGGTCATCAGGACCACCTCTCCGCTTGCCGTCCATTGCATTCGTTCAGCCCCGGCAAGCGGGTCCATCGAGGCCATGAGACCACCGGCCAGACCGGCATACATGCCCGAAATCACGAAAGCGGCAAGCGTGTAGGGCCGGGGATTGAGGCCGGTATAGCTCATCCTTGTCTGGTTTGACTTGATCGCGCGCAGCATCATGCCGAAGGGCGACCGGAAGATCCGGATCGCGATGTAAAAGCTGAGCAGCATGATGATGGCGCAGAGGTAATACCCGGCATTGAACTGGAATGACCAGGGTCCGAAGATCATCTCGTAGGTCGAGCGCATTTCCAGCCCGAACAGGCTGGTCACGGGGATCGAGCCTTCGGCGGTGGTCACCTGACCGAGGATGCGCGGGTCGTTCAACGTGAGCTGAAGCCCGGTTTCGCCGTTGGTGATGGGGGTCAGCACGGAGTAGGCAAGGTTGAAGCTCATCTGTGCGAAGGCGAGGGTCAGGATCGAGAAATAGATCCCCGAGCGACGCAGCGACACGAAGCCGATCAGCACCGCGAAGAGGCCCGAAATGAGCATCGCGAGCAGGATGGCCGGGATCACGTTCATCGACAGCAGCTTGAACATCCAGACGGCCGAGTAAGACCCGACCCCGAGAAAGGCCGCATGACCAAAGGAGAGATAGCCGGTCAGACCGAACAGGATGTTGAACCCGATGGCAAAGATCCCGAAGATGACGAAGCGCTGCATCAGATCGGGATAGCCCGCGTTGAACTGCGCCATGGCGCTTTGCGTCGGGAAGGGGTTGAGGATGAAGGGCGCAAGCAGCGTGATCGCGGCCACGATGATGAGCAGCAGGGTGTCTTTGTTGTTTAATCCGAGCATGACTTAATCCTCCATCACGCCTTTTCTGCCCAACAGGCCCCTCGGCCGGGTGAGCAGAATGATGATGGCAACGAGATATATGATGATCTGGTCGATGCCGGGGAATATCGATTTCACCTGGTTCATCGAGGCGAAGCTTTCAAGAATGCCGAGCAGGAAGCCCGCGGCAACCGCGCCGGGCAGCGAGCCCATGCCACCGACCACGACCACCACGAAGGAAAGCACGAGGAAATCCATGCCCATGTGGTAATTGGGTGAGTTGATCGGGGCATACATCACGCCCGCCAGACCGGCCACGGCAGCCGCGAGGCCGAACATGATGGTGAAGCGTTTGTCGATATTGATGCCAAGGATGCCGACGGTTTCACGATCAGCCATGCCGGCGCGGACCACCATCCCGAAGGTGGTGAATTGCAGAAAGGCGAAGACCCCGCCGATAATGATCGCGGCAAAGGCGAAATAGACCAGCCGCCAGTAGGGATAGATGATTGCGTTCGCTTCAAACCCCAGAAGCACGCCAAAATCGAAACTGCCCTTGAAGGCGGCCGGGGCCGGGGTCGGGATCGGGTTGGCACCGTAGAATGCCTTGATGATTTCCTGAAGCACGATGGCGAGACCGAAGGTCACGAGGATCTGATCGGCATGCGGACGCTTGTAGAAATGCTTGATCAGGCCGCGTTCCATGATGAAACCGACCGCGATCATGATGGGGATGGCAAAGAGAATGGCCAGCGGCACGGCCCAGTCGATCATCGCCCCGCCGAATTCGGGGCCGAACCACGCTTCGATATAGGTCGTCTTGACCTTGAGGGGCTGACCGAGAAAATCGGTTTGTGTCGGATCGACGGTTTCGAAGCTCAGGGTCAAGATCCGTGACAGGGTGACCGCGCAGAAAGCACCGATCATGAAAAGGGCGCCATGGGCGAAGTTGACCACGCCGAGTGTGCCGAAAATGAGTGTCAGCCCCAGCGCGATCAGCGCGTAGGCTGAACCCTTATCAAGCCCGTTCAGGATTTGCAGAATTATTGCGTCCATTTTCCCCACCTTTGCAGGATCGGACGGGCGCATGGAGCGACGCGCACCGTCCGTGGTTGGAATGCGGGGCGACCCGAAATCGCCCCGCAATCATGTCTTGGATCAGGCGCCGGGGTTGCAACTGCCCAGATTACCACCCGCGAACATCGGGTGGTCGTGAGCATATTCGACCTGCGCGCGAGGTGTGACCTCGACGACTTCGAGCACGTCGAACTCGCTGGTCGGGTTTTCCTTGCCGCGCACCACGAGCACGTCCTTGAAGCATTGGTGGTCTTCGGCCCGATAGAGCGTCGGGCCGTTGCCCAGACCGTCGAATTCAAACCCTTCGAGCGCCTCGGCGATACCACAGGGGTTGAATGTGCCGGCCCGTTCGCAGGCATCGGCATAGAGCAGCGTCTGGGCATAGCAGGTCTGTGCTGCCTGGCTGGGCGGGAAGCCGTACTTGGTGCCGAAGGATTTCACGAAGGCCTTGGAGGCTTCATCCTGCAACGACCAGTGCCAGTTGGTCGAGCCAAGGATGCCCTTGACGTTTTCGCCGGCGCCACGGGCCATCAAGCGCGAATAGAGCGGAACAACGATCTCGAAGTTCTTGTTGTTGATGATCTTTTCGCGCAGGCCGAATTGAACCGCATTGGTCAGCGAGTTGACCATGTTGCCGCCGTAGTGGTTGAGAACCAGAACGTCGGCACCGGAGTTCAACACCGGGGCGATGTAGGATGAGAAGTCGGTCGCGGCGAGCGGGGTCAGCACGGTGTTGACGGTTTCCCAACCCAGCGCCTCGGTTGCGGCGACGATCGATTCCTCTTGCGTCCAGCCCCAGGTGTAATCCGCGGTCAGGTGATAGGCTTTGCGGTCGGTGCCGTACTGAGCGGCCAGCACCGGCGCGAGGGCCGCGCCCGACATATAGGCGTTGAAGAAATGGCGGAAGCCATTGGCCTTCTTGTCCTTGCCGGTGGTGTCGTTGGAATGGGTCAGGCCGGCCATGAAGATCACGCCTGCCGACTGGCACAGATCCTGCACCGCCACGGCGACGCCCGAGGACGAGCCGCCGGTGATCATGATGGCGCCGTCCTTTTCGATCATGGAACGGGCCGAGGCACGGGCGGCGTCGGACTTGGTTTGAGTGTCGCCGGTGACATACTCGATCTTCTTGCCGAGGATGCCATTGCCCTTGAGGGCCTTGGAACTGAACGTGTTGAGCAACCCGCCGTCGCCTCCGCCATTGAGATGCTCGACGGCAAGTTCATAGGCGCGCAACTCGTCCGCGCCTTCGTCGGCATAGGGGCCGGTTTGCGGGACGTTGAAGCCCAGCGTGACGGTTCCGCCGGTGGGTTCGTTGGTATATGCGGCGGCCGAGCTTGCGGTGAAGATCGTGGGCAGCGCGACACCGGCACCAGCAACGGCACCTGTTCTAAGCACGCCACGGCGCGTGAAATTGGTTCTAGTCATGAATTCCTCCCGGTTCGATTGAAATGGGGAGAGCCTCCTCTTGCGTCTCCCCACGGACACTTTCGTGCAAAGACATTATCGTAAGGAATCGGAAAATTTCGCAACAGACCCTTGGCAGGAAATGATTTTTTTGTAAAAGTATGAACACATATGGGGTGAAATTTGTAAATAATTTCACGTTGCAGAGCAGAAACGCATTGAAATGGAACGAGAATCCCGATGCCAAGGTCATCACTCACAGGAACGCGCATTCGCGAACGGCGCATTCTTCAGGGGATCAGGCAATCGCATCTGGCAGAACGGGTCGGGATATCACCGTCCTATCTGAACCTTATCGAACACAACCGTCGCAGAATCGGCGGCAAGTTGCTGAACGACATCGCCGCGGTTTTGAATGTCGAGCCTTCATTGTTGGCCGAAGGGGCGGAATCCGTTCTCATCGCCTTGCTGCGCGAAGCCGTGGCGGAAGCCGGAGAGCAAGGTGTCGAGATCGAGCAGGCCGAGAGTTTCGCCGGGCATTATCCCGGTTGGGCGCGGTTGGTGGTGGCGCAGCGTCGTCAAATCGCCGCACTTGGACGGGCGGTCGAAACGCTCACCGATCGGTTGACCCATGATCCGCATCTGGCTGCGACGTTGCACGAGGTGCTCGATACGATTTCCGCCGTTCGCTCGACCGCCTCGATCCTGGCCGAGACCCGGGAAATCGAGCCGGAGTGGCGCGACCGGTTCCACCGCAACATCAACGAGGATGCCACGCGGCTGGCCGAAGGGGCACAGGCTTTGGTTACGTATCTCGACGGTGCGAGCGATGCGAGACGCGATGTGCAATCGCCGCAGGAGGAAATCGAGGCATTCTTTGTTGCGCATGACTTTCATTTCCCCGCCCTCGAGGACGAAAGCCTGACGCCCGAGGAGATCATGCACGACGCAAGTGAATTGGTGTCGGGGAGCGCGGTCTCACAAGCCTTGAAATTGTTGCGGCAATACGCGGTGGATGCAAAAGCGGTGCCGTTGGCAGAGCTTCGTGCGGTTGTGGATGAGCTCGGCCCGGACCCTTTTCGCATAGCCGTGCATTTGGGGATGGATCAGGGGGTGATCATGCGCAGGCTGGCGGCCTTGCCGGAATTGGAGGCCGGGTTGGTCGCCTGCGATGGGTCTGGCACGCTTGTCTTTCGCAAACCGTTGCCCGGGTTTCCGTTGCCAAGGTTCTCGGCGGCCTGTCCGCTTTGGCCCCTCTACCGGGCTTTGACCCGACCAATGGCGCCATTGCATATGCGCATGGAGCAACAGGGCCGCGGGACTGTGCCGATGGGCGGGAGCCTGTTCGACGCGTATGCGGTGGCGTTGCCAAAAGGCCCGGCGACGGTGAACACGGACCCGATTTTCGAGGCGCAGATGCTGTTCCTGCCAGTGCCGGGAGAGGAGCGGGAGGTTTGGCGGGGAGGTGTTGTTCAGGTCGGCGCGAACTGCCGTATCTGCCCGCGAATGGAGTGTCATGCCCGGCGGGAGCCATCCATCATTGCCGATGGGTTTTGACTTGGACCGACAGTTTGGTGATAACTGGGCTGCGGGCTTATGATTATGGCCCTTGGGGAGGAAGACCGGAGAATGGGCAAATCAGTCCTTCTGATCGAGGATGAGCCGAATATCATCGAGGCCATCAGCTTTATCCTTTTACGCGATGGCTGGGAAGTGAACACGCATGCGAACGGTCAGACTGCTTTGGCCAGGATCGCGGAAAAGAAGCCCGATGTCGTCATACTGGACGTGATGCTTCCGGGCGCGAGCGGTTACGATATTCTTCGGGGCCTGCGTGCAGAGCCGGAAACGCATGACCTGCCGGTCCTGATGCTGACAGCGCGCGGTCAGAACAAGGACAGAGACATGGCAGAAAAAATGGGCGCGAGCCAGTTCATGACCAAACCGTTTTCCAACGCTGATGTGCTCGAAGCCGTCCGGTCGCTGGTGGGATCGTGAGCGGGACAGAACATCGCGCACAGTCCGGGCGAGGGCAGGTTTCTGTTTTCCTTGAGCGCTCCACCTATCGGCGGCGGCGACTGGTCGATGCCATGCGGCTTTTGCCCTTGCTGGGTGTCGGCCTCTGGGCGGTGCCGCTCTTGTGGAATGCACGGGCGCGCGAGACGCCGATGTCCCATGCCGTTCTATATGTGTTCGGCGTCTGGTTGTTGCTCGTGGTTGCAGCGGGGATCATGGCCGTGATGATTGGGCGGCGGAACTCGGACACGGGTGAGCCTGGCGAGGCGGATGGACCGGCGATGAGGTTCTGACAATGGCGACACTCAATGTTCTTGTTGCCGTGTGTCTTGCCTATGTCGCCTTGCTTTTCGGTGTCGCTTTCATGGCCGAGCGGGCCGCGCTGCGGGGGCGGGTCAAGTGGCTGCGCTCGCCCGTGGTTTATACTTTGTCGCTGTCGATCTATTGTACCGCCTGGACCTTTTACGGGGCGGTTGGTTATGCGGCGCGGTCGGGGCTTGAATATCTGACAATCTATATCGGGCCGACGCTGATCATGGTTGGCTGGTGGTGGGTGTTGCGCAAGATGGTGCGTGTCGGGCGGGCACAGCGTGTTACGTCGATTGCCGATCTGATTTCGAGCCGCTACGGAAAATCGACCATACTGGCCATACTGGTCACGACCATGGCGGTTGCCGGCACCACACCCTATATCGCCTTGCAACTTCAATCGGTGACCCTGTCCTTTGCGGCGTTTGCAGGCACGACCGAGATTGCCGGTGTCGGCAACAGCCGCTGGACGGCGCTCTGGGTTGCGGTTGGGCTGACGTTGTTCACGATCCTGTTCGGGACCCGCAACCTCGACGCCAACGAGCGGCACCATGGAGTCGTGATGGCCATCGCGCTTGAAGCCGTGGTTAAGCTGTTCGCGCTTCTGGCCGTTGGTGTCTTTGTCGTCTGGGGGATGAGCGGCGGGGTCGGAGCCATGCTCGAACAGATTGACGCCAGTGATATCGGCAGCTGGCAAATGCAGGGCGGGCGCTGGGCCGGGCTGATCTTTCTTTCGGCGGCTGCGTTTTTGACTTTGCCGCGCATGTTTCAGGTTCTGGTGGTTGAGAACGAGAACGAGGATCATCTGCGGTTGGCGTCATGGGCGTTTCCCACCTACCTGATGTTGATGAGTTTGTTCGTCGTGCCGATCGCGGTGGTCGGTTTGGCGCGTTTGCCGCAAGGCGCCAATCCTGATCTTTTCGTTCTGACGGTTCCCTTGTCGCAAGGCCAGACCGGTCTGGCGATGCTGTCCTTCCTGGGTGGTTTCAGTTCGGCGACATCAATGGTGATCGTTGCCGCGATCGCGCTGTCGACAATGGTTTCGAACCATATCGTCATGCCGATCTGGCTGCGCGTCGCCTATGGTGGGGCCAAGATGTCGGGTGATGTGCGAAACCTTGTGCTTTTTTCGCGGCGGGTTGCGATCGCAGTCGTGGTGCTTATGGGATACATCTATTACCGGTTTTCCGGCGGTGGTGCGGCACTTGCCGCGATCGGACTGGTTTCCTTTGCGGGGGTGGCGCAATTCCTTCCGGCGATGTTGGGGGGGTTGTTTTGGCGGGGTGCAACCCGCACCGGGGCAATCATGGGGCTGATTACCGGCTTTGCGGTCTGGACGTGGAGCATGCTTCTTCCCAGTTTCGGCACGGGCGAAATCCTGTCCCCGCAAGTCTTTGAAGCGGGGCCGTGGGGGCTGGGATGGTTGCGGCCACATGCGCTTTTTGGAATCGACGGGCTTGATCCGCTGGTGCATGCGATCCTTTGGTCCATGTCGCTTAATACTCTGGTTTTCGTGGCCGTGTCCCTGGGCAGTTTTCCATCTCCGCTTGAACGTTTGCAGGGGGCGCAGTTCGTCGATGTTTTTCTGCATTCGGCGCGTCCGCAAAGCTGGTCGGGTGGCGTGGCGCAGAGTGAAGATCTTCTGATCATGGCGCAGCGCATCCTCGGGCCGATCGAAGCGCAGGCTCTTTTTCGGCGCGCGGCGAGCAAACAGGGCCTTGTCGGGTATCTTCCCGAGCCGGTGCCGGATTTTCTGAATGAACTGGAGCGCGAACTTTCCGGGTCTGTGGGTGCCGCGACAGCGCATGCCATGGTGGGACAGATCGTTGGGGGCGCCAGTGTTTCGGTGAAGGATCTCATGGCTGTCGCGGATGAAACGGCACAGATGATGGAGTATTCCAGCCAGCTCGAGATCAAATCGGAAGAACTGACGCGCACGGCGCGGCAATTGCGTGAAGCCAATGAGAAGTTGACCGCGTTGTCGGTTCAGAAAGACGCCTTCCTCAGCCAGATCAGTCACGAACTTCGAACGCCGATGACCTCGATACGCGCCTTTTCCGAAATCCTGCGCGATACGGATGGCCTGAGATCTGCTGAAAAAGCCAAGTATGCGTCAATCATTCATGATGAGGCGGTGCGACTGACCCGCCTGCTGGATGATCTTCTGGATTTGAGCGTTCTGGAGAGCGGGCAGGTCAACATGAACATGCGACGTGGGACACTCAAAGACATCCTGGACCATGCCATGGCGGCGGCGGGAGGGGGAAAGGCACTGCCAGTTCAGCGCAATCGCGAGAATGAGCATATAGGCCTATGGACCGATCTCGATCGTCTGGCCCAGGTCTTTATCAACCTGATCGCGAATGCGCAGAAATATTGCGATGCCTCTCAACCCGAACTGCGTATTCTCGTCAAACCCGGGCAAGCCGGGGGGATTGATGTGGACTTTGTCGATAACGGTTCTGGAATTCCACATGACAGGCAGGAAATGGTCTTCGAGAAATTCGCTCGTGTCAGCGATCAGGGCGCTGGTGGCGCGGGGCTGGGGCTTGCCATTTGCCGTGAGATCATGGTGCGTCTCGGGGGGCGCATCACCTATTTGCCGGGGCAGGGTGGGGGTGCGTTCCGCGTCAGCCTGCCGGGTGAGGCATTGACCACAAGTGCGTGAACGCGCGACCGCTCCTTTCATTTTACAGACATTCGATAACAGATTGGTAACTCAAACAATCCTAGGATGATGCCAGATACCGCAACATATGGCGGCGGAGGAGATGATCGCAAGCGACGCACATAGAGTATTGCGGCGAAAGGCCAAGGTCGGGCGTAGTGGCTATGAGGCCCGGATCATGACTCCGGCGCGTGCGGTGCGGCTTGCGCTTGCGCGCGCGGCCGAAAAACTGTTCGACTTGCCCTTGGTGGTGACCGGCGTGCAGGTTTCCCGTGTCACGCAGGACATGGTTCTCGAGCAAATCAATGATGGGTGGCTTATTACGGTGCTGGATGGACCGGATGGTGCGATGGGCGTGTCGGCCGTCGATATGCCGGTATTGGGCGCTCTTGTCGAAAGCCAGACCTTGGGCCGGGTCTCGTCGCGGTCCAGCGAGGCACGCTCGCCAACCCAGACCGACGCGGCGCTTTTTGCACCTTTGATCGATCAGGCTTTGTCTGTGATGAGTGACGAGCTTGCCAAGCAGGGTGGCGATATCCGGATCGCAGGGTTTCGGTTCGGTGCGCGAATGGAAAGCGCCCGGATGCTGGGGCTGCTGCTGGAAGCGCAGGAATTCCACTTCTTCCGACTCGACATCGTTTTGGGTGACGGTGCCAAACAGGGCGAGATGGTCCTGGCGCTTCCTGTGGCAGCGCGCTCCGCGATCAAGGAAACCGGTGGTGGCAAAGCAAGACCCGATACCGATCATGCAGATGGCGAGCAGTGTGCCAAGCTGGTGAGACAAGGTGTCCTGATGGAGGCAGAGGTCCGTCTGGATGCGGTATTGTGGAAGCACGAGATGCCTTTGTCTGCGATCGAGGCTCTCGCGGTGGATGATGTTCTGGAGATTCCGGAAGCCGCGCTTTCCAGGGCACAATTGCACGCTGGATCGGAACGTCTTCCGGGTTCTTTCCAGTTGGGTCAGAAAAACGGCTTTCGGGCGGTTCGCCTGAATATGACGGAAACCGGTGGCGAAAATCCGTCTCGGTCAACTGGAACTCAGAGGCAGGATCTGGTCACTTCACATGATGCTGAGCCTGCCCTGTCGGCTGATATTGCTGCGCAGGGCGGGCCAGTGGTGAATTTTCCGGATGCCCAGGCAACCTCCCCGCAAGTGCCAGAACGCGATGGTGTCAGGCCGCTTGAACAGTCCCGCGCATCGCTTGAAATCGAAGATCATCTGTCAGATCTGCCCGATCTCAGCGATCTGCCTGAACTGTCGTGACTCGGAGCAAGAGCCGTCCGGGTTTGAATGCTGGGATGCGAGGAAGAGGAAATGCCTTACCCGAGATAGGGTGCAAGCTGGTTGACGTTGTAGCCTGCATTGGCCGCCGTCTTCATGATCTCGTCGGCTGGCATATTGCCTGCCTGACCAAGGGCCCAAACGAAGGTCGAGCGCGTGCCTGAATTGCAGTAGGCGAGCACCGGCCCAGCGGATGACTCGACCAGGTCAC
Source organism: Aquicoccus porphyridii (assembly GCF_008369105.1). Lineage (GTDB taxonomy): Bacteria > Pseudomonadota > Alphaproteobacteria > Rhodobacterales > Rhodobacteraceae > Aquicoccus > Aquicoccus porphyridii. The sequence continues at coordinate 169,382 of NZ_VINQ01000002.1, read as the reverse complement.
GTTGGGTCGTGACCAATTCGCCTGTCATCCCTTGATGGCCGACGGGAAGCACATGGAACTCGAGACCGGCGGCACGTATTGCCGCGCCAATGGCCTCGGCCTGTTGATCCTTGGGAACCTCTTCATCCGGACGATTGCAGATCACAGTCGTAAAACCCGCCGCGGCGATTGCGGCGGCATCGGATGCTGAGATTTGCGGGCTCACCGAGTATCGGGGGGTCAGGGTGCGAATATCCATGGTTTGTCTTTTATGCAGCTGCTGAGCCTCTGTCCAGCACCTGGCATCGGCCTTTGGCAGCATTTCAGAGCTTGTTCACCGGAACTTTCAGGAACACGTCGCCCTTGTCATCGGGTTTGGGCATGTGGCCCGCGCGCATGTTCACCTGAAGTGACGGGATGATAAGTTTCGGCATGGGCAAGGATGCATCGCGTTCGTCGCGCATTTTCACGAACTCATCCCTGGATTTCCCATCGCCGACATGAATGTTCCGGGTTTTCTGCTCTCCAACCGTTGTTTCCCATGCATATTCTTCACGACCCGGCGCCTTGTAGTCGTGCCCTACGAAAATGCGGGTCGCGTCTGGCAACGCCAGGATTTTCTGCACCGAGTCATAGAGCATTCGCGAGGAGCCGCCGGGAAAATCGCACCGCGCCGTGCCGAAATCGGGCATGAAGAGCGTATCGCCAACAAAGGCCGCATCACCAATCACATAGGTCAGGCAAGCCGGCGTGTGACCGGGTGTATGCAACACGTCCCCGCGCAGTTGACCGATCATGAAACTGTCGCCTTCTGCAAAGAGCTGATCGAATTGAGAGCCGTCCCGCTCGAACTCGGTGCCTTCGTTGAAAACCTTGCCAAACGTTTCCTGAACGACCTTGATCCGGTCGCCTATTCCAATCTTGCCGCCCAACGCCTGCTGGATATAGGGGGCGGCAGAAAGGTGATCGGCGTGAACATGCGTTTCGAGCAACCATTCAACGCTCAGACCCTCTTGTTTGACCCACTTGATGATCCGGTCGGCCGACGCGGTGTCAGTGCGACCAGAGGCGTAATCGAAGTCCAGCACTGAATCGATAATGGCGCAGGACGATCCGTTCGGGTCGCGCACAATGTAGGAAATCGTATTCGTGGCTTCATCGAAAAAGGCTTTCACTTCGGGTGACATGGGGACTCCTCTGGTGATTTCTTGTTTCTCGTGACCTCGGTTTTAATATGTATTTTTTCGCATGTGTTTCAACCGATGATCAGATGATGTGCCTTTGATTTGTGTCAATGATTCTTGCAGTGAAATGTGCGACTCTTCCCCTTGGACAAGGGAGGCGTGACCAGATGAAATCCTACGCGAAATACCGGGCTCTGTTGCTGACACGATTGTCGGAACTGGACCAGCGATTGCATGAGATCGAAGAGGAACTTGATGCGCACCAGTCGAAAGACTGGGAAGAACTGGCGACCGAACGCGAGGATGATGAAGTTCTGGAGGGGTTGGGGCTGGCGGGTCAGGAAGAAATCAGGCGTATCCGCGCTGCTCTCCAACGGATTCGGGACGGGGAATACGGGATCTGCACCAAATGTGGCGAGCAGATACCTGAGGCCCGGCTGGACGTGTTGCCATACACGCCGTTTTGCAAAACCTGCGCCGCGTCTTTGTGATGCTGATCGAGGTGCGGAACATGGTCGAACGAAAGGACGTGAACCATGATGCAGCAAGACACGTTAAACCAAGCACTCGAAGCGCTGGAAAGGCGCATCGAGAACCTTCCGGATGAGAAGTACCGTCTGGTGCAAAAGGATTTGCATAATCTGGTTGAGTGTATGCTGAAGGCAGGGCTGGAACCGCCGGAGCGTGTGATACACCTTGAAAAAGCACTGATGGACGCTGCGATCGAGGCGCAGTTTGACAACATGCCGGTGTGAAAACGGGTAATGCGAAACTCGGAACTTGCGCGGAGGCAAAGACTGCCCAAAACTCTGTCACGAGACGTGTATTGGGAAGAGCCGTCAGTGGCGCAAGGCCTGTCATATAAAACAAAAGACGGAATTGCTATCTTGAGCGTCAATCAGGACCCCGGTCATTTGAGCGGGCAGGTGATTGACTCAATCGGCGCGGCGCTTTGCCGGGCGCAAGCGGAGGGGGTTCTGGCCGTTGTGATTGCGGGGGAGGGCGATGGATTTCCCGATGGTCCGCCGCTGTCCGAGATTCTGAGCGATGTGACGGTCGAAAGCCTCGGCAAATTGTGCTCTCGTGTTGCCTGTTCTGACCTGCCGGTTGTTGCGGTGATGCAGGGGGCCGTGTGTGGCGGCGCGCTGTCGTTGGCATTGTCCACACATGCGCGCGTTGCGCAGGTTGGCACGAGGATCGGGTTCAAGGAAATCGAGTGGGGTTTGTGCCCTTTTGCAGGCGCAACCCAGAGGCTTTCGCGGATTCTGGGGGCTGGGCCTGCGATCGAGCTTATGCTGTCGGGACGCCTTGTGCCCGCCGAACATGTGGATGTCGCGCCTCTTTTCGAGCGGCTTGTCGGTGACAACCTGATGGATGCGGCGATCGGGCTGGCGCGTGACCTTGCGGTTCAGTCCCGGGCGAATAACCGGCGGAGTGAAGCCGAGGCGGCCGGGTTATCAGACCCGATCCAATATCAACGGGCGGTCGCGGGCGCACGCAAGGGGGTTTTGTCTGCCGAGGCCAAGGCGATTGTCGACTGCGTTGAGGCTGCGCAACTGCTGACAATGGAGGCAGGGCAAGCTTTTGAAACGTCGTCGTTTCATGTGTTGCGAGAAAGTTCCAGGGCCGCCGCACTTGTCCATGTGGCGCAGGCGGAGGCATTTTTTCTGACAGCCCGGCATCCTGCGCCCAAGGACGTGGTGGTGTTCGGGGACAGCCGGATGGCGCGGGGGGTGGCGATTGCGTGCCTTGATGCCGGTGCCCGCGTTCATTTGGCCGAACGCGCAGAAGGCGGTGCCGGGCGGCTTGTGAAGGAGATCGAGAAGGTCAACACACAAGAGGTCGCGGCTGGCCATACGAGTGCCGAGCACGCGCAAGCGCGGCTGTCCCGGCTGTCCGGCGGACGGCTGGAGGAGGTGATCGGCAGCGGCGAGATTGTCATCGAAGCCGGAGGTTTTCCTCTATCGGCGATGGGAGATGTCGCCGATCTTCTTACGTCGGCAACCGGTCCTGAGATTCCGGTTCTGCTTGGGTCGAATGTCGCGTTGCGGGGCGGGGCCATGGCGCACCTGTTTGGCGGGCGTGTGCTCGGTGGCGCGTTTCAGCCACCCCCGCAGTTGGCCAGGCTGGTTGAGCTTGTCGTGCCGGACGCGGTTTCGGCAGAGGCCGTGATCCGGAGTGAAGCCTTGGCCCGTGCGATGCGCAAGGTCGTGTTGCATGTGGCCCCCCGGAACGGGTGTCTTTTGCAGACATTGGTGTCCCGGTTCTTTGCGGCGGCAGAGTGGTGCGTGTTGCAAGGTGCCTCGCCATTGGAGGTCGACAGGGCCCTTGGATGGCGGGCGGGACCATTTGCGATGATGGATCGTGAAGGGCTTGGAACTCAATCGGCCAGATTGGCTGCGATCAACGGGCATGAGCGCGAGAATTCGCTGAACAGTGCGCTTCTTGCCGTCGGTCGCGACGGTATTGCGAACGGTCGGGGATATTACCGCTATGACGACAATGGTCAAAACCCGAGAGCAGACCCGGAGGCGGATGCACTTGTTGCACGCTGGCGCGACGTTGAGGCTGACAGACAGGGGCCCGTTGCGGAGGAAATCCGTCAACGCATATTGCTGGCCTTGGTGAGTGTGGGGCTCGAATTGATGGAGGGTGGCGTAATCGGGCGTGCCGCGGAGGTGGATCTGGCCGCGATCCATGGGTTGGGCATGCCACGTTCGTCTGGCGGACCGATGAAATGGGCCGAAAACGCGGGCCTTATCAGGGTCAGAAAGGCGTTGGAGAGGTTCAGCGCGTCTGACCCGCGATTGTGGCAGATTTCACCAATTCTGGATGACCGGATAAAGGACGGCACGAGGTTCGGCGATTAAGCCAGGAAAATTCCAATGATAACAATCATCAATCCAATGGCCGAGAGCAAAAGGGATGCCAGGTTGATTGGTACGAGACGGGCCAGGCGCGCGCGCATTGCCTCGTCCGAGAGGTTCTCGCGTTTGGCGGCTGCGGCCCTGACGATGCACCATGCGAGGCCAAGCAGCCCGATGAGTGTAACGCCAGCACCAGCCCAGATCAGGAATAGCATCACTTTCGCTTTCGTTTGCAGTGAGACGGCACGCGGCTAGCGGATCATGATGCAAAGCGCAAGGCTGCGGTGCGATATCCTCTTGCGGGGGTGAGGGGAGAGGGGTAGTCAGTGCGCTCTCAACCGAAGGAGGCCCGAGCATGACCGATAGTGACAATGTGCAAAGTGACCAAGATTCGACATATCGTGTGACGGCCAATGAATTGAGGCAGTTCATCGAGCGCTTTGAGAGGCTGGAAGCCGAGAAAAAGGACATAGCCGATCAACAGAAAGAGGTCATGGCGGAAGCCAAGGCACGTGGCTATGACACCAAGGTCATGCGCAAGGTGATCGCGCTGCGCAAGCGGGATGCCGATGACATCGCGGAGGAAGAGGCGGTCTTGGATATGTATAAGGAAGCACTCGGGATGCGGTGAGGCGCAGTGCGTGCCGACCGGGTTCAGGGGGCGATGAAATTCACCCCGGGGATGCGTGCGATTTCATACACATCCTCATCATAGGCTTCACTCAGAGTATCCACGAGGTCATCGGTCCAGCCGGGCAGATCAAGCTCTTCTTCGATCATGTCCTCGCGCGCGAACTTGTCGAGAAATGCGACCATCACGCGACGCTTCTGGATCTCGGTCATTGCGGGATGCTCGGCCAGATAGGCGCGAAAGCGTTTCATCCCGTCGCGTGTCATGATCTCGGACAGAAGGTCGAAGCCGCCCTTGATCTTGGCGCCCGGGTTCAACCCGGCCATCTCGCGAATGATCTGTGCCCAGATCAAGGGGCTGTCCTCGTTGCACCAGACGGTCAGGGGCACGTCCGGGTGTTCATTGCGAATTCGCCAGATCAGTTCCGACCAAGCCAGATCGTGCGGGTCGTTGTCGCGCATCAACGCGTTGTAATCGTCCACAGGTGTGGCGTTGAAGAGCGCGGGGAAGAAAGTCGCCGGATTTCGGATGGCGATAAAAACTTCGATCTGATCCCCGCGAAAGAGGGATTTCAGTTGCCTGATCCGCATCCCCGCCTTGGGATAGAGGACACCGTTTGAAACAGCGAGCTTGCCAATGCAGAAAAGGTTTTCGTTGGACAGAAGCAGCCTGTCGGCCTGGTCGTCGTCGAGAATCGTTTCCAGCAGAATTTCACGCGCGTTTGGCGCGGGCTCGGACTGGGACAAGGCAACAAGGGTTTGGTGGAGCAATTTTCGATAGCGCCCGGGTGGTGGCACGATCGACCCGATTTCCGAAAATTCACTTCGGTTGCGCAACAGGCATTTCAACACGCGGTCATCGTCGGTGCAGTGAACTCCGGCGTGAAACATGATCTGCATTTGTCGCCTCGTGTGTTCATGGTTGGGGCACTATCCGGGCTGTACATGCCCCGTTGGCAAGGTTGCAGCCTCTATTCCCCACGCTGTTTTGTCGCTGTATAAGGTCTTTTCTGGACCATAGAACCGAAATCAGGCAACAGGGCAAGGATGAGCCTCGAGACTCTTCTCAAGAATGATAGGCGTGCTTGGCGCGATCTGGTGGATCCGTGGTCTGTCGGGGCGATGGTCATTGCAATCATCGTGTTGGCGCCGATTGCCGCGGTGTTGTGGATCGCGTTGTTTCCAGTTGATAATATCTGGCCACATCTGTTGGCCACGACATTGCCGCGCTACCTCAGGAACACGCTTGTATTGATGAGCGCGGTCGGCGCTGTCACCGCGGTTGTGGGAACCGGTGCGGCGTGGATCATTTCTCGTTACAGCTTTCCAATGTCGCGCTGGCTTGAATGGTTGTTATTGTTGCCCTTGGCGATCCCTGCCTATGTCGGGGCCTATGCGCTTGTCGACCTTCTGGAATATGCGGGGCCGGTTCAGACCGGCTTGCGGGCGATGTTCGGTTGGCAGACGGCGCGGGATTACTGGTTTCCCGAGATCCGGTCGATGGGGGCGGCGATTATCGTGTTGAGCGCCTCGCTTTACCCATATGTTTATTTGCTTTCGCGGGCCGCCTTTCGGGAGCAGTCGGGCAGTTCCGAAGAGGTGGCGATGAGCCTCGGGGCCGGGGCGTTGGCGCGGTTCTGGCGCGTTGGCCTGCCCTTGGCGCGCCCGGCGATTGCGGCGGGTGTGGCAATCGTGATGATGGAGACGGTGAATGATTTCGGCACGGTCGATTTCTTTGCCGTCCAAACCCTGACCGCCGGTATTTTCAACGTCTGGCTCGAGAGCAACAATGCCGGCGGGGCGGCGCAGATTGCCTCGGTGGTTCTTGCGATCGTCATTTTGCTGGTGATGCTGGAAAGACTTTCGCGCCGAAAGGTCAAGTTTTTCGATCTTTCGACCCGGCACCGCCCGGTCGAGCGCAAGCGGGTGACAGGATGGGCCGCCGCCGTGGCGTTCCTGTTGTGCCTGTTTCCATTTGCTATCGGGTTTATTCTTCCTGCTGCCGTCATCCTGAAACATGCGCTGGCCAACGCAGATCAATGGGCCAACCCGGCCTTGTTCAGCGCATTGATCAATACGTTGACCGTCGGTGGAACGGCCGCCGTTGTGACGGTTCTGGCCGGTGTGTTTCTTGTTTATGGCGTGCGTTTGTCGGGGCGGAGCCTGCCTCGGAAGCTATTGCCGGTGACAACCATCGGGTACGCCGCGCCCGGCGCGGTACTTGCGGTGGGAATTCTCATACCCCTGGCCACGATAGACAACTGGCTGGCCGACATGGTGGAAAACCTGACCGGATATGATATCGGGCTTATCATGACCGGATCGGCTTTTGCCCTGGTCCTTGCCTATTCGGTGCGGTTCTTCGCGATCGCGCAAGGGGCGGCCGATGCGGCAATGGGACGGGTATCGCCGAGTTTGCCCATGGCGGCGCGATCGCTTGGGCGGTCACAGGGGCAGACGTTGCATGAGATCTATTACCCGCTCATCCGTGGATCGGTGGGTTCGGCGCTCTTGCTGGTCTTCGTGGATTGCGTGAAGGAACTGCCAGCAACGCTTTTGTTGCGACCGTTCAACTTTGACACCCTCGCCACGCGGGTCCACAACGAAGCGAGCCTTGAAAACCTTGGCAATGCAGCTCCGGCGGCGGTTTTGATCATTGGGGTAGGGTTGGTTGCGGTGGGGTTGTTGGCGCGGGCGAACAGATGATTTTCCGGCTTGCGTGGCTGCGTTGCATTTCGTATGCCCTCACCGGCGCCCCTATAGCTCAGCTGGTAGAGCAACTGATTTGTAATCAGTAGGTCCGCGGTTCGAGTCCGTGTGGGGGCACCAGTAAGCCAAATAAAACAACAATTTATGGGTGTCGGCAGTCATGCCTTGCCCTACTGCTTTGCCTTTGTCGCCGGATTTGTAATCAATTTGCGCAGTCACAAGAAAACCGGGGGAATTCCGCCCGATCCACGTTGATCGGCTGACGTCAGACACCCGGGCGTCATCTCGCCTGTCGTGCCTCTGCGCACCACCCCCTCAATAGCGTGAGCGTCGTCAGCCTCGATCAACTTGCTTTGCGTGGCCGTAATCAGAACAAACAGGCTTTGAGCTTCGGGGAGATTGGGCAGTCTTGCAGCCTCGGCCATCTGCTCGACGGCGCGCAGCATTGCGGGCTTTGAAATGGGACAGAGTTCCCCCTATCCGCGCACCATCGTTGCGCTCCGCGCCGCCCTCGAATCCGCCAGGGTAGAGCTAATAGCGGAGAATGGGGGCGGCGCAGGCGTCCGGTTGCGCAAGGACACCTGACGCTCCGAAGTTGCAAACCGTGATGGGCCTTCGAGACGTGATTGGCCCTTTGCGGCTATTGGCCGGGACAAGTTACGCACAATGCAGCTTTCGCATTCCTGCCGTTTGCGCATCTTGCGGCATTTCCGATGATCGGATGGCGACAGACGGGCCGGAGCTGCCGCTCTTCATTCTGGATCGAATGGCTGGTGTCGGCATGTTGCGACAGGCGGTTTCTGCAGGACGGGCGCGAACCAGCCTTTTCAGCCCACATCACCGCTTTCAGGAAGAAGCCCGTTCAGGTGGCTCCAGCCATTTTCAGATCGTGTGTCAGCGTCTCGGTCTGATCGGGATCGGCCATAGGGTACGAGTTGAAAAAGGATTCAACACTAAATGACGGCGCCAAGTTCAGGATTTCCTCCACCTCCCACCGGGCGCCATCCAAGTCGTCGGCTTCGACCATGCAGGCGGCTATGTAGAGGCGTGTTTCCACATTCGCGAGGTTACGGACAGCCGCCTCATGCAGGTTGATATTCGCCTGCTCACAATCCCCCAAGAAATAGTAAGCCCGCCCGAGCAGCAGGAAATAAAGATACCCGGCTTGGGGGTTGAGGCGCATCGCTTCGCGCAGCAACGGGATGGAGGCTTCTGGTTGCCCTGCATATGTCTTGACCCCCGCCATCAAAGCGTAGGCATCGGCATAGAACGGATCAAGCTCCAGGGCGTCTTTCAACGCTGCTTCGGCCTTGGCGTGTTCGCGCAACTGGGTTTGGACATAGCCGATGACCCATAGTTGCTCTGGCATGTTGGGTTCAATCCCAAGCGCGATCTGTGCCGTTTTCAGGGCCATATTCAGGGAGTCCTGCCTATTCTCCACCCAACCATTACGATAATCGGCGGCATGGGTCAGGGCCAAACCGGCATAGGCGCGCGCGAAACGGGGGTCCCGTTCGATTGCCTGTGTGTACAACTCGCGGGCGCGGGCGTTGCCGGATTGGTCGCGCGGCAAAAGAGCAGAGCGTGCGCGAAGGAACAAGTCATAGGCGTCGACCGAATGGGTGTATCCGCGTGACGCGCTGGTCCGGTTGGCGATTTCGATATCGTTCGCAAGGGCGGACAGAATGGTAACCTCGATCTCGGCTTCGATCGCTATCAGATCGGAAAAGTCACCCTCATGTCGTTCTGTCGACAGGATGATACCCGTCGCCACTTCGAGCAACCGCGCCTCGACCCGAATGCGTCTACCGTTGCGATATACGCTGCCTTCAAGCCGGTAATCTGCGGGTGGTGAAGCCTGCCCCTGCATTGCCGCAATTCGTGGGAATTGGGCCAAGCCGGTCAGCAGGGTCTCTTCCACGCCGCGCACCAGGTAGTCCTGCGCTGGATCACCGCTGAGGTTCCGGAATGGCGCGACCAGGATGCGCGTTCGGGTGTCGGCCAGCGCGGATTGTGTCACCGGATTCTGCGCTGCTGTCGAAGGTTGCTGGCTACTGAAAAGGAATAGGCTACCGGCCATCGCAATTACGGCCAGAAACAGAACGAGCAATGCCGGTTGCCGGTTCCGTGGTGTAGCTGACAGGGGTCTTTGCCTTTCATGCTCTACCGCCGCGATCAGGCGGTATCCGCGTTTCGGAATGGTTTCGATCACTTGCGGGTTTCGCGCATCGTCTCCAAAAGCCTTGCGGATCTTGATGATCGCATTGGTCAGGCTGTCGTCGCCGACAACTACATCGCCCCAGATCGCTTGCTGCAGGTCGTCGCGTGACACCAACTCGCCGGCATGGGCGCAAAGATGCACCAGCGTTTCCATCGATTTCGGCTCGATTCGCGCGACCGTTCCATCGCGGGCGATCTCGTTGGTGTCCGGGGTCACGACATGACCATGGACGAGAAAGCGATCCGGCTGGCTGGGATTGGGCAAGGATGGGGCCTTTCGCGCGGCGTTTCCCTAATCATAGCTCAAAAAAGCGGAAAACCGTTGGAAAACCGTTGGGACTTTATTTGCGGCGATGTTGCAGCGTTGGCAGATGAGACCAAAGGAGGACACACCGATGACTGCGTTTGATCCGATCGCCTATAAGACAACCACTTGCGCACAGTGGCAGCACGCGGCCAAGGCTTGGAATGACTGGGGCGGCCTTTTGCGCAGTTGGCTTGGTCCGACGACCGATGTCATGCTGGAGATGGCTGGAGTGGTCGAAGGCTCCCACGTGCTGGACGTGGCGGCAGGCGCCGGGGACCAATCGCTTCTGGCCGCCGAGCGGGTGGGGCCGTCGGGCCGAGTACTGGCCACGGACATCTCTTCGAACATCCTTGAGTTCGCAGCGGAGAACGCACGGGGGCGAGGGTATACCAATCTGGATACGCAAGTGGCCGATGGAGAGGCGCTTGATGTGCCAGCTGCCTCCTTCGATGCGGCGATCTCGCGCGTTGGGCTGATCTATTTCCCCGATCAGCAGGCCGCACTGGCCAGCATTCGCAAGGCGTTGAAACCCAGCGGACGGTTTGCCGCCGTGGTCTATTCGACGCCGGATCGGAACGGGTTCTTTTCAACCCCTGTTTCGATCATCCGCGAGCGTGCCAAGCTGCCGCCGCCGCTTCCGGGCCAGCCGGGGCCCTTCAGCCTTGGCGCGCCCGGGGTTCTGGCGGGGGTGCTGGAGACCGCGGGGTTTTCCGATATCGAAGAACGCGTGATGGACGCCCCGGTATATCTGCCCACGGCTGCCGATTGCCTGCGGTTTGAGCGCGAGAGCTTTGGCGCGCTGCACCAGATGCTGGGCGGGTTATCTGCCGACGCGCAGGAAGATGTCTGGGCCGAGATCGGCATGGCCCTTGCCGCGTTCGAAACAGAACAAGGCTTTGTCGGGCCATGCGAGATGGTCGTCGTCTCGGGCCGGAACTGAACAGGAAGGATGTCAGACATGAAGATCGCTGTTGTACAGGAACCTCCCGTCTACTTGAACCTCACCGCCAGCATGGATCGGGCCATTGGCCTGGTCGAAAAGGCCGCCAGCGAGGGCGCGAAGCTTCTGGTTTTCCCCGAAGCGTGGTTCCCCGGATACCCGACCTTCGGCTGGCGCCTGTCACCTGGCGCCGACATGGGCAAAACCGACGCGCTATTCGCCGTGCTGCAGGCCAATTGCATCGACCTGAGCCGCGGGGGCATGAAGCCTCTGCAGGAAGCCGCGGTCGAAAACGACATGGTGATAGTAGCGGGTTACCAGGAGCTGGATGGCGCGGTGTCCGGATCAACGATCTACAATTCCTGCATCATCATCGATGCAGATGGCCGGATTGCCAACAATCACCGCAAACTGATGCCGACCAACCCGGAACGCATGATCTGGGGATTCGGCGATGCATCCGGGTTGAAAGTGGTCGATACGGCAGTAGGGCGGATCGGGGCGCTTATCTGTTGGGAAAGCTACATGCCGCTGGCACGCTACGCGCTTTATGCCCAGAATATGGATATCTATGTCGCCCCGACATGGGACAGCGGTGAGACATGGCTGGCCTCGATGCAGCATATCGCGCGGGAAAGCGGGTCCTGGGTGATCGGTTGCGCGACGAGCCTGGAGGTCTCGGATATTCCGGAGGATATCCCCCACCATGAAACGCTGTTTCCCAACAAGGGCGAATGGGTCAATCCAGGCGATGCGGTGGTCTACAAACCTTTTGGCGGCATTGCCGCTGGGCCGATGCACAAGGAAAAGGGCTTGCTTGTGACCGAGATCGACGTGGCCGCCGCCCGAGCCTCCCGGCGCAAATTCGACGCCTCGGGACACTACGCCCGCCCGGATGTCTTTTCGCTATCCGTGGACCGGAGCCGGAAAGACCCGGTCACATTTACCTGTTTACCTGAACAGCGACAATAACCTCCAAACTCATCCCGGCCAATCCGAGCCCCCGCAACATTCGGTATTTTGGGCGTATTTTGTTGCAAAACTCGTGCTCGATTGAAGCGTGTTTCGCTGATTCAATTCAGACATCGGGCGGGTGGAATGGCGATGATGGGACCGAGGCAGGAAGCGCAGGCGGCTTTGTTCTACGAGTTTTCGCTCGAGGATCATGTCCCCCAAGGCCACCTGTTGCGGTCGATTGATCGGTTTGTCGACTTGAGCGGCATTCGCGCCCATCTTGCCGGTTTCTAAAGCCATACTGGCCCTCCCTCGGTCGATCACGAACTGCTGATCCGAATGCTGCTGGTCGCCTGTTGCTTTGGCATCCGGTCGCTGCGTCGCCTGTGCGAGGAGGTGCATCTGAACCTAGCCTATCGGTGGTTCTGCCGTCTCGATCTGAATGACCGTGTGCCGGATCAGTCGACGTTTTCCAAGAACCGGCACGGGCGGTTTCGAGAAAGCGAGCTGCACCGATGACTCCTGCCGCCTGTTGATGAAAGTCTGAGCATTTCCGTGCTGGTCGCGAGGATTCTTGGGCCAAAGGTATAAAAGATGTCAGTTTTACTGTTTGACGATCTTCATAACTTGAGTTTAGCATCTTCAAAATAGGTAGAGGAGAGTCACGTGTTCGATCCGGCATCGCCTTTCATTGGCAAGACCGACCCGCTTCAGCCGGTGCAGAAGACCAGCTTTGCCGAGGACCGGCTGAAGGTGGCCGTTCAGTCCTGCGAGCTCCTGCCCGGGTCGATTGCGACCGAGGCGCAGATTTCCGAGAGATTCGGGCTTGGTCGCGCGGCGGTTCGCGTCGCGCTGGCCCGGCTGTCGGCCATGGGTCTCGTGCATCCCATCCGGCGGTCCGGCTGGAAGGTGCTGCCGGTCACCGGTGCCCTGATCGGCGACGTGATCGCGGCGCGGCGGCAGGTCGAACCCTGCCTTGCCGAGGCGCGCCCCGACGCCGTTGCGCTGAGCCGCATGGAAGAGCTGGCCGAGATGATCGAGGTGCTCGAAGGTCAGCGGGATTCTGCCAGCCTCACGACGCGGCGCGGCTATGAACGCGAGCTGCTCGATATTCTGTCGAACGCCGTCGGGAACCGGCTGATGGCCCATTTCCTCGTCGGGCTCTGGGATCATTCCGAACGCATCATGCGGTTCCTCGAAACGCCCGCATTGCCGCCCTTTGCCGCCTGCCAGGCGCGGGCGCTGACGCAGGCTGTGGCGGCCGGGGACGGCGCGCGGATCGTCGCGCTCCGGATGTCCGACATTACCACTTTTCAGGAGTACGCCTTTGCGGGCCTCATGCGGGACCGCACCGAGCTTGGCGTCCCTCTCGACGCCCACGACGCCTCATCCAACAACGGTCAGCCAAGGCCGGACGGAGGCGCAACACCCGGGACAAAGATCACAGGCGAGCCCGGGATCAAGTCCAACAATGGAGTCTCGTCATGAATACCACGAAGAGAGTGGCGCGCTTCGCGCTGCCGATTGCCCTGTCCCTTGGGGTCGCGATGTTCGCGCTGACCCCGGCCATCGCAAAGGATCTGCTGACCGTCGATCTGGTGAACGAGCCCTCGTCGCTCGACCCGCACCAGCAATGGAACCCAGACAGCTACTACGTCTACCGCAATATCTTCGACAACATGGTCACACGCGATGACGCGGGCCAGATCGTATCGCAGATCGCGACGAAGTGGGAGCGGACCAGCGATACCGATACCGTCTTCACCATCCGCGACGACGTCATGTTCCACGATGGCACGCTGCTCACGCCCGAAGACGTGGTCTATTCCGTCGACCGGATCACGAACCCCGATTTTGGCTCGCCGCAGCTGGGGCAGTTCAACAAGATCATCAAGGCCGAGGCCACCGGCGAGAACGAGGTCACGTTGACCACCGACGGCGCCTATCCGGCGCTGCTGGCACAGCTGGTGAAGCTGTCCATCGTGCCCAAGCACATTGCTTCGACCATGACGTCGGCCGAGTTCAACGAGGCCCCGGTCGGTTCGGGCCCCTATGTCTTCGAAAGCTGGGACCGCGGCGTGTCCGTGACCGTGACCAGGAACGAGGACTACTGGGGCGACAAGGGTCCGTTCGAGTCCGTCGTCTTCCGCGGAGTGCCGGATGCGGCGACCCGCGTGGCCGATCTGCAGGCCGGTGCCGCCGATCTTGTCGTAACGCTGAACACCGACCTCGCGCAGCAGGTCGAAAGTGGCGGCAAGGGCAAGGTGCTGACCGTCAACACCGAACGCGTTGCCTATTTCGCGATGAACAGCGCCCGGCCGCCGCTCGATCAGCCTGACCTGCGCAAGGCGATCGGCCATGCCATCGACCGAGAGGCCATCGTCGAGGGCCTGCTAGGTGGCTACCCGCAGATCGTCGATCAGATGCTGTCGCCCGCCCATTTCGGCTGGGCCGACGGGATCAAGGGCTATGCCTATGAGCCCGAAAAGGCGCGCGAGTTGATCGCCGGGCTGAACGTCGCGCCCGACATGGAGTTGGGCCTTGCCACCTCGCCGGTCTTCGATCAGCGCGTCGTGCAGGCGATCCAGCAGATGCTGACCGATGTCGGCCTGAACGTCGCGATCAACACGACCGACATGGCCACCTGGCTGAAGGATCAGCAGACCACCCCGGAACAGGCGCCGATGCTGACCTTTTCGCGCTGGTCCTGCGCCTGCCAGGATCCGGACGGGATCATGTATCCGCTGCTGCATTCTTCGTCGAACTGGAGCCGGGTGAACGATCCTGAGATCGACGCCCTGCTCGACGAGGCCCGCAGCGAACTGGACGAGACCAGGCGTGCCGAGCTTTACGCCCAGATCAACCGCATGGCGCTTGAGGATGCGGACATCCTGCCGCTCTACCAGGCCGCGATCATCTACGGTGCGGCGGACAATCTCGAATGGCAGCCTACATCCAACGAGAGCCTCTTCCTCAACCGCATGAGTTGGGCCGAATGACCAGCCGTGGGGCCGCGCAACAGGCGCGGCCCCGCATTCCTCAATTCTCAAGGAAGGATCGAACCATGATCCACACGAGCATCCGCGGTATCGTCATCGCCGCAGCCCTGTTGTCCGCCCCGGCCGTCATGGCGCAGGACATCACCGTCAACCTGGTGAACGAGCCGTCGACGCTGGACCCGCACCAGCAGTGGAACCCCGACAGCTATTACGTCTACCGCAACATCTTCGACAACGTTGTCACCCGTGACGACACGGGTGAGATCGTCCCGCAGATCGCGACCGAGTGGAACCAGGTCTCGGACACCGAGATGGTGCTGAACATCCGCGACGACGTCACCTTCCACGATGGCACGCCGCTCACGCCCGAAGACGTGGTCTATTCCGTCGAACGGATCACGGACCCCGATTTCGGCTCGCCACAGCTGGGTCAGTTCAACCAGATCACCGGCGCGGAAGTGACCGGCGAGAACGAGGTCACGCTGACCACCGACGGTGCCTACCCGGTGCTGCTGGCACAGCTGGTGAAGCTGTCTGTGGTTCCCAAGCACGTCGTCGAGGAGATTGGGGACGAGACATTCAACGCCGCACCTGTCGGCTCGGGCCCCTACAAACTCGCCAGCTGGAAACGCGGCGTCGACGTGACGCTGACGCGGAACGACGATTACTGGGGCGATGTCGGCCCGTTCGAGACCGCATCCTTCGTCGCGGTGCCGGACGCCTCCACCCGCGTGGCCAACCTGCGCGCAGGCACGGCGGACCTGATCGTGTCGATTGACAGCGACATCATCCGCCAACTCGAAGGTCAGTCTGGCGTGCAGGTCCTGACGGCACCGACGGAGCGGGTGGCCTTCATGGGCATGAACACCACGCGTCCGCCGCTCGACGATCCGCAGGTACGCGAGGCTGCCACCATGGCGATCGACCGCGAGGGCATCGTGCAGGGCATCCTTGCCGGGGGTGAGATCGTCGTCGATCAGATGGCGACCTCCTCGCATTTTGGTTACGTCGAGGGTGTCGAGGCGACCCCCTACGATCTCGAAAAAGCCAAGCGCATCGTCGAGGAGACCGGTGCCGGCGACATCCCGATGCAGTTCGCCACCTCGCCGGTGTTCGACCAGCGCATCGTGCAGGCGATCCAGCAGATGCTTACCGAAGCGGGCTTCGACGTCGAGATCTCGATGACCGATATGAGCACCTACCTGCAGCTGGCCCGCGCGCCCGAGAAGACGGAACGCCCGTATCTCAGCTTCGGTCGCTGGTCCTGCGCGTGCCAGGATGTCGACGGTGTCCAGTTCCCGCTCCTGCATTCCTCCTCCAGTTGGAGCCGGGTGAGCGATGCGGAGCTTGACGGCCTGCTGGAACAGGGGCGCACCTCGCTCGACGAGGAAGCCCGCATGGCGGCCTACACGGAAGTGCAGAAGATCGTGCATGACAACGCCTACATCCTGCCGCTCTACCAGGCGGTGGCGCTCTACGGTGCGTCGGACAAGCTCGAATGGACGCCGACGGCGAACGAGAGCCTGTTCCTGAACCGCATGAGCTGGAACGAATAAGCGGCCCATGTCGGTCTTCCTACTCCAAAGACTGGGTCAGGCGTTCGTGGCGATCTTCGGCGTGATGACGCTGGTGTTCTTTATCCAGCGCCTGACCGGGGATCCCACCTACCTGTTGGTCCCCGAGACCGCGACACAGGCGGATATCGAGGCCATGCGCCGGTCGCTCGGCCTTGATCAGCCGTTGGTCCTGCAATACGTGAGCTACCTCTGGGATATGCTGCGGTTCGATTTCGGAACCTCCTATGTCCAGAACATTCCCGTCACCGAGATCATCGCCTCGCGGCTGCCCTATACGCTGCAACTGGCTGCCGGCGCGCTCTTCGTCGCCTTCGTCGTCGGCCTGCCCGTGGGTCTCGCCATGGCGATCTGGCGCAAGCATCCCGTCACCAATGTGCTGATGGGGATGGTGCTGGGCGCGCAGAGCCTGCCGACCTTCTGGAGCGGCATCCTGATGATCATGATCTTCGGCGTCTGGCTGGGCTGGCTGCCACCCTCGGGTTCGGGAAGTTTCGCGCATCTGATCATGCCTTCGATCGCCCTCGGCCTGCTGTCGATGGCAACCTACGCGCGTATCGCCCGCAGCTCGATCCTTGACGAAATGTCCAAGGATTACGTCCGCTCGGCCCGCGCGCGCGGTGTCGGCACCGGGCGTCTGGTCGGCAAGCACCTGATCCGCAATTCGCTGATTCCGGTGATCTCGATCAGCGCACTCGAGATCTCACAGCTCCTCGCAGGTGCGGTGATCGTCGAAACCGTCTTTGCATGGCCCGGCCTCGGCCAGTTGACCGTGCAATCCGTGCAGTCGCGCGACTTTGTCGTGGTGCAGGGCATTGTCCTGCTGGGCGCCTTCGTCACGATCAGCGTGAACCTGCTGGCGGACATCCTCTACAGCGTGGTCGATCCGCGCATCCGCAAGGGAGGCCGAGCATGACCGCCGTTGCCGCCACATGGCGCCGCATGTTCTGGCCGCAGGCGGGCGGCGGCGTCCCCGCGGGCGTCTTCGTCACTATCCTCGCCACCATGGTCGTCGTCGCGATCTTCGCGCCGCTGATCGCGCCCTACGATCCCAACACCCAGAACCTGCTGGGCCGGTTGAAGCCACCGGGGACGCTGGCGCGGGACGTATATTACGTGCTGGGCTCGGACGAGCTCGGCCGCGACCTGCTGAGCCGGGTGATCTATGGCGCGCGGGTCTCGCTCTCGGTCGCCTTCCTGTCGGTGATCCTGTCGGGCTGCGTCGGCATCACGCTGGGCATGCTCGCCGGCTATCGCGGTGGCTGGGTCGAGGTCGTGGTGATGCGCTTTGTCGACATCTTCCTGTCGATCCCGGCCATCCTGCTGGCCATCATCATGGTCGCGGTGCTGGGGCCAGGCTTCGTGAACGTGGTCCTGGTGCTCGCCTTGACACGCTGGCCGCGCTACGCCCGTGTCGCCTATGGTCAGACCCTCGCGATCTCGAACCAGCCCTATGTTCGTCTGGCGAAGGCCATGGGCGCGGGGCCGGTCCGGGTGCTCTTCCTGCACATCCTGCCCAATATCATCGCGCCGCTCGCGGTGGTGGCGACGCTGGAATTCGGCCTGATGGTCCTCTTCGAGGCCGGGCTGTCGTTCCTCGGGCTCGGCGTACAGCCCCCCACGGCCAGTTGGGGCGCGATGCTGAGTGTCGGGCGCAACTACGTGTCGAGCGCATGGTGGATCGCGACCTTCCCGGGGCTCTGCCTCTTCCTCCTCGTGCTGTCGGTGAACCTGATCGGTGACCGACTCAGCGCCTACCTCAACCCTAAGTCAAGGTAAGTCATGGATTTCGGAACTGAATTTGAAGACAAACACGTGATCGTCACGGGCGCGCTCGGAGTGGTCGGACGATGGTTGGCGGAAGGCTTCGGCAAGGCGGGCGCGAAGCTCTGCCTGACCGACATGGACCAGTCGGCGCTTGACGCCTTGGCGACCGAGGTCGGGGCCGGAGGCAGCTTCGGCTTCGCCTGCGACTTGCGCGACGCCGGTGCGATCGACGCGCTGGTGGCCGAGGTGGGCCAGCGCTGGGGCGCGGCGGACGTGCTCATCAACAATGCTGGCGTCTATCCCTCGGGCTTTCTGCTGGATACGGACGCCGAGGAATGGGACCGCATCCTCGACATCAACCTGCGCGCCGTGCACCTCATGACCCGTGGCATCGCCACCCAGATGATCCGGGCCGGACGCAAGGGCAGCGTCATCAACATTTCCTCGGGTGCCGCGCGCAAGATGCGTTTGACCGCCGCGCCCTACAGTTTGTCGAAAACCGCGCTGGACCGGCTGACCAAGGGCTACGGGCTGGAGCTGTCGCGCTACGGCATCCGGGTGAACGCGCTGGAACCGGGCTTTGCCGCCGGATCGACCGCCAGCCCGTTGCCCGAGGAGCACGTGAAGCGCGTGACCGCCTCCATGCCGCTCGGTCGTGCGTCCTCGCCCGACGACGTGGTGCCCGCCGCGATGTACCTCGCGAGCGAGGCCGCCAGTTATGTCACCGGCGCAACGCTGACCGTGGACGGCGGCAACTCGATCGGTTCGATGGACATCTACCAAGACAAGAAGGCCCCACTATGAGCACTCTCGATCTCCCCGCCCCCTATCCCTGGCCCGAGGGCAAGACCTCGGCCTTCTGTTTCACGATGGACGTGGACGCGCATTCGCCATGGATGTGGAACAACCGCCACGAGGTGCCGCAGCTTCTGTCGCATCTCGAACAGCGCAACTTCGGCCCGCGCGTCGGTATCCAGCGGATCGCCGACATTCTGAAAAACCTCGGAGTGAAGGGCAGCTTCTATGTCCCGGGCGCCGTGGCCGAGGCGCATCCGTGGATGCTGCCCGCGCTTGTCGAGGCCGGTCACGAGGTCGGCCTGCACGGGTATTTCCACGAGCTGGTGGCCCAAGTCTCGGACGAGGAATTCTCCCGCGTGCTAGAGTCGTCCCTCGAAATCTTCCAGAAGCAGATCGGCGAGAAGCCCAAGGGCTTCCGCTCCCCCGCGTGGGAAATGACGCCGCACATGCTGGCCGAGGTGAAGCGCCACGGCTTTTACGACAGCTCGCTCATGGGCCTCGACACGCCGCATACCGTGGATGGCGTGGTCGAGGTGCCGGTCAACTGGGGCACCGACGACGCAATCTTCTTCAAGTTCCTCGGTGGCGGAGATCCGGCTCCGCGCAGCACCGCCGAGATCCTTGGCATGTGGACCGAGGAATTCGAGGCGAGCCATCGCTTCGGGTCGCTCTTCATGCTGACAGTGCACGACTGGATCTCGGGCCGTGGCGCGCGCCCCGTTATGCTTGAGACGCTGCTGGAGCGGGTGCTCGACAAGGGCGACGTCTGGGTCGCGACGGTGGCCGAGATCGCTGCGCATCACGCGGCTCACGCGATGGACCGGAACCAGATCACCTCTCACATCCCCGCAACCCTGTTGGAGCACCCGGCATGGATCAGGACGTGACCGACCGCGTCGAAGAGACCTGGACGGTTAGTAAGAAACAGGTCGAAAGCCCGCGCGGGCTGATCGCCACCCAGCATTTCGAAGCCGCCGAGGCGGGCGCGAAGGTGCTGGGGGCGGGCGGCAACGCTATGGATGCCGCCGTCGTCGCCGCACTGGTGCTTTCGGTGGTCGAGCCCTGGCTCAGCGGGGTTGGCGGCGGCGGGCTCATGCTCTGGGCGCCGGGCGACGGCGGCACCATCGACACGCTCGATTTCAACGTCCGCGCCAGCCGCAACATGGATCGCTCGCAATACCCGCTGGCTGGCGGGCGTGATGGCGACTGGTTCGACTGGCCCTCGGTCGAGGATGATCGCAACCTGATCGGCTATTCCTCGATCTGCGTTCCCGGCGCCGTCGCGGGCCTTGCCGCGGCTCTTGAAAAGCACGGCACGTTGTCCTGGGCCGACGCGCTCGCCCCCGCTATCGAGATCGCCGAGCGCGGGATGCGGATCGATTGGTTCACGTCGCTCTGCCTCGCTGTCGATGCGCAGGGGCTGGCGCGGTTCCCGGAGTCGGCGAAGCTCTTCCTCGATAACGGCCGCCCGCGCCGGGTGCCGAACGGCAAGCAGGTGGATTATCTGCCGATGACGGCCAAGGCCGCGATGCTGCGGCGGCTGGCCACCGCGGGCGCGCGGGACTTCTACGAGGGCGAGGTGGCGCAAAGCCTCATCGCTGACCTGCAGGACGGCGGCTCGGTGATCGACGCCGAGGATCTTGCCAGCTTCCAGCCCCGCTGGGCCGACGCCCGGACCGGGCAATACCGTGACATGGATGTTTCGGTCGTGCCGGGCCTCGGCGGTGGGCCGAGCCTGCTTGAGACACTTTCGCGCATCGAAGCCGGGCTGAAACTTGCCGCCTCCGAGGCCGAGGCGGCGGCGGTCTATGCCAATGCCATCCGCACCACCTACGAGGACCGGTTGAAGACCATGGGCCATGCCGGTGCGCATGGCGACTGCACCAGCCATGTCTCGGTCGTGGACGCACAGGGCAACATGGTGGCGCTGACCAACACACTTCTGTCGCGCTTTGGGTCGAAGGTCACTCTGCCCGGCACCGGCATCCTGATGAACAACGGCATGATGTGGTTCGACCCGCGGGAAGGCGTCCCTAACGGCATCGCCCCCGCCGCCCGGCCTCTGGCCAACATGAGCCCCGCAATCCTCAGCCGCGACGGCGCTCCGGCGATGGCGATCGGGGCAGCGGGTGGACGGCAGATCTTTCCTTGCATCGCCCAGCTGATCAGCTACGTGCTCGACCGCGGCATGTCGCTTGAGGAGGCGTTCCACGCCCCGCGCATCGACGGATCGGGCCCCACCATCGTCGTCGACCAGGCTGCGGCGCCAGACGTGGCGGCGGCGGTCAGCCGGTCCTACCCGGTCGAGATCCGGGCGAACTCCTTGCACCCGGTGCTCTTCGCCATACCTTCTGCCGTCACGCGAAGGGACCGGCTGAATTCCGGCATGGCGCACCCGGTGAACCCATGGACCGCCTGTGTTGCCGAAGGGGAGCGCCATGGCTGAGGCACAAACGCTCGAGATCCGCGATCTCAGCATCGGGGTAGGCGAACACTCCGTCGTGGATGGCGTCGATTTCTCCATCGGCCGGGGCGAGATAGTGGCCCTCGTCGGCGAAAGTGGCTCGGGCAAGAGCCTGACCGCGCTGTCGATCATGGGCCTGCTCTCGGGCTCGGTTCACCAGACCGGTGGCACCGCGACGCTCGAGGGGCAGGCGCTGGAACTCGGAAACGATGCAGCGATGCAGAAGCTGCGCGGCACGTCCCTGTCGATGATCTTCCAGGAACCTATCGCCTCGCTCAACCCGCTTCTGAGTGTCGGTGCTCAGGTGGCCGAGAGCCTGATCGTGCATGGCCGCGCAACCAGTGACGAAGCCTGGGATCGCGCGGTGGAGATGCTGCGCGACGTTGGCATTCCCGCGCCCGAGCAGCGGGCCCGACAACTGCCGTCGGAGTTGTCCGGTGGCATGTGCCAGCGGGTGATGATCGCCTCGGCCCTGATCGCGGAACCACGTCTGCTTATCGCGGACGAACCGACCACCGCGCTCGACGTGACGATCCAGGCGCAGATCCTGCACCTGATGCGGCGCTTGCGGGACGAGACCGACACCTCGGTCCTGATCATCACCCACGACATGGGCGTCGTCGCCTCGGTCGCAGACCGGGTCTGCGTGATGTACGGCGGGCGGATTGTCGAGCAGGCCGAGGTGCATGAGCTCTTCGCGGCGCCCCGGCACCCCTACACCAAGCTCCTGCTCGCGACGATCCCGCGCATGGACGGCCCGCGCAAGGTTGAACTCTTCTCGATCAGCGGTATGGTCCCCGATGTTTCTGCCTGGCCCGAAGGCTGCCGCTTTCGCACCCGCTGCCCGCTGGCCTCGGACGCCTGTGCCACCCGCCCGCCGCTGGAAGCGGTCGGCGAAGGGACCGATCACGTCACCGCCTGCTGGCATTCCGACAAGGTGGAGGGCCTGGCATGAGCGAACCGCTTCTTTCCGTCCGGGGTCTGAAGGTCCATTTTCCCGTTGCGACCGGCAAACTGTTTGGCAAGACCCCGGTGGTCCGAGCCGTCGACGGCATCGACTTCACGCTCGACGAGGGTGAGACGCTTGGCATCGTGGGTGAGTCCGGATGCGGCAAGTCCACCACCGGCAACGCGATCCTCGGCCTCGCCCCGGTAACCGAGGGTGAGATCCTCTTTGATGGCACGAATGTCTCGGCTCTGACAGGCAAGGCACGGCAAGCGCTCTGGCGCGACCTTCAGGTTGTGTTCCAGGACCCGGTCTCGGCGCTCGATCCCAAGCGCACCATCGGCCAGTCCATCGCCGAGCCGCTGGCGATCCACGGTGTCGGCAAGGCCGAACGCCGGGCGCGGGTAGACGAACTGATGGAGCTCGTTGGTCTGCGCTCCGGCCAGCGCGACCGCTATCCGAACGAGCTTTCCGGCGGCCAGCGGCAGCGTGTGGTGATCGCCCGCGCCCTGGCGCTGGAGCCGCGCGTGGTGATCTGCGACGAGGCGGTGTCGGCCCTCGACGTGTCGATCCAGAGCCAGGTTCTGAACCTGCTCTTGCGGTTGCAGCGCGATCTTGGTCTCTCCTACCTCTTCATCAGTCATGACCTGAGCGTGGTCCGTCACATCGCGGACCGGATCGCGGTGATGTATCTCGGCACAGTGGTCGAGGAAGCGCCGACCGACGCCCTCTTCGCCCGTCCGCTGCATCCCTATACCGAGGCGTTGCTGAGCGCCGTGCCGGTCCCCGACCCGCTGGCCGAACGTGCCAAGACCGGGCGACCGCTGCAGGGGGACGTGCCGAACCCGATGGAGATGCCCGCCGGCTGCCCCTTCGTCGCCCGCTGTCCACTCCGCGAGGAAGGCTGCGACGCGATCCGGCCAGCCCCCATCGAGGTCTCGCCGGGGCACCGGCTGGCCTGCCACGTCAGGGAACGCGAAATCACGGGCGCCTCGGCGCTCGACAAGGTAGGGTAGGTGGCCGAACCGTCGCCCCGCAACGACGGACCCGACCGCATGAGCGTCATGCCCCGGATCGGCTCTTTCGCCAACGAATTCAGCGAGATCCATCCCGACCTGCCCCCCGGAACTGGGCTTCGAAGCGACCCGCAACGCCCCGCTGTTGAAACCGCTGGTTCTGTCGATCACGGCCTTCAGTGTGGGCTCGGCCTGCAACGTGGTCCCGGGCCAGTGAGTGATCAGCGGCACTATCCGCTACTTGCACGATGACGTCATCGCAATGGCCGAGGCCGGCAGGTGCGAGCTCGGCGCCGGCGTGTCGCCTTGCCCCTTCGAAATCAGGGTCATGCCCTGCCACGATCCGTGACAGGCGCACATCCCATGCCCGGTGACGCTCGGGGCTATATCCGGCCCCACCTTGCGGGCGCTGGGTTCCGTGCGCGTGGTGCGTCGCAGGTCATGTGGACGCCACCGCCCGGTGATCCGGCGCGCACCGTCCGCCATGGTTAACGCCCGTCTGGGGCCGAATTCAGGGGGGTGACATCCGGCTGTCGCCCGGCTGCTCCCCGGCTGCCGGGCAAAACGGCGGCGGTTAACCTTTCGTTAGGTTAACGGGGCGTGCGATGTCGACCCCGCTCACGTGCGGGCCCGGCCGACATGCGGGGTTGATGCAGGTCAAGGACTTATCCGGGGCCATCTGTAGATTGGCGAATGGTCGATTATGCATGCGCGCATTTGACCAGCACCGCAAATTTGGAGTCAGTTCATGACCTACAGGCTTTTCCCCACGACGCCCCTTGTTCGCCCGCATGACGGGGAAGACGGTGCTTTCCTCGAACCGGCCTTTGCCCAACTGGCCGATGGCAGCGTGATTGCCGTTTCTGTCCATCGCTTTCAGCCCGATCCCGAGGCAGCGTATGAGCATCACCTGATCGCGCATCGTTACGCCCCCGATGGCACCTTCGCGGGCACGCAGGTTCTGTCGGAAGATACCAGCTTTCCCGTCAACAACAGGCCGGCCGCGGTCGAGGCGCTGGCCGGTGGCGGCTTTGCCGTGGCGTTTCGCCCTGGCGACTCGGACAATCTGGAATTGCGCAGCTATGACGACGCGGGCGTATTGACCGGCAGTCATCTCGTAACCTCGCCCCAGCGGGTCACCGACACGCGCGAGATCACGACCTATTCGGGGGGTGGCAGCAACACGCTGACCGCCCTTGAGGATGGCGGCATGGCGCTGACGTTCTCGGGCGAACATGCCGGCATGCTGGCGCAATATTCGGGGGCGGGCGCGAATTTCACGCAGGTCTTCGATGCCGCGGCCAATCCGGTGTCGTCCGTCAGCCAGATCTCGCCCTGGGTGAGCTGGTTGTCGTTCCAGGCGCATGTGCCGGACAGTGTTTATGTCTACGACTCCACCGACCTGCCCGATGGGGGGTATGTCGTCGTCCTGCTTGCGGGTGAAAACACGCCCGGCGGTGCCGAGGGTGCGGAATTGACGGTCGCGGCGCAGATCTTCAACGCGGATGGCACGGCGCGCGGTGAAGCGTTCGCCGTTGCGACGGCGGAAAACCACGACTACGCCGTGCCCGCTGTCGAGTCCTTGCAGGATGGCAGCTTTGTCATTGCCTGGCCCTTCGCCCCCGATGGCGAGGGTGGCCGGGCGCTGTGGCAGCGTTTTGACCCCGAGGGCACGCCATTGGGCGAAACGGTTCAGGTCGTGGGCGAGGCGTCGTTTGCCCTGTCGAGCCTGCGCCAGGAAGTGACCATCAACCCCATGCAGGATGGCGGATTCATGGTCACCGGTCGCTCGGGCGACACCTGGCGCCTGTTGCAGCGTCATGACGCCGAGGGCGAGCCGGTTGGCGGGCTGGATGACACGTTGCGCGCGCAGGACGTGGATCACTTCAGCCGGTTCCCCGGCGGACCCATCAAGGTTTTCGACATGGGCGAGGCCGGCTGGCTTGAGCTGTTCCGCACCGCAGGCTGGAACAGGGACGGCGAGGAAGCCGTGCTGATGGAAAACGGGTTCAGTGCGCGGATGAATGCCCCCGACATCCTGGGCACGCCGGATGCCGAGATGATCGCGGCCGGGGATACGGCGACGGCGCTGTTCGGGTTTGCCGGTGACGACATGCTGAGCGGCGGGCCGGGGGACGATTTCCTGGTCGGTGGTGCGGGTGACGATCTGTTGCAAGGCGGCGGCGGGCAGGACATGGCGGTTTTTGTCGGCCAGCGGGGCGAATACGACATCGCGCGCGGCCCCGGGGGCACGGTGATCGTCACCGATCTTCGCGAGGGCGAGGTGACGGATGACGGCACCGACACGCTTCAGGATATCGACCTGCTGCAGTTTTCGGGGCGTTTCGGTGTCGCTTTCGACGTTGTCCCTGTGGCCGATCTCGACATCGACATCGCGCTGACCGGTGTGGTTGCCGATCCGGATGGCGGGCCGCTTGAAGGTGTTGCGCTGACGTTCAGGGCCGAAGGCTGGCCCGAGGCGGCAATGTCGAGCGACGCGGGCGGTGCCTTTGGGTTCACGCTGGCGTCGGGGATTGCCGGGCGTCTCGACGCCGTGCGCGATCATGACGCGGCCAGCGATCCCGCGATAACCGCGTTTGACGCGCTTGATGTCTTGCGCCTTGCGCTGGGGATGGAGGCGTCCTTCGGGGAAGCGTCGGCCATGAATTTCGTCGCTGCCGACATTGACCAGGATGGCCGGGTTACCGCGTCTGACGCGCTTGACGTGTTGCGCGCGGCGGTCGGGCTTGAAAGCGAGAATGTTCCGCGCTGGTTGATCTTTGGGGCCGATACGGATTGGGACGGGCTGGGGCTTGATCGCCACGATGCCGCGGTCGAGACCGGAATCGACCTGGCCGCGATGGCGAGTGATCACGCGGTCGACATGACCGGTATCCTGCTGGGCAACATACAGGACTATGCCTGACGCGACCGGGTGAGAGCGGTTCGGCGGCCTGTGCCGCCGGTCGCCTGAGCTCTACATCCGGGCTTCGATCAGGTGCGGCCCCGGTTCCGTGAAGGCGCGGGTGAGTTCCTTGTGCAGATCCTGCGCGTCGGTGACGCTTGCGCCCGGCACGCCATAGGCGCGGGCCTGCGCGACCCAGTCGATGGGGGGATTGTCCAGACTCATCAGCGGGTCGGATCGCTCGTCGGGTTCGCCCGCGCCGATGCGCGACATCTCGGTGGCAAGGATGCGGTAGCGCCGGTTCGACAGGATCACCACGGTCACGTTCATGCCCGCGCGCGCCATGGTCCAGAGCGCCTGGGGCGTGTAGCTCGCCGAGCCGTCGCCGACCACGGCCAGAACCGGGCGGTCGGGGCAGGCGGCCGCGGCGCCCACGGCCACGGGCATCGAGTACCCGATCGAGCCGCCGCGGTTGTTGAGCCAGTCATGCGCGGGCGAGGCCGCGCAGGTCGGTTGCAGGAAGGGGCCGTTGGTGACGGATTCATCCACCACGATTGCCGCTTCGGGCAGGGCGTTGGCCACGGCGGCGCCCAGCGCCTCGGGGGTAATCGCGCCACGCGGCAGGGGCGGCATGTCGGGGGCCGACATGGCCACGGGTTTTGCGTCGAGATGGTCGGCCAGTGCCGCCAGCGTCGCTTCGAGATCGCCCTCGGGCGGGGAGAGGTGCGTGACGGCGCAGCCCTCGGGGAGGAGGGCGCTGGGGCGTTCGGGATAGGCGAAGAAGGCCACCGGCGCGCGCGCCCCGGCGAGGATTGCGTGGCGCGTGTCGGCGAGGGCCTCGAGCGCCGCGTCGATCTGGAACGGAATGCGGGCCATTTCGGGCAGTCCGCCGCCACGGGAGGTGCGGGCGGTCGCGGCCTCGGCGCGCAGGCTCGCGCCGGTTTTCGCGGCGATGGCATTGCCGAGTTCGATGGCGCGGCGGGTGATATGGGGGCTGCCCAGCAACAGGAGCGCGCCGGGTTCCTGCAGGGCCTTTGCCGCCGCGGCAATGGCTTCGGCATCGGGGGGCGTGGGCGCGGGGGCGCTCGCGGGGGGCAGGTTCGATTGCTGCGCCGTGTCCCAGGCGATGTCGTTGGGCACGATCAGCGTGCCGACACCGGTGGGGCCGGTCTGGATCTCTTGCAGCATGTCGGTGACGTCGGCGTCGATCCGGCCGGTCTCGCGGATGGTTGTCACCGTCTTGCTGACCGGGCGAGCGAGACCTTCGATATCGGCGGTGAGCGGGGCGTCATGGGCGATGTGGTCGATCGCGTGTTCGCCGACGATGTTGATGACCGGCGAGGCGGCCTTGCGCGCGTTGTGAAGGTTGGCGATCCCGTTGGCGAGGCCGGGGCCGAGGTGCAGAAGCGTCGCGGCGGGTTTGCGGGCCATGCGGGCATAGCCGTCGGCGGCACCCGTGGCGACGCCTTCGAACAGGCACAGGTGGCAGGTGATGCCGAGGTCATGGGTGAAGGCCGTGACGAGGTGCATTTCCGTCGTGCCGGGATTGGCAAAGCATGTATCGACACCGTTCCGGGCGAGAACCCGGGCCAGTATATCCGCGCCATTCTGTGCCATCTGCGTCGCTCCTTGCATCCCGTGATATCCGGTGCCGAAGGTGGCAGCCGAACGCGGGAGGTGCAAGCGGCAACGCTGCGTTCCGAGCGGCTTTACGATCAGATGCGAAAGAGCGGTTGCAGCATGCGCGGCAGGAAGCTGTTGAATTTCAACGCGGCATCGGTGGCGGCAAGGCAGATGCAGGGCGCGCCTTCGGCGGCGATCGGCGTGTGTTCGAGATCGGCGTCGGCCACTTCGAGATCACCGGGGCCGAAGCGCCCGGTTTCATCCGCAAACGCGCCTTGCAAAACCAGCGTCAGTTCGAGACCGTTATGCCCGTGATCGGGCACCGCCTGTCCGGGCGCGATCCACAACAGGCGCACCGAGCCTTCGGCGCCGTGGTCGATGATGCATTGCCGGTTGCCCATCCCTATGGGTTTCCATTTCGGCGGGTGGCCCTTGAGCGCCTCCATCACCGGGCCGGGATAGACCCCGTGGCGCGGTTGTGGCGCGGGCATCTCGAAGGGCGCATCGAGCGCGTCCAGCACCCGGTCGCGCAGGGATGCGCTGACCTCTTGGGGGGCGGATTGCTCGATGATCGCGCCGCCCGCGGCCTCGTGCGCGGCGAGCCGGGCGCGGCAGTCGTCGCAGAGCGACACATGCGCGGCCACGACAAGCGCAAAGGGATTGGGCAGGGTGCCCGCCGCGTAAGCGATCAGGAGGTTGTCGGGGATGTGGTGGGTGATGCCGGTCATGGCGTGCCTATGGTCTTGAGTTCGTGGCGCAGCCGCTCGAGTCCGAGGCGGATGCGCGATTTGATGGTTCCGAGCGGCAGGCCGGTTTCGGCCTGGATGTCGGTATGGCTCAATTCGCCGAGATAGGCCTTTTCAACCATTTCCCGTTGTGCCGGTTTCAATTGGCTGAGCGCCTGTCTGAGCTTCTCGGTTTCCTGCTCCAGCGCCAGAACCTGGCTTGCGTCGGGGGTGGTGTCTTCCTGCCGGGCGATTTCTTCGGGGATGGGGCGGCGTTCGCGGCGCAGGATGTCGATCTGCCGGTTGCGCGCGATCTGGTAGATCCAGCTTGAGACCTGTGCGCGCTCGGGGTCGAACTGGTGTGCCTTGCGCCAGACGGTCAGCATGACATCCTGCACGATATCCTCGACCTGTGCCGGGGGCGCACCGGATCGGGCGACAACCCCTTTGAGACGCGGGGCGAAGTGATCGAAGAGCTGGGCAAAGGCCCGGCGGTCGCGATCGTCGCGGACCGCGAGCATCCATTCGGTCTGGATCGAGTAATCGGTCTTGCGCACCTGTGCCTGCTCTTTTCCCGCCGTCATGCTGACGACGAGACTATCGCAGGGGGCAATGACGGCAAGCGTTCTATGATCATCCAGCATTATCATGGATCGGTTACGAGGTGTCCTTGGGGGCGGATCATTTTTCAGAATCGTTTTTCCTGCATCGCGGTTTGATCCGTTTGCCGGGGCCGGGCGTAGAATAGCGAACGGACATGAAGGAACGCCAATGTCATTCGACGCCCCGCCGCAACACCGCCTGCGCATCGCCATCGTGGGTGGTGGCATTTCGGGTCTTGCAGCCGCCTATCGGTTGACCCCGCAACATGATGTCACGCTTTACGAGGCGGCCCCCAGCCTGGGCGGGCATGCGCGCACGGTGGTGGCCGGGCGCAACGGGGATCAGCCGGTCGATACCGGGTTCATCGTGTTCAATTTCGTCAATTACCCGTATCTGACGGCCATGTTTCGCGATCTCGACGTGCCGGTCGAGAAGAGCAACATGAGCTTTGGCGCGACGATCGACGACGGGCGGGTGGAATACGGGCTGGGCAGTCTTGGTGCGCTGTTCGCGCAGAAATCCAACGCGCGCCGCCCCGGGTTCCTGGCCATGGTGCGCGATATCATGCGGTTCAATGCGCGCGCCGAGGGGGCGGTGAATGACGGGCTGACGATTGAGGAACTGATGCGCGAGCTGCGGTTGGGCGACTGGTTCCGGCGCTATTACCTGATGCCGATCTGCGGGGCCATCTGGTCGACGCCGATGGAGCAGATCGGCAGCTTTCCCGCCGCGACGCTGGTGCGGTTCTTCAGGAACCATGCGCTGATGAACGTGACGGGCCAGCACCAGTGGTGGACCGTCAAGGGCGGCAGCCGGGAATATGTGAGGCGGCTGGAAACGCGGCTGTCGAGCCTTGGATGCGATCTGCGCACGGGTGCGCCGGTTCAGGCGGTGGAGCGCGACGGGCAGGGCGTCGTCATCCGCAGCGCGCGCTTCGGGGCGGAAAGTTTCGACCAGGTGATCCTTGCCTGCCACTCGGACGACGCGCTGCGCCTGTTGGCGCGCCCGACGGTCGAGGAGCAGGCGGCGCTGTCGGACCTGACCTATCAGGACAATCATGCTATCCTGCATTGTGACGAAACGCAGATGCCCAAGCGCAAGGCCTGCTGGTCCTCGTGGGTCTACAAGGCCGAGGACCACGACACGCGCCCCGCGATCGGCGTGACATACTGGATGAACCGCTTGCAGAACATCCCCGAGAATGACCCTCTTTTCGTTTCGCTCAACCCGGTCCGGCCGGTGCGGGAGGATCGGATTTACGATGCGGTCACGTTCCGCCATCCGGTGTTCGACCAGGCGGCGTTGCACGCGCAAGACCGGCTGGCCGCGATCCAGGGGCAGAATCGCACATGGTTCGCGGGCGCATACCTGCGGCACGGGTTTCACGAGGACGGGTTCGCGAGTGCCGTGCGGGTGACGAACGCAATCGAACGGGTGGAGGCATGAGGCCGCAAGCCGAGCATATCGCGGGCACGACCGGCCATGCGCGGCGCGGCGATATCAGCAACGCCTTCCGTTACGGGGTGGATTACGTTCTGATCGACCCCGAGGCGAAGGGTGGGCCGCGGTTGTTTTCGCGCAACCGGTTCAACCTCTTTTCGGTGATGGATCGCCATCATGGCGGCGCGCGGGGCCGGGGGCGCGGCGTGGTCTGGGCGCGGGAGATTCTGGCGCGGGCCGGGCTGGAGCTAGAGGGCATGCAGATCCTGCTCCTGACCCAGCCGGGATTCCTGGGCTACGTGTTCAACCCGGTGAGTTTCTGGCTGGCGATGCGGGGTGGCACGCTGCGCGCTGTGATCGCCGAGGTCAACAACACGTTCGGCGACCGCCACAGTTACCTGTGCCATCGCGCGGGGTTTGCGCCGATCACGCGGGAGACGGAACTGACGTCCCGCAAGATCTTTCACGTCTCGCCCTTTCAGGACGTCGAGGGGGCGTATCGGTTTCATTTCGACATCCAGGCGGATCGGATCGCCATCCGCATCGAGCATGAAAACGGGCGTCAGGGGGTCGTGGCGACGCTGCAGGGGGCGCGGCGGCCGTTGACCGATCGGTCGATCCTCTGGGCCGCGCTGCGCCGCCCGTTCGGGGCGCTGCGCACGATCACACTTATCCATTGGCAGGCGTTGCGCCTGAAACTCAAGGGCGCGCGCTATCGCAGCCCGCCCGCACCACCGCGACAGGAGGTAAGCTGATGCTGTTTGTCACCAAACGTGTGAGGCATGAATTTCTCGAAAGTTGCAGCCGCATCCGCAGGGGGAGCCTGCATCTCGTCACGCCGGAGGGCGAGCGCCATGATTTCGGCAGCGGTGCGCCGCAGGCGGTGATGGAGCTGCATGACTGGAGCGTGGTCACGGCAATGGCGGTGCGCGGCGATATCGGGCTGGGCGAGGCCTATGTTGCGGGGCTTTGGGATACGCCGTCGATCGAGACGCTGGCGAGCGTGGCGACGCTCAACCTCGAAGAGTTGTCGCGGTTTGCCTATCCGGGGTTCTGGAGCGGGCTGAAATTCCGGGCGGTGGATCGCATCCTGCGCGCGAATTCACAACGCGGCGCGCCGCGCAACATCCGGGCGCATTACGATGTCGGAAACGAGTTCTACCAGCTTTGGCTCGACGAGGGGATGACCTATTCTTCGGCGATGTTCGCGCCGGGCGACAACGATCTGGAACGGGCGCAGACCCGCAAGTATGACCGCGCCCTCAGCCGGATGAGCGACGGTGAGCGGATTCTCGAGATCGGTTGTGGCTGGGGCGGGTTTGCCGAACGCGCGGCGGGTCAGGGCCGCGATGTGACCGGTATCACCATATCGCCCAGCCAGAAGGGCTTTGCCGATGCGCGGCTTGACGGGCGGGCGCGGATCGAGCTGCGCGATTACCGCAAGACCGAGGGCACGTTCGACAATATCGTGTCGATCGAGATGATCGAGGCGGTGGGCGAGCGCTATTGGCCGAGCTATTTCTCGACGCTGAAGGCGCGGCTGGCCGAGGGCGGGCGCGCGGTGGTGCAGGCGATCACCGTGCCGGATGAATATTTCCCGAGATACCGCAAGGGCACCGATTACATCCGCCATTATACCTTTCCCGGGGGCATGTTGCTCTCGGACAGAGTGATTTCGCAGCAGGCGCGCCGTGCGGGGCTGGTCGTGCGTGACAGTGTCGCCTTTGGCGAGGATTACGCGCGCACCTGCCGGACATGGGCCGAGCGGCTGGTCGCGGCCAGCCCGCGGATCGAGGCGCTG
This sequence comes from Aquicoccus porphyridii, assembly GCF_008369105.1. Classification (GTDB taxonomy): domain Bacteria; phylum Pseudomonadota; class Alphaproteobacteria; order Rhodobacterales; family Rhodobacteraceae; genus Aquicoccus; species Aquicoccus porphyridii. The sequence goes on along the minus strand of NZ_VINQ01000002.1, from coordinate 136,931 downwards.
GGCTATGACCGGGCGTTCCTGCGCAACTGGCAGTATTACCTTGAAATCTGCGCGTCGAGTTTCGCGCTGGCCCAGACCGACGTGGTGCAGGTGGAACTGGAGCATGCGTGAGCTGGCCGCCCTTCTCGTCGCCCTGCTTTTGCTGGTGCCGGGATCGGCGCAGGCGCGGGCCGATATTGTTGCCGCCGGGATTGCCGAGGCGCGAAACCTCGGGCGCGTGACGGTGCGCTGGTTCGGTCTGCCGCTTTACGACGCGGCGCTTTATACCGAGCGCGGGGCGCGGTTTTCATGGCAGGTGCCGATGGCACTTGAACTGGCCTATCGGCGCGAGATCAGCCGCGAACGCCTTGTTGCGGCCACGCAAAGCGAGCTGGAGCGGATCGAGGGGCGGCGGCGGGATCACCCGGTTCTGCTTGGGAAACTCGGGCGTTGCTTTCGCGATGTCGATCCGGGGGATCGGGTTCTGGCGGTGGCGCGGGCCGATGACAGGGTGGATTTCTGGTTCAACGGTGCGCGTCTCTGCGAGGTGCGTCATGGGAACCTGCGCAAGCGGTTCCTGGGCATCTGGCTTTCGGACAATGCGCGATCTGTCGGGTTGTCACGCCGTCTCAGGGGACAGTGATGGGCTATTGGCAGGTGAGCCTTTTCGCGATGCTGCTCGCGGCGGCGGGGTTGCCGCTTTATATCCATCTGCCGCGCTATGCGACGGCGCAGATGGGGCTCGACCTGTCGACGGTGGGGGGCATCCTGATCGGGCTGCGGGTGGTGGATTTCGTGCAAGACCCGTTTCTGGGCCGCCTGATCGACCGTTTTCCGCGTTCGCGGGCCGGGTTTGCCGCGCTGGCCCTCGCGACCATGGCGCTTGGGTTCGTGATGCTGTTCACCTTGTCGCCGCCGGTCGCGCCGGTTCCCTGGCTGGTGCTGTCGCTGGTCGTCGTGTTCACCGGGTTCAGCCTTGGCTCGATCCTGTTCTATGGTCAAAGCCTTGCGCTCGCGGGATCGCGCGAGGGGCTGATCGGGCTGGCGGGTTGGCGCGAAGCGGGCACGCTTGCCGGGATCGTGCTGGCCGCGATTGCGCCGGTGCTTCTGGCGCCGTTCGACGGGCGGGGCGGATATGCGTTTTTCGGTCTCGGGTTGGCCGTGGCGGCGGTGCTGGTCTGGGGGGTGACGCGCGGGTTGTGGCGACCGGGGGGCACGACGCAGGGCCGGCTGGATTACGGGGCGCTGTGGTCGGCGGGGGGCGGGCGGTTATTGCTGCTGGCCTTTGTCAACAGCCTGCCGGTGGCGATGACCTCGACCCTGTTCCTGTTCTTCGTCGAGGATCGGCTGATGCTGGGCGGTCTGGCCGGGCCGTTCCTGATCCTGTTTTTCGTGGCCTCCGGGCTTTCCGTGCCGCTCTGGACCGTGGCGGCACGGCGGGTGGGCACGCGGCGGGTGCTTCTCTTTTCGATGTCGCTGGCGATCCTGTCGTTCGGGGGGGCGGCGCTCTTGCCCGAGGGGGCGGCGATGGGGTTTGCGCTGATCTGTGTCGGATCGGGCGCGGCGCTCGGGGCGGATATGGTGATCCTTCCGGCCTTGTTCGCGGCGCTGATGGGGCGGGCGGGACAGGTCGCGGGGCAGGCGTTCGGCCTGTGGTCATTGGCCGGGAAGCTGGCGCTTGCGGTGGCGGCGGTGGCGCTTTTGCCGCTGCTCGACTGGAGCGGGTTTCGCCCCGGTGGTGCGAATGATGCGCGGGGCCTTCTGACGCTCACGCTCGCTTACGCGGTGATCCCCTGTCTTATCAAGCTCGTTGCGATCTGGATGGTTGCGCGGCTGTCGCAGGAAGTGGAAATGAGATGAAACTGACCCTGATCCTCGTGATCGTGTTGTTATGCGTTGCCTTGTGGCGGCCCGGTTTCGGGTTCAAGTCGCAACGCCCCGACCATTACCGGGCCACCGGCCCCGCGTTCGACATTCGTGAGCACCTGTCCGGCAAGTTGATCTCGGAAGGGATGATCTATGGTCCGCGCGGGCGGGTCGTGTCGCGGTTCGTGGCCGAGATGACGGGCACGTGGGAGGGTGGAACGGGCACCTTGGCCGAGGAATTCCGCTATGCCGGAGGAGGGCGGCAAAGCCGCGAATGGCGGTTGACGCTGGGGGAAAACGGGACGTTCACCGCCGAGGCCAATGATATCATCGGGCAAGCCACCGGCGAGGTGAGCGGTGCGACGCTCTCCATGCGATACCGCATCCGCCTTCCCGAGGAGGGGGGCGGGCATGTGCTTGACGTCACCGACTGGCTTTACCTGATGGAGAACGGCACGATCCTCAACCGCGCGCAGATGCGCAAGTTCGGGGTCAAGGTGGCCGAACTGGTGGCCACGATGCGACCCGCGGGGGGCTGAGATGATTGCCGGGCGCACGTACTGGATCATCGGCGCCAGCGAGGGGCTGGGACGGGCGCTGGCGCATGAGATGGATGACGCCGGGGCGCGGCTGATCCTGTCGGCGCGGTCGGCCGAGCGGCTTGAGAGCCTGGCCGGTGAGATCGGCGGACCGGTGCGGGTTCTGCCGATGGATGTGACCGATCCGGCCTTGGTGCGCGATGCGGTGGACGCGGCGGGCGAGGTGGACGGGGTGATCTATTGCGCGGGGTTCTACGAACCGCTTGGCGTGGCGGAGTGGGAGCCCGAGGCGGTCGAGGCGATGTGCGAGGTGAATTTCATGGGCGCGGTGCGGGTGCTGGGGCATGTGGCGCCCGCGATGGCGGCGCGCGGGCACGGGCACATGGTTCTGATCGGGTCGCTCGGCGGGTTCACGGGCCTGCCCGGTGCGATCGGATACGGGGCGAGCAAGGCCGCGCTGATGCATCTGGCCGAGAACATGCAGGCCGACCTGCGCGGCAGTGGCGTGCGGGTGCAGCAGATCAACCCGGGCTTCATCCGCACCCGGTTGACCGACAAGAACGACTTTGCCATGCCGTTCATCATGGAGCCGGAGGAGGCCGCGCGCCGCGTGGTGCACGCGATGAAAACCGGGCGGTTCGCGACCTCGTTCCCGTGGCTTTTCTCGTGGTTGTTCCGGGCGGGGCGGTTCTTGCCCAGGTCGCTTTTCCTGCGCCTTTTCTAAGGCTTATCCGGTCAGATCGTGACGCGAGACGAGATGAAAGCGGCCCGTTTCGTCTTCGCCGAAAAGACAAATCTCGCGCAGGTGGAACGGGGCGGGCAGGTGCGGGGCGAACGCGGTTTCCAGAATACCTTTGACGGGGTCCAGCATGTCGTCGGGCAGCGGGCCGGTCAGGGTGATGTGAAAGCGGAAGGCGTCGAAAACATAAGGGTAGCCCCATGTTTCGAGGTATTCGCGCTGCTGCGCGGAAAGGCGTGCCTTTTGGCGGCGGGCCAGCTCTTCGGTTGTCGGCGGTGCGCGGTGGTGGTCGAGGCGCCGCACGGTTTCGCCCGCGATATGGGCAATCCCGGCCGGGTCGCCGCGCGGGGTGAGGGCGAGGAAACGGCCGATGCGTGAGACCTCGAGCCCGTCGGCGCTGGCCGGGGCAAGGGTGCTGGCGAGTTGTGCCAGATCGGCCTTGAGCGTGTCGGGATCGTTCGGCCCGGCGAGGCGGAAGGGCGGTTTGAGCGTGGCATGCAGCCCATATTTGCGGGGCTGCGCGGTGAGCTCGGACACGGGCAGGGGGAGGCCGGTCAGGTCGGGATGCGCGCGGGGTGTTCCGGTCACGGCATCCCAGCCCAACCAGGATGCGCCGAAATCGGCGAGCGGGCCGGGTTCGGGCGTGAAATAGACGGCGTAACGGCGAAAGACCGGCATCGGGTTACGCGTCGTTGAGCAACTGCGCCATATGATGCAGCGCGAGCGTGTAGCCATGCGTGCCGCAGCCCGCGATGACCGCATCGGCCCGCAGGCTGACATAGGAGTGATGGCGGAAGGTTTCGCGCTTGTGAACCTGGCTTATATGGACCTCGATCACCGGGCCGTCGAACATGTTGAGCGCATCAAGGATGGCGATGGATGTATGCGTATAGGCGGCGGGGTTGATGATGATGCCCGCCGCGACCTCGCGCGCATCGTGGATCTGATCGACGATCCCGCCCTCGTGGTTCGACTGAAAGAGCGCCACGTCCAGCCCCAGATCGCGGCCAAGCGCGATGCTGTCAGCCTCGATATCGGCCAGCGTGCGCGCGCCGTAGATTTCGGGTTCACGCTTGCCCAACAGGTTGAGATTGGGGCCGTTCAGGATGTGGATGCGGGTATTCTCGGGGCGTGTCATGGGGCGCTTGTCCTTGGCTGGCGTGGCCCCTTATGGGCCCTTGTCGCCCCGCGTGGCAAGCCGCCTGCGCACGGTCTTTTCCCCGATGTGGCCGCCCTGCGCCGCATGGTGCGCAGCGTGTCCTTGGGTCAGGCGTAGTAAAAGCCCGAGAAGGTGCGGTGCAGGATTTCCGCCTTGCTCAGCCCGGCGCGGCGCAGTTGTGCGTCGGTCATGTTGCCAAGGGCGAGGTCGGAGTAATGCGCGCGGCGGGCGCGTTTGGCAAAGTTGAAAAGGAAGGTCATGGCGGGGCTCCATCTGGCGCAATTACATGTCTGCACACCAAATAGGCAATTTTGCGAAAGCGTGTTAGTGCTGTTTGCGAAGTCCCGCCATGCGTTTTGCGCAAGGCGTCAGGTTGCCTTGAACGCCTCATCCACAGGAACCTGCATCGCGTTGGCGAGCGCGTTGGTCTGGCTGGCCATGCCGATCACGGCCAGAAGCTCGGCATACATCTCGTCCGACATGCCCTTGGCGCGGGCGCTGGCGGTGTGGGAATGGGCGCAATAGGCACAGGAATTGGCCGCCGATACAGCGATATAGATCATTTCCTTGGTCAGGGGATCGAGCGCGCCGGGGCCCATCACGCCCTTGAGCCGGTTCCAGATCGCGGCCAGTTGTGCGGGATCATGGGCGAGCGCGCGCCAGAAATTGTTGACATGCTCGACCTGCCGCGTGGCGCGGATATCGTCGAACACGGCGCGGGCCTCGGGGGCAAGATCGTCGTCGGAAAGCAGCGAAACGGTGGACATGGTCAACTCCCTTTGATGGCGAGGATATGACCGCCATAGGGGATCAAGCCGGGCGGCTTGTCAAAGGGGGGCGCAAAAGAAAACCGCCGCCGGGAGGCCGGCGGCGGTTGATCTTCGTTTCGGAAAAAAGTCTTAGAAACCAAGACCTTCGTATTTCTTCTTGAACTTCGACACGCGGCCGCCCGCGTCCATCAGGCGGGTGCCGCCACCGGTCCAGGCCGGGTGAACCGACGGGTCCACGTCGAGCGAGAGCACGTCGCCCTCGGCGCCCCAGGTCGAGCGCATCTTGACCACGGTGCCATCGGTCATCTTGACGTCGATGAAGTGGTAATCGGGGTGGATATCTTTTTTCATGCCGCTTCCCCTTACGCTTTGGTCTTGGGCTTGTAGGTGCTGTCTTCGGCGATCCGGGCCGATTTGCCGCGACGGGCGCGCAGGTAGTAGAGCTTGGCGCGGCGGACGCGACCGCGGCGGATCACTTCGATCGTGTCGATATTGGTCGAATAGAGCGGGAACACCCGTTCCACGCCTTCGCCAAAGGAAATCTTGCGGACGGTGAACGATCCGGCAATCCCGCCGCCATTCTTGCGGCTGATGCAGACGCCTTCGTAGTTCTGCACCCGGGTGCGGGTGCCTTCGGTCACCTTGTAGCCGACGCGAATCGTGTCGCCAGCCTTGAAATCGGGAATCTGTTTCCCGAGCGAGGCGATTTGCTCGGCCTCGATTTGTGCGATCAGGTCCATTGACCTAACTCCTTCAGATGCTTGCGGTTTTTTCCGCAAAGGTGGTGTGCGCCTCAGAGCTGCGGTCTTCGATCGGGTTCGCGGGATGCGCCCGCCGCAGGTCAGGTCAACATTTCTTGTCTGGCTCGTCTTCGCCGCGGGCAGGGCCGGAGAAGCACCCGGGCGCCATGGGGGGCGAAAACGAAAACCCGGGAAAAGGGCAGGGCCGATTCCCGGATGAGCGCCCGTATAGTGCGCGCGGGCCTTTTTCGCAAGGGTTAAAGCTGCGGGCTCAGCCCTTGTCCTTGTCCCGCGCGGCCCAGAGATCGGGGCGGCGCAGCTGCGTCAGCGCTTCGGATTGCGCGCGGCGCCATTTCGCGATCTCGCCATGGTTGCCCGACATCAGCACGTCGGGAATGGCGCGGCCCTGCCATTCGGCCGGGCGGGTGAATTGAGGATGTTCCAGTAACCCGTTGGAAAAGCTTTCTTCTTCGGTGCTGGCCGCATTGCCCAGAACACCGGGCAGGAGGCGCACGGTGGCGTCGATCACGGCCTGTGCGGCCAGTTCGCCGCCGGTGAGCACGTAATCCCCGAGGCTGACCTCTTCGATGGCGTAATGATCGAGCACGCGCTGATCGACGCCTTCGAAGCGGCCGCACAGAAGGGTCAGGCCCGGCAGGGTGGCAAAGCTGCGCGCCATGGCCTGGTCGAAGGGCCGGCCGCGCGGCGAAAGATAGATGAGTTTCAAGGGGTTGCGGGCCTGCTTTCGAGCATGTTCGATGGCCGCCGAGAGCACATCGGCGCGCAGCACCATCCCGGCGCCGCCACCGGCAGGGGTGTCATCGACATTGCGATGCTTGCCCACGCCGAAAGGGCGCAGGTCGATTGCCTCGAGCTGCCACAGCCCATCCTTCAGCGCGCGCCCGGTGAGGCTTTCGCCCAGAACACCGGGAAAAGCGTTGGGAAACAAGGTGATGACCTGCGCCGCCCAGGCATGGGCCAGGCGGTTTTCGGCCATCAGGTCGCGCGGTTTCAGGCTCGCCGAGATGGATTTGCGGCCATGGGATCTGGGGGTGTCGCTCATGCGCATCTCATAAGGCAAAGCGCGCGGATTGCAAACAACCCCTTAACGCGCCGTCCCGCCGGGTTAACGCGGGTTTTCGGCGAAAAACCGGGGGGTGATCCCCGGCTGCTGCCCGGCTGCAGGGCGTGCACCGCCGCGTTGCAGCGAAAATCGGCGCGACACCGGTTAATGCGGCGCCCGCCCGGGGCTTCATCTTGCCAGAAATACTCAAAAGGAAACAAGCACCCCCCGGCCGCAGAGGCCGGGGGGTGCAGGTGTTTCGAATGGCCCTTGTTACGCCGACTTGGCGAGGTTGCGCAGCACGTAATGCAGCACGCCGCCATGTTCGATATATTCGATCTCGATCGCGGTATCGATCCGGCACTTGAGCGTGATCTCTTTCACCTTGCCATCGGGATAGGTGATCTCGCAGGGCACTTCGGCCTGGGGCGTGATCGTGTCGAGCCCCTTGATCGAAATGCTCTCGTCGCCGGTGAGGCCGAGTGTCTTGCGGGTGTCGCCGCCGGTGAACTCGAACGGGATCACGCCCATGCCGACGAGGTTGGAGCGGTGGATGCGCTCGAAGCTTTCGGCGATCACCGCCTTGACGCCCAGAAGCGCCGTGCCCTTGGCGGCCCAGTCACGCGAGGAGCCCGCGCCATATTGCTCGCCACCGAAGATGACGAGCGGCTTGCCCTGTTCGCTCCAGGCCATCGCGGCGTCGAAGATCGAGGTCTGCTCGCCGTCCGGGCCCTTGGTATAGCCGCCCTCGACACCGCTCAGCATCTCGTTCTTGATGCGGATATTGGCGAAGGTGCCGCGCATCATCACCTCGTGGTTGCCGCGCCGCGAGCCGTAGGAGTTGAACTCGGACACCGGCACCTGCCGCTCGGTGAGGTATTTGCCGGCCGGCGTGTCGGGTTTGAAGCTGCCTGCGGGGCTGATGTGGTCGGTGGTGACCATGTCGCCGAGCACCGCGAGGATGCCCGCGTTCTCGATATTCGAGATGGTACCCGGTTCCGCGCCCATGCCCTGGAAATAGGGCGGGTTCTGGATATAGGTCGATTGCGGCGGCCAGTCATAGGTCTCGTCGCCGGTGGTTTCGACCGTGCGCCATTTCTCGTCGCCCTCGAAGACATCGGCATATTTCGACTGGAACGCCTCGCGGGTGACGGTTTTCTCGACCAGCTCGGCGATTTCCTTCTGGGTGGGCCAGAGATCCTTGAGATAGACGTCCTTGCCGTCGGGGGTCTGGCCCAGCGGTTCGTTGACAAGGTCGATATTCATGTCACCGGCCAGCGCATAGGCCACGACGAGCGGCGGCGAGGCGAGGTAGTTGGCGCGCACGTCCGGGGAAATCCGGCCCTCGAAGTTGCGGTTGCCCGACAGCACCGAGGTGGCCACCAGATCGCCCTTGGCGATGGCTTCGGAAATCTCTTTCTGAAGCGGGCCCGAGTTGCCGATGCAGGTGGTGCAGCCATAGCCCACGAGGTTGAAGCCGATGGCATCGAGATCCTCTTGCAGTCCCGCGGCCTCGAGGTAATGCGACACGACCTGCGAGCCGGGCGCGAGGGAGGTCTTGACCCACGGCTTGCTGTCGAGGCCGAGCGCGCGCGCCTTGCGCGCCACCAGCCCGGCGCCGATCATCACGTAGGGATTCGAGGTGTTGGTGCAGGATGTGATCGAGGCGATCACGACCGAGCCGTCGCGCAGCTCGTACTCTTCGCCCTCGACCTTCACGGATTTGCGCAGGTCGTTGTTGTTGGCGGTGATCGCGTCCCCCTCGGAGGCCATGTCGCGGGCCTCGTCGGTGGTGTCGATACCGCGGAATTCGCTGACCACGTCGTAGAATGCCGCTGCGGCCTTGTCGAGCGTGGTGTAATCCTGCGGGCGTTTCGGCCCCGAGATGGCGGGCACGATGGTGCCCATGTCGAGTTCCAGCGTGTCGGTATAGACCGGGTCGTAATCGGGCGTGCGCCAGAAGCCGTTTTCCTTGGCATAAGCCTCGACCAGGGCGATGCGGTCCTCGTCGCGGCCGGTCTGGCGCAGGTAGCGCAGGGTTTCGTCGTCGATCGGGAAGAAGCCGCAGGTGGCGCCGTATTCGGGGGCCATGTTGGCGATGGTGGCGCGGTCGGCGAGCGGCAGGGTGTCGAGGCCGGAGCCGTAGAACTCGACGAACTTGCCGACCACGCCCTTGGCGCGCAGCATTTCCACGACCTTGAGCACGAGGTCGGTGCCGGTGGTGCCTTCGATCATTTCGCCGGTGAGCTTGAAGCCCACGACTTCGGGGATGAGCATCGAAATGGGTTGGCCCAGCATCGCGGCCTCGGCCTCGATCCCGCCGACGCCCCAGCCGAGCACGGCGACGCCGTTGATCATGGTGGTGTGGCTGTCGGTGCCGACGAGCGTGTCGGGATAGGCGACAAGCTCGCCCGACTGGTCCTCGTCGGTCCAGACGGTTTGCGCGAGGTATTCGAGGTTGACCTGGTGGCAGATGCCGGTTCCCGGCGGCACGACGCGGAAATTGTTGAACGCCTTCTGACCCCATTTGAGGAAGGTGTAACGCTCCATGTTGCGTTCGTATTCTCGGTCGACGTTCATCTGGAAGGCGCGGGGGTTGCCGAATTCGTCGATCATCACCGAATGGTCGATCACCAGGTCGACCGGGTTCAAGGGGTTGATCTTTTGCGCATCGCCCCCGAGGGCCTTGATGCCGTCGCGCATCGCGGCGAGGTCGACCACGGCAGGCACGCCGGTGAAGTCCTGCATCAGCACGCGGGCCGGGCGATAGGCCAGTTCGCGGTTGGCGCGGCCGCCGTTTTCGGCCCATTCGGAGAATGCCTTGATGTCGTCGAGGGTGACGGTCTTGCCGTCCTCGAAACGCAGCATGTTTTCGAGCACCACCTTGAGCGCGGCGGGCAGGCGCGAGAAATCGCCCAAACCAGCCGCCTCGGCGGCCGCGATCGAGTAATAGGCGACCGATTGATCGCCGAGCGTGAGTGTCTTGCGGGTCTTGGCGGTGTCCTGTCCGACGGTGATGGGCATTGCTGTCTCTCCCTGGGGAAAACGGTTTAACCTTGGTCGGGGCTGCTTGTGGCCCATGAACGAAAGGGTTTCAAGGGGGGCATTGCGCAGATTGTATACTATTGCACACAGATTTGCAATCATGACACATGCGCCTGCGGCGCGGGATCGGGGGCGCAAGGTCACCATACTCTCGCAAAACCTTGATTGGTCATTTCACCGGGCTATGCCTATGACCGGGAGACCTGAACAAGGTGAGGGAATCACGAGGACATGATGCGATTTTGGGGATGGATCACACTGATATGGGTTGCAGTGGCCGGGGCGGCGATGGCCGAGGACAAGCGGCTGGTCGTGGTCGAACTGTTCACCAGCCAGGGGTGTTCGAGCTGCCCGCCCGCGGATGCGTTCCTGCATGAGCTGGCCAAGCGCGAGGATGTTCTGGCGCTGAGCCTGCACGTGGATTACTGGGATTACATCGGCTGGAAGGACGTGTTCGGCCAGGCGAAATTCTCGAAACGGCAGAAATCCTATGCCAGGGTTGCGGGGCGGCGGTCGGTCTATACGCCGCAGATGGTGATCCAGGGGCAGGACCACGTGGTGGGCAATCACCCGATGGACGTGACCGACCTCATTGCGCAGCATGGTGTGCAGGCGCAGGACGTGACGCTGCACGTGAGCCGCAGTGGCGGCGAGGTCGTCATTCGGGGCACGGCGCGGGTGCCTGCGCCGATGCTGGTGCAGCTCGTGGAATATTCACCGCGCGAAGAGGTGATGATCAAGAAGGGCGAGAATGCCGGGCACAGCTATGTCTATGCCAACGTGGCGCGGAATTGGCACCGGTTGGGCCAATGGGACGGCAAGGCCGGGCTGGACATGCGCGCGCCGCTCGAACAGGGGTTCGAGGCGGCGGTGATCGTGCAGCGGTTCGGCAAGCACGGGTTCGGCCCGATCGCGGCGGCGGCGCGGGTGGATTGAAAGGCTGATTCCAGGCCCCGGAGCCCGATGGCCGCTGCCGGTCCTGAGCCGCCTTCCTGTCTCTTTCTTGGGAAAAATACTCATTGCGCCGGCGCGGGCGGGCGCAATGATCGGGGCAGGCGCCCGGTTATCTGGCGCCCTTACCGTTGCGAGCGGGCCATGAAGGCCAGCCGTTCGAAAAGATGCACGTCCTGTTCGTTCTTCAGGAGTGCGCCATGCAGCTTGGGCAGGGCGTTCTTGCCGTCGCGCCTGAGATCCTCGGCATCGAGATCCTCGGCCAGGAGGAGCTTGAGCCAGTCGAGCACTTCCGAGGTCGACGGTTTCTTCTTGAGCCCGGGGGTGTCGCGCAGCTCGTAGAATTGCGTGAGCGCGGTGGTCAGGAGCTGTTCCTTGAGGCCGGGGTGATGCACCTCGACGATGGCGCGCATCGTGTCGTGATCGGGAAAGCGGATGTAGTGGAAGAAACAGCGGCGCAGGAAGGCGTCGGGCAGTTCCTTTTCGTTGTTCGAGGTGATGATGACGATCGGGCGTTGCCGGGCGCGGATGGTTTCGCCGGTTTCGTAGACGAAAAATTCCATCCGGTCGAGTTCCTGCAACAAATCGTTCGGGAACTCGATATCGGCCTTGTCGATCTCGTCGATCAGGAGGACGACCTTGTCGTCCGAATCGAACGCCTCCCAGAGCTTGCCGCGCTTGATGTAGTTGCGCACGTCATGCACGCGCTCGTCGCCCAACTGGCTGTCGCGCAGGCGGCTGACGGCATCGTATTCGTAAAGCCCCTGCTGCGCCTTGGTGGTCGACTTGATGTTCCATTCGATCATCCGCAGGCCCAGTGCCTGCGCGACCTGGCGGGCAAGCTCGGTCTTGCCGGTGCCGGGTTCGCCCTTGACCAGGAGCGGGCGTTCGAGCGTCACCGCGGCATTGACCGCGACCTTGAGGTCGTCGGTGGCGACATAGGACTGGGTTCCTTCGAATTTCATCGGCGCGTCATCCGTTCTGACTTGGGTTTCGGCGGCACCCTAAAGGAGACGCAATATGACCGCAATGTGCCGCCAGTCCTTTCTAACATCAGCAAAAATCGACAAAGCCGAGGAAACCGGTTTTGGGGTAGTGACAATCCGTTGATGGGGCGGTAAGAGGCAGGCGCAAGAGGGAAACCAATGTCCGATCTTGGCACAATTGAGGGAGCGGAGATGAAAGTGGAAGTCTTTCTGCCCGACGATTATCGTCCCGCTGAGGACGAGCCATTCATGAACGACCGACAGCTTGAATATTTCCGCAGGAAGCTGCTGGCCTGGCGGCTGGACCTTCTCGGAGACAGCCGCGACACGATCGAGGGGCTTCAGTCTGGCACCCGCAACATTCCCGACGTCGCCGACCGCGCCAGCGAGGAGACCGACCGGGCGCTGGAGTTGCGCACGCGGGATCGTCAACGCAAGCTCGTGGCCAAGATCGACGCGGCGCTGCGCCGAATCGAAGAGGGCGAATACGGCTATTGCGAAGTGACCGGGGAGCCGATCAGCATCAAGCGGCTGGATGCGCGGCCCATCGCCACGATGAGCCTTGAGGCGCAGGAACGCCACGAGCGGCGCGAGAAGGTGCATCGCGACGATTGAGCGCGTGCGGATAGAGAAGAACGACCGGCGCCGGGGCTTTCGCTCCGGCGTTTTTCGTAGGACGGTGACTCCATGAGCGAGAGGAACGAGCCACGACTCGACGGTTTGCGCGCCCTCGTGGTGGGGGGCGGCATTGGCGGGCTGACGCTGGCGCGGGCATTGGCGTTGCGCGGGGCGCGGGTCAGGGTTCTGGAACAGGCCGGGGCCATCGCGGAGGTCGGCGCGGGTCTTCAGATCAGCCCCAACGGCGCGGTGGTGTTGCGCGCGCTGGGGCTGGAGGAGGCGCTGATCGCTGCGGGGGCGGTGCGGGGCCGCGCGGTGCAGCTTTGCGATCATCACGGGCGAGAGGTCACGCGGCTTGACCTGACGCGACAGGGCGGGGCCTATTACCAGGTCCACCGGGCCGATCTGATCGGGGTGCTGGAGGCGGGCGCGCGCGCGGCGGGGGTCGAGATCGAGCTGGGCGCAGAGGTTGCGGATGTTGCGGACGGGCCCGAGCCGGTCGTGACGCTGGCCGGTGGGGGCGAGCGGCGCGCCGACCTGGTGATCGGGGCGGACGGGGTGCATTCGCGGCTGCGGGCGGTTCTCAACGGGACCGAGGCGCCGTTCTTTACCGGGCATGTCGCGTGGCGGGCGGTGATTCCGAACGACCTTGGGCTGGGGCCGGTCAGCCGCGTGCATATGGGGCCGGGGCGGCATGTGGTGAGCTATCCGTTGCGTGGCGAATCGCTGATCAACGTGGTGGCGGTCGAGGAGCGCCGCGGCTGGATCGCCGAAAGCTGGAGCCAGCGCGACGAGCCAGCCAACCTGCGCGCGGCTTTCGCCGATTTCGGGGCGCCGGTGCAGGAGATGCTGGCGCGGGTCGAGACCTGTCACCTGTGGGGGCTGTTCCGTCACGAGGTTGCGCAGAATTGGCATGGCGAGGGCGTGGCGCTTCTGGGCGATGCGGCGCATCCGACGCTGCCGTTCATGGCGCAGGGCGCGGTGATGGCGATCGAGGATGCATGGGTTCTGGCCGATGCGCTGGCGCGGGCGGGAACCCTTGGCGAAGGGCTCGCCGCGTATCGGCAGCGCCGCTTTGCGCGGGTCCAGCGGGTGGTCAACACCGCGACGGATAACGCATGGAAATATCACATGAAATTCCCGCCCCTGCGGTTCGTGGCGCATAACGTGCTGCGGCTGTCGGGGAAGGTGCGCCCGGACATGATGCTGCGCCAGTTCGACTGGCTTTACGGCCATGACGTGACGGCGGGCTGAGCGGGGACGATCAGGACAGCCGCGCCGCGAGGTCGTTGAAATCGTCGGCCACGATGTCCCATTCGGCATCGGGGGCAAGGTCGGTGGTCTGGCCGGGTCCGTGTTCGGCGGGGCGGGGGACAAAGGCCGTCTTGAGCCCTGCGGCGCGGGCGGCATGCAGATCGCCGTTATGCGCCGCGACCATCATCACCGCGTGGGCGGGCAGGCGCAGCGCGGCGCAGGAGGCGAGATAGACCGCCGGCTTGGGCTTGTAATCCCGCGCGATCTCGGCCCCGAGGATGCAATCCCACGGCAGTTGCGCGTACCGCGCCAGCCGGGTCATGAGGGCGATCGAGCCGTTCGAGCAGGGGGCGATGATGCGGGTTTGGCGCATGGCGTTGAGTCCGTCCGTCACATCCGGCCAGGGGTCGAGCCTTTCCCACGCGGTGTTGAGGCTGTCGGGGGCCTCCACCCCGAAGTTCTGCGCGGTGCGGTGCAGGTTTTCAAGGTGCAGATCGTCGAGCGGCACATAGCCCCGCCCGCCGTCGCGGATACGGGCCATGGCGGGGTCATATTCGGCGCGCCATGCTTCGGCAAAGGCGGTGGCATCGACGCCGGGCAATTGCCGCGCGACCGCGCGGGCGACCGAGTTGCGCCAGTCGACGCAGGTGCCGAACACGTCGAAGATGAGCGCCTGTATCATCATGGGGCCTTTGCGTTTCGAGATCGGGTCGGGGAAGGGTATGACGTTTCGCGGCGGACGTGAACCATCAATGCCATGGCCGCGGCGCGTGTTCCCGGGGCATTGATGACTGCCGCTCATGGATCGGGGGTGTCCCGAACCGCCTGCACCCGCGCCCTTTTGTCAGAAGGGCAGGAAGTCGATCAGAGCACCCTCGGGGAGTGTCGTGGCCTCGGCGGGGATCAGGGCAAGACCGTCGGCCTGTGCCAGAAGCGCGATTCGCGCGGAAAACGACGCGGTCATGAGGCGGACCCGGTCAAGCCCGTCGGCGCCCGGGCCCAGCAATTGCGCGGGGCGAAACTCGGACCGGCCGGGGCGGCGATCGAGGCCATCGGACAGGCGGACGCGATCGAAGGTGAGGCCCGGTTCGGCAAATCCGGCCAGCGCGCGCAGGATGGGCGCACCAAGGCAGGTCCATGTCACGAAGGCCGCAACCGGGTTGCCCGGCAGGCCGACATAGAGGGCATCGCCCAACCGGCCGAGGCCCACCGGCTTGCCGGGCTTGATTGCCACGCGCAGGGCGTCGACCTGGCCGCCCGCGTCGCGCAGGAGGCGGGGCATGTGATCCTCGTCCCCGTCGGCCATGCCGCCGGTCGAAATGACCATGTCGGCGTCTCGGGCCGCCGCGACCAGCGTTGCGGCGAGCTTTGCGGGGTTGTCGGGCACGGCGCCCATGTCGTGCAGGTCGATCCATGGGCTGGCGAGGGCGGCGGCGAGCAGGTAGCGGTTGGAATTCCAGATCTGGCCCGGCGCGAGCGGATCGCCGGGGTCGCGCAGTTCCGACCCGGAGCAGAACAGCGCAACCCGCACGCGGCGATGCACCGGAACCCGGGCCCAGCCACTTGCCGCCAGAACGGCGGCTTCTCGCGGGCCGATCACCCGGCCCTTGGGGAGCACGACGCCGCCCTTGGGCAGATCCTCGGCCTGGCGACGGATGTTGAGACCGGGCGCGGGGCGGGTTTCCAGCAGGATCGTGCCGTCCAGCCGTGTCACATGTTCCTGCATCACGATACAGTCGGCACCTTCGGGCACCGCCGCGCCGGTCAGGATGCGCAGGCAGGTGCCGGGGGGCAGGGGCGTCCCGGCCTCGCCCGCCGCAACGCGACCGGCGACCGGCAGCGACCAGGGCGGCGGGCCGATCAGGTCGGCGGTGCGCAGGGCGAAACCATCCATCGCCGAATTGTCGAACGGGGGCAGGGGGACCGGCGAGCGCGTCGCATCCGCCGTGACCCGGCCGGTGGCCGTGGCGAGGGGGACGTGATCCATGCCGCTCACGGGATGTGCAAGGCCGAGGCCGATGGCCTGTGCGTCCTGCCAGGACAGCAGTGCCGAGGCGGCGCCCGCATCGCAGTCTGCGAGGTCGCGATCGGTCGGTTTGGGGGTGTCGGTCATCGGGTGCCCCGCCGCAGATGCCGGAGGTTGAAAGCGCGGGCGAGAACGGCGGTGGCCATGGTCATGACTCGTTCGACGTGCACCCGGTGGGCCGCGCCCTGCCGACCGCGTTGCGGAGCGGCACCGTCAAGACGACCCATCCGAAGACCCGTCACCGTTTACCCCAGTATGCCATGCGCTGTCTCCTCGATCTGCACCCTGTCGTGACATGCGAAACGTTGCGCCTCAACACGTCTTTGCGCCCGATGGGCATTCGATGGGCGATTTCCGCGCATGATCCATGCCACGGCGGTTCTGGCCCGCCCCGAAACCTTTCACAAGACCCGAAACAGGCCGCGGTCCCGATGGGGGGGCGCTTTCGTTGACCTGAGTGGGGCCGGGTGCGGGTTTGGCCGGAGGGATCACGGTAGAGACGTCGAAAATCCGCCGATCCGGGCGAGCCTGCGCAAGGGTTTTGACTTCGAACAACGGGAGGGCTATGAGGCCCTTATTCTGCAGCTTGTCACGTTCGGGAAAGTGGGCTACGGAGTGGCAAAAAAAATCATTAGGAGAACTGCTAAATGTTTGACAACAAAACAGTATTTATCACTGGTGGTACGGGCAGCTTCGGCAAGAAATATGTTCAAACCCTGCTGGATCGCTATTCGGTCAAGAAAATCGTCGTCTATTCGCGTGACGAGCTGAAACAATTCGAGATGGCGCAGACCTTCAACGCGCCCCAGATGCGTTATTTCATTGGCGATGTGCGTGATCGTGACCGGTTGGTCTCGGCGATGGAAGGGGTGGATTACGTCATCCACGCCGCGGCGCTCAAACAGGTGCCGGCCGCCGAGTACAACCCCATGGAATGCATCAAGACCAACATTCATGGCGCCGAGAACGTTATCCAGGCCTCCATTGCCAACAACGTGGAAAAGGTCATCGCGCTGTCCACTGACAAGGCGGCGAACCCGATCAATCTTTACGGTGCGACCAAGCTGGCTTCGGACAAGCTTTTCGTTGCCGCAAACAACATGGTGGGGTCACGGCATACGCGCTTTTCGGTTGCGCGATATGGCAACGTGGTGGGGTCGCGCGGATCGGTCGTGCCGTTCTTCGAGAACCTCAAGGCGCAGGGCGCCAAGTCGCTGCCGATCACCGATTTGAACATGACCCGGTTCTGGATTTCGCTTCAGCAAGGCGTGGATTTTGTGCTCAAGAATTTCGAACGCATGCATGGCGGTGAAATTTTCGTGCCGAAAATCCCCTCGGTGCGTGTCCCTGACCTGGCCAGGGCGATCGCGCCTGAGCTGGACCAGCACGTTGTCGGCATCCGTCCCGGCGAGAAACTGCACGAGATCATGTGCCCGGGCGACGACAGCCACCTGACGCTGGAGTTCGAAGATCACTACGTGCTTCAGCCGACGATCACGTTCTTTGACCGCAAGAACAGCTATGGCAGGAACGCGCTGAACGAAGAGGGCACGCCGGTGTCACAGGGGTTCGAGTATAACTCGGGGGCCAACGAACACTTCCTCACGGTTGACGAGATCGTCGAGTTCAACAGGATGGCGATGTCATGATCCCCTATGGCCGTCAGGATATCACCGAGGCCGATCTCGCCGCGGTCCGTGACGTCCTTACAAGCGACTTCATCACGCAGGGCCCCGCGATCGCGGGCTTCGAGGAGGCCCTGGCGGGGTATTGCGGGGTGCGGCACGGGGTTGCGATGAATTCGGCGACATCGGCGCTGCATGTGGCTTACATGGCGCTGGGACTGGGGCAGGGGGACCTGCTCTGGACCTCGCCCAACACGTTTGTCGCTACGTCGAATGCCGCGCTTTATTGCGGGGCCGAGGTGGATTTCGTCGACATCGACCCCGATACCTACAACATGTGCCTCGATAGCCTAGAGGCCAAGCTCGAGGCGGCCGAGAAGGCCGGACGTCTGCCCAAGGTGGTCACCCCGGTCCATTTCGCGGGCCAGTCCTGTGACATGGCGCGGCTGGGGGCACTCAGGGACAGGTACGGGTTTGCGGTGGTCGAGGATGCCAGCCACGCGGTCGGCGGCAGCTATGGCGGTGCGCCGGTGGGAAATTGCGCCCATTCCGATATCACCATCTTCTCCTTCCATCCGGTCAAGATCATCACCACCGCCGAGGGCGGGATGGCGATGACCAACGATGACGAACTGGCGGCGAAGATGGCCATGCTGCGCACCCACGGGATCACCCGTGATCCCGCGCGGATGCGGGGTGAAGGTGACGGGCCGTGGTATTATCAGCAGACGATGCTGGGCTATAATTACCGCATCACCGACATGCAGGCCGCGTTGGGCCGCAGCCAGCTGACCCGGCTGGACAGCTATATCGACGCCCGCCACGCCCGGCGCGCGGTCTATGACCGGGAATTGGCCGATTTGCCGCTGAAGCTTCCCTACCAGGCCGAGTACCAGCATTCGGGGCTGCATCTCTACCCGGTGCTGGTGACCGACGCGGCCCCGGTGGATCGCGCCACGGCCTTCGCCCGGCTGCGTGAAATGGGGATCGGGGTGAACGTGCTTTATATCCCGGTTTATCTTCAGCCGTGGTATCAGGATCTCGGCTTCAGGCCCGGTCATTGTCCGAATGCCGAGGATTATTACCGGCGGATGATCACCATTCCCATGTATGCGACACTGGGCGCGGACGACCAGCAGACGGTGATCGACAGGCTTCGCGACGTGTTCGGCGGCTGATCGCGTTCAGTCCGCCGGGGGCTCTCAGAGATCGAACCTCTTGGACGAGGCGAGGCTCATTTCATGGACCGCGTCGTCCACGCCCCAGTTGAGCGTGTCGCGCAGGCGCACGACCGAACCCACGAGGATCATCGACGGGCCGGTGATCCCGGCGGCGGTGACACGGGTGGCGATATCGGCCAGCGTACCGGTGACGACGCGCTGATCGGGGCGGGTGCCGTTCTCGATCACCGCGACGGGGGTGCTCATGTCGATGCCATGTGCGGCAAAGCCGCCGGTCAGCGCGTCGAGCGCAGAAAGCCCCATGTAGATCGCCGTGGTCTGGCCCGGGCGCACCAGCACCTCCCAGTCGAGCCCCAGCACGCCGTCGCGGCCATGGGCGGTGACCATGACGCAGGATTGGGCGTGGTCGCGATGGGTGAGCGGGATGCCCGCATAGGCGCCGCATCCGGCGGCGGCGGTGATGCCGGGCACGACCTGAAAGCCGATGCCTGCCTTGGCCAGCACCTCGATCTCTTCGCCGCCGCGCCCGAAGATGAAGGGATCGCCCCCCTTGAGGCGCAGCACGCGGTTGCCTTCGCGGGCGAGGCGCACCATCCGCGCGGAAATCTCTTCCTGCGACATGGTGTGATCCGACGGCGCCTTGCCGACATAGATGCGTGTCGCGTCGCGGCGCACGAGGGCGAGGATGTCCTCGCCGATCAGCCGGTCATAGAGCACGACGTCGGCGCGTTGCATCAGGCGCAGGGCGCGGAAGGTCAAGAGGTCGGGATCGCCGGGACCGGCCCCGACCAGCCAGACCTCGCCGGTGGACTGGCTTTTGCCCGAGGCGGCGTCGGCCAGATCCTGTTCGATCCTTGCGGTCGCGCGAGCGGTGTCGCCGGCGAGGAAAAGATCGCCTGCCGGGCCTTCGATCATGTTCTCCCAGAAATGCCGCCGTTCGCGCCCGCCCGGGAAGGTCGTGGCGATGCGCGCGCGGAACTGGCCGACGAATCGCGCCAGCCGCCCGAACGTGGCGGGCAGGGTGGATTCGATGCGGGCGCGCAGGATGCGGCCGATCACGGGGGCCACGCCGCCGGTCGAGACCGCCACCACGATGGGCGAGCGGTCGACGATCGAGGGGGTGATGAAATCGCACAGCTCGGGCCGGTCGGCGATATTGGCAAGGCAGCCCTCTTCGCGCGTCCATTGGTAGAGCCGGGTGTCGCGGTCGTCGTCTTCGGAGGCACCCCAGACCACGAACGCGCCGCGAACATCCTCGCGCGTGGGCAGGCGGGCGTGATGGGTGACCTCGGGATCGCCCAACTGCATCTGGAGTTCCTGCGTGGGGTGGGGATCGAAGACCCAGACCCTTGCCCCGGCAGAGCGCGCGCGTTCGACCCGGCGGGCGGCCACGGTGTCGCCGCCATCGACCACGACCTTCTTGCCCTTGATGCCGAGAAAGATGGGAAGATTGTCCATGGTGCTTGCTTTCGGTTGGGTGAGGCGGGGACGGGCGGGGTCAGGCGTTGCCGTTCGGCCCGGCGCCCCGGCCTCGTCGGTGTGCAGGGCGGTGTCGCCCGAGGATGCCCTGACCCGGGGAGAGGCGCAAGCGGTGGTCGGCGGGCGTCGGCGCCTGGCACCTTGCCCGCCGACCGTTCCGATGCGACTGTGACCAATGACTGATCCAAGGGGGCCGCGATGAACGCGCCGACGCCGCATCCGTTTTCGAAATTCGTGGCCATTCTGGGCCGCGGCAAGACCAAGCAACGGCATCTGACGCTGAGGAAAGCGTCGAGGCGATGGAGATGATCCTGCGCGGCGAGGCGTTGCCCGAGCAGATCGGCGCGTTCCTGATGCTGCTGCGGCTGAAGGAAGAGGCGCCCGAAGAGATCGCCGGGTTCACCATGGGCACGCGGCGGACGTTTCAAGTGCCCGATGACATTCCGCTTGTCGATATCGACTGGTCCTCTTATGCGGGCAAGCGGGTTCAACTGCCGTGGTTCGTGCTGTCGGTGATGGCGCTGGTCGATGCGGGTCATTCGGTGCTGATGCACGGGACCGAGGGGCATACGGCGGGGCGGATCTATACGCGCGGGGTGTTGGAAGGATTGGGCTTTCCGGCGGCGGGGACGCTGTCCGAGGCGGCGGACCAGGTTCGGGCGCGGCGGTTTGCCTATGTGCCGCTCGAGGTGATGAGCCCGGCCCTGCGCCATCTCATCGACCTGCGCCCGGTTTTCGGGCTGCGCAGCCCGGTGCATTCGTTTTCGCGCATGCTCAACCCGTTCGATGCGCCGACGGTGATGCAGGGGATTTTCCACCGGGGTTTCATGGACATTCATTCCGGCGCGGCGCGGCTTCTGGATATTACCAACATGGCGGTGTTTCGCGGCGAGGGCGGCGAGATCGAGCGTCGGCCCAACAAGCCCACGCAGGTCTGGACGACCCATGGCGATGCGGAGCCGGTGATCGAGAACTGGCCGCAGATCCTGTCCGAAGGGCATCAGCCGCCCGACGAGGGGATGGACACCGGGCGCCTTTTGCAGGTCTGGCGGGGCGAGGTTGCGGATCGCTATGCGGAGGCCACGATCACCGGCACCATCGCGGTGACATTGCGCACCATGGGCAAGGCGGGGTCATTGGCCGAGGCCGAGGAGATGGGTCGCGCGCTCTGGTCCGCGCGCGACCGCGATTTCCTGCCCGCGCGCGCATGATCGACGCCTCGCGACGGGGCAGCGTGATGGCGCAGGGCGGGGTTAATCATATGAAAGCCTTGATCTGCAAGAATGCCCCAGTGAAGGCAAAGGGGCAGGTGCGGAGATGGAGCGCGACACCGACTGGATACGACCGGTTGTGATTCTCGTCCTGCTGGCCGCACCGGCCATCGGTGTTCGCATTGCCAGTCATTTCTCGGATGATCCGCATCTTCAACCGCTCGCGATCAGTTCGGAGCGCGGCGCCTCTGCGAGCGGCGGGCGGGTGGAGTCCGGGCTGGCCATGGTCGAGGTGGATGTGGATTGGGGTCAAGACTGGACCGGGCGGATGAGCCGGGTCGAGCTGCGCGATGCGATTGCCCGGTCACTGTCAAGCCAGACCGACCTTTACCGGGTCCGGTTCCGCGAGGCGCCGGGGGCGCGGATCGGCGTGTCTTTTCGGGTCGGGCCGAATGTCTTTGGCCCCTATCCACCGGGCGGGATGCGTGATGGCATTCATTCGGCGCTGGTTGCGCTCGACATCACGAACCGGTCGAAACGCTGAGTGATGGACATGCTCAACCGCGTGCGCCGCAGGTTGCGGAGCATGGGGGAACAGGCCGGATTGGCGGTCTCTTGGGGGGCGCGCGTCAGCCGCGCCGGATCTCGAACCTGTAGACATCGCCGTTGGAGGACTGGCTGAGAAGCTCGTTTCCGGTCTGGTTGCAGAAGGCGGCGAAATCAATGACCGAGGCGGGATCGGTGGCCTCGATCACAAGAACCTGGCCCGTGTTCATGGCCTTGAGGGTCTTTCTCGTCTTGAGAATGGGCAGCGGACAGATGAGCCCTTTCGCATCCAGAATTCGGTCGGCCATGTCGTCATCTCTCCTGCCACGGGATCGCGTGTCACCTGTTTCCATAACGGGCTTCGCATCGGATTGCAGCGTTTTTCGGGGATGACTTGCGCACCGGCCGGCTGACATCCGGCTGTCGGGTGACGCGAGCCGCAGGGCGGGGGAACACCCGTTGACGCGACATGCGGCGGGCCGCCCCCCGGCGCACGGCCCGCCCGCCCTCCCCCGTGCGCCGGGGGGCTTTGCGCTTTGAGGTTCGGCGTTGCGATTATGGCGAGGCCGGTTTGAGTATTTTTCCCAAGAAAGAGCGGGGGCTGGAGGCCTGTCGGGATGGTCGCTACTTGCCGTAATAGAGGCGCACCACGTGGGAGGCCTCGGCGAAGAAGAGCCAGCGGGCGGCGAGAAGCCCGACGAGGTGGAGCGCGATCACCGGGAGGGCGAGCGCGTGGGTGGCGGGGAAGATCGCGATCAGGGCCACCGGCAGCACCACGGCGCAAAGCAGCGCGATGACGCGCAGTTTGAGCGCGTGTTTGCGCCCGACGGTGAAGGCCATTTCCTTCAAGAGGTAATTCTGCCCGGTATGGGGCGATTCCAGAAGGCGGGTCTTGCCGATGCGGCCGAGGCCGGTGGCGGTCTCGATGGTGCTTTCTCCGGTGGCGCCGCGGGCGTCGCCCTGCATCCATGCGAGGACCTGCATGATGCCGAGGATGGCGAGCAGGATCGCCGCGGCACCGAATTGCCCGGCCAGCAGCGCGCCGCCGCCGAGCGCCCAGAGTTGAAACAGGATCGGGGTGAGCGGGGTGTTCCAGCGCGGAACTGACTTGAGCTGGGTGTAGATCATCGAGGTGGTGAAGACGGTGACGAGGGCGAGCCCTGTGCCGAGCGCGCCGATGGCGGGCAGGCGGGTGGCGAAGAAGATCGTGCCGATGGCGTGGATCGCGATCACCGAGAGCGAGAGGATCGCCATGATGCCTTCGCGCGAGAGCCACGAACTGCGCCATTGCGAGAAGGCCTTGATCGCGTTTTTCGGGTTGGCGAGGTGGAGGACGGAACTCAGGAGTCCGCCCACGGCCAGCGCGTAACCGATGAAGTAGAAGGTGAAGGCGACCCAGCCGGTGACGGGGGGAAGGCCGAGGCCGAGCCATGCCAGAAGGCCGAACCCGAGGCCGGAGAGGGCGGTGAAGAGGATGACGGAGGGGGCGGGGTGCATCAGATAGCCTCCAATGCCTTGTCGAGCCAGGCGAGAAAGCCCTTGGGTTCGCTATGGGTTTCTTCGAGCCGGGCCTCGGAGGGCCTGTCCTTGGGGCGGGGGGGCAGGTACTTGTTGACCGGCTTGGTGCCCATTTCGGGCATGAGGTCGATGCCGCCGCGTTCGGCGACGAGTTTCGAGACATTCGAGTCGGGATCGGCGAAATCGCCGAAATGCCGCGCGCCGGCGGGGCAGCTGCGCACGCAGGCGGGCACGCGGTCTTCCTCGGGGATGTTCTCGTTATAGATGCGGTCGATGCAGAGGGTGCATTTCTTCATCACGCCCGAAAGCTGATCCAGTTCGCGCGCGCCGTAGGGGCAGGCCCAGGCGCAGAGGCCGCAGCCCATGCAATCGTCTTCGTTGACCAGAACGATGCCGTCCTCAGTGCGCTTGTAGCTGGCGCCGGTGGGGCAGACGGTGACGCAGGGGGCGTCGTCGCAATGCAGGCAGGATTTGGGGAAATGGATGGTCTGGGAACATCCGGTTTCGGGCTGGGCCTCGAAGCTGTGGACACGGTTGAGGAAGGTGCCGTGCGGTTCGGCGCCATAGGCGTCTTCATCGGAAAGCGGTGTGCCATAGTTCGAGGTGTTCCATTCCTTGCAACTCACCACGCAGGCATGGCAGCCGACGCAGGTGTCGAGGTCGATGGCGAGGCCGAGTTTCTTTTCGGTCGATGTGGGCAGGGTGGTCATGCGGTGCCCCTTCTGACTTGAGTGGTGAGGGCCGGGTGATGGCAGGGTGTCCCCGTCGCGCAGCGACGGGACGCGCCCGCCCGCCCCATGGCGGGCGCGTTCGCGCCCACCCGGGCGGGTGCGTCCCGCCGATTGCCGGTGGTGTGCCTGGTCGGAGACGTGCTCATTTGAACTCCTCTCCATAGGCGATATCCTTTGGCCCCTGGCCCACGGGCGATGCCTGTGCCGGGTGCGCGGGTTCGCTGACATGATCGCCCGGCGGGGCCTTTTCGATACGCACGCGCAGGTCGAACCATGCGGCCTGACCCGTGACCGGGTCGGAATTTGCCCAGCGGCGGCCATCGCCCTTTTCCGGCAACAGCTCGTTGATGAGGTGGTTGAGCAGGAAGCCTTGCGTCGCCTCTTGTGCGTCGTCCGAGAGCGCCCATGCGCCGCGTTTCTTGCCGATGGCGTTCCATGTCCAGACGGTGTTTTCGTTGAGCGCGTCCATCCGGGCGACGCGGGCCTTGATGCGGCCATGGGGCGAGGTGACATAGGCCCAGTCGTCACCTTCGGCAAAGCCGTGGTCTTCCCAAAGCTTGCGGGGGATGAAGAGCCTGTTCACGCCGGTGATCTGGCGCAGCCATGCGTTCTGGCTCCCCCATGAGTGATACATGTGCATCGGGCGCTGGGTCAGGGCGTGGAGGGGAAATTCGCCCTTGTCGGTGGCGGCCTCCTCGAAGGGTTCATACCATTCGGGGAGCGGCGTCATTGCGGATTTCACCTGCTCGCGCAAATGGTCGGGCGGCTGGATCTTGCCATGGCCCTCGGCGGCGCGTTGCAGTTTGCGCAGCGGTTCGAGGTAGAGGTTGAAGACGTAAGGTGCGGCGGCGTCGAAGAGGCCGATCTCGACCGCCCAATCCTGGTAATGCTGGTTCCACGGCTTGTAGAATTGCGCGTTCTCGGGGATGTGGTTGATCCAGAAGCCGCCGTTTTCGATGTATTTCTCGATCTGGTCGGGGTTGGGTTCCCCACGTCCGCCCTTGTCGCCATCCTTGCCGCGCCACCCGGCGAGCGGGCCGACGCCGGGGCGGCGTTCGTGGCTGACCATGTAGTGGGCGTAGTCGCGGAATTTCTGGCTGCCATCCTCGTTGACGAAGCCCGGCAGGCCGAGACGCCCGCCCAGATCGCAGAGCGCGGATTGGAAGCCTTTCACATCGCGGTCCGGTTCGACCACCGGCCAGCGGATGGAGTCGGCCGCCGCCTCGGCCTCGCAGATCGGGCGGTCGAGGAGGCTTATGCAATCGTGGCGTTCGAGATAGGTGGTGTCGGGCAGGACGAGATCGGCATAGGCCACGGTTTCCGAGGAATAGGCATCGGAATAGATGAAATGCGGGATCACGTAGTCGCCGTTTTCATCGGTGTCGGTGAGCATGTTGATCACCTGTGACGTGTTCATCGTCGAGTTCCACGCCATGTTGGCCATATACATGAAGAGCGTGTCGATCTTGTAGGGATCGCCCGCATGGGCGTTCGAGATGACCATGTGCATGAGGCCATGGGCGCTGAACGGGTTTTCCCAGGTGTAGGCCTTGTCGATGCGCTTGGCGGTGCCGTCGTCGTTCAGCAGGAGATGTTCGGGGCCGAGCGGATAGCCGAGATGCGGGCCGTCGAGCGGCTTGCCCGGCTGGTGGGTGGCATGGGGTTTGGGGTGGGATTCGGGCGGTTTGGGGTAGGGCGGCTTGAAGCGGAAACCGCCCGGAACCTCGACCGAGCCCAAGAGGATTTGCAGGATGTGGAGCGCGCGGCAGGTCTGGAACCCGTTGGAATGGGCGCTGATCCCGCGCATCGCGTGAAAGGAGACCGGGCGGCCGGTCATGGTCTTGTGCTGTTCGCCCTTCCAGTCGGTCCATTCCACATCGAGGGTGATCTCTTCGTCGAAGGCGACGTGGGCCAGTTCGGCGGCGGTGGCGCGGATCTTTTCGGGGGTGAGGCCGCATTGGGCGGCGATGTTGGCGGCATCGTATTGCGGGTCGAGATATTTCTCGGCCAGAAGCTGAAACGCGGGTTTGTAGGTGATGCCGCCCTTGCGCAGGTGACCCGCGAGATCGGGTTTGATGCCTTTCGCATCGTATTTTGCGGGTTTGCCGGTGGCGCGGTCGATCACCTGTGGCGTGCCATCGGCATCGCGCAGGAAAAGGCCGTAATCGGGATCGTCCGCGTTGTCGTTCACGAGGAACCCGGCATTGGTGTAGCGGGTGAGGTAGTCGAGATCGACCTTGCCGGCCTTCAGAAGCTCGTGGATCATCGACAGGATGAAAAGCCCGTCGGTGCCGGGCGTGATGCCGATCCAGTCATCGGCAATGGCGTTATAGCCCGAGCGGATCGGGTTGACGCCAATGACGCGGCCGCCGTTCTTCTTGAGCTTGCCAAGACCGATCTTGATCGGGTTGGAGTCATGATCCTCGGCCACGCCGAAGATCATGAAGAGGCGGGTGCGGTCCCAATCGGGCTGGCCGAATTCCCAGAAGGCGCCGCCCATCGTGTAGATCCCCGCCGCCGCCATGTTGACCGAGCAGAAACCGCCATGCGCGGCATAGTTGGGCGTGCCGAACGCCTGTGCCCAGAAGGAGGTGAAGCTTTGGCTTTGGTCGCGGCCGGTGAAGAAGGCGAGTTTCGAGGGGTCGGTGTCGCGGATCGGTTTGAGCCAAGAGGCTGCGATCTCGTAGGCCTCGTCCCAGGTGATTTCCTCGAACTGGCCCGAGCCGCGCGGGCCGGTGCGCTTCAATGGCGCGCGCAGGCGCGAGGGCGCGTAATGCTGCATGATCCCGGCGCTGCCCTTGGCGCAGAGCACGCCCTGATTGACCGGGTGATCGCGGTTGCCCTCGATATACTTGATCTTGCCATTCTCGAGATGCACGTCGATGCCGCAACGGCAGGCACACATGTAGCATGTCGTCTTGCGCACCTCGTCCGAGACCTTGGGAGAGGGGCGTGCCGCGATCCTTGTATCCGTCATGTGATGGCCCTGTTCCTGATCGTTATATCGCGATATCCGAATGTGACGTCACCCTAGGTGGCGAAATCCGCAACTTCCAAACGATTATTCTATGAAACGACATCATGACACCGTGAAATGTGATGGATATTGGATCAGTGCCTGTGCTGTTGGTGGTTTGGCGCCTGTAATGACCGGGGTTTTGCCCGTGACGGGGCAGGGTGCCGGGTATGAAAAATGCGGCACAAGCATGGCAGTGATTCGGTCAAATCTGGCGAAAATGCGAATCAAGTTGCGCTGATTTCGGGATTTTGACGAGGCGGGGTCCGAGCCGGAGATCAGCTTGCGACTGGCTCGCACTCGCCTTTGGCGTGTCTGTTGCTGGCAAGGAAACGGTCTGCACAACAGGGGTGCTCGGGGAAATCGGGCGAGATTCGGCCTTGTCCGTGGCGAAACGGGACTGCAAGAGGATCAACAGTTGCAACCTGTTCCTGTTTTGGAACTGGAATATCTGTTGCCGCGTGGCGCGCTTTGGAAACATTCCCGGTGTATTGTTTCCTGTATCCCCACAAAGGAGTCGAAAACCGAACCGGAAAATTGTGCCGAGGGTCGGCTTTATCCATGGCCACAGAACAGTGCGCAAAACCGGGCGGTGGTGGAGCCTTCGAGGGCGGGGTGTCGGCGGGGTTCTCGGTAGGGTTGAAATCCGCGCTGCGTGATCGGCTATCGATTGGATGGGTTGCCCCTATCTATCGGCCAGATTGACTGTGAGGGGGGGTGTCGGCACAACATGGTGTATCTGCGATGGTTCAGATCATCATGTTTTTCATGCGTTTGGGGCTAGACGCATGAAGCGATCCAACCGGAAGCGGAGCGCATGCGGGGCCTTCCCTCATGCGAGGGAAAATATGTGACACGGCTCTGCTGCTATTCGAGTCTTTTCAACGAAACCGCCTGACAGGGCGGGGAAACTGCTGGTCGGGTAGGCGGTATAGCTTTGGCTTTCATACGCAATGCCTGTTGCGTATCACTTGGGGAATTTTAGTTGTGAGTCAACATGTTGCTGACATTTTCGATGCCGCCCGGCTAAAGCGGCTGATTGAGAGCGATGCCCCGATCCGCAAAGGGCAGGGTGCCTATCGCAACTGGGTCAAGCGTGTGCTGGATGTGGCGATCGTGCTGATTGCGCTGGTGCCGACCGTGGCGATCCTGGTGCCGCTGATGGCGATCATCGCGCTCGATGGACGGTCGCCGATTTATGTCCAGAAACGGGTGGGCAAGGATGGGCGGGTGTTCCGCATGTTCAAGTTGCGCTCGATGGTGGCGGGGGCCGATCAGGTGCTTGACGCCTACCTGGCGCGCGATGCCGAGGCCAAGGCGGAATGGGACCGCACCCAGAAGCTCAAGTCCGATCCGCGGGTCACGGGGTTCGGGCAGTTCATCCGCAAGACATCGCTTGACGAGTTGCCGCAACTGCTCAACGTGCTTTGGGGCGACATGTCGATTGTCGGGCCGCGCCCGATGATGGTCGAACAGCGCGAGATCTATCCCGGTGCGGCCTATTACGAAATGCGCCCGGGCATCACCGGTTTCTGGCAGGTGAGCGAGCGCAACGAGAGTTCGTTCTCGGAACGTGCCACCTATGACACCAATTATTTCCGCCAGATGTCCCCGATGACCGATTTGCGGGTGATCGCGGCGACGGTGAAGGTGGTCCTGCGCGGCACGGGATATTGATGAGCCGGAGGGAGGGCTGATCTCTCCCCGGTTCTGAACAATGTCCGGGTTTTCGGCTGTATCGTATCGTGACTTCTGACGATCTCCGGTGTGCGCCTGCCGGAAGGGCGGGACAGCGTTTCAATTGACTGGTAGGGTTGTTCGACGCCTTAACGAGCAGCCGGGATGCAGGCCCGAACATGCCCAACAGCTTTGCCCTGATCGTGCTGGCCTTGTGGCCGCTGGTGACGATTTTGATCTTTCGTCGCCTTGAGATCGGGCGGGCGGTGATCTGGTCGCTTCTGCTGGCTTACCTGTTCCTGCCACCGCCGCCGGCCATGTTCGACTTTCCCATGATGCCGGCGCTGTCCAAGGAAACATTGCCGTCGATCAGCGCCTTCCTGGTGGCGCTGGCGATGCGCGGGCGCGATTTGCGGCTGTTGCCCCGGTCGAACCTTGCCAAGTTGTTGATGGTGGTTTTCGTGGTCAGCCCGCTGGCCACGGTTCTGACCAATGACGAGCCGGTGGTCTGGGGGCGGGTTGTCCTTCCGGCGCTGCGGCTGACCGAGGGGATCGCGTTGATGGTCAACCAGGCGATGCTTTTGATGCCTTTCGTCCTGGCGCAGAATTTCCTCGGCCGCGCGCGCGATCAGCGCGACATATTGATCGCGCTGTTGCTGGCGGGGCTGGTCTATTCGGTGCTGATGCTGGTCGAGGTGCGGCTGAGTCCGCAGCTCAATGTCTGGGTCTACGGTTATTTCCAGCATATCTTCGAGCAGATGGTGCGGGCCGATGGCTACCGGCCCATCGTGTTCCTGTATCACGGGCTGTGGGTGGCGGTTTTCGCGCTGATGGCCGTGGCCGCGGCGGCGGCGCTTTTTCGCGAGACGCAAGGCAGGCTCAGGGGTTATCTTCTGATGGCCACGGGATATCTGTGGGTGGTTCTGGTGCTGTGCAAGTCACTGGCGGCGCTGGTCTATTCGCTGGTGCTGGTGCCGTTGATCCTGTTCAGCGGGCGTTTGTTGCAGTTTCGCGTGGCGGCACTTCTGGCGATTCTGGCGGTCGGTTATCCGGTCCTCAAGGGGAACGGGTTCATCCCCACGGATTTCCTGCTCGAGCAGGCGGAAGCGATCGACCCTGAGCGGGCGGGATCGCTGGAATTCCGGTTCGACAATGAGGATGTGCTGATGGAGCGCGCCTATGAAAAGCCGGTCTTTGGCTGGGGAAGCTGGGGGCGCAACCATGTGCACGACCCGGTTTCAGGTCAGATCCTGACGGTGACGGACGGGCGTTGGGTGATCACCATCGGGGTGTTCGGCTGGGTTGGGTTCTTTGCCGAGTTCGCGCTTCTGGCGCTGCCGCTTTTCATCCTTGCGGGGCGCAGTTTCAAGCGGCCGGACATGGCGCGGATCTCGCCCTGGCTTGGGCCGCTGGCATTGATCCTCGGGTTCAACCTTTTCGATCTTTTGCCCAACGCGACGATCACCACGCTGACCTGGTTGCTGTCGGGGGCGATGTTGGGGGCGCTGGACCGGGGGATTTTCAGGCGGGCCAGCGACGCGCCGCCGCCACGGGGCGCGGACGGATTGCGCAGCATCATGTGAGGTGGGGATGGCAGCGCGCAGGCGCATATTGGTGATCGCGGAGGCGGCGAACCCGGAATGGGTGAGCGTGCCGCTGGTGGGCTGGTCGCTGGCCACGGCGCTGCGCGAGGTGGCGGATGTGCATATCGTGACGCAACTGCGCAACCGCGAGGCATTCCTGCGCGCCGGCGAGGTCGAGGGCGAGACATTCACCGCCATCGACAGCGAGGCGTTGGCGCGGCCGATGTGGAAGCTGGGCGAGGCGCTGCGCATGGGGCAGGGCAAGGGCTGGACCATGGTGCAGGCGGTTTCGGCGCTGTCATACCCCTATTTCGAGCGGTTGGTCTGGCGCCGGTTCGGGGCGGCGATCCGGGCGGGAGATTATGACGTGGTGCACCGGGTGACGCCGCTTTCGCCCACGATCTCATCGCCGCTGGCGGGCAAATGCGCCGGGGCCGGTGTGCCCTTCGTTTTGGGGCCGCTCAATGGCGGGGTGCCATGGCCCAAGGGGTTCGAGGCCGAGCGGCGGCGCGAACGCGAATGGCTGTCCTATATGCGCGGCGCCTACAAGGCGCTGCCGGGGCGGGGGGCGACGCTCGACCATGCGGCGGCTGTGGTGGTGGGGTCGCGCCATACCGAATCCGAGATACCGGCGCGGCATCGGGGCAAATGCGTCTATATCCCCGAAAACGGCATCGATCCGGCGCGGTTTTCGCTGGTGGCCGCGCCGGAGGGAGAGGTGCTGCGCGCCTGTTTCGTGGGGCGCATGGTACCCTACAAGGGGCCCGACATGCTGCTTGAGGCGGCGCTGCCGTTGTTGCGGGCGGGGCGGATGCGGATCGAGATGGTGGGCGATGGGCCGATGCTGGCGGGGTTGAAGGAGTTCGCCCTGCGCGAAGGGATCGGTGAGGCGGTGAGCTTTCACGGCTGGATGGCGCATGAGCGGGTGCAGGAGGTGATGGCCGCCTGTCACATGCTGGCCTTCCCGTCGGTGCGCGAGTTCGGCGGCGGTGTGGTGCTCGAGGCGATGGCGTTGGGGCTGGTGCCTCTCGTGGTCGATTATGCCGGGCCGGGCGAACTGGTGGCGCCGGGCTGGGGGATGAAGGTGCCGATCGGGCCACGGGCGCGGATCGTGGAAGGTATGCGCGCAGCACTTGAGCATTGCGCCGATGATCCGGCGGCATTGGCGCCGCTGGGGCAGGCGGCGCGGACCCGGGTCGAGGAAAAATTCACATGGGCGCAGAAGGCGCGCCAGATCGCAGGGATTTACGAGTGGGTTCAGGGGGCGGGCGACAAGCCCACCCCTTTCGATTGAGCGCGCCGCAAATCCCCCGGCGCACGGCCCGCCCGCCCMCCCCCGTGCACCGGGGGATTTGGGAGTTCAGGCCACCCGCCGGGATCGTCGAGACCTTGGGGCCTGTGAGTATTTTTCCCAAGAAAGAACAGGATGTGCCGCTGTCCGTTTGTGATGTCGGTCAGCCGGGCACCAGGGTCTCGATCCGCGCCTTGATCTCGTCGCGGGCGGCGCGAAAGGCGGCGATGTCGCCCGCCGGGGCCGGATCGGCGATGGGCCAGTGAAGGCGTTGCACCGTGCCGGGCACGATGGGGCAGACCTCTTCGGCGCACAGCGTCACGATCAGGTCCGCGGTGTCGGGCGAGACCTGTTCGAGAGGTTTGGACCAGTGATCGGAGATGTCGATGCCCAGTTCGGACATCGCCCGGACCGCCAGCGGGTTCAACGTGCCGGGGTCCGAACCTGCGCTGACCACCTCGAAGGAGGCGGGCAGCAGCGCGCGGGCCAGCCCCTCGGCCATCTGGCTGCGGGCGGAGTTGGCGACGCAAAGAAACAGGATACGCATGGTGTTATGCCTTGTTGGTGTCGAGTGGGCCGCCCGGGGCGGTGGTGGCGTGGATCGCGATCAGGGTTGCGCCTTGCTCCTGCGCCTGCGGATCGCGCGTTCCTCGTCCGGGAACCAGTGCGCGGTGCGGTTGGCGAACCAGACGAGCGACAGCATCACCGGCACCTCGACCAGCACGCCCACCACGGTAACGAGGGCGGCGATGGAATTGAGGCCAAAGAGC
Organism: Aquicoccus porphyridii; assembly: GCF_008369105.1. Taxonomy (GTDB): domain Bacteria; phylum Pseudomonadota; class Alphaproteobacteria; order Rhodobacterales; family Rhodobacteraceae; genus Aquicoccus; species Aquicoccus porphyridii. Next base: position 104,568 of record NZ_VINQ01000002.1, on the reverse strand, counting down.
CCGATGGCCACGGCAACGGCGAGTTCAAAGAAGTTCGAGGTGCCGATCATCGCGCAGGGGGCGGCCACCTTGTGTGGCACGTGCCAGGCCCGGGCGGTCCAATAGGCCACCGCGAAGATGCCGTAGGATTGGATGAGCAGCGGGATCGCGATCATCACGATGACCAGTGGCCGGGTCAGGATCACCTCGCCCTGGAAACCGAAGAGCAGGACCACCGTGGCCAGCAGCCCGAGGATGGAAAAGGGTTTCACCCTGGCCGTGAATGCGCCCACCGCCGCTTCGGCCTGTGCCGGGCTGGGCGCTCCGCGTGTCATGATCGCGCGCGTGACGATCCCCGCCAGCAGCGGGATCACGACGTAAAGCCCGACCGACAGCACCAGCGTTTCCCACGGCACGGTGATGTCGGTGACACCGAGCAGCAAGGCAACGATCGGCGCATAGGCAAAGACCATGATCGCATCGTTGAGCGAGACCTGCGCCAGCGTGTAATTGGGATCGCCCTTGGTCAGTTGCGACCAGACGAACACCATGGCGGTGCAGGGTGCTGCCCCGAGAAGGATCATGCCCGCGATATACTGCCCGGCGGTGCCCGGCTCGATGAAGGGGGCAAAGACCCATTCGAAGAACAGCAGGCCGAGGGCGGCCATGGTGAAGGGTTTGATCAGCCAGTTCACCGTCAGCGTGATGATCATGCCCTTGGGGCGTTCATGCACCCGCGCGAGGCTGGAAAAATCCACGGCCACCATCATCGGGTAGACCATGAACCAGATCAGGATCGCGACGACGAAGTTGACCGAGCCGTATTCCAGCGAGGCCAGAAAGCTCACAAGCCCGGGTGTGACCTGGCCGAGTGCCAGCCCGGCAATGATCGCCAGCGCGACCCAGACCGAGAGATAACGTTCAAAAACAGGCATTTCTATCTTCCTTCGTTCGGCTCGAAGCGGGGTTGGGGGGTGTCGGTTATGCAGCAATTCACCGGATACTGACCCATGAGGCGGATCATTGGGCGGTTTCCTTCGGAACGTAGCCTTCGGGGGTGTAACAAAAGGAATCCTCGCTTTCGGGGGGCTTTGCGGCGATGGATTCGAGCAGGGTTTGCAGCGGGGCGAGCGCCGCAGGGTCGAGCGAATAGCAGATCCGGGGGTAGTCGATCCTGCCCTGCACGATCCCGGCCTCTTTCAGGATCCGCAGGTGTTCCGAGACGGTCGATTGCGCGAGCCCCACCTGATCGACGATGTCGCCGCCGATGCAGCCGGGCCGCGAGAGCAGGAAGGCGATGATTCGCACCCGCGCGGGATGGGCCAGCGCCTTGGCCAATGCGGCGACTTGCTCTGTCTTGTCCGCAGGGGATGACACGAGATCGTTCCGGTTGAGCATCTGGATCGTCCTTTGTATCGGTGATGTCCGATGCATATGGATCGGTGTTCAACGATACAAGGGAAAATTTTGACATTCGGGGCCGCGCCGGTTTTTATGCCACCCCGGGGTTGACCTTTGCCGGGCTTGCCCCCCATTTGTCTGGGAATGGTTTAACGCGAACAAAAAGGGGGGCTTTCCCATGGCTTTCGAACTTCCTGATCTTCCTTATGCCCATGATGCGCTGGCTGCGAAGGGCATGTCGAAGGAGACGCTGGAATATCACCACGACCTGCACCACAAGGCCTATGTCGACAATGGCAACAAGCTGATCGCGGGAACCGAGTGGGAGAACAAACCGCTCGAAGAGATCGTGAAAGGCACCTACCAGGCCGGGGCCGTGGCGCAGAACGGGATTTTCAACAATGCCTCGCAGCACTGGAACCACATGCAGTTCTGGGAAATGATGGGGCCGGGCGACGCGGGCATGCCGGGCGAGCTTGAAAAGGCGATCACCGAGGCGTTCGGGTCGGTCGACAAGTTCAAGCAGGAGTTCGCCGCCGCGGGGGCCGGGCAGTTCGGTTCGGGCTGGTGCTGGCTGGTGCAGAACGGCGATGGGTCGCTGGCCGTGACCAAGACGGAAAACGGCGTCAACCCGCTCTGTTTCGATCAGACCGCGCTTTTGGGCTGTGACGTGTGGGAGCATTCCTACTACATCGATTTCCGCAACAAGCGCCCGGTCTATCTGGATAATTTCCTCAACAACCTGGTGAACTGGGAAAACGTGGCGAGCCGGATGAAATAAGCCTGCCTGCCAGGCGTGAGATGACGGCCGTCCTTTCGAGGGCGGCCGTTTTGCTTTGCGCGCTGGCGATGACACGCGGGCGCGGCGTCGGTGCTGGCGTGGCGCCAGGTGAGTATTTTTACCAAGAAAGAACGGGCAGGGCGAGGTCAGCCCGTGACGAGGAGCTTGGCACGCAGGGTCGAGATGGCGGTCTCGGGCGTGTCCACGCGGGTGATGAAGTCGCGCAGCGAGGCATCGGCAAAGCCCTGTGCGATCACGTGATCCACAAGCGTGGTGAGCGGACCCCAGTAGCCCCTGGTGTCGAGCAGCAGGATCGGCTTGGCGTGCAGGCCGAGCTGCGCCCAGGTGAGCACTTCGAAGAATTCATCGAGACTGCCCGCGCCGCCCGGCAGGACCACGATGGCGTCGGAGTTCATGAACATGACCTTCTTGCGCTCGTGCATGTTCTCGGTGACGACGAAGCGGGTGAGGTCGCGTTTGCCCACTTCAAGCTGCATGAGATGGGACGGGATGACGCCGAATGTGTCGCCGCCGGCCGACTGCGCAGCGCGCGCCACGGCGCCCATGAGCCCGACATCGCCCGCGCCATAAACCAGCCGCCAGCCCTCGCGGGCCAGCGCGGTGCCGAAACCGGTGGCGTCTTGCATATAGGCGGAATCGGCGCCGGGGCGCGAGCCGCAATAGACACAGATCGAAGGCTGGGGCGTGAGTGCGGTCATGGGGATCCGTTCTGTGGGGGCAAGAGGTGTTTTGACCCCTGTTATACTTGTTGCTAAAGAGGCTCAACCGCGTTTGCTGCCATGGCGCGGAGGGGAAGGATTCTGACATGAGCAAACTGGCCGGGCTATCCGGGATGCAGGGCGTGATGCTGGCGGGGGCCGCGGTTGCCGCGGTCGCATTGGCGGGGGCCTGGTGGGGCGGGGTGTTGACGCCTGAACCCGAGGTTCCTGCACCGGTGGCGGTGGAGCCGCAGAGCACGCCCGGGCCGGAAAGCGATGGCTCAGGGCCCGGGCAGGACCGCGCGGAGGTGGAAACGCAGGCACCCACCCCGGGCGTGGACCCCGTGCCGGAGGCCGACATTGCGTCGGATGTGGCGCCCGTGTCCGAGGCCGATCCTGCGCCGGACACGGCGTCTGAGCGCGCGGCTTTGCCGGAACCGGACCCCGCGCCCGAACCGCCGGTTGCGGGCGGACCAGCCGAACCTGCGGGGGATGCAGAGGACGTGGCGGAAACCGTGTCAGGGCCGGAGGCGGCGGCGAATGATACTGGTGAGGCTGATGCGGATCAGGCGGTGGACAGCCCGCATTCGCCCCGGCTCGACCTCGTGCGGATCGAGGTGGATGGCAGCGCGATGGTGGCGGGGCGCGGTGCCCCGGGGGCCGAGATCGTGATCGAGTTGGATGGTGCGGAAGTGAGCCGTTTGCGGGCGGGCGGCGATGGCAGTTTTGCCGGATTCCTGAGTGTGCCGCCGTCGGATGCGGCGCGGGTCCTTCGGCTGGTGCAGATCGTGGACGGCGAGCGGCAGGTGTCGCGCGACGAGGCGATCCTTGCGCCGGTGGAGATTGCGGCGGTGGAGCCGGGCGTGGATGTGGCAATGGGTGACGAGGCCGGGTCAAGGGGCGATCCGGCGCCGACCGAGCCGGAAGCGACCGCATCGGCGCAGGATACGCCGGCGGAAGACCCGGCGCGGGATGCGGCTGTGCAGGAACAGGTTGCACGGGACGACACGGGCGGCCCCGATGACAGGGGCAGCGATGCGGGCGACGATACGGACCGGTCGGCACGGGCGGGGGTGTCGGACACCCCGGATGCGCAGCCCGAGGCGGCGCCGCAACCCGATGTTCAGCCGGTGGTGACGGTGCAGCCGGAAAGCCCCGAAACGGGCGGCACGGAAGTCCTGGCCGCGCCGCAGCCTGCCCCGGAGCCTGCCCCGGTGCCCGTGCAGCGGCGGACCGCGGTTCTGCTGTCCGATGACGCGGGGGTGCGGGTGGTGCAGCCACCAGTGTCGGGCGAGGCCACGCCGGAGGTGATGAGCGCGGTGGCGATCGACGCGATCACCTATTCCGAGGCCGGAGAGGTCGAGATCACCGGGCGGGGGCGTCGCGCGGGAGGTGAGGATGGCGGGTTTGTGCGGGTCTATCTCGACAACCGCCCGGTGATCACCTCGCGGATCGCGGTGGACGGAAACTGGCGCACGGAACTGCCGGATGTGGATACGGGCGTCTATACCTTGCGTGTCGATCAGATCGACGATGAAGGTCGGGTGGTGAGCCGGGTCGAGACGCCGTTCAAGCGCGAGGCGCCGCAGGTTCTGGCCGATGCCACGACCGAGTCCGGGCCGGTGACGGCGGTGACGGTGCAGCCGGGCAACACGCTTTGGGCGATTGCGCGCGAGAATTACGGCGAGGGCATTCTCTACGTGCGGCTTTACGAGGCCAATCGCGATCGCATCCGCGACCCCGACCTGATTTATCCCGGGCAGGTGTTCGACATTCCGCGCGAGTGAGGGTTTGACCCGGCGCGCTGCGGGGGCTGCCTCTGGCATTCCCGGGGAAAGGGACATATCTAAGCCCCTCGACCCCGAGGAAAGGACGACCGATGCGCCGAGGCCGCGCCAAGACCGATACCAGGCTCAACAAGGATCAGGCGTCGGGGCTGCGCACGATCCGGCGGGTCGCGCCCTATCTGTGGCCGGATGAACCGGCATGGGTGAAACGCCGGGTGGTGCTGGCGATGGTGGCACTTGTGGCCGCCAAGGTGATCGCCGTGCTGACGCCGATGATCTACAAGCTTGCGGTCGATGCGCTGAGCGGTGACGGGGCAGGATCGGGCAGCGGGGCAGGCGCCGGGATGAGCCAGTTGATGCTGGGTGCGGTGGGGCTGACCGTGGCCTATGGCATGGCCCGGCTGATGACCAACGGGTTCCAGCAATTGCGCGACGCGTTTTTCGCCGCCGTCGGGCAGCGGGCGCTGCGGGCGCTGGCGCTGGAGACCTTTCGGCACATCCACCGGCTCTCGTTGCGGTATCACATCACGCGCCGCACCGGTGGGTTGAGCCGGATCATTGAGCGCGGCGTGAAGGGGGTCGAATTCCTGCTGCGCTTCTTGCTGTTCAGCATCGCGCCGCTGGTGCTCGAACTCATGATGATCGGGGTGATCTTTTTCATGCTGTTCGATGCGCGCTATCTTGGTGCGGTGGTGCTCACTATCGCGCTTTATGTCTGGTTCACCTTCAAGGTGACGGAATGGCGCGTGAAGCTGCGCCGCGAGATGAACGATCAGGACACGGATGCCAACCAGAAGGCGATCGACAGCCTGCTGAATTTCGAGACGGTCAAGTATTTCGGCGCCGAGGAGCGCGAGGCGCGGCGTTATGACAGCGCGATGGCGGCCTATGCGCGGGCCGCGCTCAAGACCGCGTATTCGCTGGCTTTCCTGAATTTCGGGCAGTCCTTCCTGATCACAGGCGGGTTGGTCGCGGTGATGGTCTTTGCCGCGATTGAGGTGCAGAACGGCACGCTGACCGTGGGCGATTTCGTGATGGTCAATGCCTACATGATCCAGATCACCATGCCGCTCAATTTCCTGGGCACGGTTTACCGCGAGATCCGGCAGGCGTTGGTTGATATGGGCGAGATGTTCGATCTGCTGGAGCAGCCCACCGACGTGGCCGACAAACCCGATGCCAAACCGCTGGCGGTGGATGGCGGGGTGGTGCGGCTCGACGATCTGCGCTTTGGCTACGAGGCCGAAAGACCGATCCTCAAGGGCGTGAGCCTTGAGGTCGACGCGGGGCAGAGCGTGGCCATCGTGGGGCCGTCGGGGTCGGGGAAATCGACCATTGGGCGGCTCTTGTTCCGGTTTTACGATGTGCAGGGTGGGGCGCTCACGATTGATGGGCAGGATGTGCGCGACGTCACCCAGAAGAGCCTGCATGACGCGATTGGCGTGGTGCCGCAGGATACGGTGCTGTTCAACGACACGATCCGCTACAACATCGCCTATGGCCGCGACGGGGCCAGCGAGGAAGAGATCGTGGCCGCGGCGAAGGATGCGCAGATTCACGATTTCATCACCAGCCTGCCGCAGGGTTATGACACGGCGGTGGGTGAACGGGGGTTGAAGCTTTCGGGCGGTGAAAAGCAGCGGGTGGGCATTGCCCGGACCCTGCTCAAGAACCCGCCGATCCTGCTTCTGGACGAGGCGACGAGCGCGCTTGATACCGAGACCGAGCAGGAGATTCAGGGCGCGCTCAAACGGGCCGCCGAGGGGCGCACGGTGATCACCATCGCGCACCGCCTATCGACGGTGGCGGATGCCGACCGGATCGTCGTTCTGGAGAATGGCGAGATTGCCGAAGAAGGCACCCATGCCGATCTTCTGGCGCGGCAGGGGCGCTACTGGAGCCTGTGGCAGCGGCAGGCGTCGGACCGCGAGGAAGCGGCGTGATCCGGGTGCGGGATGCGGGTGCCGCGGACGCGGCGATGGTTCAGGAAATTCACCGGGAGGCCTTTGGGCAGGATGACGAGGCGGCGCTGGTCGCCGCGCTCTTGCAGGACGAGACGGCGCAGCCGGCCCTGTCGCTGCTGGCCGAAACCGACGAAGGCACGGTCGGGCATATCCTCTTCAGTGCGGCCGGGATCGCGGGGCGAAGGGCGGCGCTTCTGGCGCCGTTGGCGGTGCGCCCCGCGTGCCAGCGAAAGGGAATTGGTGGTGCGCTGATCGCTGAAGGGCTGACGCGATTGCGTGCGGATGGCGTGGCGGCGGTCTTTGTGTTTGGTGACCCGGCCTATTACGGGCGGTCGGGATTTGGTCCGGCCTTTGCCCGTGGCATGGAGCCGCCCCATCCGGTTGAAGAGCCATGGCGCGACGCCTGGCAGGTGGCGGTCTTTGCCCCTGATACCGGGTCAGGCCGAGTCGGGGTCGCGCAGAGTTTTGACGACCCTGTGTTGTGGCAGGTCTGAACACGCGCTGCGAGGCTGCAAAGGCTGGGCGGGCTGTTGTGCTACTCGGCGGCGCGCACGGTGTCGTTGCCCTTGTCTGTCTTGCTCTCGGTCTCGTCGGTTTCCGCGTCGGGCTGGGTGCTGTCCTTGTCGGCATCGGCGGGTGATTCCAGCTTGCCGAGGCGAGCGAAGACCGATTGCATCTCGTCCGCGGTGGGGTCGGTGGTGCCGTTGTCGACCTCTTCGAAATCGGCCGGGACAGTGGCGAATTCCGTGGGCCAGAGCAGTTCGGGCCCACTGATCCGGTTGGCGGCCCGGCGCAGTGCGAAATCCTGTGCCGCGCGGCTGGCCCGGCCGAGGCTGAGCGCCTTGAGCGCGCGGGCGGTCCAGACGGCATAGGTCGAGACCCAGACCCTGAGCGCCAGCATCGAAGGGGTGAAGACCAGCGTGAGCATGGTGGCCACGCCAAGGCCGAACACGACCGCGGTGGCCAGTTGTTTCCACCACAGCGCGGTCGGGCTGTCGATCGTGTAACCGCCGTTCCAGAAATCGAGGCTGAGCCCGAACATCATCGGCGTGAGGCCGGCCATGGTGGTGATCGTGGTCAGGATCACCGGGCGGATGCGGTCTTCGGCGGTGCGGATGATCGCCTCGCCCCGGGGCATGTAGCTGGCACAATCCTGATAGGTGTCGATCAGCACGATATTGTTGTTCACCACGATACCCGCGAGCGAGACGATGCCCACGCCGGTCATGATGACCGAGAAGGACTGATCCATGACCAGCATGCCGATCAGCACCCCGGTGGTCGATAACACCACGGCGAGCAGCACCAGCACGGCATTGTAGAAGCTGTTGAACTGCGCCAGCAGGATGATGAACATCAGCGCCAGTGCCCCGGCGAAGGCGGACATCAGGAAGGTCTGGCTTTCGGCCTGGTCGTCCTGGTCGCCGGTCCATTCCCATTCGATGCCGCCCGGCAGGGGGCTGGTTTCAAGCCATTCGGTCAGATGGGCGATGCGTTCATTGGCGGTGACGGGCGCGGTGCGGGTCTCGCCCGCGTTGATCGCGGTGCGGATATCGTCGCGGGTGACGCCCGGTGCGAGGGCAAGGAGCGCGTGGTCCGTGCCGTCGGGCAGGGTGATCGTGTCGGTGCCGGACGTGAGCGGGCCAAGCGTGGCCAGTGGGCGGGTGCCGTCGCCCACGACCTGCCGCAGGTTCAGATGGCCCGCGCTGACCGCCGCCTTGATGTCGAAATAGCGGGTCTGGTCGGTGCGGTTGATCTCGGCCAGTTTGGCGACCGGTTGACGGGTGATGAAATTCGACAGCGGCACCAGCCCCTCGGCGGTGCGCAGCTTGAGCGTGTCGAGGGTCGAGAGCACGCGGTCGCCCTCGGGCAGGCGGACGCGGATCTCGATCTCCTCGTCCGAGCTGTCCACCCGCATCGTGTCGAGCAGCAGGCCACGGGTGACAAGCTGGACCATGCCGCCCACGGTGGCCACGTCGGCGCCAAAGCGCCCGGCCTGTTCGACATCGACGTCGATCTGCCAGTCGATGCCGGGCAGGGGCAGCGTATCCTCGACCAGTTCGAGTGCGAGGGTCTCGTCGAACCGGGCGCGGGCGGCTTCGGTGGCCGCGATGAGGTCTTCCCAGTCGTCGCCCTTGAGCCGCAGGTGTACCGGCTTGGCCGAAGCGGGGCCGCGCGACTGCGAGATGATCTCGATCCTGATGCCGGGGATCTGTTCGAGCGCCTCGGTCAGTTCGTCGATCACGATGTCGCCGTCGAGGTCGGGCCGGTCGGTGCGGTCCTCCCAGGGGATGGTTTCGAACTGGACCTGGCCGATCGTATCCTTGGGCGGCTGCGCACCGCCGGTATTGTTGTTTAACCCGCCCTCGCCGGCGAAGGCAAAGGCGTTATCGACACCCGGATGCGCCAGCACGACCTTCTCGGCCTGCTGCACCAGCGCGTCCTTTTGCGCAATCGAGAGATTGCCGCGTGCCCGCACATAGACGATGCCCTGTTCGGGTTCGCTCTCGACGAAGAATTCGGTGCCGTTGTTGTTCTCGCCGTAATAGACAAAGACGTTGACCACCACGAAGACCACCGCCGCGATGGTCACGATCGGCATGAACGGGTTGCCGGTCAGCAGCTTGATGAACCAGCCGAACCCCGTGCGGCGACGGCGCCCGGCGACGGGTGGCGCGCGGCGGGCGATCCTGGCCGCGGAGAGCGTGATCGAACTTGCCATCGTCCCGAGAAGGAAGAGGACAATGCCGGGCACATAGGCCATGAACCCGGTCAGCGGGGTTGACCCGCCGGTCAAGGGGCGCATGAGGTAATCGGGGTTGAGCACCTGCATCATGCCCACGAAGATCAGGCCGAGCGCGGGCGGGACGAGCGCGGCGCGCAGGGTCCAGGGAAGGCGGGCGCGCAGCCAGTCGGCGACGCGGGTGAAGCTTCGTGTCACGCGCCCGGTTACCCCGCCCATGACCGGCAGGTAGATCAGCGCCACTATGAGCGAGGCCGAAAGCACGAAAATGAGCGTGACCGGCAGCATCCCCATGAACTGCCCCGGCACGCCGGGCCAGAACAGCATCGGCAGAAAGGCGCAAAGCGTCGTGGCGGTTGACGAGATCACCGGCCAGAACATGCGCTTGGCGGCCTCGACATAGGCATGCATCGGCCCGGTGCCGGCCTGAATGCGCTTGTCGGCGTATTCAACGACCACGATGGCACTGTCGACCAGCATGCCAACGGCAAGGATCAGTCCGAACATCACGATGTTGGACACGGGCACGTCCATCACGGCGAGAAAGGCAAAGCACAGCAGGAAAGAGGTCGGGATGGCAAAGCCCACGAGCAGCGCGGGGCGCACGCCGAGCGCGCCGAGCACGACGATCATCACCAGCGCGATGGCGGTCAGCACCGAGCCTTCGAGCTGGCTGATCATGCTGCCCACGACGCGGGACTGGTCGTTCGAGGTGCCGACCTGAACGGCGGCGTGCATTTCGGGGGGCCATTCGGCGCTGGCGCGTTCAACCGTGGCCTTGACCGTGTCGGCCATGTCGAGAAGGTTGAAGCCCTTGCGCTTGACCACCTGGAGCGCGACGGTGTTTTCGCCGTTGAACCGCGCGGTCGAGCGGCGGTCTTCGAAGGTCAGGCGGATATCGGCCAGATCGCCCAGCGTGACCACCCGATCGCCATTGGTCTTGACCGGCAGGGAATAGACATCCTGCGGGCTGTCGAAGCTTGACGGGATCTTGACCGCGAAGGTGCCGGTGGCGGAGTCCACCTCGCCCGCGGCAATCAACTGGTTATTGTTCTGCACGACCGAGATCAACTCGCCTGCGGTCACGTTGTAGGATTCGAGCTTGAGCGGGTCGATCACCACTTCGAGCATCTCGTCGCGGTTGCCCGCGATGCCCGCTTCGAGCACGGAATCGAGCGTCTCGATCCGGTCTTGCAGATCCTTGGCGATGCGGTTCATCGTGCGTTCGGGCACCGCCCCGGTGAGGTTGATGATCAGCACCGGGAATTCCGAGAAATTGATCTCGTTGATCGAATATTTCTCGAATCCCTGGGGAAACTTTCCCTCGGCCGTGTTCATCGCGTCGCGGACATCGGCCATGGTGGAGCTTTTGTCCCAGCCGAATTCGAACTCCAGAAACACCCCGGCATAGTTCTCGGCGGCGGTCGAGGTCATTTTCTTGAGCCCGTCGAGATCGCTGAGTTCGGTCTCCATCACCTTGACGAGCAGGGTTTCGCTGTCCGAAGCGGAGATGCCGGGAAAGGGGACCGAGACGAAGAGGCCCGGGATCTGGATATCGGGCTCGCCCTCCTTGGGGAGCTGGAAATAGGAATAGCCGCCCGCCAGAAGCGAGAGCGCGATAAAGGCGAGCACCATGCGGGCCCGGTTCGTGGCCCAGTCGACAATGCGGGTCATTGCGTCTGGTCCTCGTAGCTGGGCCGGACCGGCACGCCGTCGACCACGTATTCCTGCCCGATCACGATCACGTCGGCGCGATCATCGAGCCCGGTGATCCAGACACCTTGCGCAGTGTCGCGCAGGAGGGCGACGGGGCGGAACAAGGCGTGGTTTTGATCGTCGACGATGCGCACCCCGAGCCTGCCGTCATCACTGAGCGTGAGGGCCGATTGCGGCACGAGATGTGCCGATGCCCCGTCCGAGGCGATGGCGATCTCGGCGGTCTGGCCGTCGCGGATGGCGAGGTCGGGATTGGGCACTTGCAGTTCGACCCGGAAGGTGCGGGTCAGCGGATCGGCGGCGCGTGACAGGAAGGTGACGCGACCCGTCACCTCGTGCCCGTCGGCGAGGCGCGCACCGGCCTGCGCGCCAACCTCGACACGGTCGATCTGGGTTTCGGGCACGAAGCCGACGACCCGGATCGGGTCGAGCTGGATCACGGTGGCGCAGAGACTGCCGGGAGAGATCAGCGAGCCGAGTTCGGCGGTGTCGGATTCGAGCAGACCCGCGAAGGGGGCGTGGATTTCGAGCCGCGACATCTCTTTTTCCGCCGCCGCTACCGCGGCCTCGGCCGACTGGATGCCCGCGGCCACGGTCATCAGTCCCGATTGCGCGGTCTTGACCCCGGCCTCGGCGGATTTCACCGCCGCCTCGGCGCCGCGGATCGCGGCCTGTGCGCCGGCGACGCGGGATTCGGAGGCAAAGCCACCCTCGGACAGTTTGCGCGCGGCGTTGTCGTTGATGCGGGCCTCTTCGAGCTGTGCCTTGGCGGTTTCGAGTTGGGCTTCGGCGGTGGGAATGCGGGCTTCGGCCTCGGGCATGCGGGCGCGGGCCTCTTCGAGGCGCGCCCGCGCCTCGGCCAGCGAGGCCGCCCGGGTGCCCGGATCGAGACGGCAGAGCAATTCACCAGCCTCGATGAAAGCGCCCTTGCGCAACGGTTCGGAGACCACGAGGCCCGAAGTTTCGGCGCGCACTTCGACCTGACGGGCGGCCTCGGTCTGGCCGCGCAGAATGACGGCGCTGTCGATTTCCCGGGCGTCGGAGTGCATGGCGACGACACCGATGGCATCGGACTGCGCCGGGCCGGGGTCTTGCGTGGCCGTGCTGTCCTGGCTCGCCATGGTGGTCGTCTCGGCTTCGCCGCGCGCGAAGGAGAATAGCATGTCGCGCTCGATGATCAGCAGATAGAGGAATGCCGTCACGAGGCAGGCTGTCAGAAGCGGGATGATGCGCATATAACTCGCCTTTCGCGACCATTTGCCGGGCGGTACTACCGCTTGTCGGCTAATTAGGCAAAATCGCCCGGTTTGCAAGCATCACGCGGGCTCCGAAGGATGCTGCGGCACAGAAAGTGAACTCACGGGTTCAGTTTAGTGCCGCCCGGGAATGAATTCAAGCGGGCGTGTTGGTGCTTTTTCCCCGGTGATTTTCTTCGGTGATGCCAGGCAATCGCGACACGCGCGGCCCTTGGCAGCGCGCGGGTGCTGCGCTAAGAGGGGCGAAACCGAAAAGGGGCGAGTGCGTGAGCCAGACCGACAGTTTTATCGAGGAAGTCACCGAAGAGGTGCGGCGCGACCGGTTGTTCGCGTTGATGCGGCGTTATGGATGGATCGCGATTCTGGCGGTTCTCTTGCTGGTCGGTGGCGCGGCGTGGAATGAATGGCGCAAGGCGCAGAATGAACGCGCGGCGCAACAGACTGGCGATGCGATGATCGCGGCGTTGCAGGCCGATGCGCCCGAGGCACGGGCGGACGCGTTGGCCAGTCTTGACCCCGAGAGCCCGGGGGCGCAGGCCGTGGCCGCGTTGCTGGCGGCGGGCGAGCAGGTTGATGCGGGCGCGCATGATGCTGCGATTGACGGGCTGAAGGCGGTGTCGGAACGTTCTGACCTGCCATTGGTGTATCGTCAGGTTGCGCTGTTCAAGCTGTTGGCCGTGCAGGGCAGGAACCTTTCGCCCGAGGAGCGCCGTGAAGGCTACGCCTCGCTGATCGGGCCGGGATCGCAACTGCGGCTTCTGGCCGAGGAGCAACTGGCGCTGATCGACGTGGAAACCGGCGAGACCGGCGCCGCGGTCGAGCGGTTGCAGGCGATTGCGCAGGATGACGGGGCAACGGCGGGCTTGCGTCGGCGGGCAACTCAGTTGATTGTGGCCCTGGGCGCCGAGCCGGAGACGCCGGTACGTGTGAACGGGGCGGCGTCGGCCACGAACGGCGGGTAACGCCGCGATGACAGGGCCGGAATGACAAGGTAGGTGGGGCCATGATCTGGGCTGAGACAGGGGCAGGACGGGCAGCAATGCGGGTTCGATTGGTCAGAAACTGGGGTTGGGCCCTTGGCCTCGCCGGTCTGGTCGGGCTGAGCGCCTGTGCCGAGCGCCAGGTCATCCTGCCGGGAGAGCGCGAGAACCTGCGCGCCGTCCTGAGCGAGGACGAGGCCGCGCTGGCCGCGCAAGAAGTGCCCGAGAACCGGGCGCTTCCGGTGAGCCTGCCGGCCACTGTTGCGAATACCGCCTGGACGCAACGCCACGGCAGCCCGGCAACGCGGGTGGCCCATCCGGCCTTTGGTGGCGCGATGGAGATGCTGTGGAGCAACGATATTGGCGCGGGCGACGCGCGGCGCAACCGCATCACCGCCGATCCGGTGGTGGCCGGCGGGCGCATTTTCACCCTTGATTCCGAAGCCCGGGTGACGGCGACGAGCACCGGCGGTGAAACCGTCTGGTCGAGCGATCTTGTCCCGCCGCGCGACCGTGGACGCGATGCCACCGGCGGGGGACTGGCCTTTGCCGATGGCAAGCTCTTTGTCTCGTCGGGATTCGGGTTGCTTACCGCGCTTGATGCCGCGACCGGGCAGCAGCTATGGCAGCAAAAGCTTGAAACGACGGGGTCGGGCACGCCGACGGTGATGGGCGACACGGTCTACCTTGTCGCGGGGGATCGCACGGCATGGGCGCTCAATACCGAAAATGGCCGCATTCTCTGGCAGTTCGATTCAACGCCCAGCGTGCATAACGTCCTGGGCGGACCGGCCCCGGCACTGAACGACCAGGTGGCGATCTTCGCCTTTGGCTCGGGCGAGGTCCAGGCGGCGTTCCGCGGTGGCGGGCTGCGGCTCTGGAACGCGGTGATCTCGGGGCATCGCGACGGGTTCAGCCGGGCGCGGGTGACCGATATAACCGGTGACCCGGTCCTGTCGGGCACCACGGCCTATGTCGGCACCTATGGTGGGCGGCTGGTCGCACTCAACGCGGGCACGGGCGAGCGTTTGTGGACCGCAGAAGAGGGGCCGCTCAACCCGGTCTGGGTGGCGGGTGGCTCGCTGTTCCTGGTCTCGGATCAGAACGAGCTGGTCCGGCTCGATGCCGAGGATGGCAGCCGGATCTGGGGCACGAAACTTCCGCTTTTCGTCAAGGATCGACCCCGGCGTCAGAAAGAGGTGTTCGCCCATTACGGGCCGGTGATCGCGGGTGGCCGGTTGATCGTGGCCAGCAATGACGGGTTTGTCCGTTCCTTTGATCCGGTCTCGGGCGAGTTGGTGGGCACGGTCGAAATTCCCGGCGGGGCGACCACCAACCCGGTCTTTGCGGGTGGCGTGATGTATGTGGTCTCGTCGCGGGGTGCGCTTTACGCTTTCCGATGAGCCATTGGTGATGTATCGGGGCGGTCTGATGCGCCCGGAGCTTTGAGATGACATTTACCCTCGCCATCGTGGGACGGCCCAACGTGGGCAAATCCACCCTGTTCAACAGGCTGGTCGGCCGCCGCCTTGCGCTGGTCGATGATCAGCCCGGCGTGACGCGCGATTTGCGCGAGGGTGAGGCGCGGCTGGGCGATCTGCGATTCACGGTGATCGACACGGCGGGGCTTGAAGAGGCGACCGACGACAGCCTTCAGGGGCGGATGCGGCGGTTGACCGAACGCGCGGTCGAGATGGCCGATATCTGCCTGTTCATGATCGACGCGCGGGCGGGTGTGACGCCCACCGACGAGGTCTTTGCCGACATCCTGCGCAAGAAATCGGCGCATGTGATCCTCGCCGCCAACAAGGCCGAGGGGTCGGCGGCGGATGCGGGATTGATCGAAGCCTATTCGCTCGGCCTGGGCGAGCCGGTGCGGCTTTCGGCGGAGCATGGCGAGGGGCTGAACGAGCTGTATTCGATGCTGGCGCCGCTGTCGGATGCCTATGCGGAACGGGCCGCGCAGGACGCGCCCGAGACCGACGTCACGGTCGAGGACGACGACGAGGACACCCCGCGGATGCCGACCCGCGAGCGGCCCCTGCAGATCGCCGTAGTGGGTCGGCCCAATGCCGGAAAATCCACGCTTATCAACAAGATATTGGGCGAAGATCGCCTGCTGACCGGGCCCGAGGCGGGGATCACCCGCGATGCGATTTCGCTCATCCTCGACTGGGGCGACGTGCCGGTGCGATTGTTCGACACCGCCGGGATGCGCAAACGCGCCAAGGTGCAGGACAAGCTGGAAAAGCTGAGCGTTTCGGATGGCTTGCGCGCGGTGAAATTCGCCGAGGTGGTGGTGGTTCTGCTCGATGCCGAAATCCCGTTCGAGCAGCAGGATCTCAGGATTGCCGATCTGGCCGAGCGCGAGGGGCGCGCGGTGGTGGTGGCGGTCAACAAATGGGACGTGGAGCCGGAAAAGCAGCAGAAGCTGCGGGATCTGAAAGAAGCTTTCAACCGGCTTTTGCCGCAGTTGCGCGGGGCGCCGCTGGTGACGGTGTCGGCCAAGACCGGGCGGGGGTTGGACCGGTTGCAGGCCGCGGTGATGAAAGCCCATGAGGTCTGGAACCGGCGCGTGCCGACCGCCGCGCTCAACCGGTGGTTGGGCGACATGGTCGAGGCGCACCCGCCGCCCGCGCCGCAGGGCAAGCGGATCAAGCTGCGCTACATGACGCAAGCCAAGACGCGGCCGCCCGGTTTCGTGGTGATGTGCAGCCATCCCGACAAGATGCCAGACAGCTATTCTCGCTATCTTGTCAACGGGTTGCGGGACGACTTTGACATGCCCGGCACGCCGATCCGGCTTTATATGCGTGGGCAGGGCGATCGCAACCCCTATAAGGATCGCAAGAAAAAGGCGCCGTCGAAGCTGCGCAAGCATCTGGAGGGGCGGCGCGAGTGAGTTGACTCGCGGCAGGTAAGGTTTTTCATGCTTTTTCTTGGCCTCCGTTCTGGTTAGCCTTGTCCCATCGAAATAAGAATATTCTGCCTGCTCACGGCTATGTGGAGGGCAGAGTCGGGGGACGGTGACGAGATGAATATTCGTCAATTTACAAGGGGTTACACGGCGAAACATGATCGGCGTGCCTGGGGCGAGTTGTTGGGGACGCTGCTGGCTTACGGGGTGAGCATCGGGTTGGCCATCCTGTATGCGCAAACATGGTGGCTGGTCGTGCCGCTGACGGTGCTGGCGGGGTTGATGGGGGTGCGGGTCTACATGATCCAGCATGATTGCATGCATCGGGCCTTCTTTAGCTCGCGCAGGCTCAATGACGTGGTGGGCGAGGTGATTTCGCCAATATCGCTGAGCCCCTATGTGGCGACGCGCTATAACCACAATCTGCACCATGCGCATGTCGGCGATCTGGACCATCGCGAGGCCTTTGAAATCGACATCATGACGGTCGAGGAATACCGCAATGCGCCGCTGGCGCGGCGGCTTTGGTATCGGTTCTATCGCTCGCCCTTTACCCTGCTTCTGGTCGGGCCATTCGTGCTTTACCTCATCCTGCGGCGCTTTCCCCGGAATGGAATAAAGACCGGAGTTCAATGGGTTATCCTGCATGATGCGATGGTTGCGGGGTATTTCGCGGGGATATTCCTTGTCGCGGGTTGGGCCGGGATTATGGTGCTTCTCGGCTCGATCTATGTTGGGGCCACGTTCGGGGCGGTGATCCCTTACGTGGTGCATAATTTCGAGCAGGTCTATTGGGGCAGACGGCCGGAATATACCTTTGAAAAAGGGGCTTTGGAGGGGACTTCGGTGCTGCGGTTCGGCGCGTTGTTCGACCTGCTGACGCTCAACATCGCCTATCACGATCTGCACCACCTGAACGCCAATATCCCGTGCTACAACCTCAAACGCTGTTTCGCGGAGACGGGGGATCTGCTGGCGAGTTACGAGATCGGGTTTCGCGAGGCAATAAGTTGTTATCGCTGGAAACTTTACGATGAGCGGGCGCAGCGGATGGTGGGCTTTGCGGCGGCGCGCGACGGGGTGGGCGAAATGGTTAACGCACCTGCCGAATAAATTCGTTAACGTTAACGCGGGGCGGATTTGGCGCAAAATCACGACGCACAACGCGTGCACTGTCCGGCTGCCGCCCGGCTGCCGGGCAAATGGTTAACGACGGGGGGTGGGTGCTGCGTGAAAAGGTTAACGCATGTCGTATCGGACCGGATTCAGGCCCACTCGCCCCGGGTTTGAGGCGGGGCCTCTGACACGGCCGAGAGGCCCCGGCTCTGGGCCGGGGCGAGTGTTTCCAATCAGAGGCGACAGGCGCTAATGGGGCGCGCGGGCGTTGCGCCATGCCTGTAGCCCGAGGGCGGCGATGCCGATGGTGGCGAGGCCGAGTGTCGCCGGATCGAGCGGTGCGAGGTTTTGCACGACGACGCCGATCAGCGCCCAGATCACGCCCAGCGGATAGGCCAGCGTGTCGGGGCGGGCTCGGGTGATGGCGGTGGCGATGACAAGGGCCAGCGCGAGCGCGATGAGCGCGGCGACGCTCGGCCCGGTCACGCCGTATCCGGCCAGCATCAGCCCGACCGAGACGGACGAGGCGGCGGTGAGCCAGCCCGCGTAAAGCCCGATCGGTTCGCGCAGCCAGAGCCGGTCCTGCCGGTGGGCGCGCAAGAGCGCAGCCAGCGCGGTGACGAGCATGAGCCAGATCACGACCGTCGCCCAGGGCACCGAAACCTGTGCCAGCGGAATCCAGAACATGCCGAGCAGCAGGCTGACCAGAAGGGCGGGTCGCGCCGCGTGCCAGCCGGGCGCGTCGGGCCGATTGACGAGGCCATAGCCCGCGCCCGCAATGAGCCAGAGATAGATCAGCCCCCAGATCGAGAAGGCATAGCCCGCGGGCTGCACCGGTGGGTCGATCTGCGGCATCGGGAACTGGTCGGGGGCGAAGCCGTTGAAGCCGGATGTGACAAAGGGCACCAGCGCGAAGCCGATGGCCATGGTGAGGGTGAAGACGGCAAGAACGCGTGTCATTGATTTCAGATGTGGGGTCGGGCGGCGCGGTTCAAGATGTCGCGCCGCCCGGACGGAAGTTTCACACCAGCGTGCCGTCGGGCGAAAGCCGGGTCTTGCCGCGCAGATAGGGGTGCAGGGCCACGGGCAGATCGACCGACCCGTCGGTGGCCTGTCCGTTTTCCAGCACCGCGATCAGCGCCCGCCCCACGGCGAGGCCGGAGCCATTGAGCGTGTGGACGAATTGCGGCTTGCCGCCATCGGCGGGCTTGTAGCGCGCGTTCATGCGCCGGGCCTGGAAATCGCCGGCGACCGAGACCGATGAAATCTCGCGATAGGTGCCCTGGCCGGGCAACCAGACCTCGATGTCATGGGTCTTGAGCATGCCGAATCCCATGTCGCCGGAACAGAGCACCACGGTGCGATAGGGCAGGTCGAGCTTTTCGAGGATCGCCTCGGCGCAGCGGGTCATGCGGGCGTGTTCCGCCATCGAGTCCTCGGGCCGCGTGATCGAGACCATTTCGACCTTTTCGAACTGGTGCTGGCGCAGCATGCCCGCGGTGTCGCGCCCGGCGCTGCCCGCTTCGGAGCGGAAACACTGGGTGTGGGCGACATAGCGGCGGGGCAGGTCATCCTCGTCGATCACCGTGTCATTGACGATATTGGTGAGCGTCACCTCGGCGGTGGGGACGAGCCACCAGCCATTGGTGGTCTTGTAGCTGTCTTCGCCGAACTTGGGCAATTGCCCGGTGCCATACATCATCTCTTCGCGCACGAGCACGGGGGTCCATGTCTCGCTCAGCCCGTGGTCCTCGATGTGGGTGTCGAGCATGAACTGGGCGAGCGCGCGGTGAATGCGCGCGACGCCGCCCGACATCACCACGAAGCGGCTGCCCGAAAGCTTGGCGGCGGTTTCGAAATCCATGCCGGGTTTGACGCCCTCGATCTCGTAATGTTCGCGCGGGGTGAAATCGAAGTTGCGCAGGGTGCCGTGCTGGCGGATTTCGACATTGTCGGCCTCGTCCGCGCCGTCGGGCACATCGTCGGCAAGCCGGTTGGGCAGGGTCATCAGCAGGTCGGCGAGCTTGTGGTCAAGCTCTTTCGCCTCGGCCTGCATCTGGGCCACTTCGGATTTCTTGGCTGCGACCTCGTCACGCAGGCGGGTGAACTCGGCGTCGTTTCCGGCGGCCTTGGCGGCGCCGATCGCCTTGGCGGCGCGGTTCTGATCGGCCTGCGCGGTCTCGGCGGCGAGGATCTTGGCGCGGCGGGCCTCGTCGAGCGTGAGGATTTCCGACGACATCGGCGCTTCCCCGCGGCGGGCGAGGGCCGCATCGAACGCTTGAGGGTTATCGCGGATGGCGCGGATGTCATGCATCGGTCTTGTCCTTCGTGACTCGGGTGGTTGGTGGATGCCTTATGGCCGATTTAGACGCCGGTGGTAAACGGGGGAATGACGATGGGTGGGAGGCGGTGTCCGAACCGGGTTGAAAACCGGGTCTGAGGGGATTGCAAAGCCTTGGGTCAGGGCATAGGTTCCGCCAAACTTTGCACAGGCAGTTGCACAGGCACTGGCCGGTGCCAGCCAAGTATCGAAAGGGACTCTCATGGACGGCGCGCTTGCCTCGTTTCTTCCGCTCATCCTGATCTTCGCGATCATGTATTTCCTGCTCATCCGTCCGCAACAGAAGAAGTTGAAGGATCACCAGGCCATGGTCGAGGCGCTGCGCCGTGGCGATCAGGTCGTCACCCAGGGCGGGTTGATCGGCAAGGTTGCCAAGGTCAAGGACGATGGCGAGATCGAGGTCGAGATCGCCGAGGGCGTCAAGGTGCGGGTGGTCAAGGCGACCATCTCGCAAGTTCTGAGCAAGACAGAGCCCGCGAAGTCGTGAAACTCGCACATTGGTGCTGATCCGGGGGCGCTGTCATGCTTCAGATTGATACGTGGAAGCGGGTGCTGATCTGGGCCACCGTGGTGGTAGGCCTGATCCTGGCCATGCCGAACGCGTTTTACACGCGGGTCGAGACCCATAACGACGCGGTGCGCGCGGTCGAGAACGGCGGCGCGGCCGAGGGGCTGGCCGAACAGGTGGGGATGTGGCCCGGCTGGCTGCCTTCGGGGCTGGTCAACCTCGGGCTTGATCTGCGCGGCGGTGCGCATCTTCTGGCCGAGGTTCAGGTCGAGGATGTCTATCGCAGCCGTATCCGTGGCATGTGGCCCGAGATCCGCGACATGCTGCGCGAGGAGCGCGCCACGATTGGCACGATCCGCCTGCAACCCGGCCCCGAGGACCAGTTGCGCATCCGCGTATCCGAAGGCGACGAGGTGCAGCGCGCGGCGAGCCTTGTGCGGGGGCTGGCGCGGCCGGTCACGAGCCTGACCGGGGCGGGGGCGACGGATATCGACGTCTCGATCGAGGGCGACACGATCATCGTGCAGTTGTCGGATGCCGAGAAGCTGGCCACCGATGACCGCACCGTGCGCCAGGCGCTCGAGATCATCCGCAACCGGATCGACGAGGTCGGCACGCGCGAACCCACGATCCAGCGGCAGGGGTCGGAGCGAATCCTGATCCAGGTGCCCGGGCTGGGCAGTGCGGCGGAATTGAAGCGGATCATCGGCACCACGGCGCAACTGACCTTTCAGCCGGTGGTGACGCGTTCGAGCGGTGATGACGTGACCGCGGGGCCGGGCGAAGAGGTTCTGCCCGGTCGCGGCGAGGATCAGGGCGTGCGATACGTGCTGGAACAATCGCCGGTGGTGACCGGCGAGGATCTCGTCGATGCGCAGCCCAGTTTCGACCAGAACGGGCGGCCTGCCGTCACTTTCCGGTTCGATCCGTCGGGCGCGCGCCGGTTCGGCAATTACACCGCCGAGAATATCGGCAATCCCTTTGCCATCGTTCTCGATGGCGAGGTGATCAGCGCACCGACCATCCAGGCGCATATCGCGGGTGGCTCGGGCATCATCACCGGGCGGTTCACGCTGGAGGAATCGACCGAGCTGGCCGTGCTGCTGCGGGCCGGGGCGCTTCCGGCGGGGCTCGATTTTCTCGAAGAACGGACCATCGGGCCGGAACTCGGCGCCGACAGTATCGAGGCGGGCAAGATCGCGACCATCGTGGCGTTTGGCGCTGTTCTGGTGTTCATGGCGCTCAGCTATGGCATGTTCGGGCTTTTCGCCAACGTGGCGTTGATCATCAATATCGGGCTCATCTTCGGGCTGCTGAGCCTGATCGGGGCGACGCTGACCCTGCCCGGGATCGCGGGAATCGTGTTGACCGTAGGCATGGCGGTGGACGCCAACGTGCTGGTCTTCGAGCGTATCCGAGAGGAGCTCAAGACCGCGAAAGGCCCGGCGCGGGCGATCGATCTGGGCTATGAAAAGGCGCTGTCGGCCATCGTGGATGCCAATATCACCACGTTCATCACCGCGGTGATCCTTTACGCGGTAGGGTCGGGGCCGGTACGTGGCTTTGCGATCACGCTGGGCCTGGGGATCATGACATCGGTGTTCACGGCGATTTTCGTCACCCGGGTGATCATCGTGATGTGGTTCGAACGCCGCCGTCCCAAGACGTTGGAGGTCTGACGATATGCGCCTGAAACTCGTTCCCAATGACACCAAATGGGATTTCTTCGGCCGCCCGAAACTCTGGCTGGGGATTTCGGCGGTTCTGATGGTAGTGGCGCTGGCCAGTTTCCTCGTGCAGGGGCTGAATTACGGCATCGACTTTCGCGGTGGCACGACGATCCGCACCGAGAGTGCGCAGACCGTCGATATCGGCCTTTATCGCGGCGCGATTGATGCGCTCGAATTGGGCGACGTGACCATCACCGAGGTGTTCGACCCGACCTTCGGACCCGAGCAGAACGTGGCGATGGTGCGTATCCAGGCGCAGGACGGCGAGGAATCGGTCAGCCCCGAGGTGATCGAGGCGGTCGAGGCGGCGTTGCAGGAGGTGGTGCCAGATATCCGCTTCATAAGCGTCGAATCGGTCGGGCCCAAGGTGTCGGGCGAGTTGATCCAGACCGCGGTGATCGCGGTGCTTTTGGCCATCGGGGCGGTGCTGGTCTATATCTGGCTGCGGTTTGAATGGCAGTTCGCGCTGGGGGCGGTTGCGGCGCTGGTGCATGACGTGTTGCTGACCATCGGGATTTTCAGCGAATTGCAGATCAGGTTCGACCTCGCGATCATCGCGGCGCTTCTGACCATCGTGGGCTATTCGCTCAACGATACGGTGGTGGTGTTCGACCGGGTGCGCGAGAACCTGCGCAAATACAAGCAGATGCCGTTCAAGGAGGTGCTCAACATCTCGATCAACGAGACGCTGAGCCGGACGATCATGACCTCGGTTACCACGCTTCTGGCGCTGATCTCGCTTTTCGTGCTGGGCGGCGACGTGATCCGGGGCTTTGTCTTTGCCATGATCTGGGGCGTGATCGTGGGCACATACAGCTCGATCTTCGTGGCCAGTATCATCCTGTTGCGGCTGGGCGTGAAGCGCGACTGGTCCAAGCCGGACGCCAATGCGGGCACGCAATTCGCCAACATAGATGCCTGAGATCGTCGCCGATGCCTTTGCCATCGAGGGCATTGGATGGGTTTTCGCGGCGGCCCTCGTGGCCGGGATCGTGCGCGGGTTCGCCGGGTTCGGCACCGCGATGATCTTTCTGCCGGTGGCCACGCGGGTGGTCGAGCCGGTCTGGGCGATCATCATCCTCATGGTGATGGATTCGATCGGCCCCCTGCCGATGATTCCGCGGGCGCTGCGCGAGGGGCATCCGCGCGATCTCATGCGGCTTTTCGCGGGGACGGTGGTGGCGTTGCCGGTCGGTCTGGCGGTGCTCTTCTGGGTCGATCCGGTGGTGTTCCGGGTCGTGGTTTCTGTGCTGAGCCTGGCGCTTCTGGCGTTGCTGATCGGCGGGGTGCGCTATCGCGGCACATTGAGGCCGCCCTTGGTCTATGCCACCGGCGGGGTGGGCGGTTTCCTCGGCGGTGCGGTGGGCATTCCCGGGCCGCCGGTGATCCTGCTTTACATGGCAAGCCCGCATCCCGCCCGCGTGATCCGGGCGAATTCCACGACCTACCTTTACGGGTTCGACCTTCTGGTTCTGGCGAGTTTCGCGGTTCTGGGGCGGCTTTGGGGTCTCCCGCTGGTGCTTGGCCTGATGGCGGCGCTGCCTTATCTTCTAGGCAATGCACTGGGTTGGTGGATGTTCCGGCCCGGGTATGAGAGGCTCTATCGCGCGGTGGCCTACGGGATCATCGCCGCCTCGGCGCTGTCGGGGCTCTGGTCGGTCATTGGAGGGACGACATGAGGTTTTCGCAGGTCGACTTCGGTGATGTGCAACCGATCGACGGCTACGGGCCGGGATTCTTCCGCATCGGCGGCACTGTCTATGAGGGCGCGGTTCTGCTGACCACCACCGGGGTGGAGCCGCTGGAGGAGCTGGAGGATCGCACGCGCATCATGGCGCTGGTGGGCGAGATCGACGTGATCCTGTTCGGCACCGGGGCGGAGATCGCCAATATTGACGCGGGCCTGCGCGACGAGATCGAGGCGGCGGGGCTTGGGGCCGAGGTCATGAACACGCCCGCGGCCTGCCGGACATGGAACGTGCTGGCCGCCGAGGGGCGGCGCGTGGCGATGGCCGCACTTGCGGTGTGAAGGCGGTATGTCGCGGCGAAAAGCGGTTCTGTTGGCGTCAGGACTGCGCTAAGGCGGAGCCATGGAACTCGAAGTGAGCGAACTTTCCGTCGCGCGTGGCGGTATCCCGGTTCTGGAGGGGTTGAATTTCCGGCTGGCGGCCGGGCATGCCCTGATCCTGCGCGGGCCCAACGGGATCGGCAAGACGACGGTTCTGCGCACGATCGCCGGGCTTCAACCGCCGCTTGCCGGGCGGATCAGCCTTGACCGCGAAACGATGACCTATGCCGCCCATGCCGACGGGCTCAAGGCGACGCTGACGGTCGAGGAAAACCTTTCGTTCTGGGCGGCGGTGTTTGGCACTGGCGGGATCGACGCGGCGTTGGACGGGTTCGCGCTGCGCGATCTGCGCGCCCGCCCGGCGGGGGCGCTTTCGGCGGGGCAGAAACGGCGGCTGGGGCTGGCGCGGCTTCTGGTGACGGGACGGCCGGTCTGGGTGCTCGACGAGCCCACCGTGTCGCTCGACGTGGAGGCGGTGGCGATGTTCGTGCGCGCGGTGCGGGCGCATCTGGCGGGGGGCGGCATGGCGCTCATGGCCACGCATATCGACCTTGGCCTCGACGAGGCGGCGGTTCTGGATGTCGGCCCGTTCCGGGCACGCGCCGCGCAAGAGGACCATTTCGACGAGGTGTTCCTGTGATTGCCCTTCTGATGCGCGATCTGCGGCTGGCGATGCGGGCGGGGGGCGGTTTTGGCCTTGGCCTTGCGTTCTTCCTCATCGTGGTGACGCTGGTGCCTTTCGGTGTGGGCCCCGAGACCGGGCTTCTGGCGCGGATCGCGCCGGGTATCCTGTGGCTTGGCGCGCTGCTGGCGTGTCTCTTGTCGCTCGACCGGATTCTCGCGCTCGACTGGGAGGATGGCAGCCTTGACCTGCTGGCGACCTCGCCCCTGCCGCTGGAGGGGATCGTGACGATGAAGGCGCTGGCGCACTGGATCACGACCGGCCTGCCGCTGGTGATCGCCAGCCCGCTTTTCGCGGTGCTGATGAGCCTGCCGGGGGCGGGATACGCACCGCTTGTCCTGTCGCTCCTCCTGGGCACGCCGGCGCTTTCGGTGATCGGCACCTTCGGTGCGGCGCTGACCGTGGGGATCAAGCGGGGGGGGTTGTTGTTGAGCCTTCTGGTGCTGCCGCTTTACGTGCCGACGCTGATCTTCGGCGCCGAGATGGCCCGGCGCGGGGCCGAAGGGGCCGACACCACCACGCCGATGCTGATGCTGGCGGGGATCAGCGCGGGGGTGATCGCGCTTTTGCCCTTTGCCAGCGCGGCGGTGCTCAGGGTCAACCTGCGCTGAGAGGCCGCGGGCCTGCGACGAAAGGTGATGATTTTGTGAACCGTTCAGGCTGGAAAAGCGCGGTGATTTAAGGCAGATCAAGGCGGATGGCTGTGACGGCTGGCAAAAGGCAGCAGGAGATGCAACCGAAGATGGGTCCGAGATGAACCTCAACGCGCTGTGGGAATATGCCAACCCATTGAAATTCATGCGCACGACCGAACGGGCACTGCCCTATTTCTGGGTCGCGGCGGTGGTGTGCCTCGTGGTCGGGCTTGTCTGGGGATTTTTCTTCACGCCGGATGATTTCCGGCAAGGCTCGACCGTCAAGATTTTCTACCTGCATGTGCCAAGCGCGATGATGGCGATCAATATCTGGGTGATGATGCTGATCACCTCGCTGGTCTGGATCGTGCGGCGCCACCATGTGAGCGCGCTGGCCGCGCGCGCCGCCGCGCCGATCGGCGCGGTGATGACGGTGATCGCGCTGGCCACCGGTGCGATCTGGGGCCAGCCGATGTGGGGCACCTGGTGGGCCTGGGACCCGCGGCTCACCTCGTTCCTGATCCTGTTCCTGTTCTACCTCGGCTATATCGCACTCTGGGAGGCGATCGAGAATGACGACACCGCCGCCGACCTGACCGCGGTCCTGTGCCTCGTGGGGTCGGTGTTCGCGCTGCTGAGCCGCTATGCGGTCAATTTCTGGAACCAGGGCCTGCACCAGGGCGCGTCGCTCAGTCTCGACAAGAAGGAGAACGTGGCGGATGTCTTCTGGTTTCCGGCACTGGTCTCGATCGCGGGGTTTGTCCTGTTGTTCATCGCGCTGGTGATCCTTCGCACCAATACCGAGATCCGGGCGCGCAGGATGCGGGCGCTTCTGGCGCGGGAGCGGCTGGGATGATGCCGGACCTGGGAAAATACGCCGAGGCCGTGCTATCATCCTACGCGGTGTCGATCCTGCTGATCGTTGCGCTGGTGGTGCTGTCGGTCCGCCGGTCGCGCAAGGTCAGGGCGCAGCTTGACGATATTGAAACGCGGAGGAAAAACCATGGCGAGGGTTAGCCCGATGATGATGGCCCCGCCGCTTGTCTTCGCGGGGCTGGCGGCGCTGTTCTTTTTCGGAATGATGCGCGAGAATCCCGACGAGCTGCCCTCGCAGCGGGTGGGCAAGCCCGTGCCGCCCGTGGAACTGGTGCAACTGGGCGAGACGCCGCTTCTGACCGATGAGGTGCTCAATGCGCCGGGGGTGAAGCTGGTCAATTTCTGGGGCACGTGGTGTGTCGCCTGCCGGGCCGAGCATCCGACGCTCTTGTGGATTCGCGACAATCTCGATGTGCCGCTGCACGGGATCAATTTCGATGACACCACGGAACGCGCGCTGGCCTATCTCGAAGAGGAGGATAACCCGTTCTCGCATCTCGGCGAGGCCAAGACCGCGCGCACCAAGATCGACTGGGGTGTTTATGGCGCGCCCGAGACCTTCATCATCGACGCCAATGGCATCGTGACCATGCGTTTTGCCGGGCCGATCACGCAGCGGGTGCTGAACGAAACCATCCTGCCCGCGATCGAGAAGGCCAAGGCAGGGGGCTGACCCCGGTTCTCCTTAACCGCACGGTTTCAAATTGTGCGCTTCCGCGCAGACTCATTCAGCATGTTGCGACGCGATGCGTGATGATCGGCGCCAGGGTGTCTTTCGATGCCAGGACAATGAGTATTTTTACCAAGAAAGAACCAGTATGGGTCTCTTTCTTGGCGGGAAATACTCTGGGGGTGAATGGCGAAGCCAGRGGGGGCAAASCCCCCTGCATGCCACAATCGTCTTGCGCCGCAGGCGCGCATTCTGGATCACGGCTGTCTGTCAGCGGATCAGGTTGGGGCGAAAGCGCAGGCGGGGGCGCGAATCCTGTGGCAGGTGTCGGTTGAGGTGGCGGTTGATCAGGCCGAAGACCCCGATGATGAGAAGCGTCAGCAGGATGAAATAGCCCGCGAGGATCGGATAGGGGATGAAGGGGTTGAAGGTCTTGTCGGCGAAATAGCTGGCGTAATAGAGCGCGTCGCCCTTTTGTTGCCAGGCCGGGAAGCCGGAAAAGAACACCAGCACGGTGGCGTGGAACAGAAAGATCGCCTCGTTCGTGTAGGCGGGCCAGGCGAGGCGCATGGCGGTGGGCCAGACGATGCGGCGGAACCGGGTCCAGCCGGAAAAGCCATAGGCATCCGCAGCCTCGATATCGCCCTTGGGCACCGAGCGCAGCGCGCCGTAGAAGATTTCGGCCGAATAGGCGGCGGTGTTGAAGAACAGCACCACCAGCGCGCCGAGCGCGGCCGAGGTGAAGGGCGTGAAGACCGGCGAGACGCCCTTGAGCGAGAGAAACAGGAAATAGCCGAAGAAGAACTGGATGAAGAGCGGCGAGCCGCGGAAGATGAAGATGAACCATTCGGCGGGTTTGCGCAGCAGCGGGTGATTGGCGCCCTTGGCCACGGCCAGCGCATTGGCAAGGATGAACCCGGCCAGCAGCGCCAGAACGCCGAAATAGATGTTCCACATGAGCCCCGAGCCGATCAGGGTGAATTGCTGGCAGAGCGTGAAATCCGAGCGCGGCAGCAGCCGTTCGCCATGGCCCAGCGCGCGCAGCCCGTAATCCTGTATGGTTTGCCAGCAGCTCATGTCGCGGCCTTTCTGAGCGCTTCGCCCCCGGCGGTGGCCTGTCCGTGGCTGAGCCGCCGGGTGAGGCGTTCGAGCACCATTTCAGAGAGTTTGGTGAAACCGAGATAGAACACCAGCAGCGCCAGGAAATACCACATCCGCCAGTCGGGATGCGGGTAATCGGTGAAGCGCGCGGTTTTCGCCCCGCCCAGTTCGCGCGCCCAGTAGACGATATCGGAAATGCCGAGCAGGAAGAGCAGCGGCGTGGCCTTGATCAGCACCATCCAGAGATTGCCGAGACCGGGCAGGGCATAGATCCACATCTGCGGCACCAGCACGCGCCAGTATGCCTGGCGTGGGGACATGCCATAGGCTTCGGCGGTTTCGATCTGGGCGTGGGGCACGGCGCGCATGGCGCCGAAGAGCACGTTGGCGGCAAAGGCGCCAAAGACGATGGCAAAGGTCACCACGGCCAGCGCGAAACCATAGACGTCATGCTGCCATTGCGACGCCGTCGAGAGCGGCATCTTGGCGGCGGAACAGACCACGAAATCATTGCCTTGCCGGATCGGTTCGGACCAATCGGGGCATTTCACCTTGTGCCGGAGATATTCGATCCCCTGGTCGAGGGCGATGACGAAAAACAGGAAGAACGCGATGTCGGGCACGCCGCGCACGATGGCGATGTAGAATTTTCCCAGCCACGAGAGCGGTCTGATGCGCGAACGGGCCGCCGAGGCCCCGGCAAAGCCCAGTGCCAGCGCCGTGGGGGCGGTGATCGCCAGGAGCGTCAGCACCGTGCCGAAGGACCAGTAGAGCGCCATGTGCTTGCCCGTGGTCAGGTAGCACGAAAGCCAGGTCAGGCCGGAGAGCGCGGCGGGGTCGGTGCAATATGAGAACATCGCGGGCCTTTACGGGGTCGGGCGGGGATGATCCCGCCCGACCAGCGCATCAGAAGGTTTCGCCGACTTCCCATTTCTCGATCAGCGTGTTGAGGCTGCCGTCATCCTTCATCGACTGGATCGCGGCGTCGAATTTCTCGCGCAGCTCACCATCGCTTTCGCGCAGGCCCATGCCGACGCCGCCGCCGATCAGCTCATCGCGTTCCAGGAGGGTCAGGTCGGCGTTTTCCTCGGCGATGGGGGCAAGATAGCTCTTGTCGGCCAGAACCGCGTCGGCCTCGCCGGTGCGCACGGCAGAAATGGTCTCGTCCGGGGTGGCGAATTCCACCAGCGGCGCGCCCATTTCGGCCACGAACCCGGCCTGGATCGTGTTGGTCTGGGCGGCGATCACGGCGCCGGTCACGTCAAGCCCCTCGTTGCCGGTCAGCACCATGTAGGCGGAGGGGTCGGGCTGGGTGTAGTTCTGGGTGAAGTCGATCACCTCGTCGCGTTCGGGGGTGATCGACATGCCCGCGATGATCACGTCGTAATTGCCCGAAACGAGGTTGGGGATGATCGAATCCCAGTCGTTCGTGACCCATTCGCAGGTCAGTTCGGCGCGGGCGCAAAGCTCGTCGCCCAGCTCGCGCTCGAAGCCGTCGATCTCGCCGGCATCGTTGAGAAAGTTGAACGGGGGATAGGCGCCTTCGGTGCCGAGGCGCACGGTGTCGGCCATGGCGAAGCCGGCCGTGAGGGCCAGCGCGGCGGTGGTCAGGATCAGGTTTTTCATGGATATACTCCCTTTGGTTTGCTTTTGAGTCCGGGTTCCGGGTTTTCGGGATCTTCTCATATGTCCCGTGACGGTTTGAACCATTTATCGTTGAGCCGGTCGAGGATTCCGTCGGATTCGAGTGTCGTCAAGGCCGCGTTGAAACGATCGCGCAGCGCCGTGTCCCCGGGGCGAAAGGCGATGGCGGGGCCGCCTGCCGCGATCTCCTCGCGCCCGAGGATCACCATCATGCGGCGACTGCGAAGGGCGCGGTTTTCAAGGAAATCAGGGCTGCCGAAGACCATGTCGGCCTGCCCGTCGATCATCGCCTTGAGGGCTGCGGTCGCGGTGGGGTGGTTCTGGGCTTTCATGCCGAGCGCGACGAGATGATCGTGATGGATCGTGTTCTCTTGCACCGCGATCAGCGCGCCCTCGGTCGACTGGAAACTGTGGGTGCCGACGAACATGCCCGAGGCCGTACCGGGCCGGGGGAAATACTCGCGGCTGAAGGCAATGCGCCTGGCGCGCAGCGGGGTGATCGCCATGCCGGCCATGATCGCGTCGTAATGGCCGGCCAGAAGGTCGGGGATCATGCTGGGCCAGTCGTTGAGCACCCATTCGGCCTGTATGCCGAGGTGGGCGCAGATTTCGGTGGCGAGGTCGATTTCGAACCCCTGGGGGCGGCCCTGCGCATCGAGCGAGTTATAGGGCGGAAAGGCGCCTTCGGTGGCGATGCGGATCACCTCGCGTGTGTCGCCGTCGCCGGCGCGCAGGGCGCTGGCAAGCGGCAGGGCGGCGAGCCCGGCGAGGAAGGCGCGACGGCGGGTCATGCGTGCACCGTGGAGGAGAGAAAGCCGCGCAGCCGCTCGGATTTCGCGTCGCCGAACAGGGTTTCGGGCGGACCTTCCTCTTCGATGCGGCCCTCGTGCAGGAAGATCACGTGGTCCGAGACGTCATGGGCCAGCTTCATGTCATGGGTGACGATCATCATGGTGCGGCCCTCGGTTGCAAGATCCTTGATGACCTTGACGACCTCTTGCTCAAGCTCGGGGTCGAGCGCGGAGGTGGGTTCGTCGAAGAGAAGGGCCGCGGGCTCCATGGCCAGCGCGCGGGCGATCGCGGCGCGCTGTTGCTGGCCACCCGAGAGTTGAGCGGGCCATGCGTCGCATTTGTCGCCGATGCCGACCTTGTCGAGATAGGCGCGCGCGGCCCGTTCGGATTCGGCGCGGTTGTGGCCCAGCACGGTCACCGGGGCCTCCATCACGTTTTGCAGGATGGTGAGGTGGGACCAGAGGTTGAATTGCTGGAAGACCATCGAGAGGTTGGTGCGGATGCGCAGCACCTGCCTGGGGTCGGCGGGATGGCGGCGCAGGCCCTCGCCCTTCCATTTGACCGGCTCGCCCTGGAACAGGATATCGCCCTGCTGGCTGTCTTCGAGAAGGTTCACGCAGCGCAGGATCGTGGATTTGCCCGATCCAGACGAGCCGATGAGAGAGATCACGTCGCCACGCCGGGCGGTGATGTCGACGCCCTTGATCACTTCGAGCGCGCCGTAAGCCTTGTGTAGGTTGCGGACCTCGATGACGGGTTCGGTCGTGGCGGTCTGTGGCACGGTTTGTTTGTATGTCCCCTGTTGTTTGTTGGGCTTCACTAGGGCGGAAAATTCGCAAGGATGCAACGTTCAATCCGTGCATTCCCACGCGGAAAGCGGCGATTTGACAGGCGAAGGCTGCAATTCGGAGCGTGTCACGCCGCCGGAGCGGCAGGGATGGGCAGCGCGAGATAGGCCGCGGCGGGGATCGCGACGAGCCCGCGCAGGAGGAGCGTATCGCGGTCGCCGGGGGACAGATCGGCGATGGCGGCCGCGGTGGCGGCAAAGAGCGGTGCAGGGTCGGTGCCCCGGGCGGTGATGAGCGGCAGGCCGGGGGTGGGGGTCGTGCGGTCGATCGCGCGCAATTCGTGGGCAAAGGAGTCATGGCGCTGGATGAGCGCCCATGTCACCGCGTCGAGGGCCGCGAGATCGGCGTGCCCCTCGGCCACGGCCCGGGCCGAGGCACGGTGGGCGCCGGTTTCGAGCAAGTGGCCGAAGGACAGGCCGTGGGCGGCCATATGGGCAGCGGGCGCGGCCCAGCCGGATTGCGACAGCGCCTCGTTATAGGCGAAGGATGCGCCGTCGAAATCGCCCAGCGTCTGGCGGGGATCGTCGGCGCGGGCCACGAGGGCGGAGCAGTAATGGCCCGGGGGGCAGTCGGGCAGGCCGTAATCGGGGGTTCCGACCAGCGTGACATGATCGTGCAGCCGCGCGCGGTAGGGATAGCCGCAGGTCTGCGCCAGCAGGAGGTCGGGGGCTTGCCAGATTTCCCAGAGGTCGCGTTCGCGGGTGAGGTGGTCCGGGCCACGGCCCAGCCGGGCGCGGATCGCCTGCCAGAGCCGGTCATTGGCATCGGCGGTCTCGGGCCGGTCATACATCGGCAGGGCGGCGATCATCCGCCCGCCTGTTGCCGGGCACGCGCGCTGTCGCGGTCGTTGATGCCGAGGAGATTGGCCACGACGCGCAGGAGCGTGTCCTCGTGCATGTCGCGATTGCCATCGGCCAGCACCACCTGCCAGAGCGCGGTGAGAACGCCGAGACGGTCCTCGTGCGGGACGGCCTCCTTGATGGCGCGGGTAAAGCGTACCGTGTCGGGGGCCTCGGATTCGAGGATCTCGGCCTCTTGGCGCAGCGCGGCGGCTTCGAAAGGCGACAGGCCATAGCGGGTCATGAGGATGCGGTCGATGCGGTCGATTTCGACCTCGGCATAATCGTGATCGCTGCGCGCGATGCGCACCATGAGCGCGGCGAGCGCAAGCCGGGCATCGGCTTCGTTGAGCGGTTCGGGGGCGGGCGCGGTCATGCGGCGCAGGAAATCGGCGAACATGTGATCCTATTTCGGGGTCATCTGCGCCGCGGTGTGTGCGGCGTCGTTGTCTTCGGGGGTGAGGCCAAGGGCGATGCGGGTGGTTTCGATCACGTCGAGTTCCTCGGGGCGTTCCACGCCGTCGGCCAGCGTGACCTGCCAGAGCGCGCGCAGCGTGTCGAGTCGCCCGTCATGGGCCACGGTGTCGCGGATCAATGCGGCGAAGGCATCGGTGCCGGGGGCGGCGCGTTCGAGTTTCTCGCAATCGGCGCGCATGCGCGCGGCCTCGACCGGGTTGAGCCCGTTGGCGGCGGCAAGGATACGGTCGATGCGGGCGATTTCCTCGACCCGGTAGGCCGCGTCGGATTTCGCCACCCGCACCATGAGCGCCCCGAGCGCGAGCCGTGCATCGGGTTCGGGCAGGGGGCGCGGTTTCGGGGCGGAAAAGGCCGAGAGGATGCGTTGAACGATAGGCATGTCGTTACCCGTCATAGCCTTCGATGATGACGATGTCACCGGTCGAAACCGGATCGCGCAGCGCCTTGGCGGCCTGGTAGCTTTCGGAGTGATAGCAGTCGAGCGCGGCCTGGTAGGAGGGGAATTCGATCACCACGTTGCGGGCGCGGGCGCTGCCCTCGGGATTTTCGAACCGCCCGCCGCGCACGAGGAACCGCGCGCCGTATTCGGCAAAGGGCCTGGCGTTGGCCGCGACATATTTCATGTAGCCGTCGGGGTCGTCCACGTCGACGCGGCCGATCCAGTATCCTTTGGGCATGTTTGTGTCTCCTTGATCAGGGCGGCGGGGGCCGGTTTCTGGCCCGGATGCTGCGCCGCGGGGCGGGTGCGGTCAAGGGGTCAGCCGCTCGGTTTCGGGTCGTCAAAGGCGAGATTGTCGATGGCGATGCCCTGCGGGTCCGAATTGAGGATGAGCAGCCCTGCGATATCGGCATCGGTGGCGTTGCGCAGGAAGCCGAAGCTGTCCTCGCCCAAGGGCGAGAGGTGCAGGCGGTCGATGATGCTGCCGTCACGGCGATAGAAGATCACGGTGGCGTGGCCACCTTCGCCGCCGCGCAGGTCGAGCGCGAGCGCGCCCTGATCGTGATCAAAGGCAATGGCGATGGCACCTTCGCCGATCGCCTCGGCGCGGGGGAAACCGCGCGGCCCGAGCCCGTGCAGAACCACCGTGCCGGGCAGGCGGATCGCGCCGAGATTGCGCCCCGGCGCCCCGGGCAGAACGGTGAGCGGGGCGTCGGGCCGACCCGAAACGCGGTCGAATTCGCCGTCCTGGGTCAGGATCTGCCCGGCGAAACGCTCGCCCAGCCGTGCGCCCGGACGAGTCAGGAGATCGTCGATCCGTGCGCCGACACCAAGGGAATTGGGGACGTCCTCGAAAGTCAGAAGGCGGCTCAGGCCGAGCTCGTCGCGAGGCTGGACGCAGATCGGCGCGGCACAGGGGGGCGGGCCGCCCTTGGCAGACAGCGGAGCGGTGGCGATAAGGGCGAGGGCGAACAGGGTCCGGCGCATGCCGCAGTGTAGATCGGATTCGGTGAGACGCCGCTCGATTTTTCGTGAATGCGCTCAGCCAAGCGGGATCGGGTGGGCATAGAGGATGTCGTCGATGGCGATATCGCGCTGCCGGTCGCGCCGGATCAGGCCCTGTGCCGCGCCCGGCGCCACACCCGCGACACAGAGCGCGCCGAAGCACATGATGACGGACGACAAAAGCCGCAATGCCGTCACATTTGCATCCCAGTTTCGGCCATTTGCGAGAGCAATTTTGAACATGCGAGGGACGATAGCTAGGGAAGCGCGACATGGCAGCCTTTGCCGCGATGGACTGGAACAATTCAAGCGAGCGGGAACAGTTGGACGCCGTGCGCCGGGCCCGGCCCGACGAGTTGAACCAGATCCTGTGCGAATATGACTGGTCGCTTTATCCCGAAACGGTTCTGGGCTGGGCCAGTGCGCAGCGCGGCATAACGCTTTGCGCGGCGATCACGGGGTTCTTCAACGCGGACCCGATGCGATTCAACTACCTGCCGCGCAGCGATGTCCCGGCGCAGTATCACGGGATTTGTCGCTTGCTCGATACGATGGCGCAGCGTGTGAATGCCGGGTTCTACCTGCCCAATGTGACGCATATCCCCTGTATCCAGCAGAAGACATTGCGCGCCTGGATGCATTACCAGCAGGAGGATGTGATCGACAATAGGCGCGGGCGATGGGTGTTCGAGGACGAGCTGATCGCGCCGCTGCTTAATCCGGTGTCGCAGAGCGTCTCCGGACAGGCCGGGCGGAGCGAACCTGAAGCGTCCGGGTTTCCCGACCTTGGGGCCCTTGTCAAACCGCTGATGAATTTCTGAGCGGGCCGCAGGGGCGGACCCGTCAGACCAGTCGCGAGCTTTCCACCGCCGCGCGCACGAAATCGGCGAAAAGCGGATGCGGGGCGAAGGGTTTCGACTTCAGCTCGGGGTGGAACTGCACACCGATGAACCACGGGTGATCGGACCATTCGACGATCTCGGGCAGGCGCCCGTCGGGTGACATGCCGGAAAAGGCAAGCCCGCATGTCTCGAGCTTGTCGCGGTACTTGATATCGACCTCGTAGCGGTGGCGGTGGCGCTCTTCGATCGTGGTGGTGCCATAGACCTGCGCGACCTTGGAGCCCTCGGAGAGCGTGGCGTCATAGGCGCCGAGCCGCATCGTACCACCCTTGTCATCATTGGCCGAGCGCTTGACGGTGTAATTGCCCTGCACCCATTCCTTGAGGTGATAGACGACCGGGGTGAAGCGTTTGCCGCCGGTCTCGTGGTCGAACTCTTCCGAGCCCGCGTCCTTGATGCCGGCGAGGTTGCGGGCAGCCTCGATCACCGCCATCTGCATGCCAAGGCAGATGCCGAGATAGGGCACCTTGCGCTCGCGGGCGAATTGGGCGGCCTTGATCTTGCCCTCGGTGCCGCGTTCGCCGAAACCGCCGGGCACGAGAATGGCGTGGTAGCCTTCGAGATAGGGGGCCGCGTCTTCCTTGTCGAAGACCTCGGCATCGACCCAGTTCACGTTGACCTTGACTCGGTTGGCCATGCCACCATGAAGCAGGGCCTCCTTGATGGATTTATAGGCGTCTTCGAGCTGGGTGTATTTGCCGACAATGGCGATGTTCACCTCGCCATCGACATTGTGGATGCGGTCATAGACGTCTTCCCATGTCGAAAGCTCGGGGCGCGGGGCGGGGGCGATCTGGAAGGCGTCGAGCACGGCCTGATCAAGGCCCACGCGATGATAGGCCAGCGGCGCCTCGTAGATCGAGGAGAGATCGTAGGCGGGGATCACCGCCTCGGGGCGGACGTTGCAGAAAAGCGCGATCTTGGCGCGTTCCTTTTCGGGGATCGGTTGTTCCGAGCGGCAGACCAGCACATCGGGCTGAAGGCCGATGGAGCGCAGTTCCTTGACCGAGTGCTGGGTCGGCTTGGTCTTCAATTCTCCGCTGGCCGCAAGATAGGGCAAGAGCGTCAGGTGCATGAAGATGCATTGCCCGCGTGGGCGCTCCTGAGAGAACTGGCGGATCGCCTCGAAGAAGGGCAGGCCCTCGATGTCGCCGACGGTGCCGCCGATCTCGCAGAGCATGAAATCGACCTCCGAGTCGCCGATTTCAAGGAAATCCTTGATCTCGTTGGTGACGTGGGGGATCACCTGGATGGTCTTGCCGAGGTAATCGCCGCGGCGTTCCTTTTCGAGCACGTTGGTATAGATGCGCCCCGAGGATACGCTGTCGGTCTTGCGCGCGGGCACACCGGTGAAGCGTTCGTAATGGCCGAGATCGAGATCGGTTTCGGCGCCGTCATCGGTGACGAAGACCTCGCCATGCTCGAACGGCGACATCGTGCCGGGATCGACGTTGAGGTAGGGATCGAGCTTGCGCAGGCGGACCGAGAAACCGCGTGCCTGCAACAGCGCGCCAAGCGCGGCGGAGGCGAGTCCCTTGCCAAGTGATGAGACGACCCCGCCGGTGATGAATACGTAACGCGCCATGTGGCCGAGTTATCCCCCGTGACTGTAGCTGCGACCGTGGCTGCCTGACCGATCAAATCCTGTCCGGGCGGGCCGAGAAAGCCACCATGTCACGGGATTTAAGCGTTAGCAGAT
The DNA here is from genome assembly GCF_008369105.1 of Aquicoccus porphyridii. Lineage (GTDB taxonomy): Bacteria > Pseudomonadota > Alphaproteobacteria > Rhodobacterales > Rhodobacteraceae > Aquicoccus > Aquicoccus porphyridii. The sequence goes on along the minus strand of NZ_VINQ01000002.1, from coordinate 67,953 downwards.
TCGCATGGAATTGACAACAGAGCCGCAAGATCATGTTGTCGAGTGGTTTCATTCCCCAAGTGTTTGCGTCGCCTGTCGGCCGGGCCGACCAAGGGCTTTGCAAAAACTCTTGCAAAGATGTTTCAGAAGGTTCGGCCCGTCCCCTGATGGTTCGCGGATCAATCGGCCCGCGGCACCAGCGGCGCGCTGTCGTCGCCCGAAGGCGGCAGCAGATCGCCGGAAGGCAGGACGGGGCCATCGTCGACAGGCTCTTCGACCGCGGGGGCGTCGCGCAGGCGATCCATAACCGAGGTGCCCGATGATTTCTGCGCCGCGACCACGGTAAGAAGAAGCGAGGTGCAGATAAAGGCGATGGCAAGCACCCATGTGACCTTGCCCAGCGCGGTGGCCGCCGCGCGCTGCGAAATCGCGCCGCCGCCCGAGCCCATGCCCAGGCCACCACCTTCGGAGCGTTGCATGAGCACGACACCGATCAGCCCGAGCGCGAGAAGAAGATGGATTATGAGAACGACGTTTTCCATGGAGTAAGGCGCCTTGATCTGCCTGTTTCGCGGCTGTGTATGTCAAAGGGCAATTGGGTGCAAGGGATCAGGGCTATGAAGCGGACATCGACTTTCCGTGCTGTCCTGTCGGCTGTGGCGAAATAGCGGTTTCACCGCGCGACGCGGGGCGATATACGGGATCGGGTTTGGATTTGCGAACTCTGAAAACGAAGGAACCGTTATGGCCAATGTCGTGGTGGTCGGCGCCCAGTGGGGCGACGAGGGAAAAGGCAAGATCGTGGATTGGCTGAGCGAGCGGGCGGATGTGATCGCGCGCTTTCAGGGCGGGCACAATGCGGGCCACACGCTGGTCATTGATGGCGAGGTGTTCAAGCTGCATGCGCTGCCGTCTGGTGTGGTGCGCGGCGGCAAGCTTTCGGTGATCGGCAATGGCGTGGTGCTCGACCCGTGGCACCTGGTCAAGGAAATCGCCACGATCCGCGCCCAAGGCGTTGAGATCACGCCCGAGACGCTGATGATTGCCGAGAACACGCCGCTGATCCTGCCGTTCCACGGCGAACTGGACCGAGCGCGCGAGGGACAGAATTCGGTGGCCAAGATCGGCACGACGGGCCGCGGGATCGGGCCGGCTTATGAGGACAAGGTGGGCCGGCGGGTGATCCGGGTGGCCGATCTGGGCGACGATGCGACGCTGGAACTGCGGGTGGACCGGGCGCTTGTTCACCACAATGCGCTGCGCAACGGGCTGGGGCTGGGACCGATTGACCGCGATGCGCTGATTGCCGATCTCAAGGCGATCGCGCCGGAAATCCTGCAATATGCCGGGCCGGTCTGGAAGGTGCTGAACGAAAAGCGCAAATCCGGCAAGCGAATCCTGTTCGAGGGGGCGCAGGGCGCGCTTCTCGATATCGACTTTGGCACCTATCCCTTTGTCACCTCGTCGAACGTGATCGCGGGGCAGGCGGCGACCGGGGTGGGCGTCGGGCCGGGTGCGATTGATTTCGTTCTGGGTATCGTCAAGGCCTACACGACCCGCGTGGGCGAAGGCCCGTTCCCGACCGAGCTCGACGATGCCGATGGTCAACGCCTCGGCGAGCGGGGCCATGAATTCGGCACGACGACGGGGCGCAAGCGGCGCTGTGGCTGGTTCGATGCGTGCCTCGTGCGCCAGACCTGCGCCACCTCGGGGGTGAACGGCATATCACTCACCAAGCTGGATGTTCTGGACGGGTTCGAGGTGTTGAAGATCTGTGTCGGGTACGAGCTGGACGGGGCGCGGCTCGATTACTTGCCCACGGCCACCGACCAGCAGGCGCGCTGTGTGCCGATCTACGAGGAATTGCCGGGCTGGTCCGAATCGACCGAGGGCGCGCGCAGTTGGGCCGACCTGCCGGCCAATGCGATCAAATACGTCAAGCGCGTGGAAGAGTTGATCGAATGCCCGGTGGCGCTTTTGTCGACCAGCCCCGAGCGCGAGGATACGATTCTCGTGACCGACCCGTTTGCGGATTGAGCGGATGATCGGGTTTCCGAAGAATCCGCGATGCGGGGCGGGGCAGGGCGATGTTTGATCGTCTCTCCTACAAGGCGCGCAAGCGGTTGGCGATCCTCGTGCTGCTTGTCGGGATGCCGCTTTACATCGTGCTGGCGGTATCGCTGATGGGGTGGTTGTTTCCCGATCCGCTCGACAAGCCGCCGGTCCTGGTTGAACTCGCGATATATATCGGGTTGGGGGTCGTCTGGATCTGGCCGCTCAAGGGGATTTTCCGTGGCGTGGGGCAGCCCGACCCGGGGCGCAAGGATGACGCGGACGGCGGTGGAGCCTGACGCGGTGGCGCCCGGTGGCATCTGGGGGGCATCCGGCTTGCGGCAGTGGCGGCAGGCTGGTAAGGCAAGCCGATGAAACCCGATGATTTTGATCGGATTAGGGCAGGGCAAGCCGAATTGACAGCTCCAAACGAAGCCCCAGACATGGCCCCTGATACGGCCCGAGACGCGGCGGGCACGCCGGTGCCGCGGTTGGAGGTGCGCAATCTCAGGCGCGTTTTTGATGGCCGGGCCGTGGTGGACGATGTCTCGCTTCGGGTGATGCCGGGGCAGGTGACCTGTCTTCTGGGGCCCTCGGGATGCGGCAAATCCACGACATTGCGGATGATCGCGGGCGTCGAGATGCAGGATGCGGGCGAGATCCATGTCGATGGCCGGCTGATCTGTGACACGACCTTCCGGGTGCCGCCCGAGCGGCGCAATATCGGGCTGATGTTCCAGGATTTCGCGCTGTTTCCGCATCTGAGCGTCGCCGAGAACGTGGCGTTCGGGCTCAAGGGCAGCAAGGCGGAAAAGCGCGCGCGGGTCGAGCAGCTTCTGGGTGAGGTCGGGTTGAACCGTTTCATCGAGTCCTATCCGCATGAATTGTCGGGGGGCGAGCAGCAGCGGGTGGCATTGTCGCGGGCGCTGGCGCCGCGGCCGGGGATCATGTTGATGGACGAGCCGTTTTCGGGGCTCGACAACAGGCTGCGCGACGAAATCCGCGACCTGACGCTAGATGTGCTCAAGAAAGAGGGCGCCGCCGTTCTCCTGGTCACGCATGAGCCCGAAGAGGCGATGCGCATGGCCGACGAAATCGCGCTGATGCGTGATGGCCGGATCGTGCAGCAGGGCGCGCCATACAATATCTACAATGCGCCGATCGACCGGGCGGCAGTTGGCTTTTTCAGTGATATCAATGTTATAAAAGGCAAAGTTCAAGGTGCGTTGACGGATACGCCCTTTGGTCAGTTCCTTGCCCCCGGCGTGCCGGACGGGCAGGAGGTCGAGATCGTGATCCGCCCGCAACATCTCAAGATCGACTTTGACCGCGGCGGTCGCGGGCCGGACCCGACGCCGCAGGATGGTGTGCCGGCGCGTGGTGTGGTCCAGCGGGCGCGCTTCATGGGGAGCGAGAGCCTTGTCGAGTTCCGCATGGATTTCGACGGCTCGATCCTCAAGGTGACGGTGCCCAACGTGTTTCTGCCGAGCCCGGGCAAGGCGCTGTGGCTGACGATCCGGCGCGACCGGTGTTTCGTTTTCCCGGCTGAGGCGTAAATCGCGAGACCCGCTTTGATTGCGGCCAGTGTGGCGGCATGGCATGACGAAAGGGTTAATGTCACGCGCGCGGACTGGAACGGGGAGGCGCAGGCACGCATGAGCGTGGGTCGGATCATCGAGGGGCCGGACTGTGTGGCCGAAGGGGCGGCGTGGCTGGCGGCGCGGGACGCGGGCATGGCGCGCGCCGTGGCGGCGGTGGACGAGGTGCCGCTCAGGCTGCGCGAGGACGGGTTTGCCCAGCTTCTGAGCGCGATCGTGAGCCAACAGGTGAGCGTGGCCTCGGCCAACGCGATCTGGGGGCGGATGCAGGCGGCGGGGCTGGTGACGCCCGGGGCGCTGGCGGACGCGAGCGACGAGGCGTTGCGCGAGGTGGGATTGAGCCGACAAAAGATGCGCTATTCCAGGGCCTTGGCGGAGGCGGGGATCGACTATGACGGGTTGCGCCGCCTGCCCGATGCCGAGGTGGTCAAGATGCTGACCGCGGTGCCCGGCGTGGGGGTCTGGACGGCGGAAATCTATGCGATGTTCAGCCTTGGGCGCGCGGATGTGTTCGCACCGGGCGATCTGGCGCTGCAAGAGGCGGCGCGGGTACTTTACGAGCTGGAAGAGCGGCCCAAGGAGCGCGCGCTGCGCGAGATGGCAGAGGCGCGCTGGCGCCCGTGGCGCGCGGTTGCGGCGCGGGTGTTATGGGCCTATTACCGGGTGGCGAAAGACAGGGAAGGGATCAGATGACACGGGCATTGAATGCAACCCGCAAGGGCCCGAAATCAGGGGAAAATCCACGTTCCGTGGTGGTGTTCCTGCATGGCTACGGGGCGAATGGGGAAGACCTTTTGGGGTTGGCCGATCCGCTGGGCGAGCACCTGCCCGACACGCTTTTCATCGCGCCCGATGCGCCCGAGAAATGCGCTGCCTCGCCCGTTGGCTATCAGTGGTTTCCGATCCCGTGGATCGACGGCTCATCGGAAGAAGAGGCCGAGCGGGGGATGCGGGCGGCGGTTGACGATCTCAATGCCTTTCTCGACGGGGTGCTGGTGGACGAGGACATGCTGCCCGAGCAGATGGTGCTGTTCGGGTTCAGCCAGGGCAGCATGATGAGCCTGCATGTCGCCCCGCGACGCGAGGACGAAATATCTGGAATCGTTGCATTTTCCGGCCGTATTCTGAACCCGGAACTGCTGGTCGACGAGGCGGTGTCGAAGCCGCCTGTGCTGCTTGTGCATGGCGATGCGGATGACGTGGTGCCGCCCGCCTCGCTGCCGCAGGCGGCGGAGGCGTTGCAGGAGGCGGGGTTCAAGGAGGTCTATGCCCATATCATGAAGGGCACGGGCCATGGGATCGCGCCGGACGGGCTTTCGGTGGCGCTGGCTTTCATGCGCGACAAGCTGGGGCTGTGAGCAGCGCGCGGTGGGGTTAACGGCGATTTTCCGGCGAAAAACCGGGGGGTGATATGCGTATGACTCCCGGCTGTTCCCCGGCTGCCGGCGCGCGCGTTTACCTTTTCGCAGGAACGCGGGTTAACCAAGCGTGCGGTCGGGGTCCGATTTTTCGCCGAAAAATCGTGAGCTTCAGGTCTCGGTCGCGCGCCTTGCGAGGATCAGGCAGGTACGGGTGGCGGCGGTCATGTCCTGAACGCTGATCCATTCCAGCGGGCCGTGCAGGTTCTGCATGCCGGTGAAGATGTTGGGGCAGGGCACGCCCATTTCGGTCAGCCGCGAGCCGTCGGTGCCGCCGCGGATCGGGTGGGACACGGGGGTCAGGCCCGCCTCGCGCGTGGCGGCGTGGGCGAGGTCGACCGGCGTCATGTCGTCTTCGAGCCAGTAGCGCATGTTGCGGTATTGGGCCGTGATCTCGCAGGTGATGCGGGCGCGCGGTTCGGTTGCCTGCACGGCGGCGCAGATCTCTTGCAGCAATGTGCCCTTGGCGGCCAGCCCGTCGCGTTCGAAATCGCGCAGGATGAAATGCAGCGTCGCATGGGCCGCCGTGCCGGTCATGTCGGTGATCATGATGAAGCCATCGCGGCCATCGGTGGTTTCGGGCGTCATCGTGGCCTGTGGCAGGGTCTGCACGATCTTTGACGCGAGGTGCAGCGCGTTCACCAGCTTGCCCTTGGCGGTGCCGGGGTGGATCGAGACGCCCTCGATCTGGACGGTCGCGCCGTCGGCGGAGAAGGTTTCATGCTCGATCTCGCCAATCGCGCCGCCATCGAAGGTGAAGGCGAAATCGGCGCCGAGATCGGCGGGCAGGTCGGCATGGACGCCGCGGCCGATTTCCTCGTCCGGGGTGAAGGCGAGGCGAATCTTGCCATGCGGGATGTCGGGGTTTTCCAAGAGGTGGCGCGCGGCGGTCATGATGATGGCGACGCCCGCCTTGTCATCGGCGCCCAGAAGGGTGCTGCCGCTGGCGGTGATGATGTCGTGGCCCGCCTTGGTGGCGAGATAGGGATAATCCTCGGGCGAGAGGCGCAGCCCCGGCGCGTCGGGGAAGGTGATCGGGGTGCCGTCATAGGCGCGGTGGACGCGCGGCCTGACCCCGGTCGCGTTGAAGGCGGGGGCGGTGTCGACATGGGCGAGGAGTCCCATCACCGGGGTGTCATGTGTGACCGTTGCGGGGATGGTGGCTAGCACGGTGCCGTAATCGGTGAGCGTGACATCGGAGGCGCCGATCTCCTTGAGTTCCTCGACCAGCAGGTTGAGCATGTCGAATTGCATTTGGGTGCTGGGTGACGTGGGCGAGGCGGCGTCGCTCTGGCTGTCGATGGCGGTATAGCGCAGGAGGCGGGTTTCCAGTTCGGCGTCAAACTCGGGTTTCATGGGGGGCCTTTCGTCCTCGGGGCGTTGCCTGCTTTGTCATGTGGGCGGSGGGGGAGGTMARGGGGKGGKGGGTTGGGGTCAGATGGAATGTTAAGAAAACGTAAATAAAACGGGCGCTTAGCGGGTGTCGAAATTTGACAGGGCGCGCGGTCTGGCCTAGCTTTTACGGCATGCTGGACGAGATCGGCAAGCGGCCCCGGGGGTGACCCCGGTGGCCGTTTTTTCATGTCCGGCAAGGACGGAGGCAACAGGAACTCCAGATGAGGCAGATACGAATAGATGGCATCAGACCAGAACCGACGCGACCGGGAGCGCCTGCGACGGGCGCTCGAGGTGGTGGAGACCCAATTGCGGGCAATGAAGGGCGACCTGGAGCGGCTGCACAGGCAGATCCGCGCCGGGCAATTGAGCGGGCTGACGGATTCGGCCCGGATGACACAGGAGATCCGCCAATGGCTGCGGATCGCCATGGAGATGGAGACACGTCTTGAAAAACGATCAATCACGGAAGACCGGCGCGACGGACCCCGTGCCATTGACCTCGATGCCGCAAGGACTCGCATCGGGTGCCGCCTGGATCGCCTCAGAAGGGCCAGATGTCCAGGCCGCTTTCCTGAACGAGTTGAGTGAGGAGGAGCTTTTGGCGCTGCCTTACCTTTTCGAGTTCTGGGCGCTGGAGCATCAGCTTCCGCCCGGGGGCGATTGGCGGACATGGGTGATCATGGGCGGGCGCGGTGCGGGCAAGACCCGCGCCGGGGCCGAATGGGTGCGGGCCTCGGTCGAAGGGGCGGGGCCGCGCGATCACGGGCCGTGCCGGCGGATCGCGCTGGTGGGCGAGACGATCGACCAGGTGCGCGAGGTGATGGTGTTCGGCGAGAGCGGGATTCTCGCCGCGTCGCCGCCCGACCGGCGCCCCGAATGGCAGGCCGGGCGCAAGCGGCTGATCTGGCCCAACGGGGCGGTGGCGCAGGTGTTCTCGGCGCATGATCCCGAAGCGTTGCGCGGGCCGCAATTCGATGGCGCATGGGTGGATGAGCTGGCCAAGTGGAAGCGGGCGCAGGACACGTGGGACATGCTGCAATTCGGGTTGCGGCTGGGTGAACATCCACGGGTTTGCGTGACCACGACGCCGCGCAACGTGGGGGTTCTGAAGGCGATCCTTGGCAACCCGTCGACGGTGGTGACGCATGCGCCGACCGAGGCGAATGCCGCCAACCTTGCCGCCGGGTTCCTTGACGAAGTGAAGGCGCGCTATGCCGGGACGCGGCTGGGGCGGCAGGAGTTGGAGGGGCTTCTGCTGGAAGATGCCGAAGGCGCGCTCTGGACCGTGGCGGCGTTGGAGGCGTTGCGGATCGAGGCGCCACCCGAGATGGACCGCGTGGTGGTGGCGGTCGACCCGCCGGTGACGGGCCATGCCGGATCGGACGAATGCGGGATCGTGGTGGTGGGTGTCGTGACGCGCGGGCCGGTGCAGGATTGGCGGGCCTATGTGCTGGCCGATGCGAGCGTCAGAGCGGCGAGCCCCGCCACATGGGCGCGCGCCGCCATTCGCGCGATGGAGCGGTTCGGGGCCGAGAAGCTGGTGGCCGAGGTGAACCAGGGGGGCGACCTGGTGGAATCGGTGATCCGGCAGGTCGACCCGATGGTGCCTTTGAAGAAGGTGCATGCGGCGCGGGGCAAGGTGGCGCGGGCCGAGCCGGTGGCGGCGCTTTATGAACAGGGGCGGGTGCGGCATCTGCGCGGTCTGGGCGAGTTGGAAGACCAGATGTGCCGGATGACGCTGCGCGGCTATGACGGCAAGGGCAGCCCGGACCGGGTGGATGCGCTGGTCTGGGCGCTGGCCGAGCTTTTGATCGAGCCGGGGGCGAAATGGCGCAGGCCACAGGTGCGGGCGTTGTGATTCGCGATGAGGGGTGACGATTTTTCGGCGAAAAATCGGCCTCGCGTCGGGAGCGCACGGTGCCGTTAGCCCTTCTTAAACCTTTCGCGACATGATCCACGACAAGCCGGGTCAAGCCCCGGATCACATGAAGAACCGATGCCAGGGCATTGGGAAAAAAGAGAAATCGAGGAGAGCCGGATGGCGGTATTTGACTTCTTCAAGGCGCGTGAGACGCAAGCCCCCGAGGCCAAGGCGAGCGCGGCCGGCCCGGTGATGGCCTGGCACGGGGCGGGCCGGGTGGCGTGGAGCCCGCGCGACATGGTCACGCTCACCCGCACCGGGTTTGCGGGCAACCCGGTGGGGTTTCGCTGTGTCAAGCTCATCGCCGAGGCCGCCGCCGCGCTGCCGCTGGTGCTGGAGGATCGCGAGACGCGGTTCGACGCGCACCCGGTGCTGGGCGTGATGCGGCGGCCCAACCCGACGCAGGGTGCGGGCGAGTTTCTCGAGGCGCTTTATGCGCAGCTGCTGCTCACCGGGAATGCCTATGTCGAGGCGGTGGGGGCCGAGGGCGCGGTGCCGGTCGAGCTTTACGTGCTGCGCTCGGACCGGATGAGCCTCGTGCCCGGCGCGGATGGCTGGCCGGTGGGCTATGAATACAGCGTTGGCGGGCGCAAGCACCGGTTCGCCGTGGGCGAGGAGGTGTCGCCGATCTGTCATATCAAGAGTTTCCACCCGCAGGACGACCATTATGGCCTGTCACCGATGCAGGCGGCGGCGCAGGCGGTGGATGTGCATAACAGCGCCTCGCGCTGGTCCAAGGCGCTCTTGGACAACGCGGCGCGGCCTTCGGGGGCGATCGTCTATCGCGGGGCCGAGGGGCAGGGCAGCCTGAGCACCGATCAGTATGACCGGCTGGTGTCGGAAATGGAGAGCCATCACCAGGGCGCGCGCAATGCCGGGCGGCCGATGCTGCTCGAAGGGGGGCTCGACTGGAAGCCGATGGGGTTCAGCCCGTCGGACATGGAATTCCAGAAGACCAAGGAGGCGGCGGCGCGCGAGATCGCGCTGGCCTTTGGCGTGCCGCCGATGCTGTTGGGGATTCCGGGGGATGCCACTTACGCCAATTACCAGGAGGCGAACCGGGCGTTTTACCGCCTCACGGTGCTGCCGATGGCGCAGCGGGTGGCGGCGGCGCTGATCGCGTGGCTGGGCGATTTCAGCGGTGAGGCGCTGAGCCTCAGGCCCGATCTCGACCAGGTGAGCGCGCTGTCGGCGGAACGCGATGCGCAATGGCGGCGTGTGGCCGAGGCGGATTTCCTGAGCGTGGCGGAAAAGCGCCGCCTCTTGGGCCTGCCGGTCAGCGCCGAGGGGGAGATGGATGATTGAGGACGACCGCAGATACGGGTTCGAGGCGTTCGATTGCGCCCCGGCGCTGCGGCTCGAGGCGCATGAGCGGGTGGCGCGGCTTCAGCATGACGGGTTGGTGCGGCGGCTGGAAAAGCTCGAAGAGATGATCGAGCGGCTGGAAAAGCGTTTGTGGCTGGCGGTTTACGGCGTGGTCGCCGTGATCCTGGGGCAGGCGTTCCAGTCGATCCTCGCGGCGGCGCCGTGAGCGGAACGAGGATGGAGAGAGCGATGGATTTCGTGGATGTGAGCGGGCTGGAACGGAAATTTTGCCGCTTTGACGCGGCGCTGAGCGTGAGCGAGGGCGAGAGCGGCGGCGCGGTGATCGAGGGTTATGCCAGCCTTTTCGGGGCGCGTGACCAGGGTGGCGACGTGGTGGAAGCGGGCGCCTATGCGGCAAGCCTCAAGCGGCTGGCGGGCGAGGGGCGGCGGGTCAAGATGCTCTGGCAGCACGACCCGGCCCAGCCGATCGGCATCTGGGACGAGGTGCGCGAGGATGGCCGGGGCCTTTACGTCAAGGGGCGGCTTCTGGACGCGGTGGAGCGGGCGCGCGAGGCGGCGGCGCTGATCGCCGCCGGGGCAATTGACGGCCTCTCGATCGGTTATCGCACGCTCAGGACGCAGAAGAGCGATACGGGGCTGCGGCTCCTCAAGGAACTGGAGCTTTGGGAGGTGTCGTTGGTGACATTCCCGATGCTGCCCAGTGCGCGGGTCGGGGCCAAGGGCGAAAGCCCGGAGGCCGAGACCTGGCGCGAAATGGCGGCGGTGTTCGATACCGCCGCCCGCGAGTTGGCGCGCGACTGACGCGCTGGGACGACGACGTAACGTATGAACGAAGGAAAACGCGATGCGTGAACCCGAGACCAAGGCTCGGGCCGGGGGAGAGGTGTCTCCGATGGCCGAGATGAAGTCTGCCGTGACCGGCTTTCTGAGCGAGCTCAGGGACTTCAAGGACGATATTCACACAAGGTTTCAACAGCAGGAAGAGCGACTGACCATGCTTGATCGAAAATCCCATATCGCGGCGCGTCCCGCGCTGGCCGTTTCGGCCGATCTCGATGCCCCGCACAAGAAGGCGTTCGATGCCTATCTGCGCTCGGGCGATGATGACGGGCTGCGCGGGCTCGAGCTTGAAGGCAAGGCGATGAGCAGCGCGGTGGCGAGCGACGGGGGATACCTCGTCGATCCGCAGACCGCGGCGCAGATCCGCAGCGTGCTGGAATCGACGGCGTCGATCCGGGCGGTCGCGAATGTCGTCAATGTCGAGGCGACGTCTTATGACGTGCTGGTTGACCACTCGGACGTTGGCGCGGGCTGGGCCACCGAGACCGGCACGGCGAGCGAGACGGGAACGCCCGCGATCGACCGGATCACCATCCCGCTGCACGAATTGTCGGCCCTGCCCAAGGCCAGCCAGCGCCTGCTCGATGACAGCGCCTTTGATATCGAGGGCTGGCTGGCGGGGCGGATCGCCGACAAGTTCGCCCGGGCCGAGGCGGCGGCTTTCGTGAGCGGTGACGGGGTGGACAAGCCCACCGGGTTCCTCACGCATACGGTGGTGGCGAATACGGGCTGGAGCTGGGGCAATCTCGGCTATGTGCCGACCGGCGTGGATGGCAATTTCAACGGGGGCGAGGCGATTATCGACCTCGTTTATGCGCTGGGCGCGCGATACCGCGCCAATGGCACCTTCGTGATGAATTCGAAGACCGCGGGGGCGGTGCGCAAGCTCAAGGACAATGACGGGCGGTTCCTGTGGTCCGATGGCCTTGCCGCGGGCGAGCCTGCGCGGCTCCTGGGCTATCGCGTGCTCATTGCCGAGGACATGCCCGACATCGCGAGCGGCGCCGATGCCATCGCGTTCGGCGATTTCGAGGCCGGGTACACCGTGGCCGAGCGCCCGGACCTGCGCATCCTGCGCGATCCGTTCAGCGCCAAGCCGCATGTGCTGTTCTACGCCACCAAGCGCGTGGGCGGCGATGTGAGCGATTTCGCGGCGATCAAGCTGTTGCGGTTCGCCATCTCGTAAGGGCGGCGGATCGGGGGCGGGGCGACCCGCCCCCGGGCGCGCGGGGTTCGGGACAGGCGTTGTCCGGCTGCTCCCCTCCGTCCGAGCAACGCGGACCCCGTGCGCCGCATTTCCCCCGGAAGGGTCCGGAATTTTCGGAGTGTATCCATGATGTTGATCGAAGAAACCGCTGTGCCCCTTGCCGCCTTGCCGGTGGACGAGTTCAAGGCGCATCTGCGGCTGGGTTCGGGCTTTGCCGAGGACAGTTTGCAGGACGCGGTGTTGGAAAGTTTCCTGCGCGCGGCCATCGCGGCCATCGAGGCGCGCACCGGCAAGATACTGATCGAGCGCGGCTTTTCCTGGGTTTTGACCCAGTGGCGCGACCAGGCGGGCCAGGCCCTGCCGGTGGCGCCGGTGAGAGCGATCACCGAGGTCGTGCTGGTCGACAGGGGCGAGGCGGAAGAGGTGGTCGACCCCGCGCTTTACCGGCTCGACCGCGACATGCAGCGCCCGCGATTGCGCCCCGTTGGCACGCTTTTGCCCAATATTCCCGGGGCCGGATCGGTGCGGATCGGGTTCATTGCGGGGTTTGGCGCAGGCTGGGGCGATCTGCCCTCGGACCTTGCGCAGGCGGTGCTGCTCTTGGCGGCGCATTACTATGAGTACCGCCATGAGACATCGCTGGGCGAAGGGTGCATGCCGTTTGGTGTGACCTCGCTCATCGAGCGGTATCGCACGGTGCGGCTTTTCGCGGGGGGTGCGGTATGAGCGGCGTTCACCTCAACCGCAAGCTGGTTCTGGAAACGCCCGAGCGGGTGGCGGACGGGGCCGGCGGCTTTGCCGAAAGCTGGGTCGCGCTGGGCGAGCTTTGGGCCGAGATCCGCGCGCGCACCGGGCGCGAGAAGGCGGGCGGCGCGGTGGCGCTGTCCACGGTCGGCTATCGCATCACGCTGCGCGCCGCGCCGGTGGGCCACAGCACCCGCCCGCGCCCCGATCAGCGGTTGCGCGAGGGGAGCCGCATCTTTCGCATCCTCGCCGTGACCGAGCGGGACGCGGCGGCGCGATACCTCGTCTGTTACGCGGATGAGGAGGTGGCGGCATGAGCTATGGTGTGGCAGCCGCGCTTCAGGCGGCGGTTTACGAGGCTTTGAGCGGGGATGCGGCGCTGGCCGCGCTGGTCGGCGACGCGGTGTTCGATGCGCCCCCCGCCGGGCCGTTGCCGGGCACTTACGTGACGCTTGGCCCCGAGTTGACCCGCGATCGGTCGGACCAGACCGGCCACGGCGCGCTGCACCGGATCACCGTGTCGGTGGTCACCGACAGTGCCGGGTTCCAGGCGGCCAAGGATGTGGCGGCAGCGGTCAGCGATGCGCTGGTCGATGCCGATCTCACGCTGGCGCGCGGGCGGCTCATCTATCTCAACTTCGAGCGCGCGTTGGCGCGGCGCGAGGGCAGCGGTGCCCGGCGGCGGATCGACCTGTGGTTTCGCGCCCGGGTGCAGGACGACTGAACTTTTACTTTGACATGAACGGAGACATCACATGGCGGCCCAGAATGGCAAGGACCTGTTGATCAAGGTGGACCTGACCGGGGACGGTCAGTTCGGAACGGTGGCGGGGCTGCGCGCGACGCGGGTGAGCTTCAATGCCGAAAGCGTGGACGTAACCAGTCTCGAAAGCCAGGGCGGCTGGCGCGAGTTGCTGGCCGGGGCGGGGGTCAAATCGGCCTCGATCTCGGGCTCGGGCGTCTTCAAGGATGCGGACAGCGACGCGCGCGCGCGGCAGATCTTCTTTGACGGCGAGACCCCGGATTTCCAGGTGGTGATCCCCGATTTCGGCATCGTCGAGGGGCCGTTCCAGGTGACCGGCCTCGACTATGCGGGCAGTCACAACGGCGAGGCGAGTTATGAATTGTCGCTCGCTTCGGCCGGGGCGCTGACCTTTACGGCGGTGGTCTGATGGCCAATCCGTGGAGCGGCGAGGTGGCGCTTGTCATCGACGGCGAGGCCCGGGTGCTCAAGCTGACCCTCGGGGCGCTGGCCGAGTTGGAGGCGGGGCTGGAGAGCGGCACGCTGATCGAGCTGGTCGAGCGCTTCGAGGGGGGCGCGTTTTCGAGCCGCGATGTGCTCGCGCTGATCGTGGCGGGGCTGCGCGGAGGCGGTTGGCAGGGGAGTGCCGCCGACCTCTTGCAGGCCGAGATCGCGGGCGGGCCGATGGCGGCGGCGCGGGTGGCGGCGGAACTTCTGGCGCGGGCCTTCATGCTGCCCGAGGCGGGTTGAACCGATGGCGGGGTTCGACTGGCCCGCTCTGATGCGCGCCGGGATGCGGGGGCTTGGCCTCAGCCCGGCGGAGTTCTGGGCGCTGACCCCGGTCGAATTGCAATTCCTGCTGGGCCCTGAACGGGGTGCGGCACCGCTGGGCCGGGTGCGGCTGGATGAATTGATCCGCGCCTATCCCGACGATCAAGGAGAGAAAGACGATGGCGGAGAGTGACGGGTTTGATGAACTTGAAACACAGGTCGACGCGTTGGAGCGGACGCTGGGCGACGCGTCCAGCGTGGCCGCCGGGTTCGAGTCCGAGTTGCAGCGCATTCGCGGCACGATGGCCCAGACGGGGCAGGACGTGGCGACGCTCGAACGGGGCATGAGCCGGGGTTTGCGGCGGGCCTTTGACGGGGTGCTTCTGGACGGTGTGAAGCTTTCCGATGCGCTCGACACGGTGGCGCGTTCGATGATCAACGCGACCTACAATGCCGCCGTCAAGCCGGTGACGGATCATGTCGGCGGGTTGCTCGCGCAAGGGGTCGGGAGCCTGATGGGCGGGTTGTTTCCCTTTGCCGACGGTGCGCCGTTCAGCCAGGGCCGGGTGATGCCCTTTGCCAATGGCGGCGTGGTGGGCGGGCCGACCTATTTCCCGATGCGCGGGGGCACGGGGTTGATGGGCGAGGCGGGTCCGGAGGCGATCATGCCGCTGGCGCGCGGGTCGGATGGCAAGCTGGGCGTGCGCACGGCGGGTGGCGGGCGGCCCGTTCAGGTGGTGATGAACATCACAACGCCCGATGCGGGCAGTTTCCGGCGCAGCGAGGCGCAGATCGCCGCACAGATGGGCCGGGCGCTGCAACGCGGCCAGCGCAACCGCTGAGGAGGGCAAGCGATGAATTTCCATGAGGTGAGATTTCCCGCCAACCTGAGCTTCGGCTCGGTCGGGGGGCCTGAGCGACGCACGGATGTCGTGACGCTGGCCAACGGGTACGAGGAGCGCAACACGCCCTGGGCCCATGCGCGGCGACGCTATGACGCGGGGGTGTCGATGCGCTCGCTCGACGATATCGAGGTGCTGATCGCGTTCTTCGAGGCGCGGCGCGGGCAGATGTATAGCTTTCGCTGGAAGGACTGGTCGGATTTCAAATCCTGCAAGATGAGTGCGGCGCCCGCCTATACCGATCAGGAGATCGCGGTGGGCGACGAGGCGACGACAGCGTTCCAGTTGATGAAGACCTATCGCTCGGGCGAGTTCACCTATGTTCGCCCCATCTCCAAGCCGGTCAAGGGCAGCGTGCGCGTCGGGATAGAGGGCGAGGAGCAGCAGGAGGGTGTGCATTACGAGGTCGACGAGACCACCGGGTTCGTTGCCTTCGCCCATCCGATCAACATGGGCATGCGGATCACCGCCGGGTTCGAGTTCGACGTGCCGGTGCGGTTCGACACCGACCGGATCATGACCAACGTGGCGTCGTTCCGGGCGGGCGACGTGCCGAGCGTGCCGGTGGTGGAGGTGCGGGTCTGATGGCGTTCAACGAAGGGCTGCGCGCCCATCTGCAAAGCGGCGTGACGACGGTGTGCCACGCTTGGGCGATCACCCGGGCCGATGGGGTGGTGTTCGGGTTCACCGATCATGACGAGGGGCTTGGCTTCGAGGGGATTGAGTTCAAGGCTGACACCGGGCTTTCGGCCATGGCGCTGCAACAATCGACCGGGCTTTCGGTCGACAATACCGAGGCGCTGGGCGCGCTTTCCGACGCCGCCGTGAGTGAGGCCGATATCGAGGCCGGGCGCTTTGACGGGGCCGAGGTGCGCGCGTGGCGGGTGAACTGGGCCGATGTGAACGCGCGCCAGTTGATGTTTCGCGGCACGATCGGCGAGTTGAAGCGCGCGGGTGGGGCGTTTCGGGCCGAGTTGCGCGGGCTGGCGGCGGCACTCAACCGGCCACTGGGGCGGGTCTATCAGAAACCCTGCACCGCGGTTCTGGGTGATGCGGCCTGTGGGTTCGACGTCACGACGTCGGGGTATTCGGTCGAGTTGCCGGTCGAGGCGGTGGAGGCGCGCAGCCGGTTCATCCTTGACGCGCTACCGGGGTTCGAGCCGGGATGGTTTGCGCGCGGGGTTCTGGAGGGGTTGAGCGGGGCCAGCGCGGGGCTGCGCGGGATCGTCAAGCGCGATCTCTTCGACGGTGGAAAGCGCGTGATCGAGCTGTGGCAGCCGATGCGCGACGAGATCGCGCCGGGCGACATGATCCGCCTTGTTGCGGGCTGTGACAAACGCACGGAGACCTGTCGGCTCAAGTTCAACAACCTGCTCAATTTCCAGGGGTTTCCCGATCTGCCCGGCGAAAGCTGGCTGATGGTGCAGCCGGGTCAGTCGGGGCAACTGGGCGGGGGCAGCCGGAGATGAGCGGGCGCGACGACATCGTGCGCGCCGCGCGCGGCTGGATCGGCACGCCCTATCGGCATCAGGCCGCGATGCGCGGGGCGGGGTGCGATTGCCTGGGGCTTTTGCGCGGGGTCTGGCGCGAGGTTCTGGGCGCGGAGCCCGAACCGGTTCCGGCCTATTCGATGGACTGGGCCGAGCCGCAGGGCGACGAGCGTTTGTGGCAGGCTGCCCGGCGGCATCTGCTCGAGGTCGCGCCGTCCGACGAGGCGCTGGGCGATGTGATCTTGTTCCGGATGCGCGCCGGGGCGGTGGCCAAGCATCTGGGGCTTGCCGCGCGCGTCGGCCCGGACGCCACGTTCATTCATTCCTATGCGGGGCATGGCGTGGTCGAAAGCCCGCTCAGCACCCCGTGGCGGCGCCGGATCGCGGCGCGGTTCAGATTTCCCAAGGAGGCCAGTTGATGGCGACGATACTTCTTTCCGCTGCAGGGGCCGCGATTGGCGGCTCGATCGGCGGCACGGTTCTGGGGCTTTCGTCGGTTGCCGTTGGTCGTTTCGCGGGTGCGGCGCTGGGCCGGGTGATCGACCAGCGGGTGATGGGCGCGGGCTCGGACGCGGTGGAGACCGGGCGGATCGAGCGGTTTCGCCTGACCGGCGCGGGCGAGGGCGACCCCATCGCGCAGGTCTATGGCCGGATGCAGGTGGCCGGTCACGTGATCTGGGCCACGCAGTTTTCCGAGAGCGTGACGGTCACCGGCGGTGGCAAGGGTGCCCCGCGCCAGCCCGAACGGCGCGACTATTCCTATTCCGTCAGCCTTGCGATTGCGCTTTGCGAGGGCGAGATTTCGGGCGTGGGCCGGGTCTGGGCCGATGGCACCGAGATCGCGCCGGATGACCTGAACATGCGGGTCTATCCGGGCACGCGCGACCAGGTGCCGGATGCGAAGATGGAGGCTGTCGAGGGGTCAGGGCAGGTGCCCGCCTATCGTGGCACGGCCTATGTGGTGATCGAGGATTTACAGCTTGGTCCATTCGGCAACCACGTGCCGCAATTCACATTCGAGGTGATGCGCCCCGCGCAGCCGGGGCTTTCGGATGCCGACGAGGATATGGCGCATGGCATTCGCGCCGTGGCCATGATGCCCGGGAGCGGTGAATACGCGCTGGCCACGACGCCGGTGCATTTTTCGCACGGGGTTGGAAAATCGGCGCTTGCGAATGTGAACACGCCTGCAGGCAAGGCGGATTTCGCGGTGTCGGTCGAGCGTCTGGGCATGGAATTGCCGAATTGCGGTTCGACATCCCTGATCGTGAGCTGGTTCGGCGACGATCTGCGCTGTGGTGAATGCACGATCCGGCCCAAGGTCGAACAGGCGGAGTTCGACGGCAGCGAAATGCCGTGGAGCGTGGCGGGCGAGACCCGGGCCAGCGCCCCGATGGTGGCGCGCGATGGCGAGGACCGCCCGGTTTACGGTGGCACGCCCGCCGATGCTTCGGTGATCGAGGCGATTCAAGCCTTGAACGCCGCCGGCCAGGACGTTGTGTTCTATCCCTTTATCCTGATGGATCAGATGGCGGGCAACATGCTGATCGATCCCTATAGCGGTGACGCGGGCCAGCCCGCCCTGCCATGGCGGGGGCGGATCACCACGTCGCGCGCGCCGGGCGTCGCGGTGAGCCCGGACGGCACGGCGCAGGCCGAGGCGGAAGTGGCCGATTTCTTCGGCTCGGCGCAGGTGTCGGATTTCGCGATTGCGGCTGGCGTCGTGTCCTATTCCGGCCCGGCCGAATGGCGCTATCGCCGCTTCATCCTGCACCAGGCCGCGCTTTGTGCCGCCGCTGGTGGGGTCGATGCCTTCTGCATCGGGTCGGAAATGCGCGGGCTTACGCGGATCAGGGGGGCGGGTGGTTTCCCGGCGGTGGAAGCGCTGCGCGACCTGGCCGCCGATTGCCGCGCGATTCTCGGGCCGGATACGAAAATCAGCTATGCCGCCGACTGGTCGGAATATTTCGGCTACAACGCGCCGGGGGGTGATCGCTATTTCCATCTCGATCCGCTTTGGGCGGATGACAATATCGACTTCATCGGCATCGACAATTACATGCCGCTGTCCGATTGGCGTGACGGGCAGGATCACCTCGACGCGCAGGACTGGGCCTCGATTTACGATCTCGGCTACCTGCAATCGAATGTCGTGGGCGGCGAGGGGTATGACTGGTATTACCACTCACCCGAAGCCCGCGCGGCACAGATCCGCACGCCCATTACCGATGGTGATCACGATGAGCCGTGGGTCTGGCGCTACAAGGATATCGCGAACTGGTGGCGCCATGCACATCATGAACGCATCGGCGGGGTGCGACAGGCAGAGTCCACCGACTGGGTGCCGATGTCAAAACCGATCTGGTTCACCGAACTGGGCTGTGCCGCCATCGACAAGGGCACCAACCAGCCCAACAAGTTTCTCGATCCGAAATCCTCAGAATCCGCGATTCCCTATCATTCGAACGGGCGGCGCGATGAATTCATCCAGATGCAGTATCTGCGCGCGATGACGCGGTTCTGGGGCGACCCGGCCAACAACCCGATGAGCCCCGAATATGGCGCGCCGATGGTCGACATGTCCCGCGCCCATGTATGGGCTTGGGATGCGCGGCCCTATCCGTTCTTTCCGGGCAATGCCGCGCTCTGGACCGATGCGGCGAATTATGCGCGCGGGCATTGGATCACCGGGCGCGCCTCGGCACGCGCGCTTTCTTCGGTGGTCGAGGAGATTTGTGCGCGGGCCGGGCTGCGCGATATCGATGTTTCCGGCCTCAATGGCGTGGTGCGCGGTTACACGGTGCCCGATGTCGGCGATGCGCGCGCGGCGTTGCAGCCCCTGTTGCTGGCCCACGGGTTCGACGCGGTCGAGCGCGACGGGGTCTTGCGCTTCGCGATGCGCGACGGGATCGAGGATCGGGCGCAGGACGCGACGACACTGGTTGCCCATGACGAGATCGAGGGCAGAATCGAACGCAGCCGCGCCGCCGAGGCCGAACTTGTCGGGCGGGTGCGGCTGCGGTTCGTGCAGGCGGATGCGAATTTCGACGTGCTGGCCGAAGAGGCGGTGCTGCCCGACGAGGCGACCCATGCCGTGGCCAGCAGCGAATTGCCCATCGCCCTGACCCGTGCAGAGGGGCGGCAGGTGGTCGAACGCTGGCTCTCGGAATCACGGGTGGCGCGGGACGGGTTGCGCTTTGCGCTGCCGCCCTCAAGGCTCGATATCGGGCCGGGCGATGTGCTCAGGCTCGACACGGGCGAGGGTGCCGACCTGTTGCGGGTGGACCGGGTCGAGATGGGCATGT
This sequence comes from Aquicoccus porphyridii, assembly GCF_008369105.1. GTDB lineage: Bacteria > Pseudomonadota > Alphaproteobacteria > Rhodobacterales > Rhodobacteraceae > Aquicoccus > Aquicoccus porphyridii. Next base: position 48,260 of record NZ_VINQ01000002.1, on the reverse strand, counting down.
CGCAGATCGTCGAGGCGGTGCGGATCGAGCCGGAGACCTATGACCCCTCAGAGATCGAGGAGGATGGCGTTCAGCTTGGCGAGTTTGTCCCGCCGGTGCCGGTCTTTCCACTGTTCCTCGACCTGCCGCTCATGACCGGTGCGGAAGAGCCGCACGCGCCGCATCTCGCCATCACGGCCGAGCCATGGCCCGGATCGGTCGGGGTTTATGGCTCGGACCATGACGGGAGCTATGCGCTGGACAGTATCGTCGCGGCGCGCAGCACAGTGGGGATCACCCGCGCACCGCTGGTTGCGGCGCAGCCGGGGCTCATCGACCGGGGCGAGGGTTTGCTGATCGAGTTGACGTCCGGCCAGCTTGAATCGGTTGACGATCTGGCCCTGCTCAATGGCGCGAACTTCGCCGCGATCGGGGATGGCAGCGCGGAGAACTGGGAGTTGTTCCAGTTTCGCGATGCCGAGCTTGTGGGGCCGAACACGTATTTCCTGCGCCACCGGTTGCGCGGGCAACTGGGCAGTGACGACTGGCAGCCCGCGATCTGGCCTGCGGGCTCATATTTCGTGCTCATGAACGGCGTGCCGGGTCAGATCGACCTGTCGCTGGCGCAGCGCAACCGCGCCCGCCACTACCGGATCGGTCCGGCCCGGCGCGCCTATAGTGATCCGTCCCATGTCCATCGCGTCGCGGCATTTTCCGGTGTGGGCTTGAAACCGCTCAGCCCCGTGCATCTGCGCGCGACGCGTGGCCCGGGCGGCGATCTCAGCCTGCGTTGGGTGCGGCGCACGCGGATCGGTGGCGACAGTTGGGACGGGATCGACGTGCCGTTGGGTGAAGAGCGCGAAAGCTATGTCGTGCGGGTGCTGCAAGGCGGGGCGATCCTGCGCGAAGAGCAGGTGAGCGCGCCCGAATGGACCTATGCGGCGGCCGCACAATCCGCCGACGGGGCAGGCGGTGCGATCGATCTCGCGGTGGCGCAGGTCTCGGCGATCTACGGGGCGGGGGCGTTCGGTCGGGTGACGGTGACGCTTTGATCATTCACCCCGACGCGCAGGAAATGCAGCGTGTCACGCCGGGATCGAGTTCGAGCCGCTTGAGCGCGATTTCATCGCCGCAATCCTCGCAATAGCCGAACTCATCTTCGGCGATGCGTTTGAGCGCCGCCCGCAACCGGCGCCCGAGCGCATCGCGCCGCACCTGCGTCGCCTTGGCCATCGCCTGATTCTGAAGCGCGTCCATCCGGCTCAGCCGCCCGACCGATTGCTGGTCGAGCATCACGACACCCTGACCTTCGCGCCCCAGCGCATTCTCTTCCTCCAGCCCGGCAAGCTGAGCCTCGATCAGGGCGCGGAACCGGGCGATTTCCCTGTCATCCATCGTGATCTGCGTCCTCACGGCTTTGCGTTTGGCTCTGTCATCCTATGTGATATAATAGAGGCAAAGCAAAGGACATGAGATCAGATGGCAAAAACGCGCACCAAACTGGCCCAACTCGACCCGGTCTGGGCCCAGATCGTCGAAGAGGCCGAACAGGCGGTTCGGGATGAACCGCTTCTGGGCGGGCTCGTCCATTCCAGCGTGATCTATCACGGCTCGCTCGAACGGGCGCTGGCATACAGGATCTCGCTCAAGCTGGCCTCGGGCGAGATGTCGGCCCAGATCCTGCGCGAAATCTGCGACGAGGCCTATTCCTCCGACCCGTCGCTCGCCACCGATGCGCGCGCCGACATCGCGGCGGTCTATGACCGCGATCCGGCCTGCCACCGGTTTCTTCAACCGCTGCTCTTCTTCAAGGGGTTCCTCGCCGTGCAGGCCTATCGCGTGGCGCATTGGCTCTGGAACGAGGGGCGCACCGACCTTGCGCTCTTCATCCAGATGCGTGTTTCCGAGGTCCTCTCGATCGACATCCACCCGGCGGCGAGGATCGGCAAGGGCATCATGATCGACCATGCCCATTCGATCGTCATCGGCGAGACCGCCGTGGTGGGTGACAACGTTTCTCTCCTGCATTCGGTAACGCTTGGCGGGACCGGCAAGGACGATCAGGACCGCCACCCCAAGATCGGCAATGGCGTTCTGATCGGTGCGGGGGCCAAGGTGCTGGGCAATATCCGGGTGGGCGATTGCTCGCGTGTCGCGGCCGGGTCGGTCGTGCTGAGCGATGTGCCGCCCTGCAAGACCGTGGCGGGCGTGCCCGCGCGGATCGTGGGCGAGGCCGGCTGCGATCAGCCCGCGATGACCATGGACCAGATTCTGAAGAACGGCGCGTAACAGAACGATTTTTCGGCGAAAAATCGGGTTTCGGATCGTGGCGGCCGGATCGGTGACCCGGCCGTTTGCACATTACCTGGTCAGTGCGTCCAGGATTCGCGCCCAGCTTCGTGTGCCTTTGTGGAAACTCTCCATGTCGTATTTCTCGTTCGGGGAATGGATCTGGTCGTCATCCTTGCCGAACCCGATCAGCATCGAATCCATGTCGGTGATGGTCTTGAAATAGCCCGCGATCGGGATCGACCCGCCGCACCCGATATAGGCCGCCGTGTCGGGCCACTCGTCCGAAAGCGCCTGGCGGGCCTTTTCAAAGGCCGGGTCGTCGATCGACATCTGCGACGCGGGTGAGCCCTTCTCGGTGCGGTATTCCACGCTGAACCCTTCCGGCAACTGCCCTTCCAGGTAGCTGCGAAAGCTCTTGCGGATCGCGTTCGGGTCCTGCGTGCCGACAAGGCGGAAACTGATCTTGGCACTGGCCTTCGACGGCAGCACGGTCTTGAACCCGTCGCCGGTATAGCCGCCCCAGATGCCGTTCACGTCACAAGTGGGCCGCGACCAGATCATTTCCAGCGGCGTGCGGTCCTGCTCCCCCGCCGGATCCTTCAACCCCACATCGCCGAGGAAACTCGCGTGATCAAAGCCCAGCCCCTGCCATTGGCTCAGAATCTCGTCTGAAAGCTCGGGCACCCCGTCGTAGAAACCGGGCAGGGTGATGCGGCCCGTGTCGTCATGCAGCCCGGCAATGATCCGGGTCAGAACCCGGATCGGGTTCATGGCGATCCCGCCATACATGCCCGAATGCAGATCGCGGCTCGGCCCGGTGATGGTGAAATCCTCGCCCAGAAGACCGCGCAGCATGGTGGTGATCGCGGGCACCCGGCTCTCGAACATGCCGGTGTCGCAGATCAGCGCGATGTCGGCTTTCAACTCGTCGCGATTCGCCTCCATGAACGGCACGAGCGAGGGCGAGCCTGATTCTTCCTCGCCCTCAAGGAAAAAGGTGATGCGACAGGGCAGGCTGCCATGCTCCGCCTTCCACGCCCGGCAGGCTTCGATAAAGGTCATGAGCTGGCCCTTGTCGTCCGATGCCCCGCGCCCGCGGATCACGCGGCCCGCATCCGTTTCCTCAATGGCCGGGTCGAACGGGTCGCGATCCCACAGCTCCAGCGGATCGACCGGTTGCACGTCGTAATGACCGTAGAAAAGCAGGTGCGGGCCGTCGCCCTCGACATGACCCACAACCATCGGATGGCCCGGCGTGGGTCGTTTTTCGGCTTTGGCACCAAGGCTTTGCAGGTCCGCAACCAGCCAGTCGGCGGCCTTGCCACACTCCGCCTTGTAGGCAGGATCGGTCGAGATGGACTGAATCCGCAACAGCTCCATCAGGCGATCGGTGGCGGCGGGCAGATCGGAATCGATCCGGGCCAGAACGGCGTCGAGTGACATGGGGTAGGCTCCTTCGATTGTGGGAATTCGTGCTGCGGCGAAGAGTAACAGCCGCGCCCCCGGTGTCCAGCGTGACCTCATGCGAAAAACTTGACTTCGGTCAAAGTCACGGGGGGCGGCAATTTGTATTCTTTCTAAAAGATGTGCCACCAGATAATATCTTGGGCACGTTGCGAACAGGGCCGCGGCCCGCCCCCGGATGAATGACCTGCGAGGCCAGGCACCGGGATCAAGAAAAGGGGAAGTCGCGTGGACTACAAGGCTCAACTGGACCAGTGCCTCAACCGTCTGCATGAAGAGGGGCGCTATCGCACCTTCATCGACATCGAGCGTGAGAACGGCAATTTCCCCCATGCCACGTGGCGCCGCCCCGATGGCAGCGAACAGCCGATCACCGTCTGGTGCGGCAACGATTATCTCGGCATGGGGCAGAACCCGGCGGTCCTGTCGGCCATGCACGAGGCGATCGACGCCACCGGCGCGGGCTCGGGCGGCACGCGCAACATTTCTGGCACCACCGTCTATCACAAGCGGCTCGAGGCCGAACTGGCCGATCTGCATGGCAAAGAAGCGGCGCTTCTGTTCACCAGCGCCTATATCGCCAATGACGCGACGCTCTCGACCCTGCCCAAGCTGTTTCCCGGGCTGATCATCTATTCCGACGCCTTGAACCACGCGAGCATGATCGAAGGCGTGCGCCGCAATGGCGGTGCGAAACGCATCTTCCGGCACAACGACGTCGAACATCTGCGCGAATTGCTCGCTGCCGACGACCCGGCCGCACCCAAGATGATCGCCTTCGAATCGGTCTATTCGATGGATGGCGATTTCGGACCCGTAGAGGCGATCTGCGACCTCGCGGACGAGTTCGGCGCGCTCACCTATATCGACGAGGTCCATGCCGTGGGCATGTATGGCCCGCGCGGGGCAGGCGTGAGCGAACGCGACCGGCTGGCCCATCGCATCGACATCATCAATGGCACGCTGGCCAAGGCCTATGGCGTGATGGGCGGCTATATCGCGGCCAGCGCGAAAATGTGCGACGCGATCCGCTCCTATGCGCCGGGGTTCATCTTCACCACCTCGCTCGCGCCCGCCATCGCCGCCGGGGCCGCGGCCTCGGTGGCCTTCCTCAAGACATCCCGGGGCAAGGAGCTGCGCGACCGGCACCAGGAACAGGCCAAGACGCTCAAGATGCGCCTCAAGGGGCTGGGCCTGCCGATCATCGACCATGGCAGCCATATCGTGCCGGTGATCGTCGGCGACCCGGTGCACACCAAGAAGCTCTCGGACATGCTGCTCGACCGGTTCGGAATCTACGTTCAGCCGATCAATTTTCCGACCGTGCCGCGCGGAACCGAACGGCTGCGCTTTACCCCATCGCCGGTGCATGGCCCGGACGAGATGGACCGGCTGATCCGCTCAATGGATGAGCTTTGGTCGCATTGTGCGCTGAATCGTGCCGAACTTTCCGCCTGAACGGGTGCCGCATATGCAAATATTCTTGTGCTGTGCTATGCATATGCCATGAAGATGAACGAGTCGGGGCGGCCCTGACTCGATTCGTCGTGGCAATAGGGGCAGGAACGTGATCGGTCGCAAATCCAGGCGCGAAGCGCAGGAGCAAATCGACGAACCCAAGTGGTTCGATGATTTCGACATGCGACTCGGCGACCTGATGCGCGGCGAACGTGCCACGATGGGCAAATCCCTTCTCGATGTGCAACGCGAATTGCGGATCAAGGCCGCCTATATCGCGGCCATCGAAAATGCCGACCCTTCGGTGTTCGACACCCCCGGCTTCATCGCCGGTTACGTGCGTTCCTATGCGCGGTATCTCGGCATGGACCCCGACAAGGCGTTCGCGGCGTTCTGCACCGAATCCGGCTTTACGACGGCGCATGGCATGTCCGCCGCCGCCTCGACCATTCGCAAGCCCGATACATTGCGCGGATCGCGCCGCCTTGGGCTGGGCCGAAACGATCCCGATCCCATCCTCGGGTCCGGCCTTGGCTTTTCCCCCGCCGATGACAGCATGTTTTCGAGCGTTGAGCCGCGCGCCGTCGGGTCGCTTCTGGTGTTGGTTGCGCTGGTCGGCGCGTTGGGCTTTGGCGGCTGGACCATCCTCAACGAGGTGCAGCGCGTGCAGGTCGCGCCGGTCGACCAGACCCCGAATGTGCTGGCCGATCTCGACCCGCTGGCCGGTGTCGTCGCCGTGTCCGACAACGAGGACGTGGTCAACGCATCGGCGACCGCTGCGGGCGTCTTCAATCCGCCATCGCAAACGCTCGACCGTCTCTATCGCCCCGAGGCGCTCGATGTGCCGGTGATGGTGTCGCGCGACGGCCCGATCTCGACGCTCGATCCGCGCATGATGGGCAGTTTCGCGGAACCCGAAACGGTCAGCATGGCCGAGGTTTCGGAACCTGCCGAACCCACCATGCCACAGGTCATCGCCGAACAGGAAAAAGGCGTGATGCTGTTTGCCGTGCGCCCCGCCTGGGTGCGTATCCGCGCGGGTGACGGGTCGATCATCTTTGAAAAGATCCTTGAAGCGGGCGAGGAATACAAGCTTCCCGATGATGTCGAGGCCCCCACGCTTCAGGCCGGGATGTCCGGCTCGCTCTATTTCGAAATCGACGGCGAACTCTTTGGCCCGGCCGGTGAAGGCACGGCGACGGTGCGCCGCCTGTCCATCGCCCGCGATCAGCTCCTGGCCAGCTATGGACCGGCCGATCTCAGCCGCGATCCCGAACTGGCCAAGGTCATCGCGCTGGCCGAGGCGCAATCCGGCCAGACCCCGCCGGATCAGGACTGAACAGAACTCAATCGCCGCATTGCAGCGCGGGGGCAGGGGGATTATCTAACCCCTGACAGCAACCGCGACCGGGAAATGCTCATGTCTCTCAATCACGTCCGCCCGTGGCGCAATATCTATCGCCGCAAAAGCCGCCAGATCCATGTCGGCCCGGTGCCGGTCGGGGGCGATGCACCCATCGCGGTGCAGACCATGACCAACACGCCGACCACCGATATCGCGGCCACCATCGCCCAGGTTCAGGCCGCCGCCGAAGCCGGGGCCGATATCGTGCGCGTCTCGGTGCCCGACGAGGCATCGTCGAAAGCACTGCACGAGATCACCCGCGAAAGCCCGGTGCCCATCGTCGCCGACATCCATTTCCACTATCGCCGCGCCATCGAGGCGGCCGAGGCGGGCGCCGCCTGCCTGCGCATCAATCCCGGCAATATCGGCAACGAATCGCGCGTGCGCGATGTCATCGCCGCCGCGCGCGATCATGGCTGTTCGATTCGCATCGGCGTGAATGCCGGCAGTCTGGAAAAGCACCTCCTTGAAAAATACGGCGAGCCTTGCCCCGACGCGATGGTCGAAAGCGGGCTCGACCATATCCGCATCCTGCAAGACCACGATTTCCACGAATTCAAGATCAGCGTGAAAGCCTCCGACGTGTTCATGTCGGCCGCCGCCTATCAACAACTGGCCGAGGCCACCGACGCCCCGATCCATCTCGGCATCACCGAGGCGGGGGGCCTCGTCTCCGGCACGATCAAGAGCGCGATCGGCCTGGGGCAACTCCTCTGGATGGGCATCGGCGACACGCTCCGGGTGTCTCTCTCCGCCGATCCGGTCGAAGAGGTCAAGGTCGGCTTCGAGATCCTCAAATCGCTCGGCCTGCGCCATCGCGGGGTCAACATCATCTCCTGCCCGTCCTGCGCGCGACAGGGGTTCGACGTGATCAAGACGGTCGAGGAACTGGAAAAACGGCTCGCCCATATCCACACCCCGATGAGCCTGTCGATCATCGGCTGCGTGGTGAACGGCCCCGGCGAGGCGCTGATGACCGATGTCGGCTTTACCGGCGGTGGCGCCGGCTCGGGCATGGTCTATCTCGCGGGCAAGCAGGATCACAAGCAGGGCAACGAAGGCATGATCGACCATATCGTCGAACTGGTCGAAAAGCGCGCCGCGGAGATCGAAGCCGAGGGCGAGGCGTGATCCTCCGCACGGTGCGTTAACCGGTTTTGGCCGGGGAAATGCTGCAACGCGGCGGTGTAAGCTTTGCAGCCGGGCAGCAGCCGGAGATCACCCCTCGATTTTTCGCCGAAAAATCGCGTTAACCCCACCGCGCGCTGCGTTATTGCCCGGTCCCTTTTTCGAGGTAGCGCGCCAGGACCGGGGCAGGCATATGCCCTTGGATCATCATCCGCGGCATGACGTAGAAAGGCAGGTCGCCCACCCCCAGCGCATCAGCCAGATCACCATGTTCGCCCCGGTCGATCAACATCACTTTCAAGTCGTAACCATCTGACAATGCGCGCAAATCATCTTCCGCCCGCTTGCAGTCGGCACAGCCGTCGGCGGTAAAGAGCGCGATCATGTTTTCCGCGTCCGGGTCACCGAATCCCGGCAGATCGTCATCGAAAAGCGCATCCGCGTGCCGCGCGATCAGCGCGTGATCGGCGGCGATCTCCTCTTCATAGGCGGGTGCCGGGTAGGTCGCTTGAGGAATGCCGTGCAAGCCATTGAGAAGGATTGGATTTTCCACCAGAACGCTCCGGATTTCATCATCCAGAATCCGGCGTTCTTCGGGGGTCAAGGCTCCGAAATCCGTCCCGGCCATGACCACACCCGGCCAGAGCAGCAGGACAACAAGGCGCAACAGTGTCATTGCGGATCAACGGTCGCGAACTTCATCCACGATCTCGATCATTCCGGCCAGCGGCACATACCCCCTAAGCATTTGGTCTTCCACGACAAAAGTGGGTGTTCCATTGATACTCATCCGCTGGGCCAGCGCACGGTTCGCCTCGATCACCCGGCCCACCTCGTCGCTCTCCATCCGCTCAAAGATCGCGTCCGCATCAAGATCGAACGAGTCGGCCAGCCGCCGCAAGACCGCTTCCTCCGGGCTGGGTTTGAGCTTCATCAGCGCATCGCTCACCGCGTGATAGGCCTCGTCCCCCGCGAGTTGAAGCGTCGCGATCGCGAAGCGTGACGAGATCACGGAATCCGCGCCAAGTATCGGAAATTCCTTGACAATCATTCGGATATTTCCATCCGTTTCAAGCAATTGTGCCACCTCGTCATGGGCACGGCGGCAATAGCCGCAACGGTAATCCAGGAATTCGACGATGGTGACGTCCCCATCCGGATTGCCCCCCACCCAGGAATCGGGGTCGTTGAACAGCGCTTCGGAGTTGACCTGCACCAGCGTCTGGTCGTCCTCGGACTGCCGCTCGGCCTGACGTTGTTCCAGCACCGCCACCGCTTCCATGATGATTTCAGGGTTTTCAAGAAGATAGCTGCGAATCTCGGCGCGAAACGCGCTGCGTTCATCGGCACTCATCGCGGTCAGGTCGAAGGCCCCGGCCGGCGCGGTCAGCATCAGCCCGGCGACCAGCGCAAAGGGAAGGGTGGGTTTCATGATCTTCTATCTCCGTTTCTTGCTCGCGGCCTCAGCCGCCAAAAGCACATCCTGCGCCCGTTGCCAACCGGTTGACCCACGTGGCAAAAGGTCCGATGCGCGTTTCGCGTGAATACCGGCATCTTCCATCCGCCCTTGCAACGCATATCGTTCTGACGTCACCAGCGACGCCATGCCCATTTGCCCGCTTTTCGCATAGGCTTGGCCCAGATCCCTCATCACTCTTGCGTTATTTCCATCCGAGGCGCGTGATTTCTCAAGGGTTTTCAGGGCATTCGCGCTGTCCCCTGCGGCAAGAAGTGCATGACCATAGCTGCCCAGGATCAGCGCATCGCGCGGCGCGAGATTGACCGCATTGCGATAGGCAGTGAGCGCCGCGCGGGTGCTTCGGCTTTCCATAAGGATTTGGCCGTAAAGTTCATGATAGAACGGGTCGCGGGGATGTGCGGCAAGAAGTTTCTGCATTGCGGCAACGGCTTTCGCGGTGTTGCTGTCACGATGATGCGAAATGGCGCGCCGCATCAGCTCGATATCAGGCGCCGCGCTGTCCCCGGCGCGGCTGCGCGTCCATTTGGGCGATCTGAGAAAGGCGGTGAGTTTGCCCTTGGCGCGCGAGAACCAGTAGTCGAACTTCGGGTCGGAAGCGTTTGTTTTCGTGTAAGTATCGGCAAGCGCATTGGCATGGCGCAGCCGATCACGGCTCATCGGGTGGGTGCGCGCATAGGGGTCTTGCCGCGCGGCCGAGATCAGTTCCTGCCCCGCGAAGATCTCAATCACCCGGACCAACCCGTTCGGATTGACGCCCGCCCGCGCCATGTAACGGATGGCCGATTGATCGGCCGATGATTCCTCGGCCCGCGTGTGGCCCATGAAAACGCGGCTGGCCGAACTGGAAATCCCCACGCCAAGCGCGGTTGCCGCCTCGCTGCTTCCGCTCGCTGCTGCGGCTGCGGCGAGGGCCATGCCGATACCCGCGACGTTTTTCGCCACCCGGGCATTCAACATGCGCCGCGCGATATGGCCATGGGCAAGATGCGCGGCCTCATGCGCGATCACGGCCTGTAATTCGGCCGCGTCATCGAGGCGCATGATCATGCCGGAGTGAATGAAAATATGATTGTTATCAATAACAAAGGCGTTCATGTTCCGGTCCTGAACCACCAGTATCCTGACCCTTGCAGGCGACAACCCGGCCGCGGTCAGAACCGGCTTGGCGAGTTGGTTCAACGCATGTTCGATATCCGGATCGCGCAGCAACGTGACCGCCGACGCAGGCAGCACCGAGGCGAGGAACAACGCGCCCGTGAGACAGATTGCTAGTAGGCGGTGCATTGACGCGGGTTCCTCTCCCTGTGAAAACCGATCCAGCACAGTTAGGAAGAAATTCATGCGGAACTCAAGGCGCGGTCAGGTCGATCCCTTCATTGTGATGGATGTCATGGAGGCCGCCCGCCGCGCCGAAGAGGCCGGGCGGCACGTCATCCACATGGAGGTGGGCCAACCAGGAACGCCCGCCCCGCAAGGCGCGCGCACGGCGCTTGCCCGGGCGATGAAGGACGAGCCGCTGGGATACTCCGTGGCGCTTGGCCTGCCCGCGCTTCGTCAACGGATCGCGCGGCTTTATGGCGACTGGTATGATGTCGACCTTGATCCGGGCCGCGTGATCGTCACCGCGGGGTCGTCGGGGGCGTTCGTCCTTGCCTTCACGGCGCTCTTTGATGCGGGTGATCGCGTCGGCATCGGCGAGCCGGGCTATCCTTCCTACCGGCAGATCCTGCGCGCGCTCAATGTAGAACCCGTGGGCATTGCCGCGCGCGATGAAAACCGGCTCCAGCCAGTGCCAGGTGATCTGGAAAACCTTGATTTGCAAGGACTTATGGTGGCTTCCCCGGCGAATCCAAGCGGCACGATGCTCGACAAACCGGCGCTTTCTTCACTGATAGAAACCTGTGCCGCGCGTGACATCGCCTTTATCAGCGATGAAATTTATCACGGCATCGAGTACGAATCCAAGGCAGTGACGGCGCTTGAAATCACCGACGACGCCTATGTGATCAATTCCTTTTCCAAGTATTTCTCGATGACCGGTTGGCGGGTCGGCTGGATGGTCGTCCCCGAGGCGCATGTCCGCCTGATCGAACGGCTGGCGCAGAACCTGTTTATCTGTGCGTCGCATGCCGGGCAGGTGGCAGCGCTTGCCGCGATGGAGTGTGACGAGGAATTGCAGGGCAATCTCGCGGTCTACAAGGCCAACCGGACCTTGATGCTCGAGGGGCTGTCCGACGCCGGGTTCGACCGGATTGCACCGCCCGACGGGGCGTTCTATGTTTATGCCGATGTCTCGCACCTGACCGACGACAGCCGCGCCTTTGCGGCGGAAATCCTTGAAAAGGCCGGGGTTGCGGTCACACCGGGCCTTGATTTCGATCCGCATCGCGGTCACGGCACGATCCGGTTTTCCTATGCCCGCTCGACCGGGGATATCCGCGAAGGGCTCGCACGGCTCAAACGCTTCATGCAGGCGCGTGGATGATTTCCATTGGTCTGCATTTGCGATAGGGTTCTGTCAAAAGACCCAGGTGGCGGGCTTATGAGCAGATTCTATCAACTCTTCGTCGTTCTGGCGCTGTTCTGGCTGGCTGTTCCGGCCATGGCACAGGATCTGAGCGGTCTGGCACGGGTCGACCCGGATCAAAGCCTGTTGGCGGATCACGGCAATGAAACCACCCTCGACCTGCATTTGAGCCAAGGTGTACCTTATCGCTTTTTCAGTCTGGAAGAGCCGGATCGTCTTGTGATCGACTTTCGCGAAGTGGATTGGACCGGGCTTAGTGCTCTCGCCTTCAATCGATCCGAGCGGGTTGAGGACGTGCGTTTCGGCGGATTTCGCCCCGGATGGTCACGCATGGTGCTCGATCTGGCACAGCCCATGAAGGTGCGGCAAAGCGATATGCGCATCGACCGGGTGAGCAGCACCGCGCATTTGCGTCTGCATCTTGCGTCGGTGACTCGTGAACAGTTTGCCCGGCTGTCGGTGAAACCGGATACGCCGGATTGGGGTGTGTCCACGCCGCCACCGTCGGTCGATGCCGAGGGGCGCATCGTGGTGGTTCTCGATCCCGGTCACGGCGGGATTGATCCGGGGGCCACGGGTGATGGATATACCGAAAAGGATCTCATGCTGGTCTTCGCCCGCGAGCTGCGCGAGGCCCTGCTGCGTGTTGACGGGATCGAGGTCGTTCTGACCCGCGATTCGGATATGTTCGTGTCGCTTGAACGGCGGGTCGCCATCGCCCATCAGGCCGGGGCGCACCTGTTCCTGTCGCTTCACGCCGATGCGTTGTCAGACGGCCACGCCACGGGCGCGACGATCCACACCCTGTCGGAACAGGCCAGCGACAAGGCGAGCGCGCTTTTGGCCGAACGTCATAACCGCGCCGATATTCTGGCCGGGATCGACCTCACCGGGACGGATGACACGGTGGCCGATATCCTGATGGACTTGGCGCGCGTCGAAACCCAGCCCCGGACCGAGCGTCTTGCCGAGTCCTTGATCGAGTCGCTGCGCGCGGCCAACGCGCCGCTCAACCGTCGCCCGTACCGCTCGGCCGCGTTCTCGGTGCTCAAGGCCGCGGATATCCCGTCCGTGCTCCTTGAAATCGGGTTCATGTCAAGCGAACGCGACCTGCGCAACATCGCGAACCCGGACTGGCGCAAGAGTATGGCCGAGGCGCTGCGCGATGGCATTCAGGCCTGGATGATCACCGATGCATCTCTGCGCGGGCTGGTGCGGCAATGACGGGGCCACGCATCATGCGCAGAAAACAGGCAGTTTCCAGCCGATCGGTTGCAGCAATGTGTTTTGACCATGTGCTGCTCGCTACCTATATAGGCAGGACGAGGTTCAGGGGGCGCGCGTGCTGAGATTTGTCTTGTCGACATTGGGGGGGCTATTCAGCCTCATCACGATGGGGGTGATGATGGTTGCCCTGTCGGTGGGGGCGGTCTTCTGGATCTATGGGCAGGATCTGCCCAGCCATGCCAGCCTGGCGCAATACACGCCCCCGACAATCAGCCGTATCTATTCCGGCGAAGGAAGGATCATCGACGAATTCGCGCAGGAAAGGCGCCTGTTCGTGCTCGCCGAGGATATTCCCGATGTGGTCAAACAGGCGTTCATCAGCGCCGAAGACAAGAATTTTTATGACCATCAGGGCTATGACATGCGCGGCATCCTTATTGCCGCCTACGAAGCCGTGCGCTCACGCGGCAGCGATATCCGCGGCGCCTCGACCATCACCCAGCAGGTGATGAAGAACTTCTTGTTGTCAGGGGACAGAAGGGCCGAGCGCAAGATCAAGGAAATCATCCTCGCCACGCGCCTCGAGGAAACGCTGAGCAAGGACCAGATACTGGAGCTCTATCTCAACGAGATTTTCCTCGGGCAGAACTCCTATGGGGTCGCGGCAGCGTCGCAAAGCTATTTCAACAAGTCACTTGAAGAACTGGCGCCGCATGAGGCGGCATTCCTCGCGTCATTGCCCAAAGCGCCGAGCGATTATCACCCGGTCCGTCGCAAGGATCGGTTGATGGCGCGGCGGAATTTCGTTCTGAGGGAGATGTTGGAGAACGGATACTTGACCCAGGCGGTTTACGAGAGGGAAATCGAGCAACCGCTTCGTTCTGTCCAGAACGGGGATTTCGAAAGCTATCGCGGGGATTTGCCTCCCAGGGATTATTTCACTGACGAAATCCGCAGGCAATTGTCAGAGGATTTCGGCGAGGAAGAGTTCTTTTCCGGCGGCTTGAGCGTGCGCGCAACCGTCGATCCCGACATGCAGAAGATTGCAGCCCATGCCTTGCAGCTTCAGCTCGAGGAATATGACCGGGGGCTTGGGATATGGCGCGGCACGGGCGAGGCGCTTGCCCCGGAAGCGCTTGAAAGCGAAGCACGATGGCGGGAGGCATTGGCAGAGGTCGATATCGCCCGTGATATTGATCTTGAGAATCCATGGTATCCGGCTGTGGTCCTTGAACTGGGGGCGAATGACGCACGCATCGGGATCGAAGGTGTCGAAGATGACGAGGACGGCCACTGGATTCCTGCCAATGACGTGCAGTGGGCTCGCAAGAGGCTTGAGGACGGTAAACTTGGGCGCAAGGCGCGGGTGGCCGCCGATCTTCTCGATGTCGGGGATGTCGTGCATGTGCGGCGCATGACGAGCGATAGCGACGGCAGCTTCATCCGCTGGACCTTGCGACAGGTTCCCGAGGTTCAAGGCGGCTTCATGGCGATGGACGTCAATACCGGTCGCGTGATCGCGATGCAGGGCGGGTTTTCCTATCAGCATTCGGTGTTCAACCGCGCCACGCAGGCGCGTCGACAGCCCGGTTCGTCCTTCAAGCCCTTTGTCTTTGCGTCGGCGTTGGACAGCGGGTATTCGCCGGCGACAATCGTGGTTGACGCCCCGATCGAGATCAACACGCCGCAGGGGGTCTGGCGGCCCCGAAACGCGTCGAACCAGTTCTATGGACCAACGCCGCTGCGCACCGGAATCGAGCGCTCACGCAACTTGATGACAGTCCGCCTTGCCCAGGAGGTGGGGATGGACGTGGTGGCGGATTATGCCGAACGCTTTGGCGTTTATGATCACATGAGCCCGTTTCTGGCCAATGCTCTCGGGTCCGAAGAAAGCACCCTGTTCAAGATGGTCGCGGCCTATGCGATGTTTGCCAATGGTGGCCAGCGGGTCGAGCCGACGCTGGTTGACCGGGTGCAGGACCGATATGGCAAGACTGTCTATCGTCACGACACGCGTGATTGCCGCGATTGCGACAACCCCGCCATATCCCGAAGCGAGAGCCCCGAGATCGTGTCATATCGCGAGAGGGTCATGAACGAAGTGACGGCCTATCAATTGACGTCGATGATGCGTGGCGTGGTTGATCGTGGCACAGCCGCGAGAACGGTAAACCTGCCGGTGCCCGTTGCGGGCAAAACCGGGACAACCAACGAGGCCAAGGATGTCTGGTTCATTGGCTTCACATCGAACATCGTGGCCGGGTGCTATATTGGATACGACAATCCGCGCGGCCTTGGCCGCGGGGCATCGGGCGGGGGGATGTGTGGCCCTGTCTTTCAAAGGTTCATGAGCGAAGCGATCAAGAAATATGGCGGCGGGCAGTTCCGTGTTCCAAGGGAATGCACCTTTATCAACATCGACCGTTTCACCGGCGCGCCTCTTGGTCCGGATGCGAACGGGGATCACGTGGTCGCCGAATGTTTCCGCGAAGGCGAAGAACCGCTGTT
The DNA here is from genome assembly GCF_008369105.1 of Aquicoccus porphyridii. Lineage (GTDB taxonomy): Bacteria > Pseudomonadota > Alphaproteobacteria > Rhodobacterales > Rhodobacteraceae > Aquicoccus > Aquicoccus porphyridii. The sequence continues at coordinate 32,792 of NZ_VINQ01000002.1, read as the reverse complement.
CGGCGTGATGTATGATGGCGGTTTTGCAATGGGTGAAAACCTGCCGTTGTTCGACGAGGCACGCGAGGCCAATAGCGGACGGCAGGTCACGACATCGACCGGCAAAAAGGCCGTGGTCGGCCCCAAGGCGAACTTTGGCACCCTGAGTTCGGGCGGCCTCTACTGAGCTTGCCGCGCGGCTTTGGCTCGTCTATCACCCGTCACCAAGCATGACAGTCAGGACAATTCGATGCGCGCCGATACGCAGACCACCATTGATGAAATTGAGAAATCGCTCGACTTGCTGCGGCAGAGGATGGGTTGGGAAACTGCCCAGCACAGGCTTGAGGAATTCAATGCATGGGTGGAAGATCCAAACCTCTGGGACGATCCGGAGAAAGCGCAAAAACTGATGCGTGATCGGCAGGCCCTGGTCGATCAGATCGAAACCTGCGAAGCGATTGCCCGCGATCTGAGCGACAATGTCGAATTGATCGAACTGGGTGAGATGGAAGGCGACGAAGATGTCGTCAAAGACGCTGAAGCCGCGCTTCAGGCCTTGGCGGCAAAAGCCGCGGAAAAAGAGCTTGAGGCGTTGCTGGATGGTGAAGCGGACGCCAATGACACCTTCCTCGAAATTCATGCCGGTGCTGGCGGGACCGAAAGCTGCGATTGGGCGTCGATGCTGGCGCGAATGTATGTTCGCTGGGCCGAGAAGAGGGGCTACAAGGTCGAGCTTCAGGCGGAAAACCCGGGCGATGAGGCCGGGATCAAATCCGCCACATACAAGATATCGGGGCATAATGCCTATGGCTGGCTCAAGTCCGAAAGCGGGGTTCACAGGCTGGTGCGCATCTCGCCATATGACAGCGCGGCCAAACGCCATACCTCGTTCTCGTCGGTTTGGGTTTACCCGGTCGTGGATGACAATATCGAGATCGAGGTCAATCCGGCGGATCTTCGCATCGACACCTATCGCAGTTCGGGGGCAGGGGGCCAGCACGTCAACACGACGGATTCGGCGGTCAGGATCACGCACCTGCCCACCGGCATCGTGGTGACCAGTTCCGAGAAATCGCAACACCAGAACCGCGATATCGCCATGAAGGCATTGAAATCGCGGCTCTATCAGATGGAGCTGGAACGGCGGAACCAGGCGATCAACGAAGCGCACGAAGCCAAGGGCGAAGCGGGGTGGGGCAACCAGATCCGATCCTATGTTCTTCAACCCTACCAGATGGTCAAGGATCTCAGGACGAACTATGAGACATCCGACACCAAGGGTGTTCTCGACGGTGCGCTTGATGGGCTCATGGCGGCCACGCTGGCCCAGAATGTGAGCGGCAAGAGTCGCGCAGAGGCCCGAGGCGAAGAGTGATCACACAAAGCCCCCGGCGTTTTTCAGGTGCAGGATTGCAATGGCTGCGTGACAGTCTAACCTGCTCTCGAACACTGCAAGGGGAGCAAGGATGTGAGCGATATTCTGGACCGGGACGCCATTGATCTGGCCGCCGATCTCGAGGCCGGAAACCTGAGCGCCGAGGAGGTGATGCGGGCGACGCTCGACCGTATTGGAGAGGTCAACGGCAGGGTAAATGCGATCGTGTCTCTCAGGGAGCCGGACGCGCTTTTGACCGAGGCGCAACAGGCAGATGAGAGCAAGCGCAAGGGCTGGATGCACGGGCTTCCTCTCGCGGTAAAGGATCTCGCCAACGCCAAGGGGCTGCGCACGACGATGGGCTCGCCGGTCTTCGCCGATCAGGTCGCGCAGAGCGACGATATCATGGTGGCCCGGATGCGCGCTGCGGGGGCGATCATCATCGGCAAGACCAACACGCCGGAATTCGGGCTTGGCTCGAATACGTTCAACCCGGTTCATGGCGCAACATGCAATCCTTATGACCTGACGCGTTCGGCCGGAGGCTCGTCGGGGGGCGCGGCTGCGGCGCTGGCGTGCCGGATGCTGCCAGTGGCCGACGGGTCCGACATGATGGGCAGCCTGCGAAACCCGGCCGCGTGGAACAATGTCTATGGGTTCCGTCCCAGTTGGGGGCGGGTGCCATCGGAACCCGTTGGTGACAGCTTTCTGCACCAACTGGCGACCAACGGGCCGATGGCACGCAGCCCGCGCGATGTCGCGGCGCTCCTTGATATCCAGTCCGGTCCTGATCCTCGCCAGCCGCATGGGTGCCCGGTCGAACCGACATTGCCGGGTATTGAGACCGACGTGAAAGGCCGCCGTATTGGATGGCTGCGCGATTGGGGTGGGGCCTACGGGTTCGAGCCGGGTATCCTGGAACTCAGTGAGAAGGCTTTGGGCCATTTTGACGATATTGGCTGCATCGTTGAAGAGGTGCCGGCCCCCTTTGCGGCCGAAGCGATCTGGGAAAGCTGGACAACCCTTCGGTCATGGTCGGTGGCCGCAGGAACAGCCGCCCTTTACGAGAACGACGAGACCCGAAGCCGGCTCAAGCCCGAAGCGATATGGGAAATCGAACGAGGGCTGGCGTTTTCGGCGATGGATGTCCACCGGGCCAGCGTGATCAGGTCCGAGTGGTTCAAGGTCGCTGCCGGTTTGTTCGACCGATACGATGCGTTGATCCTGCCCTCGACGCAGGTTTGGCCGTTCCCGATCGAGTGGCGGTATCCGGAACGCGTCAATGATACTGACATGGACACCTATCACCGTTGGATGGAGGTGGTCGTCCCACCCGGGCTTCTGGGATTGCCCTGTCTCAACATGCCCGCGGGTTTCAATGCAGATGGGCTTCCGCTGGGGCTACAGATGTTCGGGCGCCGGGGCGCGGATGCATCGCTTCTTCAGATCGGTCATGCCTGGCATGCGGCCACGCCCCATTTTCGCGCGAAACCATCCGTATTGACCGCGCCGTGATGCGAAAGCAAAGCAAGGTGCTGTGACTGGGAGAAACCATGGAAAAGGCGGCAGATTTGGGTGTGCCGGAGATGCGCCCGGTTGAAATGGCCATGCTGTACGAGGCGCTGAGGCGTGGTTGGGCCGACATGAAACGCGCACCCGGATTCGGCCTTCTGTTTTCAAGCGCTTACGTGGTTATCGGCCTGTTGCTTGCTGCGGTGACATGGGGCACGGGCCAGTCGTACTGGCTTGTATTCGCTGCCGTCGGGTTCCCCTTGGTCGGTCCTTTCGCTGCCGTCGGTCTTTACGAAGTGTCACGGCGCCTGGAACAGGGACAGGCGCTTGAGGTGGACAAGATCCTCGGCGTGGTTGTTCAACAAAGCCGCCGACAATTACCGTCGATCTGCGCGATCATCATCATGGTGTTCCTGTTCTGGTTCTTCCTCGCGCATATGATCTTTGCTCTGTTCCTTGGCCTTTCGACAATGACCAATGTCTCGACCTCCTTCGAGGTCTATCTGACGTCGAACGGCTTGACGATGCTTGGCGTCGGAACCTTGGTTGGTGCTGCTTTCGCGCTGATTCTCTACATGATAACAGTGATTTCCATGCCACTCTTACTTGATCGTGAGGTGGATTTCGTGACCGCCATGATCACGAGTTTCCAGACCGTCATAGAGAACCCGCTTCCGATGCTGGCCTGGGCAGTGTTCATTGCGGTCGTGACTTTCCTTGCCATGATACCGGCGTTTCTGGGGCTGTTTCTGGTTTTGCCGCTGTTTGGTCATGCGAGTTGGCACCTTTACGACCAGATCGCGATGCGGGACGCATGAGTTCTGGGAATGTGTGCGGGTGTGGGAACGATTGTGATCCGGGACGTTTGATTTTTGGTAAACTGTGCGGCTGTGCAGGATGCGGGCGAGAAACACGTCTCGCGCGTCGCATCCTGACAGATGGTCGGTTTACGCAGTTTTGCGGTTTATTGGCCGCGGGAGAGGGCGGCGACGCCGGTGCGGGCGACTTCGATCAATCCAAGCGGCCCCATGAGTTCCGCGAAGGCGTCGATCTTGTCGGAGGTGCCGGTGATTTCGAACACGAAACTCTCAAGCGTGCTGTCCACCACGTTGGCGCGAAAGATATCCGCGAGGCGCAGGGCCTCGACACGTTTGTCGCCGAGGCCCGCGACCTTCAGCAAGGCAAGTTCGCGTTCGACCGACGGCCCCTCGACCGAGAGGTCATGAACCTCGTGCACCGGCACGATGCGGCCCAACTGGGCCTTGATCTGCTCAATTACCTGCGGCGTGCCGGTGGTGACGATGGTGATGCGGCTGGTGTGGCCGGTATGGTCGATCTCGGCCACGGTCAGGCTGTCGATATTGTATCCCCGGCCTGAAAACAGCCCGATCACCCGCGCCAGCACCCCGGCTTCGTTGTCCACAAGCACGGCGAGGGTATGGGTCTCGATCACGTCGCTGAAATCGGGACGTAGGTTATAGGCCGAATGCTTGGTCGAGCCTTTCTTGATCTTGAGTGCAGACATTGACTTGGTTCCTTCTATCTCTGCGGTCTCACACCAGAACGGCGCCGGACGTGCCGATTGCATCCTTGGTCTTTGCGTCACCCAGCAGCATCTTGTTATGCGGCTCGCCAGAGGGGATCATCGGGAAGCAGTTTTCATGCTTCTCAACCAAGCAGTCGAGGATCACCGGCCCGTCATAGGCAAGCATTTCCTTGATCGCCTCGTCGAGATCGTCCGGATTGTCGACCTTTATCCCTTTGCAGCCAAAGGCTTCGGCGAGCTTCACGAAATCGGGCAGGGCTTCGGACCAGCTTTGCGAATAGCGTTCGCCGTGCAGCAGTTCCTGCCACTGGCGCACCATGCCGAGGCGTTCGTTGTTCATGATGAATTGCTTGACCGGCAGGCGGAACTGCACCGCTGTGCCCATCTCCTGCATGTTCATGAGCCACGATGCCTCGCCCGCGACATTGATCACCAGCGCCTCGGGGTGGGCCATCTGGACCCCGACAGAGGCGGGCAGGCCATAGCCCATCGTGCCAAGGCCGCCGGAGGTCATCCAGCGATTGGGATCGTTGAAGGTCAGATACTGGGCCGCCCACATCTGGTGCTGGCCGACCTCGGTGCAGATATAGCGGTCATGATCGCGGGTCAGCTCTTCGAGTCGGTGGAGCGCATATTGCGGCTTGATCACGGAGCCGGTCTGTTTGAACGACAGGCAGTCGATCTTTTTCCACTCCTCGATCTTGGTCCACCAGCCTTGCAGCCCTTCCTTGTCGGTCTTGCGGCCGCGGGATTTCCAGATTTTCAGAATATCCTCAAGCACATGACCGACATCACCGATGATCGGGATATCGACGCGGATCACCTTGTTGACCGACGAGGGGTCGATGTCGATATGCGCCTTTTTCGAATTCGGGCTGAAGGCCGAGACGAGCCCGGTGATGCGGTCGTCGAAGCGCGCGCCGATGTTGATCATCAGGTCACAGTCATGCATGGCCATGTTGGCTTCGTACAAACCGTGCATGCCGAGCATGCCAAGCCAGTTCTTGCCGGTGCCCGGATAGGCGCCCAGCCCCATCAGCGTCGAGGTGACAGGAAAGTTGGTGCTGTCCACCAGTTCGCGCAAGAGCAGGCTGGCCGCCGGGCCGGAATTGATCACGCCACCGCCGGTGTAGATGATCGGTTTCTTCGCCTTTTCAATGGCTTCGACCAGTTCCTTGATCGAGTCCATGTCGCCCTTGACCGGCGGTTGATAATGGCTGGTCCTGGCCTTTTGCGGCGGGGTGTAGGTGGACGAGGCGAATTGCACATCCTTGGGGATGTCGATCAACACCGGACCGGGGCGGCCCGTGGTGGCGACGTGAAACGCCTCGTGGATCGTGCCCGAGAGGTTCGCGGTGTCCTTGACCAGCCAGTTATGCTTGGTGCAGGCGCGGGTGATGCCGACGGTATCGGCCTCCTGAAAGGCGTCGTTGCCGATCATGAAGGTTGGAACCTGCCCCGACAGCACCACGAGCGGGATCGAATCCATCAGTGCATCGGTGATCCCGGTGACGGCATTTGTTGCGCCAGGACCGGAGGTTACGATGACAACGCCGGGCTTTCCGGTGCTGCGGGCATAGCCTTCGGCGGCGTGGACGGCGCCTTGTTCGTGGCGCACGAGGACGTGGCGGATGTCGTTCTGCTGGAAGATCTCGTCATAAATCGGAAGCACCGCGCCCCCGGGATAGCCGAATACGACGTCCACGCCCTGATCGCGCAGGGCCTGAACCACCATTCTCGCTCCGGTCATTTGACGTGTCATCTTCCATCTCCGTATAACGTCATGTTTTCACGCATAAAAAAACCCCCGATTGGCGGGGGCGCATGGGTCGGGAACAGGGTTCCGTCAGTGGCCCATGCGCGGTGTTCCTACAATAATTACGAGGCAGTCCATTGAAGGTTCCTTTCACGTGTGAGCGCGAGATTAGGTCCGGGGCAACGCAGCGTCAACCGCCAAATGATGAATATTGTGTCGCGGAGGGCTTTTTTAGCGACCGATTCTTTCGCGAAGATCGGTCAAAGCGCATGATGCGAAAATTCGACCTTCCGGGGGACGGGCAAACGGCCGGTTTGCGGCGCGGATCGGATGCCGAGGCGCGACTCATGCGGATCGGGAATGGTTAATGCCCCCCTTTGGCGCAAATCGGGGGGGTGACATCCGGCTGCTGTCCGGCTGCCCTCCGGCTGCCGGGTGAAACGACGCGCGTTAACGTCTCGTTAGGTTAATCCTGCGCGCGGTGCTGGTGCGCGTGGGGGGCGTGGCCGGTCGCGAGCGCAAGGTGATGGGACTGATGGTGCATGCCGACGGTCATCAGCCCGATGAAGCCGAGCCCCCGGATGCGCAAGGCCGCGTCGCCGGGGCCGGTGGCGGTCAGGATTGCCCCGCCCGCGGTGGAGGTCGCGGACAGGCGCCAGCCCTGCACCCCGTCCATGGTGGCGGCATGGGCCGGGACCATGGCGCGGATCGAGGCGGTGACGGCGGGATCGTTCGAGGTGACGACAAAGCGCGCGCCACCGTCGAGCGGTCGCGTTTCGACCTGCGCGCGCAGGGTGACGTTGTCCATGTCGACGAGATGCTGGCGCAGCGCCTCGATATCGACCGTGGCCCAGTCGGTGGCGGGATCGGCCATGAGACGGGCCACGATTTCCTGAATGGTGGCAAAGGCGGATTGTCCGGCTTCGCGCAGATCGGCGGGCTCGGCCATGGTGTGCGTGTCGCCGGAGATATCGCCGCCATGCGTCATGTGGTGGGCCTTGCCATGGGCGGTGTGGTCCTGCGCGGTGGCCAGTCCGGGCAGGGCGAGGATGAGCAGGATCGGTATTGCGTGTTTCATGTCGCTCTCGTCTTGTGGGTTTCGCGGTTATTGCAGGCCGATCCGGCGCAGCATATGATTGCGATCATGCAGCACGTCCTGGAGAGCGCTTTTGCCGGATCACGTTCCGTTGAACTGACGGCTGGAACCGTCCTCTTTCGGACCGGGGCGCCGGTGACCGATATCTACCTCGTGCGCGTGGGGCGGGTGCATCTGTGCCGCCATTCGATCCATGGCGCGGTGATGGTGTTGCAGAATGCCACGGCGGGGGCGGTTCTGGCCGAGGCGTCGGCCTATTCCGGGGCGTATCATTGCGACGCGGTGGCGATGGATCGGTCGGTTCTGTCACGGGTGCCCAAGGCGCGGTTCCTGCGGGCGCTGGCCGAGGAGCCGGAGCTGGCCGCGCAATGGGCGGCGACGCTGGCCCGGGGGGTGCAGGCGGCGCGGCTGCGCGCCGAGATCCGGTCCCTGCCGCGGGTGGCCGACCGGCTCGATGCGTGGCTCGATGCGGGGATGTCGTTGCCGGGCAAGGGGCATTGGCAGGACGTCGCGGCCGAGCTTGGCGTGAGCCGCGAGGCGCTTTACCGGGAGCTGGCCCGGCGTCGCAAGGGGGGCAAGGAGACCTGAGCCGCGTGCCCTAGCGGCGATACGGGCCGGCGCGCATGTCGGGGAGCGAGATGTTGGCCACCTGTTCGGCGATCGGATCGGTCGAAAGCGGGTGGGTGTCGGCGGCGAAACTGGCCGGGTCGTGCACCGGTTCCCAAGTGCCGCCGCGATAGACTTCGAGCCCCGAGAACTTGGCCTTGTAGCCCATCTTGGGCGAGCCGGGCACCCAGTAGCCGAGATAGACGTAAGGCAGGTCCGCCTCGCGGGCGATCTCGATATGATCAAGGATGATATAGGTGCCGAGGCTGTCGCGCGGGCGGCCCGGTTCGAAGAAGGAATAGACCATCGAGAGCCCGTCATCGAGCACGTCCGTCAGGCATACGGCGGTCAGCGCGCCGCTGTCGCCCTCGGCATATTCGATGACGCGGCTGCGGATCGGGGTTTCCTCGACCATCGCGGCGAATTCGAATACGTCCATGTCGGCCATGCCGCCATCGGCGTGGCGGCTGTCGAGATAGCGGCGGAAGAGGTCGTATTGATCCTCGGTCGCCCAAGGGCTGGTGGCGCGACGTTCAAGCGCGCGGTTGCGGCGCAGGGTGCGTTTCTGGCTTTTCGAAGGGGTGAAGTCGGCCACCCGGATACGGGCCGAAAGGCAGGCCGCGCAATCGGCACAGGAGGGGCGATAGAGCACGTTCTGCGAGCGGCGGAACCCCTGTTTCGACAGTGCGTCATTGAGACGCTCGGCATTGTCGCCTTGCAGGGCGGTGAACAGCTTTCGCTCCATCCGGCCCTCGAGATAGGGGCAGGGCTGGGGCGCGGTCACGTAGAATTGCGGGGCAAGAGGAAGTGTATGGCGCATGTCAGGTCAGATGTGGTGTGTCATCGGGACGATAACAACAGCTTGGACGTTCTCCAAGCTTTGAATCGAACGAGACTTAATACCCGGCGCGGCGGTTGAGCGCGACGGTGCCGAGCATCTTGTCGGTCAGCCCCTGTTTGCGCGTGTCGGTGAGCATGAGCGCGACCGAGATCACCTGGAGCGGGAAGAAGGTGATCGAGAGCATGAACCCGAGCGTGTGCTGGAACGCCAGCACCTGGTCGAGCGGGCGGCCGCGATGGTCGCGCAATTCGAGCGCGACAAGGCGCATGCCCGGTGTCGCCGAGCCCTGGGTGATCGTCACCCAGCGATAGGCGAAGTTCAGCAACCACCAGAGCGGCACGAACAGGATCAACGCGAGCCCGAGGCTGAGCAGCGCCACGATGGCGGTCAGGGCGAGGATCAGCAGGGTATCGACGAAAAACGCGATGAGCCGTTTGAGCGGCACATCGGCGTAGAACTCGGGCTGGAACTGCGGGTCGGGCAGGTGCCAGTCGGGGGGCGGGTTGGGGATGTGATCGCTCATTGTCATGACATGGGGTGCGGGGGCCGGATGGAAAAGACCCGGCCCCGTTCGCGGGGGCCGGGTGGTGGGTGCGCGGTGGGGATCAGGCCTGTTGCCAGCCTTCGGTGCCGGGGTCGCGCCGGTCCTGCGGCGGCTCGGCGCTGCGGGCCTTGGCGGCGTCGCTGGCGCGGTCCTCCATGAACTGGTCGAACTCGGCCTTGTCCTTGGCGGCGCGCAGGCGTTCGAGGAAGCTCTCGAACTGTTTCTGCTCGTCTTCGAGGCGACGCAGCGTGTCGTCCTTGTAGGCGTCGAAGGCGGAATTGCCCGAACTGCGATAGGCCGTGGGGCGGCCGTGTTTGCGGCGATGCGCGCATCCTTTGAACATCTGTTTGCTCCATATCATGTAGGCGAGAAGGGCGAGGCCGATGGGCCAGAACAGGATGAAGCCAAGCACCATGGCGGCAATCCACGCGCCCTTGCCCTTGTCATCGAGCCAGTCCTCGGCCCGCCGCAGCCAAGCGATCGGGGCGGGTGAGGATGTGCCGTGCGTTGCGGTTGTCATGTCTCTCTCCGTTTGTCGAACTTTCGTGTCGGGCGGCTCATGTTAATGCCTTTCACATCCCCAATGTCGGGGTTGGGGGCGCGTTTGACAAGGGGCGATGTGAAGGTTTTTTACATTTTCTCGTATAATACTTTAAAATCAGGTAGTTGAATGGATGATGTTCGCGAGGAATCAGGCAGTGAACGCGGCGATCTCGGCACCCGACATGGATTCGAGATCGCGGGGCGGGATGGAAAACACGTGGCGCGGCGTGCCCGCGGCGGCCCAGACGGTTTCAAACTCAAGGAGGCGCGGATCGAGAAAGGCGCGGATCGGGTTGAGGTGCCCGATGGGGGCGACCCCGCCGATGGCAAAGCCGGTCTGTTCGCGAATGAGGGCCGCGTCGGCCTTGCCCAGCTCTTCACCGGCCAGGGCGGTGGCGCGGGCATGATCGACCTGGTTGCCGCCCGCGGTGATGAAGAGCACCGCGCGGCCCGAGGTTTCGCCGCGAAAGATGATCGACTTGGCGATCTGGTCGACATGGCAGCCGACCGCATCGGCGGCCATCTGGGCGGTGCGCGCCTCGCCGGCTTCGACGATTTCGGCGGCATGCCCGTCGAGCGCGGCGCGGACGCGTTTGAGGGATTTCGACATGGGCGGACCTTTCGACTGTGTCTATCCGCCCGAACTTGTGGTCATTTGCCAAGCGGATACAAGGTGCCAACCGCAAGCACGCGCGAGAAGGATGTGACGACATGGCAGAGGTGGAACTGGCCGAATTGCTTTGCATGGAAGAAAAGGTCTGGCAGGCGCTTGTCGAGGGGGATGCGGGCGCGGATGCCGCGCTTCTCGCGCCGGATTTCGTAGGGGTCTATCCGGATGGCATCGCGGGGCGCGACGCGCATGCGGGACAGTTGAGCGATGGCCCGACTGTTGAGCGCTATGCCCTCGGCATGGCGCGGGTTGTTCCGGTCGGGGGAGATCATGCGATGCTCATCTATCGCGCGCGTTATCGGCGGGTCGGGGCGGTGGCGGACGAGGTGATGTATGTCAGTTCGCTCTGGCAGCGGCACGGCGGCACGTGGCGCAATATCTTCAGCCAGGACACCCCCGAGGGCAGCGGCGTTCCGTGACGGGCAAAGCATTGACGCCCAACCGGTTTCGCCGCATCAAGATTGCATGAACCTCATGTCGCGCATCACCCGCCTGCCCATTGCCCTTGACCCGGATCGCGGCGCGGAGGCGCGGGCGCTGGTGCCGGGGGCCGAGGGAGACTTGGCCGCTCTGATCGAGGGGGCGGGCGGGTGCAGCCCCTACCTGGGCGGGCTTCTGGAGAAGGAGCGCGAGTGGCTGGAGCGGGCGTTCGACGATCCCGAGGCGGCGCTCGACGCGGAGTTTTCCCGGCTGGGCGAGGTTGCCCCCGGCGATCTGGGCACCGAGTTGCGTCGGGCCAAACGGCGGGTGGCGCTGCTCACCGGGCTGGCCGATCTGGGCGGGGTCTGGGCGCTGGAAGAGGTGACCGGCGCGCTCACGCGGTTTGCCGATCTGGCGGTGCAATTGGCGATGCGCGCCGCACTTGAGCCCGAGATCCGGCGTGGCAAGCTGCCCGGCATGGGCGAGGAGGATCTCGAGACCTGCGCCGGCTGGGTGGCGCTGGCCATGGGCAAGATGGGGGCGGGGGAGCTGAATTATTCCTCGGATATCGACCTTATCTGCCTGTTCGACGAAAGCCGGTTCGAGCGCGACGATTACATGGAGGCGCGGGCCGGGTTCGTGCGCGCGACGCGCAAGATGGCGGCGATGCTGTCGGACATGACCGGCGAGGGCTATGTGTTTCGCACCGACCTACGGTTGCGCCCCGATCCCAGTGTCACGCCGGTCTGCATCGCCATGGCCGCCGCCGAGACCTATTACGAGAGCCTTGGTCGCACATGGGAGCGCGCGGCCTATATCAAGGCGCGGCCCTGCGCGGGGGATATCGCGGCGGGCGCGCGGTTCCTGGAGATGCTGCGCCCCTTTGTCTGGCGCAAGCATCTGGATTTCGCGGCGATCCAGGACGCCCATGACATGCGGCTGCGTATCCGCGAGCATAAAGGGCTGGGTGGCAGGCTGGTTCTGGCCGGGCATGACATGAAGCTGGGCCGGGGCGGTATTCGCGAGATCGAGTTCTTTACCCAGACCCGGCAGATCATCGCCGGGGGGCGCGATCCGGACCTGCGGGTGCGTGGCACGGTCGAGGGGCTGCGGGTGCTGGCCGAAAAGGGCTGGGTGCCGCAGGCGGCGGCCGAGACGCTGGCGGCGCATTACCGGGCGCATCGCGAGGTCGAGCACCGCATCCAGATGGTCAACGATGCCCAGACCCACCGCCTGCCGACATCCGACGAGGGGATGGCGCGGATCGCGGCGATGTCGGGGCAGGGGCGGCCCGAGTTCGAGGCCGCGCTGCGCGCGCGCATCGACGAGGTGCATGAGCTGATCGAGAGCTTCTTTGCCCCCGAGGAAGGTGCTGCGCCCGCGCCCGAGCCGCTGGCCGATCATGCGGTGGTGTCGCGCTGGACCACCTATCCGGCGCTGCGCTCGGAGCGGGCGGTGACGATCTTCAACCGGTTGCGCCCCGAGATCCTGCGCAAGTTGCAGGACACGGCCCAGCCCGAAGAGGCGCTGATCGCGTTCGACGGGTTTCTGTCGGGGCTGCCCGCGGGGGTGCAGCTTTTCTCGCTTTTCGAGGCCAATCCGCAGCTTGTCGATCTGTTGGTCGATATCGTGGGCACCTCGCCCACGCTGGCGCGGCACCTGTCGCGCAATGCGGGCGTGTTCGATGCGGTGATCGGGGGCGATTTCTTTGCCGACTGGCCCGGGGCGTCGGCGCTGGCGGCCGAGTTGGCTGCGCGGCTGGAGCGCGAGGCGGATTACGAACGCAAGCTCGACCTGGCGCGACGCTGGGCCAAGGAATGGCATTTCCGGATCGGGGTGCATCACCTGCGTGGGCTGATCGACGCCGAGGAAGCCGGGCGGCAATATGCCGATCTCGCGGGTGCGTCGCTGGCGGCACTCTGGCCCGAGGTGGTGGCGCAGTTCGCGCAAAAGCATGGGGCCCCGCCGGGGCGCGGGGCCTGTGTCCTGGGGATGGGGAGCCTTGGCGCGGCGCGGCTGAACGCGGGATCGGATCTCGACCTGATCGTGATTTACGATCCCGACGGGGTCGAGATGTCCGACGGGCGCCGACCGCTCGCCGCGCGGCCCTATTATGCGCGCCTGACTCAGGCACTGATCACGGCGGTGACGGCGCAGATGTCCGAGGGACGGCTTTACGAGGTCGACATGCGGCTGCGCCCGTCGGGCAACCAGGGGCCGGTGGCGACAAGTTGGGAGTCGTTTCGCGCCTATCAGAGCACCGAGGCCTGGGTCTGGGAGCATATGGCGCTGACCCGGGCGCGGGTGGTCGCCGGGGAGCCCGGGCTTGGCGCGGATGTGGAGGCGTTCCGCAGCGCGATTCTGGCCGAAAAGTCGGAGAACCGGAGCGGGATCGTGCGCGCCATGGCCAGTATGCGCGCGCGGATCGCGGCGGCCAAGGCCCCGGATGGCCCGTGGGAGGCCAAGATCGGCCCGGGGCGGATGCAGGATATCGAGCTGGTGGCGCAGGCCGGGGCGTTGATGGCGGCTGCCCCGGGGCGGTCGGTGGCCGAGGGGCTGGAGGCCGCTGTCGCAAGTGGCTGGTTGAGTGACGCGGATCGCGCAGCATTGGAGGGGTCTTATGCGCTTTGCTGGCAGGTGCAGGCGGTGTCGAAGCTTCTGAGTGACAAGCCGCTGCAACCGGAGTCGCTAGGTGGTGGAGGGGCGTCGATGCTGATGCGAGAGACAGGGCTTGAGACGCTGGACGATCTCGGCGGGCGGCTGGCCGACCTGGCCGGGCGCGCCGAAACGGTGATCGACGCGGCGATTGCGCGCGAAACGGGGGAGGGGGCCGCGTGAAGGGGGACCAGTTCGATCCCAAGGGGCTGATATTCGAGGCCTATCGCATCGAGGGGATCGGCATGGCCGAGTGCCGGACGATCTTCCTCGACTGGGCGCTGAGCCTGTCCGAGGGTATGGACGCGCGGCGGGCGATTGGCGTCCTGATCGAGAGATATGGCGCAAAGGCCGACCACCCGATGACGCAGGTGCTGCGCGAGGGGCTGGAGCAGTCGGTGCATACCGGGCGGCGTGGCGGGCGGTCGGGGCGCGCGCGCCAGTAGCAACCGGACGCGGTTAGGGCCCGGGCAAGGCCGAGGCGCTGCGGGCGAGGCTTTCGATCCGGCCCCAATCGCGCGCGGCGATGGCGTCGCCGGGGGCGACCCAGCTTCCTCCGACGCAGGCGACATTGGCCAGTTCCAGGTAATCGGGGGCGTTTTGCGCCGTGATGCCGCCGGTAGGGCAAAAGCGGATCTGCGGGAGTGGCGCACCGATGGATTTGAGCGCGGGGGCGCCGCCGGAGGGTTCGGCGGGAAAGAATTTCTGCATGCCGTAGCCGCGTTCAGCCAAGCGCATCATCTCGCTTGCCGTGGCGGCACCGGGCAGCAGGGGCAGCGCGGCGTTTTCGCAGGCGTCGAGCAGGCGGTCGGTGGCGCCGGGCGAGACCGCGAAGCGTGCCCCGGCCGCGCGGGCGGCGGTGGCGTCTTCGGGGGTGATCACGGTGCCCGCGCCGATCACCGCGCCGGGAATGCGGGTCATTTCACGGATCGCGTCGAGGGCGGCAGGCGTGCGCAGCGTCACTTCGAGCACGGACAGTCCACCGGCGACGAGCGCGCGGGCGAGGGGCGCGGCGTGGGCCGCGTCGTCGATGGTCAGAACGGGGATGACCGGGGCCATCTGGCAGAGGCGGAGGATCTCGGCACTGGCCTCTTGCGGGGTCATGCGCCGTCATCTCCGAAAAGCGGGCTGGCGCCTGCGGTGGCGGGGCTGGCATGGGCGCGGAACAGTTTGAACAATTCGCGCCCGACGCCGTGATCCGCGACCCCGGCGCGGGGCCGGTCGGGTGTGCGGCCGGTGAATTCGGACGAGAGCACCTCGAGCGTTCCGGCCGCGGCGTCGAGGCGGATGATGTCGCCGTCGCGGATGCGGGCCAGTGGCCCCTCCATCGCGGCCTCGGGCGCGAGGTGGAGCGCCGCCGGGATCTTGCCCGACGCGCCCGACATGCGCCCGTCGGTCACGAGCGCGACCTTGTGGCCGCGATCCTGCATCACCGAAAGCGTCGGCGTCAGCCCGTGCAATTCGGGCATGCCGTTGGCGCGCGGCCCCTGAAAGCGCAGGACGATCACCACGTTGCCGGTGAATTCGCCCGCCTTGAAGGCGTCGATCACGGCCTGCTGGGTGTCAAAGACGCGCGCCGGGGCCTCGATCAGGTGATGCTCGGGGGCGACCGCCGAAAGCTTGATGATGCCCTCACCGAGATTGCCGGTCAGGTGCTTGAGCCCGCCGGTCGCCTGGAACGGGTCCGAGACCGGGCGCAGGATGCGGTCGTTCTCGGTTTGCTCGGGGCCGGGGCGATAGCGGATGTCGGCGCCGTCGAGTACGGGTTCTTGCGTGTAACGGCCAAGGCCCGGCCCCGCGACGGTCTGCACATCCTCGTGCAAAAGCCCCGCATCGAGCAATTGCGAGATGAGCCAGGCCATGCCGCCCGCGGCGTGGAAATGGTTCACATCGGCCAACCCGTTGGGATAGACCCGCGCCAGGAGCGGCGTGACCTGCGAGAGGTCGGCGAAATCCTCGAGCGTGAGGGTGATGCCCGCCGCGCGTGCCATCGCGGGCAGGTGCATCACGAGATTGGTCGATCCGCCGGTCGCCATCAGCCCGACCATGCCGTTCACGAAGGCGCGCTCGTCGAGGATGTCACAAAGCGGGCGGTAATCATCGCCCAGGGCCGTGAGCGTGAGGATCTGGCGCGTGCCCGCGGCGGTGAGCGCGTCGCGCATCTCGGTTCCGGGGTTGATGAAGGCCGCGCCGGGCAGGTGTAGCCCCATGATCTCCATCAGCATCTGGTTGGAATTCGCGGTGCCATAGAAGGTGCAGGTGCCGGGGCCGTGATAGGCGGCCATCTCGGCCTGCATGAGGGCGGCGCAGTCGATCTTGCCGGCCGCGAACTCCTTGCGCACCTCGGCCTTTTCCTCGTTCGAGAGGCCCGAGGTCATCGGCCCGCCGGGCAGGAAGATCGCGGGGAGGTGGCCGAACGTGGCCGCGGCCATGACAAGCCCGGGCACGATCTTGTCACAGGTGCCCAGAAACACCGCCGCGTCGAACGTATCGTGCGACAGTGCGACCGCCGCCGCCATGGCGATCACGTCGCGCGAGAAAAGCGACAGCTCCATGCCGGGCTGGCCCTGGGTGACGCCGTCGCACATGGCGGGAACACCGCCCGCGATCTGCGCGGTGCCGCCCACTTCGCGCGCCGCGCGCTTGATGATGTCGGGGAAGGCGCCGAAGGGCTGATGCGCCGAGAGCATTTCGTTATGGGCGGTGACGATCCCGATATTGGGGGCTTGTGTGGTGGCGAGCCGGTCCTGATCGTCGCCCATCGCGGCATAGGCGTGGGCCTGGTTCGAGCAACTGAGATGCCCGCGTGTCGGCCCGGCCTCGCCCGCGGCGCGCATCCGGTCGAGATAGGCCGTGCGCGCGGGCCTTGAGCGTTCGATGATCCGGTCGGTCACGTCGCGGACGGTCTGGTTCAGTGTCATGTGATATCCCTTTGCGCGGCGGATGACCGACATCTAGCAAAGGGTTTTAGCGCTAACAAGCCGTCCCTCCCGTGGCAGGGCAGCGGCGCCCCGCCGACCGACCGGGTTTTGCCCCCACATTACCCCGGCAAGATCGCAGCGCCGCCGCGAATTCGTCTCAATTGGCGGCAATCTTGGAGGTGAGCAGAAAACAGGGCCAAAGCCCGGGGAGAAAGAGTATGAAACATGTTCGTCTGGTTGCAATGATTGTTCTGGGGATGGCCGCGTCGGGCTGTTCCACCATTGATACCGTGTCACGTAGCGTGCCATTCGAAAGCCCGGCCACCACGGCCATGGCCCCCGCGATGAACGTGGACGCGTTCCAGGTTCGGGTGCCGCGTAGCTTGCAGGTTTCCGAAGCCAACAGGTATTACCCCTCGGGCGACATCGTCTGGCGCGGTGAGCCCTTGGGCGATCGTCACGCGCAGGTGCAGAAGATTTTCGAAGAGGGCCTGGCGATGGGCACGCAGGGTGCCGATGGTGCCGTTCCGGTCGTGCTTGATATCGAAGTGAAGCGGTTCCACGCGCTTTCGGAAAAGACGCGCTATTCCGTGGGTGGGCGCCACGAGATCGAATTCGTGGTGAACTTCCTCAACCCAGAAACGATGCGACCAATGGCCGAACCGCGCCAGATCGACGCGACCTTCAAGGCGTTTGGTGGCGCGCGGGCGGTGCAGGCCGAACGGAACGGGATGACCCAGAAAGTCAGGATCACCCGCCATCTGGCCGGCGTGTTCCAGAAAGAGTTGGGTGTGCGCGATGCCGCGCGCGAGGCCCCGGCCGTCAACCGCATCCCTGCGGTGTCGCGCAGCACCGCCACGCCACTGAGCGCGGGCGACCGGACGAACAACCTCTTCTGATCTCTTCCCAAGGATCACCGGAGACTGTAAGGGGACGGCATGACGCTGTCCCCTTTGCCCATTGTCCGCCTCAAACCCAAGACCGATGCGCGCAAGCTGCGCCACGGTAGCCCTTGGGTCTTTGCCAACGAGGTCGTGACCGATCGCCGCACCAAGGCGATTGCGCCGGGGTCCCTGGCGGTTCTGGAGGACGCGGAGCGCGCGGCCCTGGGGGTGGTGGCGGTGAATCCCGATTCGAAGATCTTCTGCCGGATGCTCGACCGTGATCCGGGCGCGCAGGTCGATCAGGCGTGGTTTGCGGCGCGGATCGGGCGGGCGCTGGCGCTGCGCGAACGGCTTTACGGGACGCCGTTTTATCGACTGATCCATGCCGAGGCCGACGGGTTGCCCGGCGTGGTGATCGACCGGTTCGGGGATGTCGCGGTGGTGCAGCCCAACGCGGCATGGGCCGAGGCGCAGCTTGGGCCGATGGTCGAGGCGCTGGTGGCGGTGACGGGTGTGAGCACGGTGATCAAGAACGCATCGGGCCGGGCGCGCGCGCTTGAGGGTTTGGACGAAGGGCAGGAGGTTCTGCGCGGGGTGGCGCCGCAGGGGCCGTTGCCGGTCGAGATGAACGGCGCGGTTTACATGGCCGACCTGGTGGGCGGGCAGAAGACCGGGCTGTTTCTCGATCAGCGCGAGAACCACGCCTTTGCTGGCCGGCTGGCGGGTGGCGCGCGGGTTCTCGACGTGTTTTCCCATGTCGGGGGGTTCGGCCTTGCCTGCCTCGCGGCGGGGGCGGAGCATGCGCTGGCGGTGGACGGCTCGGACCCGGCCTTGGCTCTGGCGGGCGAGGGTGCTGCGGCGATGGGCGTATCGGATCGCTTCGAGACGCGCCGGGGCGATGCGTTCGAGGTGCTGGAGGCGCTGGCGGGCGCGGGGGCGCAATTCGACGTGGTGATCTGTGACCCGCCCGCCTTTGCACCGTCGAAACAGGCGCTCGATGCGGGGCTGCGCGCCTATGAGAAACTCGCGCGCATGGCGGCGCCCCTGGTGGCGGAGGGCGGCTTTCTGGGGCTCTGTTCCTGTTCGCATGCCGCCGATCTCGGGCGGTTTCGCACGGCCTCGATCCGGGGGATCGGGCGGGCCGGGCGACAGGGGCAGTTGATCCACACGGGGCAGGCGGGCCCGGATCATCCGCTTTTGCCGCAACTGGCCGAAAGCGGGTATCTCAAGGCGCTGTTTTTCCGGCTGTGAGGGCGGTTCTCGATACCTGCGTGATCTTTCCCACGGTCATGCGCGAGGTTCTGCTGGGCGTGGCCGAAACCGGGGCCTATGCGCCGCTCTGGTCGGACCGCATTCTCGAGGAATGGGCGCGGGCAGCGGCGAAACTTGGCCCCGAAGCCGAGGCGCAGGCGCGCGGCGAGGCGGCGTTGTTGGAGGCGAGATGGCCGGGGGCGTCGGTCGAGTGGCCGCCGTCGCTGGAGGATCGGCTGTGGCTGCCCGACCCGGCCGATATTCATGTGCTGGCGGCGGGGGTGGCGGGATCGGCGGATGTGATCGTGACGCTGAACGCGAGCGATTTCCCGCGCGGGATTCTCGCCGAGGAGGGGCTGAGCCGGGCCGACCCGGACGGGTTTCTCCTGGGGTTCTGGCAGGCGGATGCCGCGCGGGTGGAAGCGGTGGTTGCGCGCGTGCGCGCCGAGGCGCGGCGGCTTTCGGGCGAGGATTGGACGGCGCGGGGGCTTTTGAAGAAGGCGCGATTGCCGAGGTTGGGCAAGGCGGTGGCCGGGCGGTTGGACTGAGGCTTAAGGGTGGCCGCAAGTCGCGGGGTTGCGCGCATGGCAAGGTCGGATTTGAGTATTTTTCCCAAGAAAGAGCAGGGTTCCTGGCTCCGTGGCAGGGGGCTCAGGCCCGCCACTTGTTTTCCAGTGACTCGATCGCCGCGATCCTCTGCGCCGTCTTGGGATGCGAGAGCAGCCATGCGGGCGCGGCCCCCATGTTGGTCTGGGTCAGCTTTTCCAGCTTCTCGAACAGGGATTTTTGCGGTGTCGTGCCGATCCCGGCCTTGGTGAGCAAGGCGGCCGCATATTCATCGGCCTCGTATTCATCCGACCGCGAGAGGCCCGCCGCCAGAAGCGTGGTGATCCCGTTCGCGATCCACACGCCGATGCCGGGCAGGAAGCGCGACAGCACCATGGCAAGCGCCGTGCGAATGGCGTTCTGGCCGGAAAAGTCGATCATCCGGCGCCGCGAATGGCCAAGCGCGACGTGGCCCAGTTCGTGCGCGATGACCGAGGCCAGTTCCTCTGCCGTTACCTCGCCGGCGCGGTACTTCTCGTAAAAGCCACGGGTGATGAAGATCCGCCCGTCCGGCGCGGCGAGGCCGTTCACGGGCTGGATTTCATAGAGATGCACGCGGATACGCGGCAGGTCGAGCGCCTGTGCCATGCGGTCGAACATCGGCTTGAGCGTGGGATCGACCAGTTCGGTCGATTTCGCATCAAGCTCGCGCGTGGTGCGCCAGACCGAGAAGCGATACATCCCGATGGCATAAAGGATGGCAAGCAGGATCGGCGTGAACTTCAGCATGGATGGAATATGGGGGCGCGAAAGGCCCGGAGCAAGAGGTCAGATTGCCCATGCGACGGGCATGGCGGTGGGCCCCCGAAACGCCCAGCCCGAAAACGGCACGGCGCCCGTGATGTGCAGGCCGGGCAGGGTGTTAAACAGCATGGGCAGGGCTACCTCGGCAATCAGCGCGCGGGCGACCGCGGCACCTCCGCAGAAATGCGGGCCTGCCCCGAAGGGGATGGCCGGGCCGTTGTCGCGGGTGATGTCGAAAATATGTGGGTTGTCAAAGTGTTGCTCATCATGACCTGCCGATGAGAACATGAAGAACACGCGGTCCTCGGGCTCGAACGTCACGCCGCAAACTGTGTCACGCCGCGCCACCCGGCGTGGCGACATGCCGATGGGAGAGATCCAGCGCGCGTATTCTGCGAAGGCCTGTGCGTAGCTGGCGCGGCCTTGCCGGATCAGCGCATGTTGGTCCGGGTGCGTGATGAGCGCCCATGCGGCCCCGGCGATGGCGTCGCGCGGCTCGTTCTGGCCGCCCGAGATGATGAGCTTGATATTGGCGCGGGTGGCGGGTTCGTCGAGTCCGGCCTGCATCTGGACCGAGAGCGCAGACATGTCGGGATGGGCGCGCAGATGCGGCATCATCTCGGTGATATGGCGGTCGATCGAAGCGGTGCAGTCGTGGCAATTGGCCTCGATTTCGGGATCGCCGGTGTAGTTGGCGCAGCCGTCGATCATGCCTTGGCTCACCCGGTCAAGCTCCTCCGCCGGCATGTTGGTGAGGCCGGTCACGAGCTTGAGCGCCTCGGCCGAAACCGGCATCGCATAGTCCCGCACAAGGTCGCATTTCCCCTTTGGTTTCAAGGTGTTGAGAATGTCCTGCGTTCTGGCGCGAAAGAGCGGCATCCAGGTGTCGCGGACCGTGCGTGGGCTGAGCGCGGGAAACAGGATCTTGCGCTCGCGGGCATGGGCCTCGCCGTCCTTGCGCATCATGTTCTCGCCCATCAGGAGCGTCATGAGGCCCTCGGGTTGACATGAAGAAAAGGTCTCAACCTGTTTTTCTTGCTGGAAAATATCGTCACGCAGGGTGAAGAGCGTAGCTCCGAGTTCGGGCACATGCGTGACCGGCGCATCGGCCCGCATCCGTGCCAGTGCCGGGTAGGGATCGGCGGTGAAATCGGCAGGGTCGATATGGGTGACGGGCGCGTCTGACATGGGGTTGATCTCCTCGGGTGGGGCCATGGTGCCGGTGATCGGGGGCCACGGCAAGCGTGATGTCTTGGCATGGGTGCCGGGCCGTGCGACAGTGGCGCGCGGAGGTGAGTCATGGCGCTGGAATATCAATTGGATCAAGGGTTTGGCGGGGCAGGCCGGTTCGGGCTGATCGTGCTGTCGACCGACGAATCGCTGGAGAACGAAGCCCGGATGCTGTTTGCCGGGCGCGATCTGTGCCTGCTGCATTCGCGCATTCCGGCGCAACCCGATGTGACGCCCAAGTCATTGGCATCCATGGAAAATCACATGACCGCGACGGCCGAGCGCCTGCCGCGGGGGCTGGAGGTGATCGGCTATGGCTGCACCTCGGGGGCGACGGTGATCGGGCCGGAGCGGGTGGCGGACCTGGTGCGCAAGGCCCATCCCGAGGCGCAGGTCACGAACCCGATGTCATCCGTCATTGCCGCCCTCAAGGCATTGAAATCAAACAATATCGCCATGATTACCCCCTATGTCGAAAGCGTCAACGAACCGATGATCGCGGCGCTGAACGACACCGGAATCGCGGTCGCGCGGCAAGAGAGCTTTCTCGAGGAAGACGATTACACCGTCGCGAGGATCGCCGAATCCTCGACCCTTGAGGCCATAAAAAATATCGCAAAAACAACGGATTGCGATGCGATCTTCGTCAGTTGCACGAACTTGCGCAGCTTTGGCATCATCGAGCGGGCCGAGGCCGAGACGGGGCTTCCGGTGATCTCATCGAACCTTGCCTTCCTGTGGCACATGCTGAAACTCGCGGGCACCGATGCGCGCGGATGGTGGCCCGGGCGACTGTTCGCCCAGTAAGCGTTCGGTGCGGTTAACACGGGTTTCTGTGCGTTGATGCAGGGGGTGACTCCCGGCTGCTGCCCGGCTGTCATCCGGCTGCCGCCCGATCCACATGGTATCGCGTCGGAAAACACCTTAACGCAACGCACGCTACCCCTTTCATCTTGCCAGAAATACTCTGGGGGTCTGGGGGTGAAACCCCCAGGGCCTCCCGTGGCCCGAACGGAACACAAACTGCGTGCGCAGCACACAACTGGATCAGGCCGACCTCAGCGCGACAACTCTTTCATGCCCTCTTCGATGCCCTTGAGGGTCATCGGCACCATGCGGTGCTCGAAGATCTCGCGGATCATGCCGATCGAATGGGTGTAGCCCCAGTATTTCTCGGGCACCGGGTTGATCCAGAGATGTTCTGGCCATTGCTCGCGGGCGCGTTGCAGCCAGAGCTGGCCGGATTCGGCGTTCCAGTGCTCGTTGGCGCCGCCGGGATAGGCGATCTCGTAGGGGCTCATGCTGGCGTCGCCCACGAAGATGCATTTGTAATCCGGCCCGTAGGTGTGCAGCACGTCCCATGTCGGGGTCTGCGCGTCCCAGCGGCGGCGGTTGTCGCGCCAGACGCCTTCGTAGAGGCAGTTGTGGAAATAGTAGTATTCGAGATGCTTGAACTCGGTCTTGGCGGCCGAGAACAGCTCTTCGACCATCTTGATATGCGGGTCCATGCTGCCGCCGACGTCAAGGAACAGGAGCACCTTGACCGCGTTGCGCCGCTCGGGGCGGGTTTTCACGTCGAGATAGCCATGTTCGGCGGTGGCGCGGATCGTGCCGTCGAGGTCGAGCTCGTCCTCGGCGCCGTCGCGGGCCCAGCGGCGCAGGCGTTTCAGGGCGACCTTGATGTTGCGGGTGCCGAGTTCGACATCGTCGGCGAGGTTGCGGAACTCGCGCTTGTCCCAGACCTTGACCGCGCGCTGGTGGCGGCTTTCCTTCTGGCCGATGCGCACGCCCTCGGGGTTGTAGCCATAGGCGCCGAAAGGCGAGGTGCCCGCGGTGCCGATCCATTTCGAGCCGCCCTGGTGGCGGTCGGTCTGTTCTTCGAGCCGCTTTTTCAGCGTCTCCATCAGCTGGTCGAACCCGCCGAGGCTCTTGATCTCTTCCATCTCTTCGGGGCTGAGATGCTTTTCGGCCATTTTTTCGAGCCAGTCGCCGGGGATGTCCACCGCTTCGAGCACGTCGGAGAGCGAAATCTCCTCGATCCCCTTGAAGGCGGTGGCGAAGGCGCGGTCGAACTTGTCGAGATTGCGTTCGTCCTTCACCAGCGTGCTGCGGGCGAGGTAATAGAACCCGTCGATGTCATAGGTGACGAGGCCCTGGCCCATCGCTTCGAGAAAGGTGAGGTGTTCGCGCAGGGAGACCGGGACGCCGTGTTTGCGCAACGCATCGAAGAACGGCAGGAACATCGCGTCTAACCCGTCATCGTGCGGACGATCAGGATATTGATGATCAGCGCCACGATGGCGAAGGCGATGCCGTAGGCCGCGCCATGCTGGGCCATGTCGAGCCCGGTGCCGCCGCGCCTTTTGGCCTGAAAGATGCCGAATGCCACCCCGAGGGCTGCCCCGATCAAGACGATCATGTGATGTGCCCGCTTATCCGCGTTTCCCTTTGAGCGGGTTGAGCGCGCCGATCTCGCGCAGCTTGGCGCGCACGGCCCAATCCGCGCCGAATCCGTAACGTGCCCAGCCCAGACTGTCCAGACGCACCTGGGCGGCCTCGGGGGCGCGGCTGGTGATTTCGAGCGCCTCGGCGCGCAGCAGCATCAGCGTCGAGAGGAGCGCGGCGTTCTCGAAGCGGGACGCGACGGGGATGTTGGGCTCGATCAGCGCGAGCGCGGTGCGCCCGTCGCCGCGGCTCAGGGCATGGGCGGCGAGTTGGCTGGCGACAAAGGCGCGGTGCAGCCCGGCGCCGGGTGTTGCGGCAAAGAAGCGGTCGGCGGCCTGGAAATGGCCCATCGCGGCGTCGGGATCGGTGGCGGCGATGAGCCGGCCCATGGCGTAATGGACGAAGGCGCGGCGGTGGTCCTGCCAGCCGAGGCTTTGGGCGATGCCGAGGGCACGGCGCGTGGCGCGTTGGCGTTCGCTTGGGCTGCTGTCGGGGCCGAGGG
The DNA here is from genome assembly GCF_008369105.1 of Aquicoccus porphyridii. Taxonomy (GTDB): domain Bacteria; phylum Pseudomonadota; class Alphaproteobacteria; order Rhodobacterales; family Rhodobacteraceae; genus Aquicoccus; species Aquicoccus porphyridii. The sequence goes on along the minus strand of NZ_VINQ01000002.1, from coordinate 8,663 downwards.
CCGCCTCGATGGCGTTGATCCAGTTTCGCGGCGTGCGGGCGGGCGCGCGCGCCGGGATGCCCGCACCGCCGGGGTTGAGCCGGGCGAGGATCGCGGGCAGGCGCGCCGCGACCTCTTGGCGGGTCATGCCGTTGGCGAGTTCGGGCGCGTAATAGGCGCGCAGGATCAGCATGTCGAAACCGGTCAGCACGGCGTGGATATTGTCGTCGTTGAACACCGAATCGGGCAGACGGTAGAGATCATTGAGCGGGCCGATGGCCTGGGCCAGTTCCTCGTGCAGGCAATCGCGCAGCTCTTGCGGCGAGGCGTCGCCGGGCACGAAGATCGCCAGTTTTTCGCGGTTGCGCAGGAGTGCCCAGTTGGCGCGGGCGCTGCGGCGAGCGCGGCGGTATTGGGAGATGTCGGTGATGCCCGGCACCACGAAACAGGCCGCGTGGGGCAGGTTGCGGCGGATTTCGCGCCGGGTCAGGGCCTCGATGGTGATGTTGGCCTGCGCGGCATTGGTGAGCGAGATGTCGATCCCGGCCTCGCCTTGCAGGCGGCGGATGAGCGCGGCGAGGTCGGGCATCATGGTTGCGGGCGGGCGGCCGGTGACGCGCACGGTGATCGGCTCTTCGAACCGGGTGAAGACCGCCAGTTCGCGGCCCGATTCAAGGCGGAAGGACAGGTCTAGGAAATCGCGCGCGATGTCGGCGTTGGAGCGTTCGGGCCGGGCCGGGGTGGGGGTTGCGAAACTCTTGAGCGGGGGCAGCGAGGACATCGCCGCGGGCTGCGACGCGCGGGTGGCGGTGTCGTCGGGCGCGGGACCGGGCATGCAGCCCACGAGCAGCAGGCAGATCGGCAGGAGGTGATTGCGCATCACGCGGCCCCCCGCCGTGCAGGCGCGGTTTCACGCTGGTCGCAGGCGATTTGGCGGGTCATGGGCCGCAGCCGGGGGCACGGTTGGGCGTGGTCCCTTGGCGCCTTGGTCTTGATCCGGGGGATGTCAGTTGCGCGTGCGCCGCGCGCCCGTGTGCTGGCGTTCGGGTCCATGGTCGGCCTCGGTCTGGTTTTCGTCTGGTGGACACTCGCCCGGTTCGGGGGACGCGGGTAAGGAGTAAGTGGGGCAAAAGCATGGCCATTGCATCGGTCGGGCGCCCTTGTCATGGCGCTTTGACGAAGGTTTCGCGATACCAGACGTAGATGCCCGCGCCCGCGATGGTCGCGGCGCCGAGAATGGTGAGCCAGTCGGGCAGGTCGCCGAAGATGGTGGCGCCGTAAAAGCTTGAAAACACCAGCCCGAAATAGGCGAAGGGGGCGAGCATCCCGGCCTCACCGGCCATCAGCGCGCGGATGAGCGCCAGTTGGCCCAGCGTGCCGCAGATCGCGATGGCGAACATGAGCGCGAGGTCGGTGCCGTTCAGCGGGTGCCAGAAGAACGGCACCGCCGCCGAAAGCACCACCGCCCCGAAAAGCGCGGTGTAAAAGAGCGAGGTCCAGGCGTCCTCGTCGCGGCCAACGAAGCGGGTGGTGAGCGCATAGGCCGAATAGCAGATCGCGGCCCCGAGCGGCAGCAGAGAATAGGGCGTGAACACGGCGGCGCCGGGGCGGATCACGAGAAAGGCACCGATACAGGCGGCGAGGATCGCCATGGCGCGGCGGATGCCGAAGCGTTCGCCAAGGAACACCGCCGCGCCGAGCGTGATGAACAGCGGGTTGGTCGACATGATCGCCGCCGCCTCGGCCAGGCCGATATTGGAGATGCCGAAGAAAAAGAAGATCGTCGCGCACATGAGATAGACCGAGCGCGCCAGTTGCAGCCGGGGATAGCGCGTGCGCAGCACCGGGCGCAGCCGTGGCAGCACGAGGATGAAGACGACGAGCGCCTGCCCGAGGTAGCGCGCCCAAAGCGTCGGCATGGTGCCGATGCGCCCGGCCAGCAGCTTGGCCAGCGCGTCCATCGAGGAGAACATGAAGATGGCGGCGATCATCAGCAGGATCGCCGTGGTTTTGATGGTGAATTTGGGCATCAGGGCGTCTTGGGCAGCCCGGTGCCGATCATCGAATCGCGGGTGACGAGGGCCGCCAGCGCGGTCTCGTCCATGCCCTCGGTCCCGGCGGGGCGGGCGGGCAGCACGATATAGCGCATGTCGGCGGTGCTGTCATGGACGCGCACCTGCGTGGTTTCGGGCAATTCAAGCCCGAACTCGGCCAGCACCTTGCGCGGTTCCTTGACGGTGCGCGCGCGATAGGCGCGGGTCTTGTACCAATCGGGCGGCAGGCCCAGAAGGTTGCGCGGGTAGCACGAGCAGAGCGTGCAGACGATCACGTTATGCACGTCCCCGGTGTTCTCGACCGCGATGAGGCGCAGCCCGCCGATGTCAAAGCCCATCTCGGCGCTGGCGGCGGAGGCATCGGCGAGCAGGCGCGCCTTGAACGCGGGGTCGGTCCAAGCCCGGGCCACCACGGCGGCGCCGTTGGCGGGGCTGCGCGCATCCATCGCCTCGATCTGGGCGGCGATCTCGGCGGGGGTGACGTGGCCCTTTTCGATCAGCAATTCGCGCACGGCGATTTCCATGCACTGCCAATAGCTGAGCGGTTCGTCATTGTCGGCACGGTAGGGGTGGCCCGAGGGGCTCATCCCGTCGTGGTGGAAATGGTCGTGATCGTGATGGTCATGCGGCATGATGTGTCTCGCGCGGGGAAGGGGGGGTGACATGCGCCCCGGGATCAGGGGGCCGGTTCGAGCCAGTGGCCGTAGATTTCGGCGTCGATCGTGTCGGTCGGGGTTTCGGCCGCGTCGCCCCAGATCTCGGCCATGGTGAAGCGGACGCGGTAGAGCGGTTTCTTCGGGCCGTCGGTATGACCATAGGCCAGAAGTTCGGGGTTGCCGAACTCGCCCAGGGGACGTTCGATCACTCCGATCTTGCCGCGCAGATAGGCGGGCGCGCGGACATGGCCCGGGGGCATCATGGTCTTGACGCGCACCTTGTCCGCCGGGCTAGCCACGGGCGGCCTCGCCATAGGTTTCGCCGCGGGTGCGGGCCTCGTCCATCTTTTCGCCCAGCTCTTCGAGCGTGTAGAGACCGGCCTCAATGAGGTTCTGGTTCACCGCGGCGATCCAGCGTTCGTAATAGCTGTATTTTTCATAGGCATCCTCGCCCATGTCTTCGAGCGCGCGGCGCAGGCCATCGACGGTGAAATGGCCCTTGGTCGACATCAGCACCTGGAGCGCGTCGACGCGCTTTTCCCAGAGCGCGAAGTCATGTTCGGCCGGGGTGACGGGGCCTGCATCCTGCCCGCCCATGTCGTGCCAGCGGCGACCGTCGAAGGGGAATTTCTCGCTCATCTCGCAAACCTCGCTTTCCGGGCGAGGGTAGGCGGGTGCGGCGGGGCTGTCCAGTGGGGGCGGGGGTTTGTGACGGGTTGGACAAGAGAAAGGGGCGGGCCGTTTCCGGTCCGCCCCTCGCGTTGCGCTGTCCGGGTGGTGAAACCCGGCCCTGCGAATATCAGGCGAAGTCCTGCATATTGCCCAACAGGACGCCCGTGAGCGATACGTCGAGGCCATCGCTGATCGCGGCAATGTCGACGCCGGGCGTATAGGCCACGTTGTCGTTGGCAAGGTCGGTGGGCAGGTTGTCGCTATCGAGGAAGACCCATTGCGGCGCGTTGTCGGTTTCGAGCCCGACGGCGTGGCGCAGGGCATCGAGCGCGTCGCCTGCGGTGACCAGTCCGTCCTGGTTGAGATCGCCGGCGACGAAATCGAGGTCTTGCGCGGGGCCAAAGCCCGGTTCGAGCCCGACGGCGAGGCGCAGGATGTCGAGCGCGTCACCGGAACCGACCAGGTCGCTGTCGGCCTCGGAGAGGGATTTGCTCGCGCTGGCCCGGCCGCTGGCGCCGTCGCCGAGGCCGAGGCTGTAGGCGCCGCTGCCGCTGCCCATGCCATCGGCGAGGCTGCGCGCGGTCGAGGCACCGGTCGAGAAGCCGACAAGGGCGTCGTCGATCCCGTCTCCGGCGCGGTCCTCGACGGTGAACTGGATCGTTGCGCGTTCCTGCCCCGCATCGAGGGTGGGGGCGACCGACGTGGTTTCGGGGGCCGCGACATCCTCGCTTGCGGAGCTTTCGACGAAGTCCGGGTCGCCGGTCAGCAGGAAGTCGAGAACGGCGTTGTCGTAATTCACCGTGCCCGGTGCCAGCCCGGCATCCGCCGCGGCCTGGCGGGCGGCCTCCTGGTCGGCGGGGTCGAAATCGTCGACGGTGGTGATCGATCCGGGTTTGGCGGGATCATAGAACCCGGCCAGCGTTTCGCCCGTGTCATAGGTGAACAGGCTGTCGGCCTCGGCATCGACGCGCCAGTCGCCGCGGTAATCTCCGTAAAGATCCTCGAAGGCGAGGGGGCGTTCCAGAACGGTGCCGTCGGCAAGCGCGACATCGTTGCTCTTGTCGCCGTCGCCATCGCCGAGGAGGCCCTCGACGCGCCCGGCCAGTTCGTCGCTGATCCGCACGCTGAGATCGACGCGCCCGTCATGCACCTTCACCGCGACCTGGGTGTCGCCATCGTTGAGGGTGCCGTCGTCACCGGCAAACACCATCGTGTAGGTGTCGCCCGCGCGATAGATCCGGTCGGCGCCGACATCGAGGAAGTCGCCATCGGCGATGGTCTGCACCGTGCCGTTGACCGAAAGCGGGTCGGCGTCGTTGCTGTCGATCATCACCGCGTCGCCATTGGCCGCGCGCATGGCAATCGCCTGGTTGACCGAGACGTTGTCAAGATCGACGCCCGCGTCATCCTGTGCCGGGGTCATCCGCGACTGGATCTCGAATCCGTTGACGCTCTCGCCGGTCTGGCCGCGCAGCAGCACGTATTCGCCGACCGCGTGGAAATCATAGCCAAGGCCATCGAGGGTGAGGAGGTGCGGATCGCCCAGCGTCCAGGCCGGGGTTGCGGCCGAGGGGGCGGGGGGTGTCGGCCCGGGTTCGCCCGGCTCCTCGAAGATCAGGTCTTCGACCGAGGTCAGCGTGATCGTGTCCGAGCCGATGACCACGGTATGGTTGCCCGTCCCGTCGGAGGTGACCGTGGCCTCGTCCTCGGTCACGCCGAAGAACACCTGGTCGTTGCCGTCGCCGCCATCCACGGTGTCGTTGCCACCGACAAGGATGAAGGCGTCATCGCCGCCGCGGCCTTCGAGGCGGTTGTCGTTTGCATCGCCCGCGATGCGGTCATTGTCGTCGGTGCCGCGCAGGTGCTCGATATTGCTGATCGTGTGGGTGAAGGGCTGGTTGCCACCGACGATGGCGGTGCCTGTCACCGTGCCGGCTTCGAGGTCGGCATCGACGCCGCCATTGTAGTTCGAACGGTCATAGCGCAGCCGGTCGAACCCGTCGCCGCCGTCAAGCGTATCGTCGCCGCCGTTGAGGATGAAGCTTTCATCGCGGTTCGAGCCGAGGATCGTGTCGGCCCCGTTGGTGGCAGAGATTTCCCATGCGCCGCGCGCCCCACCGATGGTGTCGGTGAAGGTGCCCGAGCCGCCGCTGCGGGTGATCGTTCCGGCTGCGAGGTCGACGTCGAGCGTGCCGGGAGACCCATCGTTATACTGGATGCGGACATAGCCGCTTTCTATGTTGATCGTGTCGTTGCCGCCGGTGGGCATGACCTGCATCCACTGGGTGTCGGTCAGGGCGAGGTTGAAGGTGTCGTCTGCAATCGTGCCGCCGATTCCCAGCCCGCCCAGCGTATTGCCCGCGATGAGCGGTTTTTCCACGTCGATCAGGGTGTCGGTGCCAAGACCGCCCTTGCCGATCGTACCGGTATTGGTCGTGCCGTCGATATCGACGGTCAACCCGGAACTCAGGATCGCGGGGTCGGTCAGGTGGCCATATTGGACACTGACATAGCCTTCGACGATGTCGGAGAAGTGATAGGTATCGTTGCCCGATCCGGCGCGGATGAAGGCGTTGCCCTCGCCGACAAAGGCGGTGTCATCGCCCGCACCGAGGTTGAACTGGTCGTCGCCGCCATTGCCGGTGGCCGTGTCGTCGCCATCCGTGCCGTTGAGTATGTCGTTGCCCGGGGTGCCTTCGATCAGGATGCCGCCGGTGTCGTCGCTCACCGGGGTGATGCTGGCGACCTCTGCCGCGTCGAGGCCTACAAAGTGTAGTGTCGAGCCGTCGGGCATGAGCACGATGCTGCTGAATCCGTCGAAAGTTGCCGATTCCAGTGCCGCCTTGGCATCGGCGATGCTCACCCCGAGGCGGGCCACGTCAAGCGTGCTGACGCCGGGTGTGAACCCGTCGATCCGGGTCACTCCGGCCCCGGGCACGAAAGTGTCGGCGCCGCCACGCCCGTCAAGGATGTTGAAGCCACCGAGATTGTCACCGGCGAGCCAGTCGTTGCCGGATGTGCCGCGCACATGTTCGAAACTGCCCAGGCTGTCGGTAAAGGCCGCGCCATCGACGGTGCCGGCCGCGGTGCCAGCGGCCAGATCGACCACGAGATCGGCGATCCCGGCACTGTCGTAGCTGACCCGGTCGTTTCCTGTGCCACCCTCCAGCGTGTCGTTGCCACCGGCCTTGCGGAAACGGTCGTCCGCATCGCTGCCGGTGAACATGTCGTCATGGAAAGACCCGCGAACCGCCCAAGGCAGGTTGCCGGCGAAGATTTCGGTGTTGCCGAACCCGTCATCGAGGATGATGTTGGCGTCGAGGTCGACCTCGATTCCGGTGCTGGCATCGCGGAAATCGATCCGCACGAGGCCGGGCCCGGAGATGTTGATCACGTCGACCCCGTCACCGGATTGCAGCTCCATCCATTGTTCCGCATCGACATGGAGGTTGAACGTGTCGCCCGCGCTGGTTCCGACCAGCGACAGCGCGCCGAGAGTCCAGCCGGCATCCAGCGGGTTCGCGACGCCGATGATGGTATCGGTGCCGTCGCTGCCCTTGTCGACCGACGCGGTGTTTTCGGCCCCGTCGAGGTCAACCGTGATCGGGCCGGACAGCCCGGCATAGTCCAGCCAGGTCCAGCCGCTGGAGCTGCTGACCATGGACAGGTCGATCACGTCATCGCCGGTGCTGCCGATGATGGTATCCGCCTCGTTCGGCGTGGTCCCGTTCGACGGGTTGATATAGTCGTCGCCAGCCCCGCCATCGAGCGTGTCGTTGCCACCGAGGCCGATCACGTCGTCATTGCCCGCGGTGCCGGTCAGGTTGTCGTCGCCACCATCCCCGATGACCTGGTTGTTGCTGGTCTCGGTCACGTTCAGGAAGCCGGAGACCGGGATATCGGTGCCCGGGGCGAAGGCGCCGCTGGTGATGGCGCCGGCCCCGGTGATGCTGCTGTCCAGCGCATTGAATTCGGCCACCGTCGTGGGAAAGGTCAGCGGGTCGCCACCGATCGGGAAGATCAGGTCGATATCCTCTTCGCCGGAATCGCCGAGGATCTCGAAGCTCATGATGACGTGCCGACCCTCGGGGGTATCCACGTAACCGAGATAATCAATGGTGTCGTCGGGCAGCGCGGCAAGACCGCCGGGCGCATCATCACCGGCCACGAGCACGCCGAGCGGGTCATCGCCGCCGATATCGACCTCGGGGAGATCGTCGGAGGAGGTGCCGAGCACGGAGTAGTTGAGGTTGCCCTCTCCATCTCGGAAAGTGGCCCGGAGTTCGACCTGGCTTACCTTGGTGACCGTGTCGGAATTGCGAAAGACGGCGATGCCGCTGATAGCGAATGTGCTCATGAAAAGCTCCCTGTTTTACAACTTTCCCGCGAGGGTGAAAAGGTGGTTTCAGATATAGGTTTTTCTATTTCGTCCGAGGGCAGAAACATTCCTTGCCGATTCAGGCCCACGTTTCCATGATCGGTTTATGCAGTCAATCAATGTCTTCGTTTGCGCGGTCATTTCGGAGGGGGAAAGGTCGGAAAAAAAGGCGCGAAATCTCCGAACGGACCGGGGGTGGAAAATTTTTGTTGTTCCAGCGGTTTGTCTTGTTCCGGCGCGCGCTGTTCCCTGCGTCGAAATTGTATGCTTTCACTCTTTCAAACGGGTTTTCGATATGCGACTATCCCGCCGATACTTGCATCAGATATTTTTTTGAGGGGCGCCATGACCACCGATTTTCGCGATATTGAGAACACTGAAAACACCCGGGCCGACGGCAATCACGACGACAATTACCAAAAGCAATCTTCGCCCATGGTTTCGAGCGAGGCGGAGCGCCGCGCCCATATCATCAAGTGGATCGCGAAACGCCAAAAGACGGCCGCGGCCACGTTCGGTTCGGCGATGGCGGTCCTGCCCGCCATGGCCAGTGCCCAGGCGGGCGCGGGCGAGCTTGTCAACGCGGCGGATATCGCGGGCGTGCGCAGTGCGGAGGTTCTCGACGATGGGTCCGCGCGGCTGGTCCTCGATGACGGGCGAATCCTCAGGATCACGTCGCAGGACTTCGTGGCCGGGGCCTCGGGCGAGGTTCTGGTTGGTGGACAGGCGCTGGACCTCGTGACCGAGGCGGCGGCTGCCGCGGTCGGCGGTGGAGCGGGCGGCGGGATCAACGCTGGTGCGCTGGCGGCGGGTGTTGGTCTGGCGGGGGCTGGCGTGATGGCGGCGGATAGCGGTGGCGGCTCGGGGGCACCCGCGCCGGAGACGTTCAACCGTGCCGATTTCCTGTCGGGCGGCATTTCCAGC
>NZ_VINQ01000001.1 GCF_008369105.1 Aquicoccus porphyridii | reverse complement strand
TCGACGTCGAAACGAGCGGCGGCGGAAGCTATACCAGCTTCATCGGCACGGCCAGCGATGACACCATCGCGGCCAACAACGTCGACAGCGTCGTCCAGGGCCGCGGCGGCGACGACGCCATCGACATCTCGGCTCCGGGCGCGAACACCGTCGTGTTCGAGGCCAGTCCCGGCGACAATGGTTTTGACACCGTCACCGGGTTCAGCACCGGCGGCGCGCTCGCCGACCGGATCGGGATCGCGCTTGACGATACTGCCCGCGACGCACTGCGCGGCGATGGCAGCATCATGGAATCGCTGGCCGATGGCGGCACGCTGGGGGCCAATACCGGGCTGGTCGTCTTCACCACCGCCATGGCCGACCTGTCGGAGGGCGCGGTGCGCACGGCGATTGACGGGCTGAGCGGTCCGGCGGATGGCGATGTGCTCTATTTCCTGGCGTCCGACGGCACCGATGCACAGCTTTACGAGGTCGAGGTGCAGGCCGGGGCCGACACAGTCACCGAAATGGCGCTGTTCTCGGGGCTGGACGATCTGTCGGGTGTCGGTTCGCCCAGCATCCTCGGTTTTGCCGCTGGCGCGGACTTGTAACCTCTGACCGCGCCATGCGCGGCATGGCGCGGGGCAGACATTGCATGATGCAAGGGCTATGCTCTTCATTGATTTATCCTGCATGATGGAAGCCGCCAGATGAACGATCCCGACCATTCAGGAGAGGACGTGACCACGAATGCCCCCATCCCCGTCAGCCCCGAACGCCATGGCGGGCGGTTCTGGCGGCGGTTCACCTCGTGGGATTTCGCCGCCCGGCGACGCCTGGTTCCGATTGTGCTGGGCGAGCATGAACAGGTCGCCGCGAGCCTGCCGTTCTTTTTCGTTCGCACCCGGGCCGGCGTCTGGCCGGTGGCGCTTTCGCGTCTCAGGGAGGAGGGGCCCTGTGCCATGGTTTCGCCGAACGGCGTCTGGCGCGGCAGTTACATCCCGTCGATCCTGCGGGTGCATCCCTTTACCGCGCAGCGCACGCCCGAGGGGAGCCTTGCGCTCCTGGTGGACGAGGCGAGCGGGTTTGTCACGGATGACCCCGGGGACGAGCCGTTTTTCACCGATGACGGCAACCCCACCCCGGCGATGCAGCAGGTGATCGGCTTTTTCCAGGAACGCACCGCCGCCGAGACGCGAACCCGCGACGCGATGGCCGAGGTGATGGCCCGCGACTTGCTGGTGCCGTTCGAGGCGCCGCCGGGGTTGGCGCAGATGGATACGCAAGGGCTTCTGGTGCCCGATCGCGCCCGGATCGAGAGCCTGCGCCGCACCGAGCTTTCGGCGCTGCATCGCTGCGGGGCCTTGGTGCTTTTGCATGTGCAGGCGGTTTCGCTGCATCATTTGCCGCTCATCGCCGCGGCCGAGGCCCAGCCGGATCGCCCGGCGAGCGCGGCCGCGCCCGACCTGCCCACGGCGGCGCCCGACACGCCGGGCCCGGCCCAGGAGGCCGCGCTTTCGGGGTTCCTTGACGCCTTGGCCGCGTCGCAGGAACGCGAGGCGGATCTTCCGGCCCGGGATGAGGACGAAAAACCCGACCATGACGGCCCGACGGGGACATCGCGGGGTTAGCATTGGCCTGCGGATGGCGTATAGAGGGCGAAATGGCGCAAGCGATTGAAAGAAAGGCATTGATGACATGACCACCCAGTGCAGCGAGATCGCCGTCGGCGCACCCGCGCCGCGACGTTGGCGGTTTGCGGCAAACCTGCTGCCGGTGGTGGGGGCGGTGCTGTTGCTGATCGGCTGTGCGGAGATGCCTGATCTCGAGTCGCTGGAAAGCGGGTTCGACGCACCGCCCGGCGAACGCGAGGTGCGCGTGTCCGATTCGGTGTCGCGCAGCACGTTCGGTCAAACGGTGGTCCGGGCGGTGCAGACCCATCCGCGGCTGACCGCGTCGGATGCGGATATTCGCGCCGCCCAGGCGCGCGAGGATGGCGAGGCCACCGGCTACCTGCCGCGGTTCTCGCTCGGGGCGACGATCGGGTCTGGGGTGACTGGCGGCAACGGGGTGGCCCCGGTTCTCCAGATCTTGCAATTGATCTATGACGGGGGCGCCACGGCGAGCCGCCAGATCGCGGCGCGGGCGCGGGTTTTCGAGAGCCGGGGCTCGCGACTCGAGGTGGCCGCCGCGTTGACCATGGAAGCCGTCGAAGCGTGGCACAACCTGGTCTCGGCGCGTGAGCAGCACGATCTTGCCCGCAGCAATGCGAATGCGCATCGTCATCTCCTGGAGCAGGTCGAAGACCGTTTCGGGGCGGGGGCGGGAACCCAGTCGGATGTCTTGACGGCGCGGGCGCGGCTGGCGAACGCGGTGTCGCGCGAGGTGCAGGCCCTGTCGCAGCGCGACCGGGCCGAGGCGGTGTTCCGCGAGGTCTTTGGCCGCGGCTCCGGTGCATTGGCCGATCCGCCACCCGCGCCGAAGCTGCCCGATGCGCAGGATGATGCGCTGATCGCCGCCAGCCCGCGAATCCGCGGGTTGGACGCGTCGATCAAGGCCGCGGAGGCCGATCTCGCGGCGACCGAGGCGGCGCAGTTCCCCCAGTTGCAGATGCGCGGGACGGCGCAGCGGGCGGCAACGGGATCGGGCGCGGATCGCGGCGCCGACCTGGTGCTCGATTACGATCCGGGCGCGCCGGGCCAGAAGGCCGCGGCGATCCGCGAGGCCGAGGCCCGGCTGGAGGCGTTGCGGGCCGACCGTGAAGGGCTGGCGCGCGAGATTCGCCGGGCGCTCGATTTCGTGCGTTCGGACCAGCGCGCGGGCCAGGCCCGGCTGCGGGCCGCGCGTGACGCCGTCAGTGCCAACGAGGCCACGGTCGCCTCGGCGCGCGAGCAGTTTTCCATCGGCCGACGCAGCCTGATCGGTTTGCTCGATGCGCAGCGCGACCTTTTCGATGCCGGTGAGACCCTGATCGTGGCGAAACGCGAGCTGGCGCTGAGCGGGTATGCCGCGCTGGCGTTGACGGGGGATATTCTCGATGCGTTCGGGATTGTCCTGCCGCAGGTTCACACCGAGGGCGAGACGGTCGAGCAGGATGATGAAAGCGAAGACCCGGTTGCGCAAGAGCTTGCGCAGGGAACCAGCGAGGATTGGGGAAGATGAGCGAATCGCGCGTCGTCAGGCTGGACCAGGGCGAGCAGGCAACTGCATCGGGCGGGCGTGACGATGTCACGCCGCTGGAAGCCTGCATGCTGCATGTGGCGTCGACGCTGGATCGGCCGATCACGCTGGCCGCGTTGCAGGCGGCGCAATCGGGCGCGCAGGGTAGCCTGACGGTACGCGATGCGATCGTCGCGTCCGAACGGTCCGGAATCCAGGCGGGGTTCGGCAAGCGCCGGCTCAAGGATTTCGACAACACGCTGACGCCGGCGATCCTGTTGCTCGACGATAACCGGGCCGTGGTACTGTACCAGAAGCTGCCCGGCAACCGGCTGGCCGTCTATGATCCGGATCTCGGCGAGGGGCTGGGCGAGGTCGCGCTCGACACGATCGAGGAGATCTATACCGGATACGCGCTCCTGATGCGCGCCGAGCATCGCGATGACATCGCCGCCCAGAGCGGCGGGCGGCAGGGGCACTGGTTCTGGTCCACGCTGGCGCAGAACCGCTGGGCCTATACGCAGGTGTTGCTCGCGGCGGTTCTGGCCAACTTCCTTGGCCTCTCCACATCGCTGTTCATCATGGTGGTCTATGACCGGGTGTTGCCGAACGAGGCGCTGGAATCGCTTATCGCGCTGACTTTCGGAGTGGGGATCGCGCTGTTCTTCGATTTCCTGATCAAGAGCCTGCGCGCCGGTTTCATCGACCGCGCCGGGCAGCGGGCCGACATGGTGATGGGGCGGCGCATATTCGACCAGTTGCTCGATATGCAGATGCGGGCGCGCAAGGGCTCGACCGGGGCGCTGGCCAGCACCCTGCGCGAGTTCGAGACGCTGCGCGAATTCTTCACCTCGGCCACGCTGGTGGCGGTGGTGGACCTGCCGTTCATCGTGCTGTTCATCGGGGTGATCCACCTGATCGGCGGTCCGCTGGCGATGGTGCCGGCAATCGCGGTGCCGGTGGTGCTGATCGTCGGGATCGCGGTGCAGCCGGTGCTGTCACGCCTCGCCGAGAAGAGTTTCGCCGACGGGCAGTCGAAACAGGGCGTGCTGGTCGAGACCGTTGCCGGGCTTGAGACGATCAAGGCCGCCGGGGCGCAGCGGCGCATGCGCGCGCGCTGGGAAGAGGCGATCGCGCGGCAGTCGGAACATGGGCTGAAAAGCCGCGCGGTGACGCAGTTCGCGATCAACGCGACCGCCTTCACGCAGCAGGCGGCCCAGGTGATGATCGTGTTCTACGGTGTGTTCCTGATCACCGCGGGCGAGGTCAGCATGGGGGCGCTGATTGCCTGTGTCATCCTCACCGGGCGCACGCTGGCGCCTCTGGCGCAACTGGCGCAGACGCTGACGCGGTTCAACCAGGCGCGCACCTCCTATCGCAGCCTCGATGCGCTGATGAAGGCCGACAGCGAACGCCCCGAGGGCAAGGGCTGGATCTCGCGGCCGCGGCTGAAGGGCGAAATCAGTTTCGACAACGTGTCGTTCGCCTATCCTGATCAGGGCATTGATGCGCTCAGCAACATGTCCTTTACCATCAAGCCGGGAGAGAAGGTTGCGATCCTCGGGCGGATCGGGTCGGGCAAGAGCACGGTTGCGCGGCTCATGCTGGGCCTTTACGAGCCGCGCTCGGGCTCGGTTCGGATGGACGGGATCGACATCCGGCAGATCGACCCGGGCGATCTGCGCCGCAACGTGGGGTCGGTGTTGCAGGACGTGTGGCTGTTCACCGGCACGGTGCGCGAGAACATCGCCATCGGCGCGATGCGCCCGCGCGACAACGATATCCTCGAGGCCGCGCATATCGCCGGGGTGGAAGATTTCGTCAAACGCCATCCATCGGGTTACGACATGATGCTCGCCGAGCGTGGCGAGGGGCTTTCGGGGGGGCAGAAACAGGCGATCACGCTGGCGCGCGCGCTGGTGGGGCGGCCGCCGGTTCTGTTGATGGACGAACCGACCAGCGCCATGGACGTGCAGAACGAGGCCGAGGTCATTGCCCGGCTCAAGACCGAGATGACCGACCGCACCGTGGTGATCGTCACCCACCGCACCAGCCTTCTGGAGCTGGTCGACCGGGTGATCGTGGTGGATCAGGGCAAGATCGCCGCCGATGGTCCCAAGAGCATTCTCAACCGGCGTGCGCAGGCCAGCGCGGGGGCGTCGGGCGTGGGCGACAGTGGCGAGGCCGGCAAGGGGGGGCGTGCGGATGGCGCGTAACCATGACCTCGAGAAGATGGCGCGGGAGATGCGCGGCTCTTCACCGTTTCGCGGGTCGCTGCTGCTTGCGGTGATCCTGCTCTTCCTGCTGGCGGCCGGGGTCTGGGCGGCGCGCACCGAACTTGATGACGTGACCCGCGCCGAGGGGCGCATCGTTCCGTCGCGCGATCTTCAGATCATCCAGGCCACGGAGCCGGGCGTGTTGCAGGCCGTGCATGTGTCGGAGGGCGACATCGTCCAGAAGGGCGATCTGCTCATGGAGCTGGATGGCACGCAGATTTCCAGCCAGCTCGACCAGGAACAACAGCGCGCTTATGGCCTGATGGCCCGGATCGAACGGCTTCAGGCCGAGATCGACGGTGTCGAACTGGAGTTTCCCGACATCCTGATCGAACGCGCCCCCGACGTGGTGCGCTCGGAATCGGCGCTCTATCACGGGCGGCGGGCCGAGTTGAATGACGAGATCGACATCCTCGAGCGTCAGCGCAACCAGCGCCAGCAGCAATACGAAGAGGGTCGTGTCGATCTGCAGACCGCGCGCGAGACCCTTGAGGTGGTGGCCGAGGAACGCGCCATCATGGAGCCGCTCGTCGAGCGCGGGGTCGAACCCGAGACGACGCTGTTGTCCTTGCGCCGCACCGAGGCGGAATGGCGCGGGCGCGAAACCCGTGCGAAGGCGTCGCTGGCGCGGTTGCAGTCGGCGCTGGACGAGATCGACGACCAGGTGCGCGCGCGCCGCTCGCAACAGCGCTCTTCGGCGCTTTCGGATCTGGCGCTGGCGACGGCGGAACTGGCGGCGTTGAAACCGTCGCTGCCAGCCCTGCAAAGCCGGGCGGCCCGCGCGCGGCTGCGCGCGCCGGTCCGGGGTGTGGTCAACCGAATCCACCGCCTGACCCTTGGCGGTCTGGCGCGCGCGGGCGAAGACCTGATCGAGATCGTGCCGCTTGACGATACGCTGCTTGTCGAAGCCTATGTGCGACCGGCCGACATCGCCTTTATCTATCCGGGGCAGCCGGTGAAGGTGAAGGTGACGGCCTATGACTTTTCCCGCTATGGCAGCCTTGACGGTGAGATCGTGCGCATCGGGGCCGACGCGGTGACCCGGTCGGAACGCGACGAGGAGGAGTTTTTCGTCGTGGGCATCCGCACCGAGGACAACATCCTCGATGCCGATGGGGTCGCGGTGGAAATCATGCCCGGCATGGTCACACAGGTCGATATCCTGTCGGGAAGCAAGACCGTTCTGGAATACCTCACCCGGCCGGTGGTGCGGGTGAAGGACAACGCCCTGCGCGAATAACCCGCAGATCAGGCCATATCGCCGAGGTTGCCCAGCAGGATGCCGGTGATCGACAGGGTATCGGCCATGTCCGGCCCGGTCAGGTGAATCCCGGTGTCGTAATGCACCGAACGTGCGGAAATGGTGCCGAGGTCGGCGGCGGTGTCGATGAACACCCATTCACGGGTCAACGCGGTGTCCAGCCCGACCGCAAAGCGCAGCAGATCGAGGGCATCGGTGGCCGTGACCTGACCGTCGCGGTTCACATCGGCGGCGATGAAATCGAGCGGCCCGGCGCCCGCATTGAGCCCGACGGCGAGGCGCAGCACGTCGAGCGCGTCGGCGGCGCCGATTGCCGGGTCGCCCGCGGTATGAAACCGGGTCAGGACCAGCCTGCCCTCGGACGCGGGCGGCAAGGTGAAGCCGCCCAGTGAATCGGTCGTGGTGCCGTAGGTTGTTCCGCTTTCGGGGAACAGGGTGACGATGGCCCCCTCGAGCCCCTGTCCGGCGCGATCGACCACGCGCGACCCGCTGTCGGGGGGCGGCGGCGTGTCACCGTCCGGGTCATCCGGGTCACCGTCGGGGGGCGGGTCCGCGGGGGTGTCATCGTCGGGCTGGCCTGCGTCACTGCTGATGTCACCGAGGGTCAGCACCCGATCAGGCCAATGGAAGCCACGGGGGAAGATGTCATCCGCGCCGAGGCCCGTGCCATCCTGCGAGACGATGAAGACATCGTAATCGCGATAGGAGACCAGCGCGCCCCGGTCCGTGGTGGTGACCGCAAGCTGTGTCACGCCACGCAGCATCGGCCAGTCCGACAGGTCGAGCCGATCGAGCCCGGGCTCGAAATCGGTGATCTGGACCGGCGCGTCCTGCATGCGCGCGACGAATATGTCGGCGCCCGCGCCACCGGTCAGCACGGCGTTATCGGGGGATGAGATCAGGATGTCGCGCCCCGCGCCGCCCGTGGCGATTTCGCCGGTCACGCCAAGCTCGGCCAGTGGCACGCGCACCACGCCCAGCCCCGGGTCGCGTTGTGATCCGGCGGTGACGATGAGATCGTCGTCGATGATCGCCGCCGACAGGGTGCTGACGTTGTAGAGCCCCGCATCCGTCTGGTGCGCAAGCGTATCAAGCCAGATGAGCCGCCCGTCACCGGAGAGCAGGAACAGGCTCAGCCCGTGATCGGCGCCGCCCGCCACCACCAGCACGTCATCGCCCCGTTGCGCGGTCGCCAGTGCCTGCACCCCGCCGAAACGGGTGTTGAGCGTGTCGATGACATGGTCGGCCGCGTGCAATGAGCCGTCCGGGTCGAGCGCGAGGACCGAGAGCGATGAGCTCCCCGCCGCGGCAAGGATCACCCAGTGCCCCGAGGTGGTTTCGACCAGCTCCAGCGCGGTGGGCGTGGCGATGCCGAGGCCCTCGGCGGTTCCGAAACGGGTGATCGTGCCCGTGCCATCGCGTGGCATGACCGTGACGTGACTGTCAAAGGCCCCGAGCACCACGACATGAGCCGCATCGCCCACGCCGCCGACTTCGAGCCCCACCGTTTCGCGCTGCCATGAGCCATCCGCGACGGGTGCGACGCCGGTGTCGCTATGCACCGCAAAGGCGCGCAGCATGGCGTCGTTGCCTGCGGCGATCTCGTTTCGGGCGGTTTCAAACGGGATGCCGACGCGCGCGCCGATGCTTGCGTCGTCGCCGATCCGGTAGCCAAGAAGCGCATCCGTCCCCGCGCCGAAGACCAGCACCGGGCCGTCGCCGGTTTCGATCAGCGCGAGTTTGCCGCTGGCGGCCAGCGCATCCGACCCGCTGAAAAGGCGACTATCGGTGAGCGCAAGGCGGCCGTCGGCCCCTAGGCGAAAGGCGATCACCCCACCCAAGCGCCCGGTTCCGGCCAGCACGAAGGTGCCTGCGGCGGTGTCCAGTGTCACCGTGTCGGTGACCCCGTTCTCGAACGCCTCGATCCCGGTGCCCGCCCTGTCGTGAAATTCCAGCCACATGGCCCGCCTCACCTGCTTCCACAGGGGGCAGGGTGGGCAGGAAGGCGGGCGCAGGCGCGGCCGCCAACGTGACCAAAACGCGGCGTTTAGCGCCGATTTTTCTCAAAACCGAGTGTTTCGGACCGACCGGGTGCGTAGGTGAGCCCGGCGGTGGGTCGGGGGCACCGCTGCGATGCCCCCGGCCTGTCGTGGCGGATCAGCCGACGACCGTTTCCATGTTACCGATCAGGATGCCGGTCATCGGCACGTCGAAATTCGCCGCAAGGGCATCGACGGCGGCGCCGCTGCTGACCGACGTGTTGCTTGCGCCGAGGTCCAGCGCATCCCAGTCGGTGTCGGCGGCGAAGAACGTCCAGTGCGGGGTGTGCTCGCTTTCAAGGCCGACGGCGTGGCGCAACACGTCGAGCGCGTCGCCCGCCGTGGCCCGCCTGTCGCCGTCGATGTCGGCGGCGACGAAATTCTGCGCCTCGGCCGGGCCGAACGAGGGCGGCAGGCCCACCGCGATGCGCAGCACGTCAAGGGCGTCGCCCGCGTTGATGCCGGGATCGGTGTCGGCGTCATAGCCGCGCGTAGCGTTGAGGTGGCCGTCTTCACCCGCGACCATGTCGAAGCTGAAATCGCCATCGTCACGGGTCAGGCGCGCGAGGCTGACGCTGCGGCCCGTGGGCTGGAAGGTCACGGTGGCGCCGGTGATGTCCTCGCCCGCGAGGCTGGTCAGTTTGCCCGACAGGGTCAAAAGCCCCTCGAGCCCGCCACCGTCTGTATCCGGTGTCTCGATCGCCGGGGCCTCGGCCGGGCGGCTGTCGATCGCCGTCTGGGTGTTGGTCGCGGTGTCGATATAGCTCTCGTCCTCGGTCAGCAGGTAGTCGAGAACCGCCTGCTGGAAGGCGAGCGTGCCCGGCGCCAGCCCGCCAGCCGTGACCACGGCCTCGGCCGCGCTCACATCGGCGGGGTCGAAATTGTCGAGGCCGATCATGCCGGTGGGGTAGTTGGGCAGGTAATAGCTGTCGGGGCCCTCGCCCGCGCCATAGCTGAACAGGCTGTCGGCGGCGTCATCGACGCGCCAGTCGTCACGATACTGGCCATAGACATCGTCGAATTTCAGCGGCCGATCGAGCGGTGTGCCATCGGCCAGCGCGATGTCATTGGCGGCGTTGCCGTCGGCATTGCCCAGAAGCCCTTCGACATTGCCGCCCCAGTAACCGTCAAGCGCAACGGTGATATCCACCCGCCCGCCGACCACGCCGACCACGACGGCGCTATAGCCGGTTTCGAGATCGCCGTCGCGGGTGTGGATCAGGGTATAGGTGTCGCCCTCGCGATAGACCCGGTCCTGCCCGACGAGGATGAATCCGCCATCGGCCACGGCGGTGGCGACGCCATCGACCGTCAGCGGGTTTGCCGCCGCCGCATCGACCATGACATTGCCACCGTCAAGCCGCACCCCGGCGGCGACGTTGGCGGTCACGTTCTCGCCCACCGGGCTCATCCGGGCCTGCACCTCGAAATCCGAACCGTCGGTGGCGCGGGTCAGCACGTATTCGCCCGCAGCGTGGAAGTCATAGGCCGCGCCGTCGAGCGTCAGAAGGTGCGGGTCACCGTTGTTCAGACCCAGAAGACCCTCGGGCAGGGGTGGCAGGCCCAGCCCTTCGAGAAGGATGCTGATCTCGTCGATCAGCGCCTGGAGCGCCATGGCGTCGGTCAGGTCTGTTTCGGGGATGTGCAGGATCGTCTCGCCCATCGGGTCGGTCAGGGTGATGGGCCCGAGCGTATAGCCCTCGAATTCCCAGGGTGGCTCGAAGAAACCGGACATCGAGAATTGATACTCGGTGTCGGCCTCCAGTTCGACCGCGACCCAGTCACGATCGGCCTCGGGGAAGAGAACGCCGTTGAACGTGAACGTTCCCGGCCCGTTGAAGATATAGGGGGTGGTGGCGTCGGCGGGCGCATCCGCGTCTTCGCTCAACTCTGTCCAATCTCCTGTACTCCCGGACATCCAGAACCCCATGTCGTAAAAGCCGATGCCCGCATCGCCGACGCTCGCGCCGAACATGTAGAATGTTTCGCTGACCGTGGGGGTGTAGGAGAAATACGCATAGCCACCGTGGAAATGCGGGCTGCCGGGGTCGGAGGTGTCGGCGTTTTCAGCGACCAGCGTGCCACTGGCATCGTAAAGGCGCAGGTGCGGGGATTGCACACCGCCTTCGCCCCATTCCATTTCCATCTGCAGAAGCGTGTTCAGCAACTCATGCAGCGGCGGGGTGGTGATGGTGGCATCAAGGGTGTATCCGCCCGCCGCGACCGTGTAGCTTCCAGTGGCGAAATCGACGCCCAGCGAAAGCAGTTCGGTGCCGGAATCGCGCAGTACCACTTCGGTGATGTCATACTCCATCAACGGAGCAAGGAACGCCTCGCGCTCGGCGCTGCTCATGTAGACGATGTTGTCGATCTCGCTTGCCATTCCGACGAGTGCGCCGAAATCCCCGAGCGTGTCGGGAAAGGCGCCGGTGAATTCCAGCGACTGGTTCCCGGTGGTCAGGGTATAGCTGGTGCTGCCCATGTCGAGCGACAGGATCTCGGTGCTGCCATAGTCGATCGTGACCGTGTCGAGCGTGCCGGTGGCCAGCCCCTCCATGAGGGCCGTTTCCAGCTCTTCGATGCTGCTGATCGGGCTGATGCCGCTGCCGCTGAAGGACACGGTATAGGTCTGCGGATAGGCCGGGTCGGTGCTTTGCTCGAAAAACTGGATGAGGCTTGCGGAGAGCGATGGCGGCGCGGCCGGGTCGGTATCCCCGAGGGCCGAAAGCTCTCCCTCGTAATCGAGGGCAAAGTTCTTGAGGCCGGGAAGAATGGTGTCGTCTTCAAGCAAATCCCTGAAGCCGGGCGTAAGGATGACACTGGTCATTTCTGGGGTCCTGTCAGTCTGTTATGTTCGATGTGGGAATGCGCATTGCGCAATGGGGAGCGGACACGCGACCTTGCTGCCGCATGCCCTTGATTCGGGCGACAAAATCAGATGGGAAAAGCATTCTTCACCCTCCACAATACAGTCTAGCGTTTACATATCCGCGCTCGGGGCAACCATGATCTGTGTCAACATCAACTTCCCGACCCGGATCATGCGGAGGTTCGCAGATCGGGGCGCGTGCTGGGTTGTCCTGCTGCTTTTCGGCGTTGTCGGCCTGGGAGGATGCACCGGGGGCAATCTGCACCCGGAGATCACGGTCATGCAGGAGGATCAGGGCTATGCCCCCGCGGCCATTGATCACGCGGTCGACAGTTTCCTCGGCGACTGGCGGGCCGGGTCCGGCAGCGGGGCGGGGGGCGGATTCGGTGGCGGCGGGTCGACGCCGGCATATCGCACGCAGAGGAGCCTTGAGACGGCGTTCGGAATTCGGGCGCGCCAGCAGCTTGACCCGCGTTGGCAGCTTGAGGGTGTCATCCGCGGCGGGCGGGGGCAGGGGCGCCATTTCCTTCCCGACGGGGCGGGCATTTTCAAGGACCCGATCACCATTGCCGCCGACACCCGTTTCGCCGAGGCCGAAGCCGCGATCACGCATCGCCTTGGCCCCGGCTTCCTGCCCGAGGCCCTGCCGGGATCGGTGAGCGTTTCGGCGGGGCTGGGCGTGCGGCAGGTGCATAGCCGCATGAGGATCAATTCCGCGCTGCTGGCGATTGATGCAAGTCACCGGCAGCGGCTGGAATTTGCCAAGTTGAGCGCACAATACCATCTTCCGCTTGCCCGTGGTGCGGGAGAACTGGCGCTTTTCGCCGAGGCGCGCGGCCATGGGCGCGACAGCGGAACGCTGCGAGGGGGCGCGCGGCTGATCCTGTCGCTATCGCGCCCGCGCTGAGCCTGGCTTTCATTCGTTTTCTTCGTGCGGGACGGGGCAGGCCGGGATGCCGGTGAAACCGTTGCCGTGCTGCAATAACGGGCATGACAATGGTCCAGACCGGGTGATAACAAGGGCATGGAATGAATGACGCCGCTTCATGGGCGAAACTGCGAGGTGACCATGCCGCCGATCAAGGAACCGACTGCGAACGAACAGTTTTTCCTCGAAATGCTCAACCGTGCGCGGCTTGACCCCGCGGCCGAGGCCGCGCGCTTTGGCATCGGTCTCAACGATCCCACGCCCGGAAACCCGGACGACACGCCATCGGTCGTGCTGACCCCCGATGCGAAGCAACCGCTGGCCTATAATTCGTTGGTGGGACTCGCGGCGGAGGGGCATTCGCAGGACATGCTTGACCGCGACTATTTCGCCCATGAAGCCCCCGCGCCGGCCCCCAATGGCACCACGCCCGGAGACCGCATGGAAAGTGCCGGTTATACGTTCACCGGTAGCTGGACCTGGGGCGAGAATATCGCGTGGAGCGGCACCACCGGCGAGATCGACCTCGATGCGAGCATCCTGTCGCATCATGAAGGGCTGTTCAAAAGCGCAGGGCACCGGGTGAACATCCTCAACGATGCATTTCGGGAAACCGGCGTGTCACAGGTGGCTGGCGAATTCACGGCACCGGACAGCGAGGGGGTGGAGCATGATTATAACGCCTCGATGCTGACCAACAAGTTCGCGACTTCCGGCTCTGACATTTTCCTGACCGGCGTGGTTCATGACGATCTTGATGGCGACCTGTTCTATTCCCCGGGCGAGGGGCGGGCGGGTGTCTCGGTTTCGGCCTCGGGTGGGGCGACGACATCGGCCACCGCGGGGGGCTATGCGTTGGCGCTGGCCGAAGGCACCACGCGGGTCGAGGTGACGTTCGACTGGGACGGAACGCCGGGCACGGCGACGCTGGACATGGGCGGGCGCAATGCCAAGTTCGACATCGTCGGGGGAACGCGGCTGATGTCGTCGGCCGACCTGGAACTGGGCGCGGGCGTGGTCGAGGCGGGGCTGCTGGGCGTGGAGGACCTCAGCCTGACGGGCAATGAGTTCGACAACCTGTTGATCGCGGGGCGGGGCAACAACACCATCGACGGCGGCAGCGGCGATGACATCGTGCAGTTCGCTGGCCTGCTCGCCGATTACGAGATCACGGTCGAGGCGGGAACGATCACCGTCACCGATACGCGCGAGGATCACCTCAATGAAGGTGTGAATACCCTGATGAATGTCGCCACCTTGCGGTTCGCCGACGGGGATCATGTGCTCGAACCGTCGCTGGACCCCGGGGATGGCCCGGTGCTGCTTTCGGGTGTGCTGAGCGATCTCGCCGGGGATGCGATCGCCGGGGCCGAGGTGACGTTCACGCCCGAGGGGGAAACGGCACCCGCCCTCGGCATGACCAGCGATGGCGCGGGTGCCTTTGCGCTGGGGCTGGAGGAGGGCGCGTCGGGCCAGCTCGATGCGCAGCGCGACCATGGGTCGGGCGACCCGGCGATCGCCTCGGGTGATGCGCTTGACGTGTTGCGCCTCGCGGTCGGGTTGGAGCCGTCCTTTGGCCCGGCGCAGTCGGCGCATTTCGTTGCGGCCGACATCAACGAGAACGGGGCGGTCACGCCCAACGATGCGTTGGAGGTGCTGCGTCACGCGGTGGGATTGGCCAGCGATCATGCCCCGAAATGGGTGTTCTTCGATGCCGCGACCGATTGGGCCGCGCTGACGCTTGACGCGGACAACGCCGCGCTGCCCCGTGGCATGGAGATTGCCAGCCTCGACAGCGATCTCGAGGTCGAGATGACCGGTATCCTGTTGGGCAACATGGCCACGCTTTAGGAACGGCGGCGGGGCCGGGCGATGCGCGACCCCGGATCGCCCGCCGGTCCCGACGGGTGGGATCAGTCGAGAAACGCCTTTTCGACCACGTATTGCTTGGGATCGGAATTCGCGCCTTCCTCGAGCCCCATCTCTTCGAGCATCGCCTTGAGTTCGAGATTGAAGGCGAGGTTGCCGCAGATCATCGCGCGGTCGGTTTCGGGCCGAATCGGTTCGATGCCGAGATCGCCATAGACATCGCCCGCGCGCAGAAGATCGGTGATGCGCCCCATCTTGGCGCTCTCCTCGCGGGTGGTGGTGGGGTAATATTTGAGCTTTTCGTGAAAGCCCTCGCCGATCAGTTCGGCCAGCATCTCGTCGGAGCGGATGTTTTCGATCAGTTCGCGCCCGTAATCGAGTTCGCCCACCTCGCGGCAGGTATGGGTGAGGATGATCTCTTCGTAATCCTCGTAGGTCTGCGGGTCGCGCAGGAGCGAGGCGAAGGGCGCGATGCCGGTGCCGGTGGCAAAGAACCAGAGGCGTTTGCCGGGCAGGAGCGCGTCATGCACCAGCGTGCCCACGGGTTTGGGGCGCAGGATGATCTGGTCGCCTGGCTCGATATGCTGAAGCCGCGAGGTGAGCGGGCCGTCCTGCACCTTGATCGAGTAGAATTCCAGTTCCTCGTCCCACGAAGGTGACGCGATGGAATAGGCGCGCAGGAGCGGTTTCTCCTTGCCGGTCTTCTCGTCGGTCTGCATCAGCCCGAGCATCACGAATTCGCCGGAGCGAAAGCGCAGGCTGGCCGGTCGGGTCACGCGGAAGGCGAACAGCCGGTCGGTGTAATGCTTGACGGAGGTCACGGTCTGCGCGTCGGGAAGGGTGGGGGCCTTGGGGGCCTTCTGGGCTTGGGTCTGGGTCACTGGGCTCAACTCGGTCATGATTGTTTGTAGGCAAACGAATTGCCCCTCCATATCAGGTTGTGCGGATTTTTGAAGATGTATTCGTGTTGCGTCTTTGATCTGGCGCAAATCGTGTGGGACAGATGCAGGCCCCTGCGCGGGGCAGGCAGGGGCGTGGTGGGCTTCAGGAGGCCGCGCGCAGGCGGGTTTGATGATCATGCGCCTGCCACTCTGCCCGCGCGCGCCATTGCGCCTCGGGCTGGCGGGTGGCGATCTCGGACGGGATCTCGACCTCGTCGAAACCGGCGCGCCGCGCCATGGCGTATTGGTCGGCGATAAGCGGGCCATGGGCGCGCAGCCTGCCACGATAGCCCAGCAGGCGCAATTGCTGCGCGGTGGTGAAGCCGCGGCCATCGGCAAAGCCGGAAAAGGCGATGCGGATCAGGCCGATCGAGGCCAGACGGGGGACGAGATCGGCGAGATCTGCCGCCGGGTCGAGATCGAGCCCGGCGCCGTTCTCGCCCGCGATCTCGCGCGGGTTGTCGGTGAAACCGTGGGGCCAGTCTTCGGGCGCAAAGCCGGTGTCGCGAACAAGGGTGGTGGTCATGACGGAGTCCTTTCAGCGCGGCCATTCACGAAGTGGATGCCGCATTCGGTTTTCTCGTGCCCGCGCCAGCGCCCGGCACGGGGGTCTTCGCCGGGGGCGACCGGGGTGGTGCAAGGCACGCAGCCGATCGACGGATAGCCGCGCGCGGTAAGCGGGTGGCGCGGCAGGGCGTGGGTGTCGAAATACGCGGCGATGCGATCGGGCGACCAGAACGCCAGCGGGTTGAGCTTGATCCGGCCCGCATCCGATTCGACGAGCGGCAGCACGGCGCGGGTTCCGGACTGGAACCGCTTGCGCCCGGTGATCCAGCCGTCGAATCCGTCGAGCGCGCGTTCGAGCGGTGCGGCTTTGCGCGCGGCACAGCAGGCGTCGGGATCGGTTTGGTGCAGGTCATGCGCGACAGGCCCGGGGCGGACATGGTGAATGTTGGTGAGGCCGAGCCGCGTGGCAAGGTCACGCTGGTAGGCCAGCGTTTCGGGGAACAGCATTTCGGTGTCGAGGAAAAGCACCGGCGTAGCGCGGTCGACCGAAGCGGCCATGTGCAAAAGCACTGCGGATTCGGCGCCGAAGGACGAGACCAGCGCGATCCGGCCCAGCGCGCCCGAGAGCGCATAATCGAGCAGTTCCTCGGCGGGCCGGGTGGCGAAATGGGCGTTCAGCACGTCAAGGCTGCGCGGGTGGAGAACGCGAGTGCCTGCGGCGGGCGTATCTGGGGCAAGATGAAGCATCGGATCAGCTTTCATAGAGCGCGGATTTGAACGGGTCGGGGCCAAGGCGCTGATAGGCGGCGAGGAAGCTTTCGTCCTCGTCCTCGCGCAGCTCGAGATAGGCGTCGAGCAGGCGGGCGATGGCCGGCACGATCTCGTCGGCCGAGAAACCCGGCCCGGTGCGCTCGCCGATGGCGAGGGCATCACCGTCGGTGCCGCCCAGCGTGATCTGGTAGGATTCCACGCCGCGCTTGTCGAGCCCGAGAATGCCGATCTGGCCCAGGTGGTGATGCCCGCAAGCGTTGATGCAGCCCGAGATCTTGATCTTGAGCTTGCCAAGATCGGCGTCGAGCCCGGTGCGGTCGAGCATCTCGGAGAGTTGCTGCGCCAGCGGGATCGAGCGGGCGGTGGCCAGCGAGCAGTAATCGAGCCCGGGGCAGGCCACGATATCCGAGGCGCGACCGGCATTGGCGGTGGCGAGGCCCTGGGCAAGCAGGCCCTTGTAGAGCTCGGGCAGGGCCGCAAGGGGGACATGCGGCAGGACGATGTTCTGCTCAGCCGTGAAGCGCAATTCGCCGTAAGCGTGGGTGTCGACCATGTCGGCCAGCGCGCGCATCTGCGCGGTGGTGATGTCGCCGGGGATGCCGCCGATCGGTTTGAGCGAAACCGTCACGATGGCATGGCCGGGCACCTTGTGCGCCGCGAGGTTGGTGTCGGTGAAGCTGCGAAAACCGGGATCGGCGTTGCGGGCGGCGTGATAGGCCGCGTCGTCTTGTGCCACGAGGGGGGGCAGGGCGAATTGCCGTTCGAGATCGCGCAGGAGTGCCTGGTCCGCGCCGTGAAAGGCGGGGCGGCGGCGGGCGAATTCTTCGTCCGTCAGGCGGCGGATCTCGTCGATCCCGTGTTCGTGAACGGCGATCTTGATCCGGGCCTTGTACTTGTTGTCGCGCCGCCCGAGCAGGTTGTAGGTGGCCAGCGCCGCCTCGATATAAGGCAGAAGATCGGCGGCGGGCAGGAACGGGTGCAGGGTCTGGCCGACCATCGGCGTGCGCCCGAGGCCGCCGCCGACGAGGACTTCATAGCCGCGCACGCCGTCCTCTTCGCGGATGCGGATGGCGAGATCATGCGCCTTGAGCACGGCGCGATCCTCGGCCGCGCCGGAAACCGCGATCTTGAACTTGCGTCCGAGGAACTGGAACTCGGGATGGTCGGTCGACCATTGACGAATGAGCTCGGCCACGGGACGGGGATCGGCGATTTCGTCCGCTGCGGCCCCGGCGAAGGGATCGGCGGTGACGTTGCGGATGGTGTTGCCCGAGGTCTGGATCGCGTGCAGGCCGACGCCTGCGAGGTGATCGAGCATGTCGGGAATGTCGACGAGGCGCGGCCAGTTGAACTGCATGTTCTGGCGGGTGGTGACATGGCCATAGCCACGGTCCCAGCGCTCGGCGATAAAGGCCAGCGCGCGCAACTGATCGCTGTTCAGCGTGCCATAGGGGATGGCGACGCGCAGCATGTAGGCGTGAAGCTGGAGATAGACCCCGTTCATCAGCCGCAGGGGACGGAATTCCTCTTCGGTGAGCGCACCATCGAGGCGGCGGGCGACCTGGGCGCGGAACTGGGCGCTGCGGGTGGCAAGATAGCTGTCGAGCGGCATGGTTTGGCTCCGTTCGGGTCCGGGGGGATTCGGGTTACTCGGCGGCGATGGCGGTGGGTCGTGATGCGCTCTCGGCGCCAAAGGCGATCGAGGGGCCGGAGGCGCGCAGGGCTTCGCGGCGGGTGACGGGAACGGGGCCGTTCGCGGTGATCGTGACATCGGCAAGATAGGGCCCGACCACGAGGTGGGTCTGGCGCTGTGCCGCGACGAGGCGGGATTCGGCGTGTTCGGCATCGTCGATGAATTCGGCTTCGACGATTTCGGGGCTCCAGTCGTCGGAACCGGTGAGATAGACGACATCGCCGGAAGTGAGTGCATTGGCGGTGACGATCTTGTAGACAGGGTCAGACATGGTGGCCTCCTGGACGATCACTTTTCTCTCCCCTCAACATAGGAAATTATTCCCATTCTCCGCCAGATATGCGAGAGAATAAGGAAAATGGTTTCGTAAACAGGTCTCAAGGACAGGTTTATTCGGAAAATGAGGAGAACGCGGGAATGGCGGCCCGACTGGACGAGCTGGACAGGAAAATCCTTGTCGAACTGCAACGCGACGCGGGGCAGTCACTGGACGAAATCGCGCGGCGCGTGGGCTCGTCGAAGACGCCGGTGTGGAATCGGGTGAAGAAGATGCGCGAGGGCGGGGTGATCCGGCAGCAGACCGTGTTGCTCGATGCCGAGGCGCTGGGATTCGAGGCCTGTTTCTTCGTCCTGATCCGCACCAGCGAGCACGAGGCAGAGTGGCAGGCGGCGTTCCTCCAGGCGCTGCGCGATCGGCCCGAGGTGCAGGAGGCGCACCGGCTGGCGGGCGATATCGATTATATCCTGAAGGTGCGGGTCAGGAACGCGCGCGCCTATGATGCCTTTTACCAGGCGCTGATTTCAGAGGTGAAGGTGCATAACGTGACCGCGTTGTTGAGCATGGAGGAGATCAAGTCGACGGTGGCGTTGCCGCTGTGAGGGGCGACATCCGTCGCGGATGCTGTTCAAGTCTGGCGGCGGCGAGGTAAAAGGGGCGATGGAACGTGGTATGACCGGACGTGCGCTTGCGGCGCTTGGCTTTCTCGCCGTTGTGGCGGGGATGAGCGCGGGGGTCTACCATTATGCGCTGAGCCAGGCGCTCGAGCAGGTGGCGCGGCGGGGGCAGGCCGATCTTGCCCTGGCCGCCGACCGGCTGACCAGCCAGTTGCAACGCTACCAGGAAATGGCGGTGCTGATGGCGCCGCACCCGGTTCTGGGTGCGGGGGACCGGGCGGCGGCCGAGGCGCTGCTGTTGTCGGCCTCGGACAAGACGGCGGCGCTCAACCTCATCCATCTGGACAACGCGGGTCGGGTGCTGGCGCAGGCGGATGCGGCGTGGCCCGAGCAACACCTGCGCGCGCCCTGGGTCGAGCGGGCCGGGCATGGTGCGCTGGGTTGGGGGCTGGGGCTCTACGGGGCCGAGGAGCGGCGCGCCTATTTCTATGCCGCGCCGCGATTCGGTGACGATGGCCGGATCGAGGGCGCGCTGGTCGTGGTGGTCGATCTGGACAAGCTGGAGCGCGAATGGCGCGGATCGCGCCCGGCGGTGCTGTTCACCGATGCGGAGGGGCGCGTGTTCGTCACCAACCGCTCGGAGCTGCTTTTCTGGCGCCGTGAGGCGGGCAGGCCCGGGTTGGCCCCGCCCGAAGGCGAAGCCCCGCGCTTTTCCAGCCGCGAGCGTGGCGGGCTGGAATTCTGGCAGGTCGATTGGGGCCCCTACATCCCGGGTGAAATCCTGCATCTCGAACGTGATCTGCCGGTGATCGGGCTGACCGCCGAGGCGCTGATCGACGTGGCCCCGGCGCGGCGGCTGGCCGGGTTGCAGATGGCGGTCTTCGCGGCGCTGTGGCTGGCCTTTGGCGCGCTTCTGTTCCTCGCGATGGAGCGGCGGCGGACATTGGCGCAGGCCAACCGGTTGCTCGAGGCGCGGGTCGAGGCGCGCACCGGGGAGTTGAGGCGCGCGCAGGCCGATCTTGTGCAGGCGGGCAAGCTCTCGGCGCTGGGGCAGATGAGTGCGGGGATCAGCCACGAGTTGAACCAGCCGCTGATGGCGATCCAGCAATTCGCCGAGAATGGCGCGGCCTTCCTTGAGCGCGGGCGGTCGGATGTGGCGGTGGAGAACCTGGGCCGGATCTCGGCGCTGGCGGCACGGGCGGCGCGCATCATCCGCAACCTGCGCGCCTTTGCCCGCAACGAAAGCGAACCGATGGGCCGGGTCGATCTGGTGCAGGTGGTGGCGCAGGCGGTCGAACTGACCGAGACGCGGCTGGCCACCGAGGGGGTGGAGTTGACCTGGACACGTCCGCCCGACCCGATCGCGGTGCGCGGCGGCGAGGTGCGGCTGGGACAGGTCTTTGTCAACCTGATCAACAATGCCGCCGACGCGATGGCGGACCAGACCGAGCCGCGGCGGATCATGGTGGCGATCGAGGATGGCCCGCGACCGCGGGTGGCGGTGCGTGACACCGGGCCGGGCATTGCCGATCCCGAACGTATGTTCGAGCCGTTCTATTCCACCAAGGAGGTGGGCAGCGGTGAGGGGATGGGCCTTGGCCTGTCGATCTCCTATGGTCTGGTGCAGAGCTTTGGCGGCGACATCACCGGCAAGAACGCGGCAGAGGGCCGGGGCGCGGTGTTTACCGTCGAACTTGACCATTGGAGCGAGCAGAAGGAGGCGGCGGCGTGACGCGCAGGGTTCTGTTTGTCGATGACGATGCGGCGGTGCGCGCGGCAATGCGCCAGACGCTGGAACTGGGCGAGTGCGAGCCGGTCATGGCGGGCAGTTTCATCGAGGCCAAGGACCATATCACCCCCGGATTTGCCGGCGTGGTGATCAGCGACATCAGGATGCCGGGGCGTGACGGGTTCCACCTTCTCGATCATGCGCGTGCGGTGGACCGGGAGTTGCCGGTGATCCTGTTGACCGGCGAGGGCGACATTCCGATGGCGGTTCGGGCGATGGAACAGGGGGCGTTCGGGTTCCTGGAAAAACCCTGTGCCCCCGCCGAGTTCCTGGCCGAGGTGGAGCGGGCGCTGAAAACCCGCGCGCTGGTGCTGGAAAACCGTCGCCTCAAGGCGCAGCTTGAAACCGGCGATCCGGCGGCGCGGCTGCTGTTCGGCCATTCCGACAAGGCCGAGGCCCTGCGCGCGCGGGTGCGGTCGGTGGCGCGGGCGGGGGGCGGCGAAATCCTGGTCAGCGGGCCACCGGGGAGCGGCATTCCCAAGGTGGCCGAGGTGGTCCACCTGATGAGCCCGGTGGCGGGCGGGCCGTTCGTCAAGCGCCCCGCGGCGGGGCTGAGCGCGGAGGCGCTGGCCGACCTGTGGCGTGGCGCCGAGGGTGGATCGCTGTTTCTCGACGAGGTGCAGGAGATGCCGCGCGAGACCCAGTTCGCGGCGCTGGAACGGCTGGGCGAGGGGGCGGATATCCGGGTCATCGCCGGATCGAGCGGGGATCTGCGCGCGCTGGTCGAGGCGGGCCGGCTCAACGCCGAGCTGTTCTATCGGCTGGACGTGATGCGGGTGCATATCCCGGCGCTGCGCGAGCGGCCCGAGGATATCCCGGTGCTGTTTCGCCAATACGTGGCGCAGGCCGCCGAGCAGGCCGGGTTGCCGGTGCCCGAGATCGCGCCCGAGCATCTGGCCGGACTGATGGCGCAGGACTGGCCGGGCAATGCGCGCGCGCTGATGAGTGCGGCGATGCGTTTCGTTCTGGGCATGCCCGACGAGGTGCCGGAGGCGGGAGACCTGGGACTGGCCGAGCAACTGGCGCGGGTCGAACGCTCGCTCCTGATCGCGGCACTGGGGCGGCAGAAGGGCCGGGCGAGCGCGGCGGCAGAGGCGCTCAAGCTGCCGCGCAAGACGTTTTACGACAAGCTGGCACGCTATGGGATCAAGCCCGAGGATTACCGTCGCTGAGGGTGGTGCTGGGCCGATGGCGCAGGAGCGAGGGGCCAGCCCCTCGCGCTCCCCGAGGTATTTTTCGGTCAGATGAAGGGAGAATCGGGAAGAAAATCTTGTGCGGATTTTCGCACAGATGGCGTGACCGCTGTGCGGCGAATGGCACAGGACGGCCCGTAGCGGTGCGCCGCCATGTGAGAATTTCGAGCTAACCCACGGAAAAACGGTGATTTCTTTGGCCCCAACAGTCAATCCGGATCAACACTTGCCTGAAAAACACGCGATCGTGAACATGCGGCATCTGCCCGGTTTGCGGGCTGTGTGATTAATTTTCGGGAGGAAAAGATATGAAATTCATGACTGCTGCCGCAACGGCGATGGCGCTGAGCGTGACCGGGGGGGCCGCGATGGCCGCCTGTGACGATGGCGAGATCGTCATCAAGTTCGCCCATGTGACCAACACCGACAAGCACCCCAAGGGCATCGCCGCGTCGCTCTTGCAAGAGCGCGTGAACGAGGAGATGGACGGCAAGGCCTGTATGGAGGTTTTCCCCAACTCGACGCTCTACAATGACGACCAGGTGCTCGAGGCGATACTTCAGGGCGATGTGCAGATGGCCGCGCCGTCGCTGTCGAAATTCGAGAAGTTCACCAAGAAATACCGCATCTTCGATTTGCCCTTCATGTTCAAGAACATCGACGCGGTGGATGCGTTCCAGACGTCGGAAACCGGCCAGGCGATGAAGGAATCGATGACCCGCCGCGGGCTTCTGGGGCTGGAGTTCTGGCACAACGGCATGAAGCAGATCTCGGCCAACAAGCCGCTGATGACGCCCGACGACGCCAAGGGGCTGAAATTCCGGGTGCAGACCTCGGACGTGCTGGTGGCGCAGATGCGTGCCTTGGGCGCGAGCCCGCAGCCGATGGCCTTTTCCGAGGTCTATGGCGCGCTTCAGACCGGCGTTGTCGACGGCCAGGAGAACACGTGGTCGAACATCTATGGCCAGAAATTCTTCGAGGTGCAGGATGGCATCACCGAAACCAACCATGGCATCATCGACTACATGGTGGTGACGGGTGTCGACTGGTGGGACAGCCTGCCCGACGATGTGCGCGATCAACTGTCCACGATCCTGCGCGAGGTGACCGAGACGCGCAACGCCGAATCCGCCAAGGTCAACCAGGAGGCCAAGCAGGCGATCATCGACGCAGGCGGCGAGGTGCGGCAACTGACCGACGAGCAACGCCAGGCCTGGGTTGACGTGATGAAGCCGGTCTGGGCCGAGTTCGAGGCCGATGTGGGCGCCGAGAACATCGCCGCGGCGCAAGAGTTCAACGAGATGAACTGAGCCTTCGGCTCGAAACGGGGCCGGGGCCCGGCGCGGAAACGTGACCGGACCCCGGCAAACCGCCAACGCGCGCGCGCGGAGCGCGGCGCATCGGTGCCGGGAAACCGGATTTCAGGGAGAGAGAAAGCCATGTCAGGATCGGTGCATCCGAACCCGCAGGGGCGGGTCGGCCAGGTGATCGACAGGATCGAGGAAAACCTGATCGCGTTTCTGCTGGGGGTCATGGCGCTTTTGACATTTGCCAATGTCGTCGTGCGCTATGTGTTCAACTCCTTCATCGGGGATTGGGTCGAGGCGGCCACGGGCATGCGCCTGCCGACCGAGATCCTGTGGGGGCTTGAGGTCACGCTGGTGCTGTTCGCGTGGCTGGTCCTGTTCGGGATTTCCTATGGTGTGAAGATCTCGTCCCATCTCGGGGTCGATGCGATCCTCAATATCGTGTCCACGGGCAAGCGGCGGGTCCTGGTGGTCATCGCGGCGCTGGTCTGCGTGGTCTATGCCGCGCTTCTGATGAAGGGGGCATGGGATTACTGGGCGCCCTTTGCCGGGTTCGACGGGACCACGGGGCGCTGGTTCCCGACCGGTTTCGCCGACAGCCGCGATCAGGCCTGGTACGAGACCGAGCAGATCCCGATACCGTCATGGCTCGGCTGGATGGACGATGTGTTCAACGAGGGCGAAGCCTATGAGAAGATGCCGCGCTTCATCCCCTATGCGATCCTGCCGATCGGCATCGCGCTGCTGTTGTTCCGCTTTGTGCAGGCAACGGTCGAGATCCTGCGCGGCACGCGCGCTTCGCTCATCGTGAGTCACGAGGCGGAAGAGGCGGTGGACGACGCCGCCACACAACACAAAGAAGGCTGAACCCATGGACGTGGTCATTCTTTTCGCAATGGTGATCGGCCTCTTGCTGATCGGGGTGCCGATCGCGGTATCGCTCGGACTCAGCTCGATCATCTTCCTGCTGGCCTTTTCCGAAACCTCGCTCGCCTCGGTGGCGCAATCGCTCTACCAGGCGATGGCGGGGCATTACACGCTTCTGGCGATCCCGTTCTTCATCCTGGCATCGAGCTTCATGTCGACGGGCGGTGTGGCACAGCGGATCATCCGGTTCTCGATTGCCTGTGTCGGGCATCTGCGCGGCGGTCTTGCCATTGCGGGGGTGTTCGCCTGCATGATGTTCGCCGCGCTGTCGGGGTCGTCGCCCGCGACGGTGGTGGCGATCGGGACGATCGTGATCGCCGCGATGCGGCAGGCGGGCTATACCCGCGATTTCGCCGCCGGTGTCATCTGTAACGCGGGCACGCTGGGCATCCTGATCCCGCCCTCGATCGTGATGGTGGTCTATGCCAGCGCCACCGATGTTTCGGTCGGGCGGATGTTCCTGGCCGGTGTCATCCCGGGGCTGATGGCGGGGTTGATGCTGATGATCGCGATCTATGTGATCGCGCGCATCCGCAACATGCCCAAGGGCGAATGGGCCGGTTGGCGCGAGATTTTCGCCTCTTTCGCCGATGCCTTTTGGGGACTCATGCTGATCGTGATCATCATGGTGGGGATCTATGGTATTCCCGGTCTCACATCGGCGATCTTCACGCCCACCGAGGCGGCGGCCGTGGCCTCGGTCTATGCCTTCCTGATCGCGGTCTTCGTCTATCGCGACATGGGGCCGCTGGCCGCGCGCGACGGGCAGCCGCGCAAGAGCCTTTGGCAAAGGCCGCAGGCGCTGGTCACCGTGTTCTGGCATGAAGACACGCGCCGCACGCTTCTCGATGCGGGCAAGCTCACCATCATGCTGATGTTCATCATCGCCAACGCGCTGATCCTCAAGCATGTGCTGACTGACGAGCAGATCCCGCAGAAGATCGCGAGCGTGATGCTGGAGGCGGGCTTTGGCAAGATCATGTTCCTGATCGCGGTCAACGTGATCCTGCTGATCGGCGGGCAGTTCATGGAGCCTTCGGGCCTCATTGTGATCGTGGCGCCGCTGGTCTTTCCGATCGCGATCGAGCTGGGGATCGACCCGATCCACCTCGGGATCATCATGGTGGTCAACATGGAAATCGGGATGATCACGCCGCCGGTCGGGCTCAACCTCTTTGTCACGTCGGGCGTGGCGGGGATGCCGATGATGGCGGTGGTTCGCGCGGCGCTGCCGTTTCTCGCGGTGCTTTTCGTCTTCCTGATCCTGGTGACATACATACCGTGGATATCGACCTTCCTGCCCAATTCGCTGATGGGGCCGGAGATTATCGTGGATTAGCGGGGGGCGGTGATCATCTTGCGCGTCTGAGCGAGCGTTTCGAAAATGAGCGCCTTTCAGGCGCGCAGTATCTCTCGCCGGCCGCCTCCGGCCGGAGTATTTGGGGCAAGATGAAGCGTGTGGGTCTCGGCTTTCATTTGGCCGCGAATATAGCGGGGGCCTTGCCTCTGGCTGTCCAATTTCTTGCCTGCGCGATACTGGGCGCACCATCATCTGTCGCAAGTGGCGCGTTCCGGACCTGCCTTTCCTTTTTGTGTCGCGGTTCCGACAAAACGGGAAGAAATTGTTTTGCGGTCAGGCCTCAAGACCATATTCTGATCCGTGAATGAGAGGGAGGGCGCCTGATGGATCCGATCGTGCTGACCGTTGAGATGATGGTCGTGCTCGGGGTTCTGGCGCTGACGGTGACGTTATTCGTGACCGAGGTTTTCCGCATCGACGTGACCGCGATCCTGATGATGGTGCTGCTGGGGGTGCTGAGCCAGTTTCCCGGGCTGGGCGGGCTGGCCGATGAGCGGCATCTTTTCGCGGGGTTTTCGTCGAACGCGGTGATCTCGATCATCGCGGTGATGATCATCGGGGCGGGGCTCGACCGGACCGGGCTGATGAGCAAGGTGGCGGCGGTCATCCTGCGCTATGGCGGGCGGACCGAGGCGCGGATCATCCCGATCATATCGGGCACGGTGGGGCTGATTTCCTCCTTCATGCAGAACGTGGGCGCGGCGGCGCTGTTCCTGCCGGTGGTCAGCCGGATTTCGGTGCGCACCGGGCTGCCGCTGTCGCGGTTGCTGATGCCGATGGGGTTTTGCGCGATTCTGGGCGGGACGATGACGCTTGTCGGCTCGTCGCCGCTGATCCTTCTGAACGACCTGATCCTCAGTGCCAACGAGACCCTGCCCGCATCCCAGCAGATGGAGCGGTTCGGCCTGTTTTCGGTGACGCCCGTGGGGCTTGCCCTCGTGGCGACCGGGGTTCTCTATTTCATGGTTTTCGGGCGCTGGGTGTTGCCCAGCCGCGGCACCAGCGATGATCGCACGTCGGGGCAGGCGATGGGCGAGTATCTCAAGTCGACCTATGGCCTCAAATCCGACATCATCGAGGTGGTCGTGCCGGCCGGAAACCTGCTTGAGGGGCAGGAGTTTCGCGACATCATGCTCGCGCATAACCTTTATATCATCGGCTCCTATCATGGCGGGCGGCGCTGGATGACGCCGCCGGTGGCGACAAAGATCCAGACGCCCTGTCGGCTGGCAATCCTGGGACGCCGCCGGGTGATCGAGGAGGTGGCGGGCTGGTATGGGCTTGAGGTTCTGACCGATCTCGACGTCTTTGCCGATGATTTCGCCCCTACCGTCACCGGGGTCGGCGAGGTCGTCGTGCCGCCGGGCAGCGCGGTGATCGGCAAGACGCCGCTGGAACTGGCGCTGCGGCGGACCTATGGCCTGTCGCTTCTGGCGGTGCATCGGCAGGGCGAGACGCTGTCGCTTGTTGAAACGCATGAGCACAAGGCCGACGATATCCTGAACGTGCGCCTGCAGGAGGGTGACACGCTGGCCGTGTTCACCGCCTGGGACGCTCTGGCACGGCTGGCCCGGGGGCGCGATTTCGTGGTGGTGACATCGGATTTCCCGCGCGAGGAGCTGCGCCCGCAAAAGGTCGGGTGGGCGCTGTTCTTTTTCCTCGTGGCGTTGTTCCTGGTGATTTTCACCGATGTGCGGCTGTCGCTTGCGCTTCTGGTGGGGGCGGCGGGGATGATCGCCTCGCGTGTGCTGCGCATCGACGAGGCCTATGAGGCGGTCAGTTGGCAGACAGTGTTCCTGTTGGCGAGCCTCATTCCGCTCGGCCACGCGGTGCAGGCCACCGGCACCGCCGACTGGATCGCGCATCAGGTGCTGCGGCTGCTGGATGGCTGGCCGGTCTGGGCGCTTCAGGTCGGCGTGGCCGTTCTGGCGACGGTGTTCACACTGGTGATGTCGAACGTGGGGGCCACGGTGCTGCTGGTGCCGCTTGCGGTGTCGATTGCCGTTGCCGCGGGCGGCGATCCGGCGATTTTCGCGCTCACCGTGGCGATTTCGACCTCGAATTCCTTCCTGATCCCCACGCATCAGGTCAATGCGCTGATCATGGGGCCTGCGGGCTACAAGGTGGCCGATTTCGTGCGCTCGGGCGGGGTGATGACGGCGCTGTTTCTCGTCGTGTCGATGTTGGTGCTGAACCTGCTTTACTGACCCGCGCCTCAGGGCTGTGGCACGATCAGGACCAGCCCGTCGAGGGCGTCGTCGGCCTCGATCTGGCAACTGAGGCGCGACGTGGCGCGGCGCTCGGCCTCGGCCACGTCGAGCATCGCATCCTCGAAATCATCCGCACCGCCCGTTTGGTCGGCCCACGCATCATCGACATAGACATGGCAGGTCGCACAGGAAAGCGTGCCGCCGCATTCGCCGATGATGCCGGGCACGTTGTTGTCGACGGCGGCCTGCATCATCGAGGTGCCGTTTTCCACTTGGGCGGTCTTCTCGCCGCCATCGGGGAGTTTCCAGGTGACTTTCATGAACCTTCCTTCTGGTCAGACGAAATAGACATAGAAATCGCGCAGCGCGTCGCCTTCGAGATCCTTGGTCTTCTTCACCTCTTTCTCCTTCATGTAGATGTGGTTGTCGCACAAAAGCGGCCCCACCGCCGCGCAGAGCGCGCCGTCGGCCTTGAGATCGGCAATGGCGCCGCGCAGGTCGATGGCGGTGCTTTCCTTGGCGTCGGTGTTGTCGAACCCGTCGCCGGTCTCGATCGGGGGCAGGTCATAGCCGTTCTCGACGCCGAGGCGCGCGGCCTGAAGCACGGCCGCCGTGGCCGTATAGGGGTTGGCGCTGGCATCGGCCATGCGATGTTCAAGCCGCGCCTTGGCCCCCCCTTCGGAGGAAATGCGCGTGGTGACGTTGCGGTGATCGCCGCCCCAGTTCTGCCAGAACCCCGAGAGCGATCCGGGCTGAAGCCGCTGATAGGAATTCGCGGTGGGCGCGATGAGGCCGGCAAGACCCTTGTGATGATGCAGAAGACCGGCAAGACAGCCGCGCGCCAGGTCGTTCATATGCTCGGGCCCGCCACGCGGACCGGACGAGAGCGCGTTGCCACCATCCTCTTCGGTGAAGGAAAAGTTGACATGCATGCCCGATCCGCCGGCCTCGGCAATGGGCTTTGGCATGAAGCTGAGGATTATCCCGTGTTCAAGCGCGATCTCGCGCGCCATCAGGCGGAAAAGCACGATATCATCCACCGCCTTCACCGCATCGTCAAAGGTCAGCACGTATTCGAATTGCGGGCTGTCGAACTCGGCGGTGATCATTTCGAGGTTGAAACCGAGCTGCTCGGCCATGTCCCAGATCGCATCGTTGAAGCGCAGCGGATCGGTCATCGGCCCGGTGCCATAGACCACGCCGCCGGGCGCGTCATAGGGGGCAAGGCGGCCCTCGTCATCGGCTTGCAGGGCAAAGCATTCCAGTTCGATCCCGACCTTGGGATTGAGACCGCGTTTGCGCCAGTCGCCCACCGCCCGCTTCAACGCCCCGCGCGGGCACAGGCCCAGCGGCGCGCCCGCGTCATCGTAAAGATCGCCGATCACGATCTGGGTGCGTTCGTCCCAGCTTGCGCGGATCTCGTCATGGCGCCAACGCAGCTCCATGTCGGGCAGGCCCTGCATCATCATCGCGCCCGGCGCGTCGAGCAGATCCTTGTCGTAATGCACGCCAAAGGTCGAGCGGCAGAACCGCGTGCCGGAGTCGGCGATCTTGGAATGGGGCAGGTATTTGCCCCGGACGATCGAAAGATGGTCGCAGAATATCGCGCGCAGGCGGTCTTGCATGGTGGTCTCCCCGTATGGTCTGCCCTTTTACGCGCGTGTGATCCGCACCGGCAGTTTCTTGATCCCGCCCACGAAATTCGAGCGCAGGAATTCGTGATCGCCGTCAGCCTGAACCGATTTGATGCGTTTGGCCAGTTCCTGGAACAGCACCCGCACTTCGAGCCGCGCCAGCCACATGCCAAGACAGACATGCGGGCCCCCCTGGCCGAAGCTCAGGTGCTTGTTGGGGCTGCGAAACAGATCGACGCGGAACGGGTCGTCGAACGTGGCCTCGTCGCGATTGGCCGAGGCCCACCAGAACAGCACCTTGTCGCCTTCGCGGATCGTCTTGCCGTGCAACTCGTAATCCTGCATCGCGGTGCGGCGGAAATATATCGCGGGCGTGGCCCAGCGGATGATCTCGTCGGGCGCGGTGTCCCAGATGTCGCCGCCCGCCTGCATCTGTTCGATGAGTTCGGGCTGATGGCACATGGCCTGGATGCCCGCGGCGATGGAATAGCGTGTGGTGTCGTTGCCCGCGGCAACGAGCAGGCAGAAGAAGTTGCGAAACTCCTCTTCGGTGATCACGCTGCCATCCCTGGCGGGCTGGCGGATCATGTGCAGCACACCCGAAGTGTCGCCCGAGGCGTCCTTGTCGGCCATGAGTTTCTTTGCATATTGAAAGAGTTCCGCCCCGGCGGGCGAGTTGAACGGCATCATGCGAAACTCGTCCGTCATCATCTGGTCGAGGACATGATCGGTGAAATCCGGGTCGGTGTTGGCGATCAGCGCGTCACCCTTTTCCACCAGCCATGGCAGGTCTTCGTCGGGCAGGCCGAGAATGCGGCCCAGCATCCGCATCGGCAGTTGTCGGGCGATCTCTTTCGTTGCGTCAAAGCTGTCCTGGGCGAGCGCTTCGTCAAGGATTTCGTCACAAAGTTTGCGGATATCCTCTTCGAATTGTGCGATCACGGGTTTGGAAAACGCCTTGGCCACCTTGATGCGGGTCATCATGTGTTCGGGCGGATCGGTCTCCTGGAACGTGCGCCGGGCGAGGTATTCCTCGTAGCTCTGATCCTCCATCCGGATGCCACGGGCCGAGGAAAACACGGCCGTGTTGCGGTTCATCTCGGTGATGTCGGCATTGCGGGTGATCGACCAGAAATCCTCGCCCTGGTCATAGGTGGTCCAGTGCGCGGGATCGTCGCGGCGTAGGCGGGCAAAGGTGTTGTGCGGCGCGCCCTTGGCAAAGCTGTCGTGGCTGGTGAGGTCGGCATGGCCGTCATCGGTCGGGGTCCAGATGGTCACGTTCGGCACCTCCCGCAATGGATTCGTGTTGTTGACCTGTTAAGTATATTGTAAAATGCAGTAAATATGCAAAGGAAATCCGCCATGCGCATCGCGATCCTGATGACCAACACCGACGAGAGCGATTTTGCCCATCGCTGGCCCATGGATGGCGAGAAATTTCCGGCGATGATGCGGCGTGTGCGGCCCGGATGGGAGTTTGTGGTCTACCCGGTCAAGGACGGGGTGTTCCCCGAAACCCTCGCCAGGGTCGACGGGGTGATGATCACCGGCTCGCCCGCCTCGGTCAATTCCGGCGCCGATTGGGTGGCGCGGCTCGAGGCATTGGTGCGCGAGATCATCGCGGCGGGCATCCCGCTTTTCGGGGCTTGTTTCGGGCACCAGGTGATCGCCACCGCACTTGGCGGCACGGTGGGGGCGAACCCGGGCGGCTGGGTCTTCGGACAGGTCGAGGTGACATTCACCGACGGGCGGACAATGCCGATCTATGCCAGCCATTCCGAACAGGTCTTGCAACTGCCCGAAGGGGCGGAGGTGATCGCCACCGGCCCGGGCTGTCCAATAGCGGGATTCGTGGTCGGCGATGGCGTGATGACGACACAGTACCACCCCGAGATGGAACCGGAATTCGTGGCCGCCCTGATCGAGGAGCTGGCCGACGAGCTTGGCCCCGAGATCACGGCCCGGGCGCATGCGTCACTGGGTACATCGCCCGACATGGCCGAAACGGCGGAGTGGATCGCGCGATTTCTAGAGCATAAGCAATCGGATATCGCGTAATCTTCATGCAAGCGCGGCAAGCAGGTCCATGGCTGTCACATGATCGAAACTGACATGGCGGGCCATGGCCGCTTCGGCCTCGGCGGCGCGGCGATCGGCGATCAGGGTGGCAATCTCGCGATGTTCGCGCGCCGACGTGCCGATCACCCCCGCGTAATGATAGCGCGCCCGGTAATAGGCCATCAGCTTGCGCGCGTTGGTCTTGATCATGTCGAGCAGGAACGGGTTTCCCGCCGCCTCTGCCACGCTGCGGTGAAAGTCGAGATTGAGTTGATAATAGAGATCGGGCTCTGCATCGCCATGGGTGGCGGCGTGGGCTTCGCAGGCGGCGGTGGCGGCTTCGAGCGCGCGTGCATGGGATTTCGACAGCCGCCGCGCCGCGAGCCCCGCGGCCTGTCCCTCGAGCTTGGCATGGACCTCGAGAATGGCGAGGAATTCCTCGAGCGTGGGGCGAAAGACGGTAGCGCCCTTGCGCGGGTGGCGGGTGATCAACCCCGCGGTTTCAAGCTGGATCATCGCCTCGCGGACGGGGGTGCGCGAGACGCCGTGGGCGTCGATCAGCATCTGTTCGTCGATCGAATCGCCGGGGTTGAGACGGCCTGCGTCGATATCCGCGAGAACGGCGGCGATGATGGTCTCGGTCTGGCCTGCCATGGAAAATCTGACCCTTTGCGCGCAAAATTTTCCCCAGTCTAGGGTTTTGCGTATATTTAGGGAAGGGGTGCGCACGGTGGGGTTAACGCGATTTTTCGGCGCAAGACCGGCGGGGTGATATGCGTACACCGCCCGGCTGCCACGCGGCTGCCGGGTAATGCTTGCCAAAAGGTTAACGCAAGTGGTTAACGCAGCGTGCGCCCTCAGTCCCTTTCGCGCCAGCGGGCGATGGTCTTGCGCGCGCGGCTCACCAGCATCAGCACGTCGATGCCCACGGCGAGGAACTGTGCCCCCCATTCGGCATATTGCTGCGCCACCGTGTCATCGACGGCCAGGATTCCCGCCGCCTTGTCAGAGGCGTTGATGCGGCCGAGGGCGTCGCGGATCGCTTCCTTCACTTCGGGGGCACCGGAATCGCCCGGGTGGCCCATGTCAGCCGAAAGATCGGCCGGGCCGATGAAAACGCCATCGACTCCCTCGACCTGGAGAATCGAGTCGAGGTTTTCGAGTCCCTTCACGGTTTCGACCTGCACCAGCAGGCAGACCTGATCGTTGGCGGTGGAAACGTAATCGCGGATTGCCCCGAAACGGGTGGCCCGGGCACCGGCGCCGCCCATGCCGCGATTGCCCTGCGGCGGGTAGCGCATGGCGCGGGCCAGCTCCGCGGCCTGTTCACCGGTTTCCACGAGCGGCACGAGGATCGTCTGGCATCCGGTGTCGAGCACCTGCTTGATGATCCAGTCGCGCCCGATGGGGATGCGCACGACCGCCTCGGAATGTTCGTGTTGCAGCACCTGGACCTGTTGCGAAATGGTTTGCAGATCGTTGGGTGCGTGTTCACCGTCGATCACCAGCCAGTCGAATTCGGCGCTGGCCAGCATTTCCGTGGCATAAGGGTCGGCGAAGCTGGCCCAGCAGCCATATTGCATCTTGCCCTCTTTCAGGGCGGCCTTGAAACGGTTGAGGGGGGCGGGCATGGCTTACTCCTTGAGGGTGGCGGCGATCTCGGTGATCACGTCAAAGGCGGTGGCGACATCCGCTTCGGTGGCGTCGAACTGTCCGGCCTGAAAGCGGATGACAAGCGCGCCGTTCACGCGGGTCTGGGTCAGGTAGATGCGGCCATCGTCGTTGATCGCATTGACCAGCGCAAGGTTGTGCGCGTCCGTATCGCGCGTGCCCTCGGGGGCGTGGCGAAAGGTGAAGAGCGACAGCACCGG
The DNA here is from genome assembly GCF_008369105.1 of Aquicoccus porphyridii. Lineage (GTDB taxonomy): Bacteria > Pseudomonadota > Alphaproteobacteria > Rhodobacterales > Rhodobacteraceae > Aquicoccus > Aquicoccus porphyridii. The sequence goes on along the minus strand of NZ_VINQ01000001.1, from coordinate 606,161 downwards.
CTCGGTCACGATCTCGAAGCCGGGCGTGGCGCGCAGCCGTTCACAGAGTGCCGCAGACCATGCGACATGGTTGCGGATACGCGTCCGCAGGCCGGTCAGGCCATAGGCGCGGATCAGGAACCAGAGTTTCAACGCACGAAAGCGGCGGCCCAGAGGCACCGACCATTCGGAATAGTTGATGACCCCGTCGGCGCCGTGGGTCTTGAGGTATTCCGGCTGGATCGCCAGCGTGCGGGTCAGGTCCTCGGGCGATTTCACGAAATGCGCCGACAGGTCGAACTGCGTACCAAGCCATTTATGCGGGTTCAGAACCACGCTGTCGGCGCGTTCCACCGCGGCCCAGAGGCTGCGGAACTCGGGCACGATCATCGCCGCCCCGGCCCAGGCCGCGTCGACATGGGTGAAAAGCCCGTGTTTCTCGGCCACGTCACAGGTCGCGGCGATGTCGTCGCAAGCGCCCGTGCCGGTGCCGCCGGTGCAGGCGATGATGCCCGCGGGGCGGTATCCGGCGGCGAGATCGGCGCGGATCGCGGCGTCAAGCGCCTCGGTGTCCATTGCGCGCAACGGGCCGGTCGTGGGGATGCGCACGAGGTTCTCCTGCCCGATGCCGGAGACCCAGATCGCGCGGTCGATCGAGGTATGCACCTCGGCGCTGGCATAGACGCGCAGCCGGGGCTGGCCCGAGAGGCCCGCCTCGTTGCCCTGCCAGCCGAGCGCGCGTTCGCGCAAGGTGAGCATCGCGGCCAGCGTGGCCGAGGAGGCGGAATCCTGGATGACGCCCTGAAACGCCTCGGGCAGGGCGATGGCCTGTCGCAGCCAGTCCATCATGCGGGTTTCCATCTCGGTCGCCGCCGGAGAGGTCTGCCACAGCATGCATTGCGGGGCCATGACGGTGACGATCTGGTCGGCGAGAACGGCAGCGGGCGCGGCGTTCGACGGGAAATAGGCGAAGAAGCGCGGGTGCTGCCAATGAGTCATGCCGGGCATGACGATGCGTTCGAAATCGGCGATCACGTCGTCGAGGGGTTGCGGCTCTTCCGGCGGGCTTTGCGGCAGTTGGGCGGCAATCTCGCCGGGTTTCGTGCGGGCGCGCACCGGCCGGTCGCGCAGCCCCGCGTGATACCGCGCCGCCCAATCCCCGAGCCATGTGCCCCATTTCGGAAAATCGCTCCAGCGCATCTGGTCCCCCACATATACGTTAATGTGTTAACAATATCATCGAGGCACAATCCCGGCAAGTCATTGCAAAGGAGTATGCGGGGGAATTGTCAAGCGGGCAGGGTGGGGGCGATGACGCCCCCGACCATGTGCCTTGTCGCGATCAGTCCTTGGCCTTGGCCGCCGTGATCGCCTGGGCCAGCGCTTTGCGGTCGCCGATATGGTTGGCCAGCACGAGGATCAGCCGCGCGTTGAGCGCGTCGCTTTCCTCTTTGGAGAGGCCCTCATGCGCGGCCAGGAGATCGGCATAGAAATCGTCGGGCCCGTCGATATTGGGGGTCAGGATCAGGTCGGCCATGGTCACTCACTCCTGTCCGGTGGCGCGGCGGACCGCGGTGCGGAATATGTTCTCGTTCCAGCTTTCGCGCCGCGCGGCGACGTGCTGATCAGGGCGGATGAGATAGACCGCCGACGGTGCCACACCAAGATAGCGCTGCTTGAGCGCGAGGCTCTTGTCGTCCTTGACCGAGAGGGCAAGGCGCGTAACCTCGATGCCGCTTTCCTCGAAATGATCGGGCGCGTCGGCGTCGATGGTCAGGAGCGTGAACTTGCCCGCCAGTTTCGGCAACAGGAACCCGTCGACCAGCGGCGCGTCGGGGCAGGGCGCACCGGGGCGGGTGCGCGCGGGCCCGTCCTCGAGCGCGTCGGCGGTGTTGAGCGGCGAGCCGTCATAGGTGCAGGGCACCGAAAGCCGCCCCGAGTTCACCAGCGGGCGGGCGAAGTCATGCTCTTCGGCGAGATCCAGAACCGCGTCGCGCAGGATGCGGCTCATCTCGGATTTGGGGGTGATGAAATCGGTCGAGCGGGTCGAGTTGAGGATGTTCTCGTCCGCGCCGTGGATACGCTCGGTGTCATAGCTCTCAAGCAGCGTCTCGGGCGCCTTGCCCTCGATCACCAGCTTGAGTTTCCAGACCAGGTTGTCGGTGTCCTGAACCCCCGAATTGGCGCCGCGCGCGCCGAAGGGTGAAACCTGGTGCGCGGCGTCACCGGCAAAGATCACCCGGCCGTGGCGGAACTTTTCCATCCGGCGGCACTGGAACGTGTAGATGCTCACCCATTCCAGCTCGAATTCCACATCCTCGCCCAGCATCGCCTTGAGCCGGGGGATGACGTTCTCGGGTTTCTTCTCTTCTTCCTTGTCGATGTCCCAGCCCAGTTGCAGGTCGATCCGCCACACGCCGTCGGGCTGCTTGTGCAAGAGGGCCGACTGGCCGCGGTTGAAGGGCGGGTCGAACCAGAACCAGCGTTCGGTGGGAAAATCGGCCTCCATTACCACGTCGGCGATAAGGAAATTGTCCTCGAAGACGCGGCCGACGAAATCGAGGCCCAGCATCCGGCGGGTCGGCGAGCCCGCACCGTCGCAGGCAATGAGCCAATCGGCCTCGAGCGTGTAGGAATCCTCGGGCGTGGCCACCTCAAGCTTGACGTGATCGTCATGGGTGCCGATCGCCTCGACCCGGTTCTGGCCGCGGATCTCGATCGGCTTGCCCGCGTCCTGCAATTGGCGGACGCGGTTCACGAGGTATTCCTCGAAATAATATTGTTGCAGGTTGATGAAGGCGGGAAATTCGTGGCCGTCTTCGGGCAGAAGGTTGAATTCAAAGACCTTGCGGGTGTCGAAAAAGACCTTCCCCACATCCCATTTCACGCCTTTTTCCACCATCTCGTGACCACAGCCCAACCGGTCGAGGATCTCGAGCGGGCGCTTGGCGAAACAGATGGCGCGGCTGCCGAATGAAACCTTGTCATTATCGTCGAGCACCACGACGGGCACGTCATCCTGTGCGAGGTCGATGGCGGCGGCCAGCCCGATCGGCCCGGCCCCGATCACCACGACGGGGTGGCGCACCGGCGCGGGCGCGTCCTGATCGGGCGATCGCTCATAGGCATAAAGCGGGATTTCGAAGATCTTGTTCATGGTGTCTCCTCCGGGGTGGGGCGTGGCCATCATGCCATGAAAGCCACGCGCACCATTTGATCTGGGTCAGACCGGGCCCATGCGATTTTTCGGCGAAAAATCGGGATCAGCCCTGCAACGCGTCCCACATTTCGAGATCGCGCGCGGCGGTCCAGATGCGCGGGGTGTCAAGGCCGCGGGCCTCGTCATAGGCGCGCGCCACGTTGAAGGGCAGGCAATGTTCATAGATCGCGTATTCGCTGAACTTCGGGTCGCATTCCGCGCGCACCGCGTCCCATGCCTCCTTGAGCGTGCCACCCCGGGCCGCGACGCGGGCAGCGGGGCGGTAGGTGCTTTCGACGAAATCGCGGGTGTTCTCGATCGCGGCATTGACCATTTCGCGCCCGACAAGCGCATCGCCACGCCCCGGCGCGATGGCATCGACATCGAACCACTTGATCGCGTCGAGCGTGTCGCCCCAATCCGAGAAATGCCCGTCGCCGCAATAGCAGGCCGAATGGTATTCGACGATATCGCCGGTGAACATCACGTTCTGATCCGGCACATGGATCACGATGTCACCCGCCGTGTGCGCGCGACCCAAGTGCATGAGGTCCACCCGGCGGTTGCCGAGATAGACGGTCATCGAATCGTTGAACGTCGTGGTGGGCCAGGTCAGGCCGGGGATGCTCTCATGCCCCTCGAACAGACGCGGAAAGCGCTGAAATTCGCTGTCCCAGTCTTCCTGTCCGCGTTCGACCACCATGGCGCGGGCGGTGTCGGACATGATGATCTGCCCCGCACCGTAAGCGCTGGCGCCCAGCACGCGCACGGCGTGGTAATGGGTCATCACGAGATGCGAAATCGGCTTGTCGGTGACTTCGCGAACCTTCTCGATCACCTTGTGGGCAAGGCGCGGGGTGGCCTGTGCCTCGACGATCATCACGCTCTCGTCGCCGATGATGACGCCGGAATTGGGATCGCCCTCGGCGGTGAAGGCATAAAGCCCCTCGCCGATCTGGTCGAAGGTGATGTTCTTTTCGGTCATGTCGCCTTGCGATGCGAATTTCTTGGCCATGTCGTGCGTTTCCTTTCGAGTGGTCCGCCGGTGGATGTGTCGGATGCCTCCGGCGGGAGTATTTGGGGCAAGATGAAGGGCTTAGCGTTCGTAAGGATTGTCGAGCGCGGGCAGGATCGTGCCGGTGCATTCGCCAAAGCCGATGGTATAGCCATCGCCATGGGCCGCGCCCCACAGCGTGAGCGTGTCGCCATCTTCGAGGAAGGTGCGGCTTTCGCCGCTCTCAAGCGTGAGCGGCTCCTTCCCGCCCCAACTGAGTTCGAGCAGCGAGCCGCGCTCGGGCTTCGTCGGCCCCGAGATCGTGCCCGAGCCGAGAAGATCACCGGGCGTCATCGGGCAGCCGGAGGTGCTGTGATGGGCCAGTTGCTGGGCCGAGGAATAATAGATCTCGCGGTAATTGGTGCGCGCGATCTCGGTGGCCGGTTTGCCCTCGGGCGCGAGGCTCACGGCAAGGTCGATGTCATAGAGCATCGGCCCGGTGTCCTTGAGGTGGTCGAGCAGGTCGACCTCGCGTTCGGGGGTGTCACAGCGGAACGGTTCGAGCGCGGCGGCGGTCACGATCCACGGGCTGATGCTGGTCGCCGTGGCCTTGGCCTGAAACGGGCCCAGCGGCTGGTATTCCCAGGCCTGGATGTCGCGCGCCGACCAGTCGTTCAAAAGCACGTAGCCAAAGATCATCTCGAACGCTTCATCCACCGTCACGGGGCCGTCCGAGGCGGTGCCCACGATGGCGCCCATTTCCAGTTCGAGATCGAAGCGGCGCGAGGGCAGGAAGGCGGGCTTGTCATGCTCGGGCGATTTCAACTGGCCCCAGGGGCGGCGCACATCGCTGCCCGACACCACCACCGAAGAAGCGCGCCCGTTATAACCGATGGGAATATGCAGCCAGTTGGGCGGCAGCGCATTTTCCGCGCCCCGGAACATGGTGCCCACGTTCACGGCGTGATGCTTGCCGGCGTAGAAATCGGTGAATTCTGCCACGAGGAAGGGCAGGTGCATCTCGGCCTCGGCTTGTGGCACCAGAAGCGGCTCGGCGCGCTCGCGGTCGGGGCTGCCCTCGGCGACGATCTGGGTGATCCGTTTGCGCAGCGCGGACCAGAGCTCGGGGCCTTCCTCCATCACCTCGTTCCAGAACGGCACGTCGAAAAGCGCATCGTCGGTGAGCGAGACGAGCCCGGCCTCTTCGGCGCGGCGCATGTCGAGGATCATGTCGCCGATGGCCACGCCACAGCGCGGATCGAACGTGTCGGTCGAAAACACGCCGTAAGGCAGGTTGTTGAGCGGAAAGGGGTGTTTCGGGCCATTGGCCGAGGCCACCCAGGATTTGAGAAGGGTCATGTTTCGTCCTTTTTCGGGCATGGTGGGTTTGCCCCCATCCTACGGTCTGGCGCAGGGCGGGCGAAACCCACGATCCGCATCATTTCTTGCCGGGCGTGCCGTCGAATTTCTTTTCGAGATCGGTCCAGCAGTCGATGTAATCGTCCTGCAGCGGCGCCTCGTTCGCGGCGAAGCCGGTCAGGTGCTGGGGAAAGCGCGTCTCGAACATGAACGACATTGTATTGTCGAGCTTGTCCGGCCCGAGATTGGCGTTCGACGCGCCTTCGAAGGCCTGTCTGTCCGGCCCGTGTGGCAGCATCATGTTGTGCAGGCTCATCCCGCCCGGAACAAAGCCCTGCGGCTTGGCGTCATACTGGCCATAGATGTTGCCCATCAGCTCGGACATGATGTTCTTGTGATACCACGGCGGGCGGAACGTGTCCTCGGCCACCATCCAGCGTTCGCGGAACAGCACGAAGTCGATATTGGCCGTCCCCGGCATGCCCGAGGGGGCGGTGAGCACGGTAAAGATCGACGGGTCGGGATGATCGAACAGGATCGCGCCGACCGGGCAATAGGTGGAGAGGTCGTATTTCAGGGGCGCGTAATTGCCATGCCACGCCACCACGTCGAGCGGGCTTTGCCCGATCTGCGTCTCGTGAAACAGGCCGCACCACTTGATGGTGAGACTCGAGGGCGTCTCGCGATCCTCGAACGCCGCCACCGGGGCCTTGAAATCGCGCGGGTTGGCGAGCGCGTTGGCGCCGATCGGGCCACGGCCCGGAAGCTCGAATTTCTGGCCGTAATTCTCGCAGACGAAACCGCGCGCCGGACCTTCCAGAACCTCGACCCGGTAGACGAGGCCACGCGGGATGATGGCGATTTCCTGTGGCGCGAGGTCGATGATCCCGAGTTCGGTGGCAAAGCGCAGGCGGCCCTCCTGCGGGACGACCAGAAGCTCGGAATCGGCCGAGTAGAAATAGGCGTCCTTCATCGATTCGGTGACCAGATAGATATGGCTGGCCATGCCGATCTGGGTGTTCACGTCGCCCGCCGTGGTCATCGTGCGCATCCCGGTGAGCCAGGTCAGGCTCTCGCCCGAATGCGGCACCGGATCCCAGCGATATTGCCCGAGGCTGGCCACGTCCGGATCGACATGCGGCGCGGATTTCCAATAGGGCAGATCAATTCGCGTGTAGCGATGCGAATGCTTGACGCTGGGCCGGATGCGATAGGTCCATGTCCGCTCCGGCGGGTGGGCGGTAAAGGCCGTGCCCGAAAGCTGCTCGCCGTAAAGACCGTAGTTGCATTTCTGCGGGCTGTTCATACCCTGTGGCAACGCGCCCGGAAGCGCCTCGGTTTCGAAGTCGTTGCCGAATCCGGGCATGTAGCCCTCATGCGGGCCGGGCACCGAGGGTGCCTGGGTCATGTGATGGGGAAAGGATTGTTTGTTCATCGCGCGTCTCCTTTGTGGTTGCGCTGTTAACAGTTGGTTTTGTAACTAACAACGGCAGGAGGGGTTCGACATGAGCATAGCAGATGATTTCGATTTACAGAATTTCCTGCCTTATCTCTTGAACCAGGCAGCGGAAGTAAGCTCACTGCGGTTCCAGCAGGTCTACAAGGATCGCTACGGCATGTTGCGCACCGAGTGGCGGGTGCTGTTTCACCTTGGAATCTATGGAAAAATGACCGCCAAGGAGATCGGGAAACGCTCGAAGATGCACAAGACCAAGATCAGCCGCGCCGTGGCGAAACTGGCCGAACGGCGGTTCCTCACGCGCCATCGCGACGGGGCGGACCGGCGGCTGGAATATCTCGAACTGACCGAGGCGGGGCAGCGTGCCTACCGCGATCTGCGGCAGGTGGCGATGGAGTATGATTCGGCGCTCGCCGCGCGATTCTCCGATGCGGACATGGCCACGCTCAAGCGCATGCTGCGCACACTTGCGAGTGATGCGGCATGAGCGACCAGGTCAAGGGGCTTTTGATCACCACGCTGGCGGTGCTGATGGTGGTGCCGGATTCGATCTTCGTGCGGCTCATCGACGCCGATGCGCTGGTCATCGCCTTCTGGCGCGGGCTGGGGGCAGGGGGGCTGATCCTGCTGGGCGTGCTGGCATGGCAGGGCACCGCGCCCTATCGCCTGCTGCCCGGCACCGGGATCTACGGCGCGATCTATATCGTGGCCGTGGGCGGGGCCGGGGTGCTGTTTCCGCTCGCGGTCAGCCTCACCTCGGTGGCCAACGTGGTGTTCATCATCGCCGCCTTGCCGGTCTTTGCCGCGGTGTTTTCCTGGATCTTCATGGGTGAAAGGGTCTCGCGGCGCATGGTGCTGACAATGATCGCGGTGGCGGTGGGTCTGGGCGTGCTGGCCTATGGCTCGGGCGAGACGAAAGGCGCGCACTGGACCGGCGATCTGACCGCTCTGGGCGTGGCGGCGCTTTTTGGCGCGGGCCTCACGGCGGCGCGCAAGGTGCGGCGCGTGTCGATGGTGGCGGCGGTGCCGATCGGCTATATCGGCGCCTCGGTGCTCCTGTGGCCCTTCATCGCCCCGATGAGCATCCCCGATGGACAATGGCATCTCGTGGCCTTCCACGGCGTCTTCATCGCGGGCAGTTCCATGGGCCTCGCCCTTGGCCCGCGCTATATCCCCTCGGCCGAGGTGGGCCTGCTGATCCTGCTCGAATCGGTTCTCGCACCGCTGCTCGCGTGGTGGATTCTGGGCGAAGACCCGGGCACTTATGCGCTCATCGGCGGGGCGGTGGTGATCGGCGCGCTGGCGTTGTCGAACGCGGTGGCGCTGGCGCGGCGAAAGGGGTGATCCGAACCCTTCAAGACATGATCGGCTGCCGGACACGCGCCAATCCCGCGATGCCCGGCAGCACTCATGATCCCCTCAGGTCGCGGCGGGCCAGAGGATGGCAGCGACCCATAGCCCCATGCCGAAACTCAGATGTGCCAACAGGCTTTTCAGGCGCGCAATGCCCGGGCGCGGGGTGCGCCTTGCGGCCAGTCCCGCGCCCATTGCGGGTTGCAGGACAAGGAACGGCGCCAACACGGTCACCGCCCCGAACGCCAGCGCAATGTCGAGTCGGGGCGTTGCAAGCCACCCCTCGCCAACCCCGGTCAGGAAGACCACGGCAAACACCACCCCGATCAGGTAGTGCATGACCCATCCGATCCATCTCTCGCCCGTGATGACCGGGCTGGCGGTGATCGGGCGATGACGCACCTGCCCACGCAAAAGGTGGCCGAACCAGCGCCCGACAAGGGCATAATCGAGCGGCTGAACGCCGACCCCGTATCTCAGGGCAAGCGCGACAAGATCCATGAACAGGGTGGCCCCGACGCCAAGGATCAGGCTTTCGAGAAGTAACTCACCCATGCTCGCGCTCCGTGTCGTTGAAAGCTGCGAAAGGCGCGGTCACCGGTGCGGTTCCTGCCATTGGTGGATTGCTGGTATTCAAGATTGTCATGGACCTCGGGCTCCGTTGAAATTCTGCACGAGGCAGTGCATGTACAACTTCAAGCCAACTTGAGGTCAAGCCCATGCTCGACATTTCCGAACTTTCCCGCCGCACCGGGTTTCCCGCGTCAAGGTTGCGCTATTACGAAGAGATCGGGCTCATCCGGTCATCGGGACGCAAGGGGTTGAAGCGGCTGTTCGAAGAAGACGTGACAACGCGCCTGGCACTGATCGCGCTCGGGCAGACGGCAGGCTTTTCCCTGGCCGAGATACGCGCCTTGATCGGCGTCGAAGGCAAGCCCCGTCTCGATCGTGCAAGGCTTGGCCAGCAAGCCGACAGGCTCAACGCGCAGATCGACGAGTTGACCGTTCTGCGGGACGGCATTCGGCACATCGTCAACTGTTCCGCCGAGAACCACCTCGATTGCCCAAGGTTTCGCCGCATCATGCGGGTGGCGATGAAGAGAAGGGGGGCAAGGTAGCGCATCCTGACGACGACCGGCATGATGACCGCAACGAACACCCGCAAAACCGGAAGAGCGGCCCCCGGCCCGGAACAGCGGCAAAGCCGCCCGGGCAGCACACCATTGCCCGGCAGGCGATTTTTCGCAGAAAAATCTGCCGGGAGGGGGCCACCCCCCGGCCGGGTGCTTTTGAGAGGGTGCGCACCGCTTCGGGTGAGGGATGACGTTGCAAGATAAACTGTTCGGCGCTGACGTTGCGAGCACCCGACCGCGGCCGTGCGTTGCCCGCCGTGCGCTATGTCATCCGGCGCATCCCGCCCCGCTCAGAAATCCACCTCGACCCCCGGCAGGTTCAGCGACTTCATCATGTCGCGCAATTCCTGCCGCGCGGCCACGTTCGAGATATTGAGCTGCTTGACCCCGATATCCTTGAGATCGAGCAGGGTCAGCCCGCGCGGGAACAGCTCGCGAAAGATCACCCGCTCGTTGAACCCCGGTGCGATGCGAAACCCGATGCGTTTCGACAGCCGCTCCAGCGCCTTTTCCATCTTTTCCTTGTTGACCATCCGCTGCGCGCCCAGCCGGTTGCGCATCACCACCCAGTCGATCGGCTTCAACCCCGCCTGCGCGCGCAACTGCCGCGCCGACCAGACCATCTCGGAATAGACCGAAGGTCCGAGAATCTTGACCCCGTCACCGTCGATATGGGCCAGCAGGTCATAGTCGATGAAACTGTCATTGAGCGGCGTGATCAGCGTATCGGCGAGGCTGTGGGCGACCTGGCTCAGGCGGGTATGCGAGCCGGGACAGTCGATCAGGATGAAATCGCTGTCAGGTTCGAGCGTGGCCACGGCGGCCGAAAGCCGGTGGTCATAGATGTTCTCGCCGGGTTTGAGGCTGTCCTTGTCGATTTCGGGCAGGTCGTGATACTCGGGCCCCGGCAGGTCGAGGCCGGATTTCTCGGTGAAGCGGCGGCGGTTGTCGATATAGCGGCCCAGCGTGCGCTGGCGCAGGTCGAGATCGAGCGCCGAGACCTTGTGCCCGAGCCGCGCCAGCGCGGAGGCGACATGCATCGACACGGTCGATTTGCCCGCGCCGCCCTTTTCGTTTCCGACAACGATGATATGTGCCATTGCCCGTTTTGCCCCTTACCCCGCACACGGCTTGCCGCCGCGTTTCGTCTTGTTGCGCACACTATATGTTGTAGGAGGCGATTTGGAAAGCGGAAGACGCATTGCGCCATTGCGGGCTTGGCATGTCCCGGCGCGGCGTTTAGTGTATGTCACGCAAACGACCCCGGAGGAGGGTCGAGAACAGGGAGTATGCAGATGAAATCCATGAAAACGGCCGTTGTGGCGGCCTTGACCCTCGGTTTTGCCGGTGAAGCGATTGCGACCGAATGGAACGTCTCGGTCTGGGGCAAGCGTCGCGCCTTTACCGAACATGTCGAGAAACTGGCCGAGCTGGTCGCCGAGAAGACCGACGGCGAATTCACCATGAACATCAGCTATGGCGGCCTGTCCCAGCCCAAGGAAAACCTCGACGGCATCTCCATCGGCGCCTTCGAGATGGCGCAGTTCTGCGCCGGCTATCACCGCGACAAGAACCGCGCGATCACCGTTCTGGAACTGCCCTTCATCGGCGTCAACACGCTCGAAGAGGAAGTCGCGGTGAGCCATGCGCTCTATGAACACCCGGCGGTCAAGGAAGAGATGGCGCAATGGAATGCGCGCATCCTCATGACAAGCCCGATGCCGCAATACAATCTCGTCGGCGTGGGCGAGCCGCGCGACACGCTCGATTCGATGAACGGCATGCGGGTGCGTGCCACCGGCGGGCTTGGCGAGGCGTTCAAGGCCGTGGGCGGCGTGCCGACCTCGGTCTCGGCCCCCGAGGCTTACCAGGCGATGGAATCGGGCGTTGTCGACACCGTGGCCTTTGCCCAGCACGCGCATCTCAGCTTCGGCACGATCAACCAGGCAACGTGGTGGACGGCCAATCTCAACCCCGGCACGGTGAACTGCCCGATCGTGGTCAATACCGACGCCTACGAGATGCTCAGCGATGACGAGCGCGAGGTGCTCGACAGCTCGATCGACGAATCGATCCAGCATTACCTCGACAATTACGCCGAGCTTCTGGCCCGCTGGGACGACGTGCTCGAAGAGAAGGGCGTCGAGAAGGTCATGATCTCCGACGAGGAGCTGGCCAAGTTCCGCGAAGTCGCCGCCGGTCCGATCCGCGATCAGTGGATCGCCGACATGAGCGCGCAGGGCCTGCCCGCGCAGGAGCTTTACGACCTGGTCATCGCCACGCTCGAAGAGACCCGGGCCAGCAACTGATCCAGACGCGATATCGCGGGGGCCCCGGCATGTCCGGGGCCTTCGCGTCCTTGATCCAATGAAAACGGGGGGCAGGCATGGCAGGTGCATCGCCTGTATTGGAAGACGACTCGGTCCTCAGTCGGCTTGACCGGGGGCTGTTGCGCGTCGAGCGGTTGATGGGGCTCGTGGCGGGGCTGGCGATCTTTTCGCTGATGCTTCTGGCGGTGCGCTCGGTCGGCGGGCGGGTGACGCTCAATGCGCCGCTGATGGGCTATGTCGATTTCATCGAACAATTGATGCCGCTGATCGCCATCCTGGCGGTCTCGTTTGCACAGCGCGACGGCACGCATATCCGCATGGACCTGCTGGTCGAGAACCTGCGCGGGCGGGCGCTGTGGCTCTTCGAGCTGATCAGCGTCCTGTTGATCCTGATGCTGATGCTGTTCCTGATCTGGGGCAGTTGGGCGCATTTCCAGCGCTCGTTCGATCTCGGCGCCCCGTGGTGGAGCCGCGACAGCACCACCGATATCGCGATGCCGATCTGGCCTGCCAAGCTCCTGGTGCCGGTGGCCTTCTCGGTTCTCGCGCTGCGGCTCCTGATCCAGATCTACGGGTTCGCGCGGGCGTTGGTGCTCGGGCTCGAAAAACCGGTGGCGGTGCCGATGGTGCTTGATGCCGCCGCCCAGGCCGCGGCCGAAGCCAAGGCGCTTGAAGAAGAAGAAGAACAGGAGCGCGCCAATGGACCCGATTGAAATTGGCCTGTGGGTGACCGGCGGGCTGCTGGTCATGGTGCTCATGGGCATGCGCGTGGCCTTTGCCGCGGCGCTGGCCGGGCTGGTCGGGCTGTTGCTCATCTTCTGGTCGCGGCGCGGCTTTGATCCCGAGCATTTCGGCTGGGCGATCACGGTGGCGGCCAAGACGGCGGGGCAGGTGCCCCATTCCAAGGTGGCCTCGCAATCGCTCAGCCTCATTCCGACCTTCATCCTGATCGGGTATCTCGCCTATTACGCGGGGCTCACGAAGGCGCTGTTCGAGGCGGCCAAACGCTGGCTGGCATGGTTGCCGGGCGGGTTGGCGGTTTCGACCGTCTTTGCCACCGCGGGCTTTGCCGCGGTGAGCGGGGCAAGCGTCGCGACCGCGGCCGTCTTTGCCCGTATCGCCATCCCCGAGATGCTCAAGATCGGCTATGACAAGCGCTTCGCGGCGGGCGTCGTCGCCGCGGGCGGCACGCTGGCAAGCCTCATCCCGCCCTCCGCGATCCTCGTGATCTACGCGATCATCGTCGAACAGGACGTGGGCAAGCTGCTGCTGGCGGGGTTCATCCCCGGCGCGTTCTCGGCGCTGGTCTATGGCTCGCTGATCGTGGGCATTGCGATGATCTTCAAGAATGTCGGCCCGCCGGTGACCGGCTTCACATGGGGCCAGCGCTTCGCCGCGCTGCCGCCCGCGCTGCCGATCCTTGCGGTCGTCGTGATCATCATCTTCTTCGTCTACAACCCGTTCGGCGAGAAATCATGGGGCACCCCGACCGAGGGTGGCGCGATCGGCGCCTTCATCGTGTTCTGCATGGCGCTCTACAAGGGCATGCGCTGGAGCCAGCTCAAGGCGGCGCTGCTGGAAACGGCCAAGCTTACCGTGATGATCTTTACCATCATCTGGGGCGTGCTGATCTATGTGCGCTTCCTTGGCTTTGCCGACCTGCCGGGGGCGTTCTCCGACTGGATCACCTCGCTTTCGATGTCGCCGATGCTGATCCTGATCATGATCCTGCTGGCCTATGCGGTGCTGGGCATGTTCATGGACGCGATCGGCATGCTGCTCCTGACGCTGCCGGTGGTCTATCCGGCGGTGATGGCGCTCAACGGTGGCGAAACGGTAAGCGCGGCGGACAGCGCCTTTGGCATGTCGGGGACGATGTGCGCGATCTGGTTCGGGATTCTGGTCGTCAAGATGGCCGAGTTCTGCCTGATCACGCCACCGATCGGGCTCAACTGCTTTGTCGTGGCCGGGGTGCGCGATGATCTGAGCGTGCAGGATGTGTTCAAGGGGGTCATGCCGTTCTTCGTGGCCGACGCCTTCACGATTGCCGGGCTGATTGCCTTTCCGCAGATCGTCTTGTGGTTGCCGTCGCTGGCATGAAGACATTCGGCGAGGTGCAGGAAAGGAACCGGATCGTGACCGAAACACGTGACAGCTTCGCCCTGATCGGGGCGGGGCCGATGGGCCTTGCCACGGCCAAGGTGATGGTCGAGCAGGGCATCGCCTTTCAGGGCTTCGAATTGTCGGATGGTGTGGGCGGCCTTTGGGACATCGACGCGCCGCGCTCGACCATGTATGAAAGCGCGCATCTGATCTCCTCGAAGACGATGACCGAATTCGCCGATTTCCCGATGCGCGAGGAGGTCGCGGACTACCCCTCGCATCGCGAGATGAAGCGCTATTTCGACGAGTTCGCCGACCATTTCGGGCTGCGCGAGCATTATCATTTCGGCGCCGAGGTCACCCGGGTCGAGCCCCTGGGCGGCACTGGCGACGGCTGGCGCGTGGTCTGGCGGCAGGACGGAGCCGAGCACGAGGCGGTGTTCGCCGGGGTGATGATCGCCAACGGCACCCTGAGCGAGCCCAACCTGCCGCCCTTCGAGGGCGCGTTCACGGGCGAGTTTCTGCATTCGTCGGAGTATCGCTCTGCCCGCCAGTTCACCGACAAGCGCGTGCTGGTGATCGGCGCGGGCAATTCGGGCTGCGACATCGCGGTCGACGCGGTGCACCACGCCGACACGGTCGATCTCTCGATGCGGCGCGGCTATCATTTCGTGCCGAAATACATCTTCGGCAAACCCGCCGACACGCTGGGCGGGGCGATCCGCCTGCCGATGTGGCTCAAGCGCCCGATCGACGGCATGATCCTGCGCTGGTTCGCGGGCGACGCGCGGAAATACGGCCTGCCCGAGCCGGATTACAAGCTCTATGAAAGCCACCCGGTGGTCAATTCGCTGATCCTCTTTCACCTCGGCCATGGCGACATCACCATCCGCCCCGACATCGAGCGGTTCGAGGGGAGCGAGGTGCTCTTCAACGACGGCAGCCGCGCCGAATATGACCTCGTGCTGGCCGCCACAGGTTACCGGCTGCATTATCCCTTCATCGACAGCGACCTCCTTAACTGGCAGGGCCACGCGCCGCATCTCTACCTCAACGCCATGCACCCCGAGCGTGATGACCTCTTCGTGCTGGGCATGGTCGAGGCGACGGGCCTCGGCTGGCAGGGCCGTCACGAACAGGCCGAGATGGTGGTGCGCTACGTCAAGGGGCTGCGCGAGGGCGCGGCGGCGGCAAAGGCGCTCAAGGCCGAGAAGGCCGCGGGCTTCGCGCGCGCCACCGGCGGGATGAATTACCTCGATCTTGCGCGCATGGCCTATTACGTGGACAAATCGACCTATCGCAAGGCGGTGACGCGCTGGATCGGGCGGTTGCGGAAAGAGGCGGCGTGATGGGTGCGAATGGCATCGACGAGGTGATGCTGAATTTCAGCCCCGGCTCGCTGATGCTCCTCAACGCGATCCTGGCGATCGTGATGTTCTCCATCGCCATCGACCTCAAACCCGCCGATTTCACCCGCCTGTTGCGCGCGCCACGCCCCCTTCTGGCCGGGCTCTTCTCGCAATTCGTGGCGCTGCCGGTGGTCACCTTCGCGATGATCCTCGCCACCGCGCCGCGCGCCTCGGTGGCGCTGGGGCTGATGCTGGTGGCGGCCTGTCCGGGCGGCAATATCTCGAACTTCATCACTCACCGGGCCGGCGGCAACGCGGCGCTTTCGGTGTCGATGACCGGTGTGGCCACGGTGGGGGCGATCTTTCTCACCCCCGTCAATATCGCGCTCTGGGGCAATCTCTATGCCCCCACCCGCGAGATCCTGCGCGCCGTCGCCATCGACCCGGTGCAGGTGGCGATCACCGTGGGGCTGATGCTCGTCCTGCCGCTGGTGCTGGGGGTCACGCTCAACACGCGGCGCCCCTCCGATGCGGCCCGGCTCAGGCGACCGATGCAGATGCTGTCGATGGTCATCTTCATCGGCTTCATCGCGGTGGCACTGGCGGCGAACTGGCAGTTCTTCCTCGCCTTCGCGGGCTCCATCGCGGGGCTCGTGATCCTGCACAACGCGCTGGCGCTGGCCACCGGCTACACGGTGGCGCGGCTGGCGCGGCTGGCACCGCTTGACCGCCGCTCGGTCACGATCGAGACCGGCATCCAGAATTCCGGCCTCGGCCTCGTGCTGATCTTCGGCTTTTTCGGGGGCCTTGGCGGCATGGCGGTGGTCGCGGGGCTCTGGGGCATCTGGCATGCGCTCTCGGGGATCGTGCTGGCCATGCTCTGGGCGCGCCGCCCGGTGGCGGCGGCATGAGCGGTATCCTGGTCACCGGGGCGGCGGGCATGATCGGCCGCGCGCTGCTGGCCGAGCTGGGCGGCGGCGATGTCGTGGCCAGCGACCTGCACCGGCCCGAAACCCTGCCAAGCGATGCGCGCTTCGAAACCATGGACGTGACCGGCGACGACCCCGACCGGGTGATCGGCGCGCTCAAACCCGACGTGGTGGTGCATCTCGCCTCGATCGTGACACCCGCGCCGGGGCAGGGCGAGGCGATGGCCCACCGCGTCGATGTCGAGGGCAGCCGCCATGTCCTCGACGCGTGCATCAAACACGGGGTGCGGCGGCTGGTGGTCACGTCGAGCGGCGCGGCCTATGGCTATCACCCCGACAACCCGGTGCCGCTGCGCGAACATCACGCGCTGCGTGGCAACGACGCCTTCGCCTATGCCCGCCACAAGCGGCTGGTCGAGGACATGCTGGCCAAGGCGCGTGAGGATCATCCCGCGCTCGAACAGGTCGTGCTGCGCGTCGGCACGGTTCTGGGCGCGGGCACCGACAACCAGATCACCGCGCTCTTTCACAAGCCCCGGCTGCTGGCGGTGCGCGGCAGCGACAGCCCCTTCGTCTTTATCTGGACGCGCGATCTCGCCCGCATATTGAAACGCGCGGCCACCGACGGCCCGCCGGGTATCTACAACGTGGCCGGTGACGGCGCCATGGGCATCGGCGAAATCGCCCGCGCCCTAGGCAAGCCCGTGCTGCGCCTGCCCGCATGGGGCCTCAAGGCCGCGCTGGCGCTGGCGAAACCGCTGGGGCTGACCCGCTATGGCCCCGAACAGGTGCGCTTCCTGCAATATCGCCCGGTGCTGGCCAACGACTCGCTGAAACGCGATTTCGGCTATGTGCCGGACAAGACCAGCCGCGAGGTGTTCGACCTCTGGCGGCAGGAGGCAGGTCTGTGAAAACCGCCGTGATCTCGGGCGGTGCCGGGGGGCTGGGCCGCGCACTTGGCGACGCCCTTCGGGCCGAGGACTGGCGCGTGGTGGCGATCGACCGGGACATCTCGGCGCTTGTCCCCGATGAGACGCTGATCGCGGTGCAATGCGACCTCACCGACCACGCGGCGCGCGATGCGGTGCTGGCGCAACTGGCGCAGGATTACCCCCGCGTCGACCTGGCGATCTACAATGCGGGCATCACCCAGATCGGCGAATTCTGCGCGCTGGCCGAGGCGACGCATCGGCGCGTGTTCGAGGTCAATTATTTCGCCGCCGTCGAAATGGCGCGGGTGCTCCTGCCCAATGTGCGGGCGGCGAAGGGCACGCATCTGGCGATTTCCTCGGTCGCGGGCTTTGCGCCGCTCTATCGCCGGGTCGCCTATGCCGCCTCGAAACACGCGCTCGAAGGGGCGTTCAAATCGCTGGCCAGCGAAGAGGCCGCGCATGGCGTGCGGGTGCAGATCGCCGCGCCCTCGTTCGTCGCCACCAATACCGGCAATCCCGAAAGCGGCGCGGACGGCACGGCGCGGCCCGGATCGGCCCCCGACGGCATCGACTACATGGAGCCCGATGCCGCCGCGCGGATCATCCTGCGCGGACTTGCACGGGGCGCGCCCTTCATCCCGGTGGGGCGGGTGGCGCGGGCATCGTGGTGGATCAACGGGGTTGCGCCGCGACTTTTCCGCCGGCTGATGGAGCGCCGGATCAGGGGTGGTTAGGCCCGTCACCGCGCGCCGGGTTAACCTTTGACGGCCCGCGAATCCGTGGTTTTGCCCGGCAGCCGGGGGACAGCCGCGCGGCAGCCGGATGTCACCCCCCCGATTCGTGGCGGAACGGCAAAGGTTAATGCCACTTCAGATGATCGTGGTTTCCGACAGGAAGCGGCGGGTCAGCGCCGCCTCCTGCGCTTTCATCAGGCGGTGCGCGGTCTGCATATGCTCGCGCAGGATGCGCCGCGCCGCGTCGCAATCACCCGCCCGCAAGGCGCTCAGAAGTCGCGATTGATACCCCATCCCCGAGGCCCAGAGCTCGCGGTTGGGCGGGTCGTAAAGCTGCCTCGTGACGGTGATCTCGCTCAGCATGTTGGCGGTAAAACGGATCAGGAAACGCATCAGCGGATTGCCCGCCATCTCGGCCAGAACCGCGTGAAATCGCAGCGAGGCGATATGCTGTTCGCGCTCTTCCTCGGCGGTTTCGGCGGGCTCCGCATAGCGCGCCATCACCGATTGAAGCCGCGCGATCTGCGCCTCCGAAAGCCCTTCGGAGGCCAGCGACGCGGCCAGTTCCGGCTCCAGCGCTTCGCGGATCTGGTAGATGTCGCTGATCGAAAGTTGCTGGAAATAGAAGTAGTTACCAAGCAAGGCCGCCGCGCGCTCCTCGGATACCTGGTGCACGAAGGTGCCGCCGCCCGGGCCGGTGCGCGACTTGACCAAGCCTTGCGCTTCGAGAATGCGCAGCGCCTCGCGGATCGTGCCCTTGGCCATTGAAAACCGCTCGATCAACTCGGGTTCCGAAGGCAGCCGGTCGCCCGGTTGCAGGCCCCGGTCCATGACCCAATCCTTGATCGCATCGGCCACCTGTTGCGGGCGCGACGGGCGCGGCTCAGGGGTCGAGCGGGTGGTGGCAGGCGGCACGCTGGTCTCCTTCGATGGGGCGCAATTCGGGCCGGTCGGTCCGGCAGATATCGGTGGCGCGCGGGCAGCGCGAGGCAAAGGCACAGCCCGGCGGCGGGTTCATCGGATCGGGCAATTCGCCCTGCGCCTGCCCGCCGATCGGTCGACCCACCACCGGCGCGCTCTCGGCCAGAAGCCTCGTATAGGGATGGCGCGGCGATGCAAAGATGTTTTCCGCCCGCCCCTCTTCAACCACCGCCCCGAAATAGAGCACGGCCACCCGGTCCGAGACCGCCTCGACCACCGCCAAGTCATGGGAAATAAAGAGATAAGTGAGCCCCAGCTCATCCTTGAGATCGGCCAGAAGGTTGAGCACCTGCGCCTGCACCGAGACATCGAGCGCCGAAACCGGCTCGTCCAGAACGAGGATTCGCGCATTCGCCGCCAGCGCCCGCGCGATGCCGATCCGCTGCGCCTGACCACCGGAAAATTCGTGCGGATAGCGGTCGAGGAACTCGGGGCGCAGGCTGACCGAGTCGAAGATCTCGTCGATGCGCGCGGAGCGTTCGGTCCGGCCCATTCCGTGCAGGTGGATGAGCGGCGCCTCGAGGATCTGGCGGATGGTCTTGCGCGGGTTGAGCGAGCTGACCGGGTCCTGGAACACATACTGGATGACACGCCCGAAATCCGCCGGGCTGCTGCCGCCCGAAAGCCCCTCGATTTCGATCGTGCCGGAAGTGGGCGGCAACAACCCCACGAGCATCCGCGCGAGGGTGGATTTGCCGCAACCGGATTCACCCACGATTCCAAGGGTTTCACCGTTCTCGACATTGAGCGACGTGGGATGTACCGCATGCACCTGCGCCTTGGGCGGGCGCATGAGGCGCTTGCCCACGTCGAAGGTCTTGGTCAGGTCGCGGGTTTCGAGGGCGAGGCTCATGCGACATCCTCCTCGGGCAGAATGCAGCGGACCTTGCGCCCGGTGCCGGTCAATTCGATCTCGCTCGTGGCGCACAGCCCTGTGGCCTTGTGACAGCGCGGCGCAAAAGCGCAGCCATGCGGCAATTGATCGACGGCTGGCGGCAATCCGGGGATGGCATGCAACTCGCGTCGCCCAGCCCCCAATTCGGGCACGCAGGCGATAAGGCGCTTGGTATAGGGATGGGCCGGGGCATCCAGCACCTCGGCGGTGGTGCCCTCTTCGACGATGCGCCCCGCATACATCACCGCGACGCGGTCGCAAAGCTGGCCCACCACGCCGAAATCATGGGTGATGAACAGGATCGACACGCCCCGATCCCGGCGCAGATCGTCGAGCAGCTTGAGAATTTGCGCCTGCACGGTCACGTCAAGCGCGGTGGTCGGCTCGTCGGCGATGATCACCTCCGGCTCGTTGGCCAGCGCCATCGCGATGGCGACCCGTTGGCGCATGCCACCCGAGAGTTCATGGGGATAGGAGCGGATGCGGGCGCGGGCATTGGGGATGCGCACGTCTTCAAGCAGCTTGACCGCGCGCTCATGGGCGGCGTCCCTGGAAATGCGGTGATGCACGCGGATCGCCTCTGTGAGTTGATCGCCCACGCGATAAAGCGGGTGCAGCGTCGAAAGCGGGTCCTGGAAGATATAGGCCACGCGGTCGCCCCGCAGGGCGCGCAGCCGACGGTAGGGCGCGCCGATCAGGTCCTGCCCGTTGAGGCGCACCGCGCCACCGGTGATGATGCCGGGGGGCGAGGCGACAAGCCCCATCACAGAAAGCGCGGTCACCGACTTGCCCGAGCCCGACTCGCCGATGAGCCCGACGCATTCCCCGGGATTGATCGCCAGAGAAACGCCCCCCACCGCGCGATAGATGCGGCTGCCCACCTCGAACCGGGTCTGAAGGTTTTCGAGCGAAAGCACCGCCTCGGTCTCGGCCTCTTCGGGCGGGGTCTCGTCGCGGCGCACGAGGGTGGCCGCCATGGGCCGCGAGAGCGCACCCGAACGCAGGCGCGGGTCGAGCGCATCGCGCACCCCGTCGCCCAGAAGATTGACCGACATCACGATCAGGAGGATCATCATGCCCGGCACGATAGAGGTATGCGGCGCGGTGATGAGTGCCGCGCGCGCCTCGCCCAGCATCGACCCCAGATCGGCCTGTGGCGGTTGGCTACCCAGCCCGAGAAAGCTGAGTCCTGCGGTTTCAAGGATCATCCAGCCGATGGTGGTCGACATGGCGATGATCACCACGGGCAACACGTTGGGCAGGATCTCGGTCGTGAGGATGCGGATATGCCCCATACCCGAAAGCCGGGCGGCATCGACGAATTCCTTGTGCGCGATCGACACCGTCACGCCGCGCACGTTACGCGCAAAGAAGGGAATGTTGACGGCGGCCACGGCATAGAGCGCGTTGAGCAACCCGGGGCCAAGGGCGGCAACGATGGCCAGCGCCAGAAGGATGTAGGGAAAGGCCATGAGCATGTCGATGGCGCGCATGATCACGTTGTCGATGCGCCCGCCGAAATAGCCCGCGACGATGCCGATGGCGGCCCCGACGGTCCCGGCGATGAGCGCCGCGGCGAGCCCCACGGCAAGGCTGAGCTGCGTGCCCCAAAGCAGGCGCGAGAGAAGATCGCGGCCAAGGTGATCGGTGCCGAGGATGAACCCGTCGCTGAACGGGCGCTTGAACCGGTCGGCGGTGGCGGTGGCGTCGGGATCGGGCAGGGGCAGAAGCGGCGTGACCACGATCAGCAGGATGATCACGCCCAGAACGGCGGCGCCGAAGATCGCAAGCCGATTGCGCGCCAGAAGCTTGATAAACGTGCTCATGTGCGAATCCTCGGGTCGAGCAGGCTTTGCGCCACGTCCACCACGATGTTGAAAAAGACGTAACAGGCGGCGACGAACACCACGCCACCCTGCACCAGCAGGAGATCGCGTTTCAGGATCGCATCGACCAGCATCCGCCCGACGCCGGGCCACTGGAACACGATCTCGATATAGACCGCGCCCGACAGAACGAACCCCGCCTGGATGCCCAGCACCGGGATGATCGAGACCATGGCGGCGCGCAGCGCGTGGCCCCAGATGACCCGGCCCTCGCCCACGCCCTTGGCGCGCGCGGTGCGGATGAAATCCTGCCTGAGCACTTCGAGCATCGCCGCCCGGCTGAGCCGCGCCACCACCCCCGTGGCGACCAGCGACAGGGCGATGGCGGGCATGGCGAGATGGCGCAGAAGGTCGGGCAGGTCACCGCCGCCATAGATTGCGTACATGCCCGAAACCGGCAGCCATTTCAGGCGCACGGCAAAGAACAGGATCATCATCATGCCGAGGAAAAAGGACGGGATCGAGATGCCCAGGATCACCGCCACCGTGATCGCCCGGTCGGCCCAGCCATATTGCCGCGCCGCCGAGATCACGCCCGCGATGATGCCAAGCACCGCACACAGGATGAACGCCGCCCCGGCGAGGACCAGCGTCGCCGAGAACCGGTCAAGCACCTCGTCCAGCACCGGGCGGTTGAGCGCAAAGGAGCGACCGAAATCGCCCTGCAGCATGTTGCCGATCCAGATGAAATATTGCTGCACCAGCGGCTTGTCGAGGCCGAGATCGCGGTTGAGCTTCTCGACATTCTCGGGCGTGGCATAACTCCCGAGGATGGCCGTCGCCGGATCGCCGGGAATGAGCGACATGATGGCAAAGACGATCACCGTGATGCCCAGGAGCACCGGCACCGCCGAGACCAGACGTTTGAGGATATATCCGCCCATATCGCCCCCCGCAAAAGCTGTGCCCCGGGCGGATCATGCCGCCCGGGGGTGTGGCGTCATTCCTTGCCCACGTCCTTCAGCAGCAGGAAGAAGGACGGCTCAAGCTGGAAATTCTGCACATTGGCCGCGGTCACGGCGTTCTGCTTCCAGTTGGCGACAAAGACCCAGGGCGCATCCTCCTGAACGATGGTCTGCATCTCCTGGTAGAGTTTCGCGCGCTCGGCCTGATCGGTCGAGGCGCGGGCGGCTTCAAGCAACTCGTCAACCTTGGGGTTGGAATAGTAACCTGAGTTGAAGCCGCCCTTGTCCGGCCATGCGTCGGTGCGCAGGGCAAGGAAGGGGAGCGTGTCGGGATCGTTGGTCATCCATGCCATTTCGGCCATGTCCGCCTTGCCTTCGAGACCCGGGTTCACGCGACCGAGGAAGGTGTTCCATTCATAGGTCTCGATCTCGACATCAAAGCCCACGGCGGCGAGATCGGCCTGGATTGCGGTGCCCATGGAAATGGGTTCGAGCATGCCCGACCCGCCCTCGGTGACATAGAAGGTGAGTTCCGCCCCTTCGGCCCCGGCCTCGGCGATCAACTCTCGCGCCTTGTCGGGGTCATAGGGATAGGGTTCGAGTTCCTCGTTATAGGCCCAGGCAAAGGCGGGCGGGGTGGGGCCCGCGGCGATCTCGGCGGTGCCTTCGAGCACGTCGTTCACCAGTGCCGATTTGTTGATCGCGTAATTGGCCGCCTGACGCACGCGCTTGTCGGCAAAGGGGCCTTCCTTGGCGTTGAGGATCAGGAACCAGACATGCGGCCCGGCCTGTTCGGCCACCTTGAAGTCATCCGTGCGGAATTGCGACAGCGCAGTGGGCGGCACCTCGACCATCATGTCGATCCCGCCCGCCAGCATCTCGGCCACGCGGGTATTGGCATCGGTGATCGGCCGGAAGATCAGCGCCTCGGACGCCGCCGTGCCATCCCAGTAATCGGGGTTGCGGGTGACCACGACCGCCTCGTTCGAGCGCCATTCGGCGAATTTGAACGGGCCGGTGCCCGACGGGTTGCGGCCGACATCGGCGCCATGGGTCTCGACCGCCGCGGGCGACACGATCAGGCCGGTAGGATAGGCGAGGTTCGACAGGAACGGCGCATAGGGCGCATTGAGCGTGAAACGCACGGTTTGCGCGTCCAGCGCCTCGACCTCTTCGACCGCCGAGAAGAAGAACGACAGCGGGAACGGGCCGGTGTCGTGATGAGGATGATCCTCGTTCAGCATCCGCTCGAAATTGAAGACGACGGCCTCGGCGTTGAACGGGGTGCCGTCATGGAACTGCACGCCCTCGCGCAGGGTGAAGGTATAGACAGTGCCATCCTCGGAAATCTCCCAACCGCTGGCCAGCGATGGTTCGACTTCGAGCGTGCCCGGCTTGTAGCGCACCAGCCCGTCATAGATATTCATCAGGATGCGGAAATCGTTGACCGCCGTCACCGCGTGCGGATCGAGCGATTTCGGCTCCGCGATCTGCCCGATGACCAGCGCCTCGGGCGGAGTCTGGGCCACTGCGGGTAGGACAAGCGCGGATGTGGCGAGAAGGGCGGCGGACAGCGCGCCGAATCCCCGTCGCGTGACGTTGGAAAGTGACATGTGGAATACCCCCTGGATTTGCGATTGTTGCTGTTATTGGGGTTTATTTATCATGATAATTTGCACAGGTCAAAATTTTCATGATAAATGGGAGGGAGAGGAGAAAACCATGACATTTTCGATACTGGCGCGGGATCGGGCGACCGGAACGCTGGGCGGGGCGGCGACGACCGGCTCGCTTTGCGTCGGCGGCTGGGTGCTCAGGGGCGATTCGCGCTGGGGCCTCTCGGCAAGCCAGGGGGCGGCGCCCTCGCCGATGTGGGGCGAGGACGTGATCGAGGCGATGCGGATGGGGCGCGATGCCGCCGCCGCGGTGGACGAGGTCACGCAAGCCGATAGCGGCCGGGCCTGGCGTCAGCTTGCCGCGCTCGATCCCGGCGGCGGCACCGGCGTGTTCACCGGTGCGCACAATACCGGCTGGCATGGTCACGCCGCGGGCGCAGACGTGATCGTGGCGGGCAACATGCTCAGCGGGCCCGAGGTTGTCACGGCGACCCTTGCCGCGTTTCAGGAGGCCCGGGGCACGATGGCCGAGCGGCTGATCGCCGCGCTTGCCGCCGGAGAGGCGGCGGGTGGCGACAGCCGCGGGCTGCAATCGGCGGCGCTTCTGGTTCTGGCCAGTGATGCGCCGCCCCTGACCCTGCGCATCGACTGGGCCGAGGCGCCGATCGCGGCGCTGGCGGCCCTTTATGCACGCACGCAACAGGGCGAATATGCCGACTGGCTGCCCTGCGTGCCCACGCGCGACGACCCCGAACGGCACCCGGGCTGAGACCGGCAACAGGTGCTTGACCGCTGCACGAAGCCGGATCAGCATGATACCAGCGCAAGGCGGAGGAGGCCGGGGCCATGGAATTCGATTATGTCATCGTGGGCGGCGGCTCGGCCGGGTCGGTCCTCGCCCGTCGGCTGAGCGAGGACGCGGATGTCAGCGTCTGCCTGATCGAGGCGGGCGGGCAGGGCAAGAGCATTCTCGTGCGCGCGCCCGCGGCGGTGGTGGCGATGCTGCCGGGCCATGGCAAGATCAACAACTGGGCCTATGAAACGGTGCCGCAAGCCGGGCTGAACGGGCGGCGCGGGTATCAGCCGCGTGGCCGGGCACTGGGCGGTTCGTCCGCGATCAACGCGATGCTCTACGTGCGCGGGCATAGCGACGATTATGACCAATGGGCCGAACTGGGCAATCCGGGCTGGGACTGGGAGTCCGTCCTGCCCTATTTCAAGCGCGCCGAAAACAACGCATGGGGCGGGGATGACCTGCATGGCGGCGACGGCCCGTTGCAGGTCAGCGACCAGGCCGATCCACGCCCGATCACCCGCGCCTTTGTCGAGGCGGCCAAGCAGGTCCAGCATCGCGAATGCGTTGATTTCAACACCGGCGACAACGAAGGCGTGGGCCTCTTCCAGGTCACGCAGTTTCACGACGCCGCCCGCCGGGGCGAGCGGTGCTCGGCGGCGGCGGGCTATCTGCATCCGGTGATGGGCGCGCGTGCAAACCTGACGGTGATGACGAAATGCCGGGCCACGCGGGTGCTCTTCGAGGGGCGGCGCGCGGTGGGCGTGGCGTATCGGCAGGGGCGCCAGGACGGGCAAGTGAGCGCCCGGCGCGAGGTGATCCTCTGCGGGGGTGCCTTCAACTCGCCGCACCTTCTGCAACTGTCGGGCGTCGGCCGCCCCGAGGACATCCGCCCGCATGGCATCGACATGGTGCATGAACTGCCCGGGGTGGGGCAGAACCTTCAGGATCATCTCGATTTCATCCTGTCGTGGAAGACCCGCGACACCGACAATTTCGGCATCGGCCTGCGGGCGAGTTTCAACCTCGTGCGCCACGCGCTGCGCTGGCGCAAATCCGGGCGCGGCATGATCGCCACGCCGTTTGCCGAAGGCGCGGCGTTCCTCAAGACCGACCCGGGCGAGGCGCGGCCCGATATCCAGCTTCATTTCGTGATCTCGGTGGTCGMCGATCACGCCCGCAAACTGCATCTGGGCCACGGCTTTTCCTGCCATGTCTGCGTGCTGCGCCCCGGGTCGCGCGGCCGCGTCTTCCTGCAATCGGGCGATCCGCTGGCCGATCCGGGGATCGACCCCAATTACCTCGCCGATGCAGACGATCTGCAGCGACTGATCAAGGGGGCAAGGATGACCCGCGAGATCCTCATGCAGGACCCGATGGCGAAATACCGCCACAAGGAGATGTATGGCATCCGCGACGGGATGAGCGATGCGCAATGGGAGGATCACATCCGCGCCCGCGCCGACACGATCTATCACCCTGTGGGCACCTGCCGGATGGGCAGCGACGAAACGGCGGTCGTCGATCCCGAGTTGCGGGTGCGCGGGCTTGACGGGCTGCGCGTGGTCGATGCCTCGATCATGCCCACGCTGATCGGCGGCAACACCAATGCGCCCACGATCATGATCGCCGAGAAGGCCGCCGACATGATCCGCGCCGCGCGCGGCTGATCATCCTTTATCGGTCACGGCAAAGGGCGCAAGGCTGGCGGTGAACTGTTCGATGAACTCCAGCGCGATCATCGAGGGTTTGCGCAGGATCGGACGCACCAGCGAGAGATGGTGCGGCACGGCGGGCGCGAAGGGCCGGAAATCGAGCCCCCGCCCGACATAGCGCACCGCGTCCAGCTCGCTCACCACCGAGGCGCCGATGCCATGACAGGCCAACTCGCAGGCGGCGGTGAATTGCCGCGTCTCGACGATGCCGCGTATTTCCACCTCCTGCGACAGGAACGCCTCGCTCAGATCGCGAAAAAAGCTGCTGTCGCGGCGGGTGTGAATCAACGGCTGCCCGGCAAGGTCGCGCGGCGTGATGATGTCGCACGCGGCCAGCGGGCTGCCTTCGGGAAAGATACAGACGCTGCGAATGGCGACCTGCTCGCGCTCCACTGCCGGGTGCCCCTCGAACCCGTCGGTGATGCCGAAATCATATTGCTCGCCGATCATCCATTCGAGGATGCGTTCGGGCCGGTCGGGCTCGATCGTGATCGACACGCCGGGCCGGTCGGCGAGGAACCCCGCCACCACCTCGGGCAGGTGCGAGGTGGCAAAGCCGGGCAGGCAGGCAATGCGCAGGTGCCCGGCCTTCTTCTCGGTGATGTTGCGGCTGACCTCCGTCAACTGGTCCACCATTTCCAGAAGCCGGCGGATGTCGGGCATCAGCATCCGGGTCTCCTGGGTCGCAACCAGCCGCCCGTCGCGCCGGTCAAGCAGTTGGAAGCCGAGCGAGTCGCCCAGATCGGACAACAGCCGCGACACCGCGGGCTGGCTCACCCCGAGCGCTTGGGCGCCACGGGTCATCGAGCCGTATTCGACCACGGCGGCAAGGGCTTCGAGCTGGCGCAGGCGCACGGTCGACGACATGGATTGTGCAAGCCTCCGCTCTGGTTTCGCACAAGTTATAATGATCTGTTATAAATCTGACATATGAAACTTTTATTGAATTATGAAGTTGGGGATGCAAGATTTTTGCCACAACGAAAGCCGGACGGGCCATCTGGCCCGAAAACCTTTCAAATCAGCGCGTTTGACACGCGAAGGGAGTGAGAGAGATGAAACAACTGATTCTTGGGGCCGTTGCGGCCGGAACCACCGCCTTGACGCCACTGGTCGCTTCGGCGCAGACCGAAGTGCAATTCTGGCACGCCTTTACCGGCCGGCTGGGCGAGCTGGTCGCGGCGCAGGTCGAGGAATTCAACGCGAGCCAAAGCGACTACAATGTCGTCGCCTCGCACAAGGGCAATTACTCAGAAACGCTCAACGCCGGGATCGCCGCGTTTCGCGCCGGTGAGCAGCCCCATATCCTGATGGTGTTCGAGGTCGGCACCGCCACGATGATGGGCGCCAAGGGCGCGATCAAGCCGGTTTACGAGGTCATGGCCGAAAGCGGCGCCGAATTCGACCCCGACGCCTATATCGGTGCGGTCAAGGGCTATTACACCACGACCGAGGGCGAGATGCTGTCGCTGCCCTTCAACTCGTCGACCCCCGTTTTGTGGGTCAACCGCGATGCGCTCGAAGGGGCGGGGATCGATCCCGACACCGATCTGAGCACATGGCAGAATGTCGAGGGCGTGCTTGACGATCTCAAGGAGGCGGGTCATTCCTGCCCGCTGGTCACCGCGTGGCAAAGCTGGATTCACCTCGAAAACTTCTCGGCCTACCATGATGTGCCGTTTGCCACCCGTGACAACGGCTTTGCCGGGCTCGACACCGAACTGGCCTTCAACAGCGAGGCACAGGTGGCCCATATCTCGAAAATGGGCGAATGGGCACAGGACGGCAAATTCGTCTATACCGGCCGCCGCAACGAAGGCGGCGCCAATTTCCGGGCCGGCGATTGCGCGCTCTTCACCGAAAGCTCGGCGGGTTATGCCGGGATCAAGTCCGAGGCCGAGTTCGATTTCGACGTGCGCCCGCTGCCCTATTGGGAAGGCGTCGGCAACGCGCCGCAGAACACCATCATCGGCGGTGCGTCGCTCTGGGTGATGGAAGGTCACGAGGCCGAGGAATACAAGGGCGTTGGCGAATTCCTCGCCTTCCTCTCGTCGACCCCGATCCAGGCCCAGTGGCACCAGGACACCGGCTACCTGCCGATCACCGCGGCGGCGGGCGAGGCGACCCGCGAGGCCGGTTTCTATGACGAGAACCCGGGCACCGACGTGGCCGTGAAGCAGATGACGGCGAACGAACCCACCGCGAATTCCAAGGGTCTGCGCCTTGGCTCGTTCGACCAGATCCGCGGCATCATCGACGAAGAGCTCGAAGCGGTCTGGGCCGGTGACAAGTCGGCGCAAGAGGCAATGGACAGCGCGGTCGAACGCGGCAACCAGCTTCTGCGGCGCTTCGAGCAAGCCAACCGCTAAGCGCAACGTGACGGATGGCGGGCCCTTTCGCGGGGCCCGCCATTTTTCGCCGCCAAGGGGGCCAAGGGGGCAGGGGCATGGAAAAACGCGTGACCTTTCGCGGCTGGATGCTGCCGCTTTTGCTGATCGCGCCGCAGGTTTTCATCTCGGCGGTTTTCTTTTTCTATCCGGCCGGGCAGGCGGTCTGGCAATCGCTCTTCATCCCCGATCCGTTCGGATTGTCGACACAGTTCGTGGGCATGGGAAATTTCGAATATCTCTTCGGCGACCGGCATTACCGGGCGTCGTTCTATACCACCGCGCTGTTTTCCATCCTCGTCACGCTGGCCTCGATGATCCCGGCGCTGTTCCTCGCGGTGCTGGCGGATCGGCTGATCAAGGGCTCGGGCGTCTATCGCACGCTGCTGATCTGGCCCTATGCGGTGGCCCCGGCGGTGGCGGGGGTGCTGTGGCTGTTCATGTTCAACACCCGGGTGGGCGTGGTGTCATGGTATCTCGGGCAACTGGGCTATGACTGGAACCACGTCCTCAACGGGAGCGAGGCGATGGGCCTTGTCGTGGTGGCCTCGGCCTGGGGGCGGATCAGCTATAATTTCCTCTTCTTCTTCGCCGCGTTGCAGGCGGTGCCGCGCTCGGTGATCGAGGCGGCGGCGATTGACGGTGCACGGTTCTGGCGGCGGTTCTTCACCATCGTGCTGCCGCTTCTGTCGCCGACCACGTTCTTTCTTCTGGTGGTGAACGTGGTCTATTCCTTTTTCGAGACCTTCGGCGTCATTCACACGATCACCTCGGGCGGGCCGCAACAGGCCACCACCATCCTCGTCTACAAGGTCTATTCCGACGGGTTCGTCGGACAGGATCTGGGGTCTTCCTCGGCGCAATCCGTGGTTCTCCTGCTGGTGGTCGGCCTGCTGACCGTGTTGCAGTTCAAGTTCATCGAGAAGAGGGTGCATTACTGATGGCGAGCCACCCAAGCGGCATGGTCGAAAAGCGCGGCGCGGGGCTGTGGTTGACCCATGTCCTGATGATCCTCGGCGTTCTGGTGATCTTCTTCCCGATCTGGCTGGCTTTCGTCGCCTCGACCGTGACCCAGCCCGAGATCGTGCGCCCGCCGATGCCGATCTGGCCCGGTGACCAGTTCTGGGAAAACTACAAGGCCGCGCTCTTTTCGGGGGTGAACGTGCCGGTGGCCACAATGCTGCTCAATTCGCTGATCATGGCGATGGGCATCGCGGTGGGCAAGATCGTCATCTCGCTGCTGTCGGCCTTTGCCATCGTCTATTTCCGCTTTCCGGGGCGGATTTTCTTTTTCTGGATGATCTTCATCACGTTGATGCTGCCGGTCGAGGTGCGGATCGTTCCGACCTACGAGGTGATCGCGGGGTTTGGCATGCTCAACAGCTATTCGGGCCTCATCTTCCCGCTGATCGCCTCGGCCACGGCGACCTTCCTCTTCCGGCAGTTCTTCCTCACCATCCCGGACGAGCTGGCCGAAGCGGCGCGCGTCGACGGGGCCGGGCCGATGCGGTTCTTCATCGACATCGTGGTGCCGATGAGCCGGACCAACGTGGCCGCCCTTTTCGTGATCCTGTTCATCTATGGCTGGAACCAGTATCTGTGGCCGCTGCTGATCACCACCGACCCCGAGATGAACACCATCGTGATGGGCATCAAGCAGATGTTCCCCTCCGGCGATGATGTGGCCGAATGGCCGGTCATCATGGCCACCTCGATCCTCGCGATGATCCCGCCGGTGATCGTGGTGGTGTCGATGCAGAAACTGTTCATCCGTGGCCTTGTAGATAGCGAGAAATGACAAGATGGCGACTGTAACGCTCAAAGACCTGCGCAAGAGCTTTGGCCCCGACGAGGTGATCCACGGGATCGACATGGAGATCGCGGATGGCGAATTCATCGTCATCGTCGGCCCCTCGGGCTGTGGCAAGTCCACGCTCCTGCGGATGGTCGCCGGGCTTGAAACCGTGACCGGGGGCGAGGTTCTGATCGGGGGCGAGCGGGCCAACGACAAGGAACCGATGGACCGCGACATCGCCATGGTGTTCCAGAACTACGCGCTTTATCCGCACATGACCGTGGCGCAGAACATGGGCTATGGCCTCAAGATCGCGGGCCTCTCCAAACCCGAGATCGCCACCAAGGTCGAAGCGGCGGCAGAGCTTCTCCAGCTCGATGGCCTGCTCGACCGGCGCCCCAAGCAGCTTTCGGGCGGGCAGCGCCAGCGCGTCGCCATGGGCCGTGCGATCGTGCGCGAACCGTCGGTGTTCCTCTTTGACGAGCCGCTTTCCAATCTCGATGCCAAGCTGCGGGTGCAGATGCGGCTCGAAATCAAGGAATTGCAGTCGAAACTCGGGGTCACGGCGCTTTACGTGACCCATGATCAGGTCGAGGCGATGACCATGGCCGACCGGATGATCGTGATGAATGCCGGCGTGGCCGAACAGATCGGCACCCCGATGGAGGTCTACGAGACACCGCAATCGCTGTTCGCGGCACAGTTCATCGGCAGCCCGGCGATGAACGTGCTCGATGCGCGCATCGAAGGTGGGCGGGTGATGCTGGGCGACGTGGCGGTGGCCGAGACCGGCAAGCGCGCGGGCCCGGTCAAGCTCGGCCTGCGCCCCGAGCACGTGGCGCCCGACGCCGAGGGGCCGCTGGCGATGGAGGTTCTCCTGGCCGAGCCGCTGGGCGCCAACACGCTCCTGCACGGGCGCCTTGCGGGCACCGAGATCGCCTTCACCGCCAGCCTTCAGGGCGTGCATCTCGCCAGCCACGGCGGCGAGGCGATGCGCTTTGGCGTCGATCCGGTCGATTGTCACCTGTTCGATCCCGAAACCGGCCACCGGTTGTAAGCCGCACCCCAGTTTCGGCTTTTCCCCGGCGAGGCAAGACAGTATCCGCATGTCATCAGGATCATGGGGCGCGGCGGGCCGTCGCCCGCAGTGATGCAAGAGACAACCGGAGGAACCGAAGATGAGTGTTGAGCGACTGAAGCAAGAGGTGCAGAACCTGCGCATCGAAACCGAGGAAAACGGGGTCTGGACAATCACCCTCGCCCGTCCGGCCAAGCGCAACGCGCTCGATTCCCACACGGTAGAAGAAATGGTCGAGGTGTTTTCCAAGGCCGGGCGCCTCGGTGCCAAGGCGATCGTGCTGGCCGCCGAGGGCGATCATTTCTGCGCCGGGCTCGACCTCATCGAACATCACGACGCGGATCGCCGCCCCGAGGATTTCATGCATCTGTGCCTGCGCTGGCACGAGGCGTTCAACAAGATGGAATATGGCGGCGTGCCGATCATCGCGGCGCTCAAGGGCGCGGTCGTGGGCGGCGGGCTCGAACTGGCCAGCGCCGCGCATATCCGCGTGGCCGATCACGGCACCTATTTCGCCCTGCCCGAGGGCCAGCGCGGCCTCTTCACCGGCGGTGGCGCCACGATCCGCGTGGCCGACCTCGTGGGCAAGGCACGGATGGTCGACATGATGCTCACCGGCCGCGTCTATAAAGGGCTGGAGGCCGTGGACGTGGGTCTCGCGCAATATCTCGTCGAGGACAGCATGGTCACGGCGCGCGAACTCGCCGCGCGCTCGGCCGACAACCTGCCGCTCACGAATTTCGCGATCTGCTCGGCGATCAGCCACATGCAGAACATGTCGGCACTCGATGCCGCCTATGCGGAATCGGTGGTCGCGGGCATCGTCAACACGCAGGAACCCGCGCGCGCCCGGCTCAAGGCCTTTGCCGACAAGACCGCCGCGCGCGTCCGCCCCGAGTGACGTGCCGTGCCTCTTTGACAGGCTGACGCGAGGTAAATTTTGCTGGCGTCACATGACTGTCAAACGCTAGGCTTAACCCCGGGCTTGGCGACAATGGCGGCCTTGGGGGTCATCCCGACTCCCCAAAGCCCCTGCGCATCGTAAGAAGGGGACAAGCATGGCTTTCACACGAATCTCAGGCACAGGCCTGGCAGGCGCATTCGCGCTCGCCATCGCCTTTGGTGCAACGGCGGCATCGGCCGAAACATCGGTATCCATCGGCTTTCAACAGGAGCCGACGACGCTCGATCCGACCAGTGACGCGACCGCGGCCATCGACGGGATCATCACCCATAACGTGCTGGAGTCGCTGACCGTCGCGAACGAATCGGGCGAGGTTCTTCCCGCACTGGCCGAAAGCTGGACCATCTCCGACGACGGGCTGACCTATCGCTTCAACCTGCGCCAGGGGGTCACCTATCACGACGGCACCGCCTTTGACGCCGAGGATGTGAAATTCTCGTTCGACCGCGCCATGGCCGACGACAGCGAGAACCCGACCAAGGGCATTTTCAGCCCGGTGGAAAGCGTCACGGTCATCGACTCGCACACGGTCGAGATGGTGCTGAAGAACCCGGATGCATTCTTCCTGTTCAACATCGCGCGGGGCGATGCCTCGATCGTCGCACCCGAGAGCGTGGACCAGCTCAAGACCGCGCCCATCGGCACCGGCGCCTACCGCTTCGATAGCTGGACGCGGGGCGACCGGCTCACCCTCGCGAAGAACCCCGATTACCGCGATGCCGCCGATGTGGCCTTGGACAAGGTGGTGATCCGCTTCATCTCCGATCCCGCCGCGGCCAGCGCCGCGCTCCTGTCGGGCGAGCTTGACGCCTTCCCGGGCTTTCCCGCCCCCGAGATGCTGCCGCAATTCGAGGCCGATCCGCGCTTCACCGTCACCATGGGCAGCACCGAGGGCGAGGTGATCCTTGCCATGAACAACGCCAAGCCACCCTTCGACAATGTCGAGGTGCGCCGCGCAGTGAGCCACGCCATCGACCGTGCCGCGATCATCGACGGGGCGATGTATGGCCGCGCCACCCCGATCGGCAGCTTCTATCCGCCGCACGGCCCCGCCTATGTTGATCTGCTGGACACCTATCCGCATGACCCCGACACGGCCCGCGCCATGTTCGAGGAAGCCGGCGTCGCGGGCAGCACGATGACCATCCGCGTGCCGCCCTTCCCCTATGCCATGCGCTCGGGCGAGATCATCCAGGCCCAGCTGACCGCCGCCGGGATCGACGCCAAGGTCGAGAATGTCGAATGGGGCTTCTGGCTCGACGAGATCTACAAGAAGCAGAATTACGACATGACCATCATCGCGCATACAAGCCCCAACGACATGGGCAATTTCGCGCGTGGCAAGTCCTATTTCTATGGATTTGAAGACCCGGATTTCACCGATCTCTGGAACCGGATCAGCACCGAGGCCGACCCCGACACGCGCAACGACCTGTTGCGGCAGGGGCAGGAATACCTGACCGAGAACGCCATTCACGGCTTCCTCTTCCAACTGCCACGGCTCGGGGTCTATGACGCGCGCCTGCGCGGCTACTGGACCGCCTCGCCGGTGCTCTACGAGCCGCGCGCCAGCATGTCCTGGGCCGAGTGACACGCTGAACGCAACCCGGATCGGTATGAAGGCATGAGCTATTTCATCGCCCGGCGGCTCGCCGGATTCCTCCTGACGCTCTGGGCGGTGTCGGTCGTGGTCTTCGCGGTGATGAACGTGCTGCCCGGCGATCCGGCGCTCACCATCCTCGGGATCGACTCAACAGAAGAGGCGCGCGCCGCCCTGCGCGCGCGCCTCGGTCTCGATCAACCGGTGATCCTGCGCTATCTCGACTGGGTCGCGGGCGCGTTACGCGGCGATTTCGGCGAAAGCTATTCCTTCGGCGTGCCGGTCTCGGGCCTCATCGCCGAACGCCTGCCGCTCACCTTTTCACTGGCGCTGTCCGGCATGGTCGTGACCGTGCTGCTGGCGCTGGTGCTGGGCATCACGGCGGCGGCGCGTCATGGCCGCCCGGGCGATTGGGGCATCATGCTTCTGAGCCAGATGGGCATCGCGATCCCGGCCTTCTGGCTGTCGATGCTTCTGGTTCTCTTGTTCGCGGTCAAGTTGCGTTGGCTGCCGCCGGGCGGCTTTCCCGGTTGGGGCGATCCGGTCGCGGCGCTGCGCTCGCTGGTGTTGCCCACGGCGGCACTTGCCTTGGTGCAGTCGGCGGTGCTGGCCCGGGTCACGCGCTCCGCCGCGCTCGAGGTGATGCGGCTCGATTTCGTGCGCACCGCGCGGGCCACCGGCTTCGGGTCGCGCCATGTGCTCTGGCGCCATGTGCTGCCCAACGCGCTGGTGCCGATCGTGACCATCGTGGGGCTGCAATTCGCCGGGCTCGTCACCGGCACGATCGTCATCGAGAACGTGTTCTACCTGCCCGGGCTGGGGCGGCTCCTGTTCCAATCCATCGCCAATCGCGACCTGATCACGGTACAGGCGCTGGTGATGCTCTTTGCCGCGCTGGTGGTGACGGCGAATTTCCTTGTCGATATCGCCTATGTGGTCATCGACCCCCGCCTGCGCGAGGCTAGGGGATGAGTGAACGCCGGCTTTCCCCGAACCTGGTCATCGGTGCCGCACTGGTGACGCTGGTCTGTGGCGTGGCACTCCTGTCGGTGATCTGGACACCGCACCCCCACGCGGTGATCAACGTGGCGCAGAAATTCGCCCCCGCCAGCGCCGAACACTGGCTGGGCACCGATCAGCTTGGCCGCGATCTCGTGTCGCAACTGATGGTGGCGGCGGGCAATTCGATGATGGTGGCGATGCTGGCGGTGGGGGTGGGCTGTGTTCTGGGGACATCGCTTGGCCTCTTGGCGGCGGCGCGCGGCGGCTGGACCGAAGAGGCGATCATGCGCGTCTCGGACCTCGGTTTTGCCTTCCCGGCGCTGCTCTTCGCGATCATGCTGGCGGCGGCCTATGGCCCCTCGCTGAGCGTGGTGGTGGTCGCCATCGCCTTCATCAACATCCCGATCTTCGCGCGGGTGTCGCGCGCGGCCGCCAACCAGGTCTGGCACCGCGAATATGTCTATGCGGCGCGCGCGGCGGGGATGGGCCGTTTCGCCATCTCGCGCGATCACATCCTGCCCAACATCGCCGCACCCGTCATCGTTCAGGCCACGATCGAATTCGCGGTCGCGATCCTGACCGAGGCGGCGCTCTCCTACCTCGGGCTTGGCGCGCAACCGCCCGCGCCCTCGTGGGGGCGGATGCTGTCCGAGGCGCAGACGCTCATGTATCTCGCCCCGCAACTGGCGATCTGGCCGGGCTTGTGCATCTTTGTCGCGGTTCTGGGCTTTGGCCTTCTGGGCGACGGGTTGCGCGACATGACCGACCCGCGCCTCGTTCGGGAGCGACGCGCATGATCGAGGTCGAGGGGCTTTCCATCACCAGCGCCGCGGGCCCGATCCTGCGCGATGTGGGCCTGCACGTCGCCCCCGGCGAACGGCTGGGCGTGGTCGGCGAAAGCGGCTCGGGCAAGACGCTTCTGGCAATGTCGCTGATGGGCATGGTCCCCGACGGGCTGAGCGTCACCGGCTCGATCCGCATCGACGGGGCCGAGATGTGCGGCGCGGATGAATCCGCGTGGCGGCGGCTGCGGGCGCGGCGCATGGCGATGATCTTTCAGGAACCGATGAGCGCGCTCAACCCGCTGCGCCGGGTGGGTGATACCGTGGCCGAACCGCTGATCCGGCATCTCGGCCTCGCCCCGCGTGCCGCGCGCGACAAGGCGCTGGCGCTGTTCGACGAGACCGGCATTCTCGACCCCGAACGGCGGCTCTCGCAATATCCGCACCAGCTCTCCGGCGGTCAGCGTCAGCGGGTGCTGATCGCGCTGGCGCTGGCTTGTGACCCCGAACTCCTGATCGCGGACGAGCCCACCACCGCACTTGACGCCAACGTGGCGCTGCGCATCACGCGGCTTCTCGTCCGGCTGGCCGAAGAGCGCCGGATGGGCCTGCTCTTCATCAGCCACGATCTCGCCGCCGTGAGCCGCACGACAGAGCGCCTCATGGTGATGTATGGCGGCGACGTGGTCGAAACCGGCGCCACGGCCGAGGTGCTGCGCGCCCCCGCGCATCCCTACACCGCCGGGCTTCTCTCCGCGCGCCCGTCGCTCGCGGCGCATGGCAAGCGGCGCCTGCCCACCATCCCGGGCAGCGTGCCACCGCCACAGGAATTGCCGCGCGGCTGCCGCTTCTCGGGGCGTTGCGGGCAGGAAATCGCGCGCTGCGCCGCCGAGATGCCGCAGCCGGTGACCACGGCCCCCGACAGCTGGGCCGCCTGCCACCTGTTGCAGGCCCGCGCAAAAGGGGCAGGGGCATGAGTGCGCTTCTCTCGGTCGAGGCGGTGACGCGCCAATACCGCTTGCCGCGCCTGTCGCTGTTCCGGCCCGCGCCGATGCTGACGGCGGTGCGCGACATCTCGTTCACGCTTGAAACCGGGCAGACGCTCGGCATCGTCGGCGAAAGCGGGTCGGGCAAATCGACGCTGGCGCGGCTGGTGATGGGGTTCGAGACGCCCGACACGGGCCGCGTTGTGTTTGACGGCCAGGATCTCGCGCAGCTCTCCCCGGCGGCGATGCGTGCGGCGCGGCGCGGCTTCCAGATGGTGTTCCAGGACCCGTTCGGCTCGCTCGATCAACGGCGCCGCATCGGCTGGTCCATCGCCGAGCCACTGCGCGCGCAGGGCGCGGGCGGCGATCACGCGCGCGCGGTGGCGCAGGCGCTCGAACAGGTCGGGCTGCGCGCCGACCATGCCGACCGCTTTCCGCATGAATTCTCCGGCGGGCAGCGCCAGCGCATCGCCATCGCCCGCGCCATCATCACCCGCCCCCGGCTTCTCGTCGCCGACGAGGCCGTGTCGGCGCTGGACGTCAGCGTTCAGGCCCAGATCCTCAACCTTCTCATGGACTTGCAAGACGATCTTGGCCTTGCAATCCTGTTCATCAGCCATGACCTTGCCGTCGTCTCAAGCATCTGTGACGATGTGCTGGTGATGCGCGAGGGACAGGTGGTCGAGCGCGGCCCCGTGGGCGATGTGCTGACCCGTCCTGCACAAGATTACACCCGCACCCTTCTGGCGGCGGCCGCACTCGAGGATTGACCATGACCCGCTTCGTTCACCTGACCGACCTGCACGTCACCGATCCGGGCCGCGACGATCCGCAACTCCTCTCCGACACGCCCGCGATGCTGGCCCACGCGCTGGCCGAGATCGGGCGCATGGATCCAGCCCCCGATTTCGTGGCGATCTCGGGCGACCTGACCAATCACGGCGATGTCGAAAGCTACCGGCATGTCAGGGCCGCGCTCGATGACCTGCCGATGCCGGTGGTGATGTCGCTGGGCAACCATGACGGGCGTGAAGGCTTTCGCGCGGTCTTTGACCCCGATGCACCGCGCGACGCGACGCCCGTCTTTCATGACCGCGTGCTGGCGGGGCTGCATGTGATCGCGCTCGACAGTTCGGTGCCCGGCCGGGTCGGCGGCGCCATCGACGGCGATCAATTCGCCTTGCTCGACGCGGCGCTGGCCGCGCATCCCGACCTGCCCAAGCTGATCCTGTGCCACCACCCGCCCGCCATGCCACAAGGCGCCGGGCTGGCATGGGAAAGCCTCACCCCCGAGGACAGCGCGGCACTGGCCGCGCGGCTCTCCGGGCATGACGTGGCCGCGATCCTGAGCGGGCATGTGCATTGCAACCGCGTGCTGCACTGGCACGGCATCCCGGTGGTGATCTCGACCGGGTTGCACAACAGTATCGACCTGCTCGAGCCGAGCGACCTCGTGATGTACGAGGGCGCGGGCTTTGCCATTGGGCAGGTCTTGCCCGATGCGCTCGACATCCGCTTCGTGCCGCTGGCGCCCCGGGGCGCCGTGCTGGGCCGGATCGCCGCCGAGCGGTTGCGGGGGTTTGCCTGAATGACCGCGCCCATCTCCGAAGATGACAACGACGATCGCCACCTCGCGCTGAGCGGGGCCTATAACGTCCGCGATCTGGGCGGATACCGCACCCGCTCGGGCGGCCTCACCCGGCGGCGCAGGCTCTTGCGCGCGGATTCCCCGCATCGCCTGACATCGGGCGATCTCGATCTTCTGCTCGGCACCGGGCTGCGCACCGTGATCGACCTGCGCGCCCCGCACGAGCTTGCCAATGCGCCCAACCCGCTGGGCGAGATTGCCTCGCTCGACTACCTGCACCTGCCGCTCTTTGATGCACTGGCGCCCGCGAACGTGCACGAAGGCGCGACCGGGCCCGACCCGCTGCCGGAATTCTATGCGCGCACCCTGTCGACGCGCGCGCCCGCGCTGCGCGACGTGATGCAGGCCATCACCGAGGCCCCGCCCGGCGCGGTGATGTTCCACTGCACCGCCGGAAAGGACCGCACCGGGCTGATCGCGGCCCTGTTGCTGGGCAATGCCGATGTGCGCGACGCGGACATCGTGGCCGATTACGCCAGCACCGAACGCCATATCGCGCCGCTGGTGGCCGAGTTCCTCGACTTGGCGCGGATCAAGGGGTCGGATACCGACGCCTATGGCCGGGCGCTCAGGTCACGCCCCGAAACGATGCAGCGGGTTCTGGCGGATATCGCCCGCGATTACGGATCGGTGCCGGAGTATCTGGCCGGGATCGGTCTTGATTCGGCGGCGCGCGCGCGACTGGCGGCGCGGCTGCTTGCCGCACAGGCGCCGCCACGCTGAGCCTGCGCGGCGCAACGGGCTTGCCCGTGGACATCTAAACGCGCGACGCCCGAAAAAACCCGTAAACATCTTGCCTTGGCCGGGTTTGCGCCGGTATTTCTTTTCGGGTAACAGGACAAGAACCGGGGCGGAGAGGGCAGAGCGCGCGACATGTTTATCGAACACGGTTTCCTGCTGGTCATCGCGGCGCTTCCCTTTGTCGGTGCCCTGATCCCGGGGCTGATGATCCGGGCCGGGCGCACGGCCTGCGCGTCGTTCACCGCCCTTCCCACCGCGTTTGCGCTGCTCCTTCTGGCGATGCTCGCGCCCGATGTGATGCAGGGCAACGTGATCCGGTTTGAGGTCGAATGGCTGCCGCAGCTCGGCCTGTCGGCGGCGTTCTTTCTTGACGGGCTGGGGCTCTTGTTTGCCGGGATGATCCTCGGCGTCGGGCTCTTGATTACGCTCTATGCGCGTTTCTACCTCTCGAGCGAAGACCCGATGGGGCAGTTCTATACCTACCTCCTGCTCTTCCAGGGCGCGATGCTGGGCATCGTGATTTCCGACAACATCCTGCTTTTGCTGATCTTCTGGGAATTGACCAGCCTTTCCTCGTTCCTGCTGATCGGCTACTGGAAACACCTGCCCGAGGGCCGACAGGGCGCGCGCATGGCGCTGGCCGTGACCGGGGCGGGGGGGCTTGCGATGATCGGGGGGATGCTGATCCTCGGCAATATCGTCGGCAGCTACAACCTCACCGACATCCTCGTCGCAGGCGATCTGATCCGCGCCTCCGATTGGTATCTGCCCGCGCTCATCCTGATCCTGCTCGGCGCGTTCACCAAGTCGGCGCAGTTTCCGTTCCATTTCTGGCTGCCGCACGCCATGGCCGCGCCCACGCCCGTTTCGGCCTATCTGCACTCGGCCACGATGGTCAAGGCGGGGGTGTTCCTCATGGCGCGGATGTGGCCCGCGCTCGCCGGAACCGATGCGTGGTTCTACCTCGTGGCGACGACCGGGCTCATCACCATGGTGCTGGGCGCGCTCATCGCGCTCTTCAAGGATGATTTGAAGGCGCTCCTCGCGTTCTCCACGGTCAGTCACCTTGGCCTTTTGACCATGCTTCTGGGGTTCGGCACGAAACTGGCCGCCGTGGTGGCGGTGTTTCACATCATCAACCACCTCACCTTCAAGGCCGCGCTCTTCATGACCGCCGGGATCGTCGATCACGAGACCCACACCCGCGACATCAAGCGGCTTGGGGGCTTGCGCCACCTGATGCCCGTGACCTTCCTCATCGGCACGGTCGGGGCGCTGTCGATGGCGGGCATACCGCTCTTCAACGGCTTCCTGTCGAAAGAGATGATGCTCGAAGAGGCCGCCCATACCAGCTGGGGCAACAGCCCCTATGCGGTGGGGGTGCTGGCCACGCTGGGCGCGCTCCTGTCGGTCGCCTATTCGTTCCGGTTCATCGCGCATGTGTTCCTCGGCCCGGTGCGCGACGACTACCCGGCCAAGCCGCATGACCCGCCCTTCGGCATGTGGGCCGCGCCGGGGCTCCTGGTGCTTGGCGTGGTGATCATCGGCATCATGCCCGCGGCGGTGGTCGGCCCGCTGGTGGCCGTCGCCGGAGGCGCGGTGATCGGCGGTGGCGAGATGCCCTATTACTCGCTCAAGATCTGGCATGGCGTGACGCCCGCGCTCTTCATGTCGGTGATCGCGGTGGCCGGCGGGCTTGTCCTCCTGGCGCTGCATCGCCCGCTCGACTGGCTCTGGAACGCGCTGCCGCGCCCCGAGGCGAAAATCATCTTCGACGCGCTGATCGCGCGGGTGGCGGCGCTGTCGCGCGGCATCACCGAAACCATGCATAACGGCGCGATCAGCCGCTACCTGGCGATCTTTTTCGTCACCACGCTGATCGTGGGCTACGCGGCATGGACGGGTGGTGGATTGACCATGGAAACCCGCCCGGTCCTGCCGGTGCCGCCCGCCGTGGCGATCGGCTGGGTGCTCCTGATCGTGGCGGTGATCACCGTCACCCTCACCCATCGCCGCCGGTTCCTGTCGCTTGTCATTCTCGGCGTGGTCGGGCTCATGCTGTCGGCCGGTTTCGTCTATCTCTCGGCGCCGGACCTCGCGCTCACGCAGATCTCGGTCGAGACGGTCACGATCATGCTGCTCCTGCTGGCGCTGCATTTCCTGCCCAAGGAAACCCCGGTGGAAAGCGGCGCGGCGCTGCGCATCCGTGACGGCGTGATCGCGGGCGCGTCGGGGCTTGCCCTGGCGGCGCTGTCCTATGCCTTCATGCTGCGCGATGTCGACACGATCTCGGACTATCACCTCGCCAATTCCTACGAAGGCGGTGGCGGCACCAACGTGGTCAACGTGATCCTCGTCGATTTCCGTGGCTATGACACCTATGGCGAAATCATCGTTCTGGGCATTGCCGGCCTGGTGATCTTTGCCCTGATGGAGACGCTGCTCAACGGCCCCGTCTCGCGCCGCCTGCGCGAGACGGTCTATGCCCCCGACCGCTCCCGCGACCGCCACCCGCTGATGATGGTGGTGGCGACCCGGGTGATGATGCCGATCGCCTTCATGGTCGGCATCTACATCTTCCTGCGCGGCCATAACGAGCCGGGCGGCGGGTTCGTCGCCGGGCTGGTCATCTCGATCGCGCTCTTGATGCAATACATGGCGTCGGGCTTTGCCTGGACACAGGCGCGCCAGCGGTTCGAATATCACGGGCTGATCGGCTTTGGCGTGGTGATCGCGGGGCTGACCGGGGCAGGGGCCATGCTGGCGGGCAAGCCCTTCCTGACCAGCGCCTACGATTATTTCCACTTCCCCCCGATCGAGGAGTTCGAGCTGGCCACCGCGATGGCCTTTGATCTCGGCGTGTTCCTCGTCGTCTTCGGGGCGGTCATGCTGATGCTCTACAGCCTGTCGCGGCTTGCGCGGATCGCTGGCGAGACGGTGAACCGCGAGCCGATGGATTATGACCCGACCGACACGGTCGAAAAGCGCAAGGAGGCGTGAATGGAAGTGGTGGTGGCAAGTTCCATCGGCGTGCTGACCGCGAGCGGGATCTATCTCATCCTGCGTCTGAGGGCCTTTCCGGTCATTCTCGGGCTGGCGATGCTGTCCTACGCCGCGAATGCCCTTCTGTTCGCGTCGGGGCGGCTGGCGATCAACATGCCGCCGGTCCTGTCGAAATACGGCGAGGCGAGCTATACCGACCCGCTGCCGCAGGCCCTCGTGCTGACCGCGATCGTGATTTCCTTTGGCATGACGGCGGTTCTCGTCATGGTGGCGCTGGCCTCCTATCTCGAAGCCGGCAATGACGAGGTGAACATGGACGCGCCCGGAACCGGCGCCGCGGATGAAAAGGCGGGCTCATGATGCACTGGATCATTGCACCGGTCCTGCTTCCGGCGCTCCTCGCGCCCGTGATCGGTTACGTGATGCGCCACGACATCACGCTGGCGCGGGTCGCCTCGATGGCCGGGGCGGTGGGTCTTCTGGGCATCGCCGTGCATCTCGTGGTCATGGCCTCGGGGGGCGAGACGCTGGTCTACCGGCTCGGCGACTGGCCCGCGCCGTTCGGGATCGTTCTGGTGCTTGACCGTCTCTCGGCGGTGATGGTCCTGCTGACCGCGATCCTTGCCGTGATCGTGCTGTGGCACGCCTGCGCCTCGGGCTGGGACCGGCAGGGGCGGCATTTTCACGCCATTTTCCAGTTTCAGTTGATGGGCGTCTGCGGCGCTTTCCTGACCGGTGACATCTTCAACCTCTTCGTCTTTTTCGAGATCCTGCTGATCGCCTCCTACGGCCTCATGATCCACGGCGGCGGGCGCGAGCGGATGCGCGCGGGGCTGCAATACGTGGTGATCAACCTTGCCGGTTCGACCCTGTTTCTCTTCGCGCTGGCGGTGCTCTATGCCAGCACCGGCACGCTCAATATCGCAGACCTTGCGCTGCGCCTGCGCGAAATCCCGGCCGACGAGGCAGCACTTGTGCGCGTGGCGGCGATCCTGCTGATGGTGGTTTTCGCGGTCAAGGCGGCGCTCTTTCCGGTGCATTTCTGGCTGCCGGGCACCTATTCCAACGCGCCCGCACCGGTGGCCGCATTCTTCGCGATCATGACCAAGGTGGGGGCCTATTCCATCATCCGCATTCACAACCTCGTCTTCGGCCCGGGGGTCGAGGCGACCGACGGGCTGATGGCAGGCTGGCTCTTTCCCGGTGCCGTCGTCACCATCGCCATCGGTGCGCTCGGGGTGATGGGCGCGCGCCAGATCCTGCCGCTCGTCTCCTTTGCCGTGGTCGGTTCCATGGGTGTGCTGCTGATCGCGGTGGCCAGTTTCACGCCCGCCGCCTTTGCCGCGGGGCTTTACTATCTCGTGCACTCGACCTTTGCCGCGGCGGCGCTCTTCCTGCTGGCCGACCTGGTCCTGCACCGGCGCGGCAGCGGCGCGCTGGCCACGTTGCCCGCCACCGCGCAGAACGGGCTTTTCGCCGCGCTCTTCTTTGGCGCGGCCATCGGCATCGCCGGGATGCCCCCGCTCAGCGGCTTCCTGGGCAAGCTCCTGGTGCTCGACGCGCTGCGCGCCCCCGAGGTGATCGTCTGGGCCTGGGTCAGCGTGCTGGCCGGTTCGCTCCTCACCATCGTCGGCTTCGCCCGGGCGGGCAGCGTGCTGTTCTGGAAATCCACCGTCGTCACCGCGCCCGCATCCGCCTCGACGGGCAGCTCCGCCCAGGACACACCCGCCCCGGTCACCACCGCCGAACTGGTTCCGGTCTTTGCCGCGCTGGCGATGCTGGGGGCCCTCGCCGCCCTCGCCGGGCCCGTGGCCGGGTATTTCGAAGCGACCGCACTACAGCTTTTCGACCATGCGGGCTATATCGAGTCCGTTCTCGGAACCGGCAGGGGAGAGTAAACCGTGACTGCACGACTTTTCCCCCACCCGCTCCTCAGCCTCGTGCTGGTCGTGGTCTGGCTTGGCCTCGTGAACAAGGTGACGCCGGGCAATGTGCTGCTCGGTGCGATCCTCGGCGTGGCGGTCCCCATTCTGACCTCGCCCTACTGGCCCAACCGCCCGCGGATCAGCAGCCCGCTGCGCGCGGTGGAATACGCGCTGGTGGTGTTGTGGGACATCATCGTCGCCAACGTGCAGGTGGCGCTGATCATCCTCTTCAAACCGAACGCGCGCATCCACTCGCACTGGATCACCGTG
The DNA here is from genome assembly GCF_008369105.1 of Aquicoccus porphyridii. Lineage (GTDB taxonomy): Bacteria > Pseudomonadota > Alphaproteobacteria > Rhodobacterales > Rhodobacteraceae > Aquicoccus > Aquicoccus porphyridii. The sequence continues at coordinate 561,336 of NZ_VINQ01000001.1, read as the reverse complement.
CCGCTCGAACTCACCTCGGCCGAGGCGATCACGGTGCTGGCGGGCACGATCACCATGACACCGGGCACCGTGTCGGTGACGTTCAGCGCCGACATCCACAGCATCCTTGTCCACTGCCTGCACACCGATGACCCCGACACGGTCAGGGCAAACATCAAGGGCCGCTACGAAGGACGTCTCAAGGAGATATTCGAATGATCGAGACCGCGCTTGTCTTTGCCATGGGCTGTTTCGGGCTGGGCCTGCTGTTCTGCCTCTGGCGCATGCTGCGCGGCCCCGGCCTCGCCGACCGCATCCTCGCGCTCGACACGATGGTCATCAACGTCATCTCGCTCCTCGTCCTTTACGGCATCAAGGAGGGCACGGCGGTCTATTACGAGGCGGCCATGCTGGTCGCCATGGTCGGGTTCGTCTCGACCGTGGCCTATTGCCGCTTCGTGCTGCGCGGCGACATCATCGAGTGAGGGCAACATGGCATCCTTGAGCGACATCCTGATCTCCTTCTTCCTCGTCGTGGCGGGGGTGTTCGGGTTGGTCGGGTCTTTCGGCCTTGTGAAACTCAAGGACACGATGCAGCGCATCCATGCGCCGACCAAGGCGACGACGCTGGGCGTGGGCGGGGTGCTGATCGCCTCCATGCTCTATTTCACGCTGGTCAAGGGCAGCTTCTCCTTCCACGAGCTGCTGATCTCGCTGTTCCTGTTCATCACCGCGCCGATCACCGCGAATTTCATCGCCAAGACCCACCTGACCAAGCATGTGCCCGAAGAAGACCTGCCCGAGAGCGAACAAACCTACGGCTGGGCCGTCTACAACGACCCGCCGGAATAGGGCCGCTATAGCATCCCGCCCGGAACAGCGGCGCAGCCGCCCGGGCAGCACACCATTGCCCGGCAGGCGATTTTGTCTCGCGAAAAATCTGCCGGGAGGGGGCCGCCCCGTCGTGCCGGAGGCACGCCTTCGGCGTGACCGGGTGCTTTCGAGAGGTTGCGCATCACTTGGGACTGGGGATGACGTTGCGGGATTAAGGGCTCTGCACTGATGTTGTGAGTACCCGACCGCGGCCGTGTGATGCCCTTTCGTTTGGCATTGGGCGAATGCGGTTTGATCAGATCTGCCCTAACCCCCGCGCACGATCACCGGCGGCGCGACCCCGATCGTGACCGGCGGCACATCGCCCGCCGCCTCGACCTCGACCAGGCAGGAATGCGCGATCGGCCCCTGGGCCAGTTTCGACGTGCCCTTGTCGGGGGTGAGAGTGTTGGGATTGCCATGCACACAGGTCTCGCCCGCGGGCTCGTACCACGCGCCGGTGGCGATCTGGATCACCCCGGGGCGGATCTCGTCGCTGATCCTGAGCCCGGCGAGGGTCGCCCCGCGCGCGTTGAAGAGGCGCACGATCTGCCCCTCCGACAGACCCCGCTTCGCGGCATCCTCGGGGTTCATCAGCACCGGCTCGCGCCCCGCCACCCGGTCGGCGCGGCTCAGCGACCCGTGGTCGATCTGGCTGTGCAGCTTGGTCTTGGGCTGGTTCGAAATCATGTGCAGCGCATCCCCCGCTCCCGCCTTGCCCAGCCATTCCAGCGGCTCGATCCAGGCCGGGTGACCCGGGCAATCGTCATACCCGAACCCCGCGATGGTCTCGGAAAAGATCTCGATCCTGCCGCTCGGCGTCTTCAACGGCCGCGCCTCGGGATCGGCGCGAAACGCCTCCATCATCACGGTCTGTTTCTCGGGCGCCGGAACCCGGTGCCATCCCTCGCGCCGCAACTCGTCGAGCGTGGGCAGTTCGATCCTGCCGCGCGCCGCCGCCTGCCGCGACAGGTCATAAAGCCAGCGCAGCCACTCCCCGGCGCTGCGCCCCTCGGTAAACGCCTCTTCTACGCCCATCGCGGCGGCGATCCCGCGAAAGATCTCGTGATCGTCGCGCGCCTCGCCCACCGGTTCGCCGACCTTGTCCATCATGGTGATGAACGGATCCTTGGGCGACATGGCGATGTCGTCGCGTTCAAGCGGGGTGGTGCAGGGCAGCACGATATCGGCATGCCGCGCGAGACTGTTCCAGCACCATTCGTTCACGATGATCGTCTCGGGCTTTGCCCACGCCCGGCGCAGGCGGTTGAGGTCCTGATGATGGTGAAACGGGTTGCCCCCTGCCCACCAGACGAGCCGCACATCGGGATAGGTGAGCGTGCGCCCGTTATACTCGACCGTCCCCCCGGGATTTTCGAGCATGTCGGTGACCCGCGCCACTGGGATGTAATCGGGCACCGGGTTCTGGCCCTGCGGAAAGGCGGCATAAGGCACCTGCCGCCGGTTGAGCCCGGTGTGGTTCATCGCCGAATAGCCGAACCCCACGCCACCGCCCTGCAGGCCGATCTGCCCCAGCATTGCCGCCAGCGTGATCGCCGCCCAATAGGGCTGTTCGCCATGGTCCTGCCGGGTCAGCGCATAGGCGACCGAGATCATCGTGCGCCCGCGTGCCATGCGCCGCGCCAGATCGCGGATCGTGTCGGCCGGAATGTCCGTGATCGCGGCGGCCCAGTCGGCGGTTTTCGCAACCCCATCCGTCTCGCCTGTCAGGTAAGCCGCGAACCGCTCGAATCCCACGGTATATCGCTCAAGGAACGCGCGGTCATGCAACCCCTCGGACAGGATCACATGCGCCAGCCCCAGCATCAGCGCCGCGTCGGTCGACGGTCTGAGCGCCAGCCAATCGGCCTCCACCCGGTCGAGAAAATCCGCCCGCAACGGCGAGACGTTGACGAACCGCGTGCCGCCCGCATGCGCCGCCAGAACCCCGGCCTTTTGCACATGCGCGCCGGTGCCGCCCTGGGTGATCTGCCCGTTCTTGAGCGGCACCCCGCCAAAGGCCACGAAAAGATCGCAATGCTCGGCAATCGACTCCCACGATGTCATCCGGTCGAGAAAGCTGCGAAAATCGCCCAGCACATGCGGCACGATCACCTCGGCGGCGGCAAAGGAATAGGTGTTGACCGACGAGGTGAACCCGCCCACGAGGTTGAGAAACCGCTTGAGCTGCCCCTGCGCATGGTGAAACCGCCCCGCGCTGGCCCAGCCATAGGACCCGGCATAGATCGCCTTGTTGCCATGATCGCGCCGCACGCGCTGCAACTCGTCCGCAATCAGGCGGTTCACTTCGTCCCATGTGACCTCGACGAACTCTTCCGATCCACGCCGCGCGCCCGCCGTGCCCGGCCCGCCCTCAAGCCAGCTGCGCCGCACCGCGGGCCGGGTGATGCGCAACGCATCCCGGCGCGTCTCGACCATGCCCGGCCCGATGGGCGAGGGGTCGGGATCGTGTTCGAACGGCGTCAACCCGGTCGGCTCGCCATTCTCGGCCTCGACCCAATAGGTGCCCCAATGGCTGTTGGTGATCGGTTTGCGGTCGAGATCCTTCATCGCGCGCCTCCTTCATGGCCCGTTCGTCGCCGCGCGAGAGTTGCGCAAAGCACGGGCGAAGGCAAGAAGTGGCGCGTGGTGCCAGTGGCCTTGGGCTTGTTGCGCTTGATCGCGTTCATCCCGCCCGGGCTGCATGCAGCCCGGGCAGCGTCCGACCCGCCCCATGGGCGGGCGCTTCACGCCCACCCCGGGTCGGGCGCTGCCCTTTCGTTGGGTGTCAATCAGCTCCTGTTCGGCGCATCGCGCTTCAGGGTATGTTGTGGCCCGGGCGAAATGAACGCGACCAAGCGCACGCCACGTTAACCCCTCGCGTTAACCCTTTGTCAGGATTTACCCGGCAGCCGGGCAGCAGCCGCATGTCAGCCGGATGTCACCCCCCGATTTTTCGCCGAAAAATCGTGTTAACCCGAGCGCGCGGTGCCCTCGATCTTACCCCTTGGGCTTGACGAACGCCGTCGCCTCGATCTCGAGAAGGGCCTCGTCCTCGACCAGATCCTTTATGATAATCAACGACATGGCCGGGAAATGCCGGCCCAGCACCCGGCGATAGGCCTCGCCGATCTCGCGCTGGTGGGCCATGTATTCGGCCTTGTCCTTCACGAACCATGTCAGCCGCCCGATATCGCCCACGTCACCCCCCGCCGCACGCACTATTGCGGCAATGTTTTCAAGGGTTTGCTCCATCTGCCCGACGAAATCGTGCCGCTCGAACACCTTCTGCGCATTCCAGCCGATCTGGCCCGCGATATGCAGCGTGCCATCCTCCATCAACATCCCGTTGGCATAGCCGAGTGCCGGGGCCCATCCTTCGGGCTGAATTGTCTTGGGCGCCATCTCGCCTCTCCTTGTTCCGTCTCGTAACCCGTTGATTTCTCAAAGCTCTCCGCGCAGGTGCCAAAGCTCGGGGAACAGCTCCACCTCCAGCATCCGGCGCAGGTACCCCACCCCCGAAGTGCCCCCGGTGCCGCGCTTGAACCCGATCACCCGCTCGACCGTGGTGACATGATTGAACCGCCAGCGGCGGAAATAATCCTCCAGATCGACCAGCTTTTCAGCCAGTTCATAAAGCGCCCAATGGTTCGCGGTATCCTCGTAAACCATCTTCCACCGCGCCTGGATCTCGGGCACCGCCTCATGCGGCCGGTCAAGCTGCGGGGCAGGGGGTTCGCCCCCGCCCGTGCCCTCGAAAAGCCGCGCGACAACCACGTCGTAAAAGCTCGGGCGGCCCAGTTCCTGCTCAAGCTTTTCAACCACTTCCGGCACATGCGCATGGGGTTTGAGCATGTTGGGATTGCGGTTGCCCAGCACGTATTCGATCATCCGGTATTGCCAGGATTGAAACCCCGACGACGGCCCGAGCGTGTCGCGAAACCGCGTGTAATCCGCCGGTGTCATGGTGCGCAGAACGTCCCACGCGTTGTTGAGCTGCTCAAAGATCCGGCTCACCCGCGCCAGCATCTTGAACATCGGCTCCAGTTGACCGGCCTCAAGCGCCTCCCGGGCGGCGGAAAGCTCGTGAATCGCAAGCTTCATCCATAATTCACTAGTTTGGTGTTGGATGACGAACAACATTTCGTCATGGGCATCCGAAAGCGGGTGTTGCTGATCCAGAAGCGCATCCAGATGCAGGTAATCACCGTATGACATCGCCCCCTTGAAATCGAGCTTGGCACCCTCGCGCCCGGGATCATATGCGCCGCTCATCGCGTCGACCTCAGGCGAAAGCGTTGGATCTTGCCGGTTTCGGTCTTGGGCAGGGCCTTGGTAAACACCACCGAGCGCGGGTATTTATAGGGCGCAATCGTCGATTTTACGTGGTCCTGCAATGACTTGATCATTTCGGGGCCAGGCACCGCGCTGGCCGACAGCACCACATGCGCTTCGACGATGGCGCCGCGCTCCTCGTCCGGCACGCCGATCACCGCGCATTCGGCCACGGCCTCATGGGCCAGCAATGCCGCCTCGACCTCCGGCCCGGCGATGTTGTAACCCGACGACAGGATCATGTCGTCATTGCGCGCGGCAAAGTGGAAATAGCCTTCCTCGTCCATGAAGAACGCATCGCCGGTGATGTTCCACCCGTCCTGCACATACTCGATCTGCCGCTCGCCACGCAGGTAACGGCACCCGGTCGGCCCGCGCACCGCCAGCCGCCCGATCTCACCGGGGGGCAGTTCCTGCCCATCCTCGCCAATCACCCGCGCCTCGTAGCCCGTGACCGGCTTGCCGGTGCAGGCGGGGCGGTGATCCTCGAAGCGGTTGGTGACAAAGATATGCAGCATCTCGGTCGCGCCGATCCCGTCGAGCATCGGCTTGCCGGTCTTCTCCATCCATTCGTCATAGACCGGCGCGGGCAGGGTCTCGCCCGCGCTCACGGCGGCGCGCAGGCTGGAAAGATCCGCGCCCTCGTCCATCGCCTTGAGCATGGCGCGATAGGCGGTTGGCGCGGTAAAACAGACAGTTGCGCGGTATTTCTCGATGATCTCGACCATGTTGGGCGGGGTGGCGTTTTCCAGAAGCGTGGCCGCCGCACCAAAGCGCAGCGGGAAAATCGCCAAGCCCCCGAGCCCGAAGGTAAAGGCCAGCGGCGGCGAGCCCACGAACACATCCTCGGGCTGCACGTCGAGCACCTCGCGCGCGTAACCATCGGCGATGATCAGCAGGTCACGGTGAAAATGCATCGTGCCCTTGGGTTCCCCGGTCGAGCCGGAGGTGAACCCGATCAGCGCCACGTCGTCCTGCGCGGTTTCCACCGCATCGAACTGCACCGATTTCTCCAGCGCCAGCCGGTCCAGCTCGGCATCGTGGTTCGAGGTGCCATCGAACCCCACCACCGTCCTGAGAGATTCCGACTGCTTGGCGCAGATCGCCATCTCGTCCATCAGCCGCGTATCGCAAAGCGCGTGGGTGATCCCGGCCTTGTCGACATATTTCGCCAATTCGCCCGCGCGCAGCATCGGCATGGTGTTGACCACCACCGCCCCCGCCTTGGTCGCGGCCAGCCAGCAGGCCACCATCGCCGGGTTGTTGGCCGACCGGATAAGAACACGATTCCCGGGCTTTACACCCAAATCTTCAACCAATGCATGGGCAAGGCGATTGGTCCAGTCCGAGAGCTCCTTATAGGTCCGCCGCCGCCCGTTGCCAATGAGCGCGGTATGATCGCCAAAGCCGCGCGCGACCATCGCATCGGTCAGTTCCACCCCGGCATTGAGCCGGTCGGGATAATCGAACGCGTCGATGCGAAGCTCCGGCCATGTCTCCGGCGCGGGCAGGTTGTCGCGCGCGAAGCTGTCCTCGTGGGCCGATGGTCTGAGCATGTCCTATCCTCCCTGATGCTGCCCCAGTGTCTGGCGAGCGATCACCACGCGCTGCACGTCCGAGGCCCCTTCGTAAATCCGAAGCGCGCGGATCTCGCGGTAGAGTTTCTCGACCGTTTCGCCAGATTTCACCCCGTCACCGCCGTGCAACTGCACCGCGCGGTCAATGACCTTCTGGGCCTGATCGGTGGCGAAAAGCTTGGCCATCGCCGCCTCGCGCGTGACCCGTGGCGCGCCGGAATCCTTGGTCCAGGCGGCGCGATAGACCAGAAGCGCGGCCGCATCGACATCAAGCGCCATATCCGCGATATGCCCCTGCACCATCTGCAGATCAAAGAGCGGTGCGCCTTGCACATGGCGCGTCGTGACCCGCGTCAGCGCCTCGTCAAGCGCACGGCGGGCAAACCCCAGCGCCGCCGCCGCCACGGTCGAGCGGAACACGTCGAGCACCGACATCGCGATCCGGAACCCCGCGCCCGGCGCGCCGATCATGGCCGACGCCGGCACGCGGCAATCGGTGAACCGCAGCGTGGCCAGCGGGTGCGGGGCAATGGTTTCAAGCCGTTCCGCGACTTCGAACCCGGGCAGGTCGGCAGGCACGATGAACGCCGAGAGCCCCTTGGCCCCCGGCGCCTCGCCGGTGCGGGCGAAAAGCGTATAGACATCTGCAATCCCGCCATTCGAGATCCACGTCTTCTCGCCGTTCAGAACATAATCATCCCCGTCACGTGTCGCCGTCATCGTGGAATTGGCGACATCCGATCCCGAGGCGGGTTCGGTCAGCGCAAAGGCCGAAATCGCCTGTCCCGACCGCGTGAGCGGCAGCCATTCCTGTTTCTGCGCCTCTGTCCCGAAAAGCGAGATCGCCCCGGTGCCCAGCCCCTGCATCGCAAAGGCGAAATCGGCAAGCCCGTCATGGCGTGCCAGAGTCTCGCGAATGAGGCAAAGCGAGCGCACGTCAAGTTGTCCGTCCAAGTCACCGGAATATTGCAGGAATCCCGCCTCACCCAATGCCGAAACCAGCGCGCGGCAGGCGGCATCCGTGTCTGAGTGGTCGATGGTGAGGCCCGCGGCGAAGCGCTCCAACTCCTCGGCCAGTGCCCGGTGGCGATCCTCGAAGAACGGCCAGTTCAGAAAGCTCCTGTCACTCATCGCACCCTCTTTCATCTTGCTCCAAATACTCCGGGGGGTCCGGGGGCTGGCCCCCGGGCTCTCGGCTCAGTCGCCCTCGAACACGGGTTTTTCCTTGGCCACAAAGGCATGATAGGCGCGCTGGAAATCCTGCCCCTGCATGCAGATCGCCTGCGCCTGCGCCTCGGCCTCGATCGCCATTTCAAGGCTCATCGACCATTCCTGCGCCAGCATCGTCTTGGTCATCATATGGGCGAAATTGGGCCCCTCGGCGATCCGCGCGGCCAGCGTCTGCGCCTCGGCCAAAAGGTCGTCGGCGGCGACTTCGCGGCTGAAAAAGCCCCAGTCCACGCCTTCCTGCGCCGACATGCTGCGCCCGGTGTAAAGCAGTTCGGCGGCGCGCGACTGGCCGATGATGCGCGGCAGGATCGCACAGGCCCCCATATCGCAACCGGCCAGCCCGACGCGGGTAAAGAGGAACGCGGTCTTGGCCTCTGGCGTAGCGAGGCGAATATCCGAAGCCATCGCCATGATCGCCCCGGCACCCGCACAGACCCCGTCGACGGCGGCAATGATCGGCTTGCCGCAACCCAGCATCGCCTTGACCAGATCACCGGTCATCCGGGTAAAGCGCAAAAGCTCTTTCATCGTCATCTTGGTCAGCGGGCCGATGATTTCATGCACATCGCCGCCCGAGCTGAAATTGCCGCCATTGGGGGCAATGACCACCGCCTTGACCTCGTCGTCATAATGCAGATCACGAAACCAGTCGCGCAGCTCGGCATAGGAGTCGAAGGTCAGCGGATTCTTGCGGTCCGGCCGGTCGAGCGCGATGGTCGCGATCCCGCCGTCGATCTCGCATTTGAAATGTTTCACGTCGCTGCGCATCAGTCATGCTCCTTCATCGTGTCGCTAAGGTGGTCGAGACGGCGGACCATGCCGTCCACATCGTCGGAATCGAGTCCGGCCAGCATCGCGTCGATCCAGCCTTCATGCGCGGCGGCATGAGTGGCGAACACCTCGTGCCCCTTGTCGGTTAGCCGTACCCGGTGCGCCCGCCGGTCGCCCGGCACGGCCACGCGAAGCGCCAGCCCCTCCTCGGTGAGCTTGTCGACGATCCCGGTGATATTGCCGTTCGACACGCGCAGCATCTGCGAAATCTGGCTCATCTTGAGACCCTCGGGGCTGCGATAGAGCGCCGACATCACGTCGAACCGCGGCAGGGTCGACCCGAACTCGGCCCTGAGTTTCTGGCGAAGACTGGCCTCGATCAGGTTCGATGCCTTCAAAAGCTTGAGCCAGAGCCGCAGCCGCGCCTTGGAGAGCGGCTCCTTGCGGTCGGTCGTTTCGGTCTTGCGTGCCTCGCTCATACGTTGCCCACCATCTCTGCCTCGCGGTCGGCCAGCCGCCAGAGCTGATCACGCCCGGCAAGATAGGGCAGGGGCCAGTCGTTGCCGTGCCGGTCCCCGATCCGGGCCGCCTCGTGAAAGGTCCAATAGGGATCGGCCAGGTGCGGCCGCCCCACCGCAACCAGATCGGCACGCCCCGCCATCAGGATCGAATTGGCGTGGTCGGCCTCGTAGATGTTGCCCACGGCCATGGTCTTGATCCCGGCCTCGTTGCGGATGCGATCCGAGAAAGGCGTCTGGAACATCCGGCCATAGACGGGCTTCGCCTCGGTGCTGGTCTGCCCGGCCGAGACGTCGATGATATCGGCGCCCGCCTCGGCGAACATGCGCGCGATCTCGACCGCCTCTTCGGGCGTGACACCGTGATCGCCGACCCAGTCATTGGCCGAAATGCGCACGCTCATCGGTTTGCCTTCGGGCCAAACGCTGCGCATCGCCGCGAACACTTCGAGCGGATAGCGCATCCGGTTCTCAAGATTGTCGCCATACGCATCGCCCCGTGTGTTCGACACCGGCGAGATGAAGGACGAGATGAGATAGCCATGCGCGGCGTGCAACTCGATCATGTCAAAGCCCGCCCGATTGGCCATATGCGCCGCGTCCACGAACTGATCGCGCACCACGTCCATCTCGGCGCGGGTGATCTCGCGCGGGACGGGGTTTTCGGGTGACCACGGGATCGGCGAGGCCGACACGACCTCCCAATTGCCATCGGGCAGGGGGGCGTCCATCCGCTCCCACCCCAACTGGGTCGACCCCTTGCGCCCGGAATGGCCAATCTGGCAGCAGATCTTTGCGTCCGTCTCGGCGTGCACGAAATCCACGATTCGGCCCCATGCGGTTTCGTGTTCGGGCGCATAAAGCCCGGGACAGCCCGGCGTGATCCGCCCTTCGGCGCTCACGCAGGTCATCTCGGTATAGACAAGGCCCGCGCCGCCCTTGGCACGCTCGCCCAGATGCACGAGATGCCAATCCGTCGGGCTACCACCCACCGCCTTGTATTGCGCCATGGGCGAGACGACGACCCGGTTCTTGAGCGTCATGTCACGCAGCGCGAAGGGTGTGAACATCGGCGCACGCACCGGGGCCTCTTTGGGCACGCCCGCCTGATCCATGAACCAGCGCTCGGCACTTTCAAGCCATTCATGATCGCGCAGGCGCAGGTTTTCATGGGAAATCCTCTGCGACCGGGTCAGCAGCGAATAATTGAACTGCACCGGGTCGAGATCGAGATAGCGTTCGACCTCTTCGAACCATTCAAGACTGTTGCGCGCCGCTGATTGCAGGCGCAGCACTTCGAGCCGCCGCTCGTCCTGGTACCGCTGGAACGCGGCCTCCATGCTGGGTTCGGAATGCAGGTAATCGGCCAGCGCGATGGCACTGTCGAACGCGAGCCGCGAACCGGACCCGATCGAGAAATGCGCCGTCGCCGAAGCGTCGCCCAGAAGCACCACATTCTCATGATACCACGTCTCGCAAAGCACGCGCGGGAAGTTGATCCAGACCGCCGAGCCGCGCAGATGCGCCGCGTTCGACATCAATTCATGCCCGCCGAGGTGATCCTCGAACACCTTGCGGCAGGTCTCGACGATCTCTTCCTTGCTCATGCCCTCAAAGCCGAACCTGTCCCAGGTTTCCTGGCTGCATTCCACGATGAAGGTCGCGGTGTCGGCGTCGAACTGGTAGACATGCGCCCAGATCCAGCCATGTTCGGTCTTCTCGAAAATGAAGGTGAAGGCGTCGTCGAATTTCTGATGCGTGCCAAGCCAGACGAACTTGCATTTGCGGGTGTCGATGTCGGGCTTGAACGCGTCGGCATATTCCTGCCGGACGCGCGAATTGATCCCGTCGCAGCCGACGACGAGGTCAAATTCCTTCCGGTAGTCCTCGGCGCTCCTGAATTCGGTTTCGAACCGCAGGTCGACGCCGAGCTCGCGGGCGCGTTCCTGTAGCAGGCTCAGCATCTGCTTGCGCCCGATCCCGGCAAAGCCATGCCCGCCGGACACGGTGCGCTGGCCCTGGTGGACCACGGCGATATCGTCCCAATATGCGAAATGATCGCGGATCGCCCGTGCGCTTTTCGGATCGTTGGTTTGCAGCTTGTCCAGCGCGTCATCCGAAAGAACCACACCCCAGCCGAAGGTGTCATTGGCGCGGTTGCGTTCAATTACCGCGACCTCATGCGCGGGGTCGCGCAGCTTCATTGAGATCGCAAAGTAAAGGCCGGCCGGCCCACCCCCCAGACATGCAACCCGCATCGAGGCCTCCCATGATTCGCCGGGCCGGAACAGGCCCGATGGGGTCAGTCTGGCCAACATGTCTAAATATTTCAAGCTTGAAAATTATATATGTTGATTTTACCGCCCGCCGAGGGCAAGCTGGTGAGCGGGAGGCGGCGAGACCGGGTTTCTTGTGGGCATGCTTACGTTTTTGTTGACAAGCGCGGTCGCGTTGGGAACCCTTAGGGCTGAGCAATATATTGCATCACCGGCAGCGGAGATTCGCGCTGTATCGGGAAGATGGCCCGGGATGGTGGGGCAATATAATGCCGATCAACGGGAGGAAGAAAATGAAATTGAAATCATTTATGCTCGCGGCCTGTGCCGCGGCGATGACAACCGGCGCGGCACAGGCCGATGGCCTCAAGGTCGGGATGATCACAACGCTGTCGGGGGGCGGTGCCGGACTCGGGATTGATGTGCGTGACGGTTTCATGCTGGCGGTCAAGCAATCGGGTCGCTCGGATATCGAACTGGTGGTCGAGGACGATCAGCGCAAGCCAGACGTGGCGGTGCAACTGGCCGACAAGCTGGTGCAGTCGGAAAAGGTCGATGTGCTGACCGGGATCATCTGGTCCAACCTCGCCATGGCGGTGGTGCCGTCGGTGACGGCGCAGGGCAAGTTCTATCTCTCGCCCAATGCCGGGCCCTCGGCGCTGGCTGGCAAGGGGTGCCATCCGAACTATTTCAACGTGTCCTGGCAGAACGACGCCTTCAACGAGGCGGCGGGTGCCTGGGCCACGGAAAACGGCGTCGAGAAGGTCTTCCTGCTGGCGCCCAACTATCCGGCGGGCAAGGACATGATCGCGGGGTTCAAGCGCTTCTACGATGGTGAGGTCTCCAACGAGGTCTATACCAAGCTTGGCCAGACCGACTATGCCGCCGAAATCGCCCAGATCCGGGCGGATGATGCGGATATGCTCTATTACTTCCTGCCCGGCGGCATGGGGATTTCCTTCATGAAGCAATATGCCGGGTCCGGTGCGGACAAGCCGGTGATGGGCCCGGCCTTCAGCTTCGATCAGGGTATTCTGGGTGCCATCGGCGAGGCCGCGCTTGGCGTCAAGAACACCTCGCACTGGTCCAAGGATCTCGATGTGCCCGGCAATGCCGAGTTCGTGGCAAGCTTTACCGAGGAATTCGGCCGCCTTCCGTCGCTCTATGCCGCGCAGGGGTTCGATACCGGGCTGCTTCTGGCCTCGGCGATGGAAAAGGCCGATGTCTCGGACGCGGATGCGTTCCGCGCCGCGCTGAAAGAGGCGGATTTCCAGTCGGTCCGGGGTGATTTCAAATTCGCGCCGAACCATCACCCGATCCACACCATCTACATGCGTGAGGTGGTCAAGGAGGGCGATGTCGTCACCAACAAGGTGATCGGCGTGGCGGCCGAGGATCACACCGACGCCTATGGCGTTGACTGCAAGATGTAAGTCGATGGCCGCCGGGGCTTCGCGCTCTGGCGGCCCAGACGAAATTCACGGCAGGTTTACGGGCATATGGATCTGGTCCTTCTGATCGAGCAGCTTCTCAACGGGCTGCAATTCGGGGTCATGCTGTTTCTCATGGCGGCGGGGCTCACGCTCATCTTCGGGGTGATGGGGCTCATCAACCTCGCGCATGGCTCGCTCTACATGGTGGGGGCCTTTGCCGCCGCGGCCGTGGCCTCGGCGACCGGCAGTTTCACACTGGCGCTGATCGCGTCGCTGGCCGCCGCCGCGATCGCCGGGGTGATCGTCGAAATGGTCGTGATCCGAAGGCTTTATGACCGCGATCACCTCGACCAGGTGCTGGCCACCTTTGCCCTGATCCTGATCTTTTCCGAAGGCACCCGCTGGGTGTTCGGATCTTTCCCGCTCTATCTCGATGTGCCGAGCGCCCTCTCGGGCGCGGTCGATCTGCCCTTTGGCATCAGTTACCCGGCCTATCGCCTTGCCATCATCGGGATCGGGTTTGTCGTGGCCTTTGGTCTTTTCCTGCTGATCACCCGGACGCGGATCGGGATGCGTATCCGCGCGGGCGAAAGCGACCGCGAGATGATCGCGGCACTCGGGGTCAATATCGCGGTGCTTTACACGGCGGTTTTCGCCCTCGGTGCGGCGCTTGCGGGCTTCGCGGGCGCACTGGTCGGCGCGATCCAGTCGGTGCAGGTCGGCATGGGTGAACCGGTGCTGATCCTGGCCTTCGTGACCATCGTGATCGGCGGAATCGGCTCGATCCGCGGTGCCTTTGTCGGGGCGCTTCTGGTCGGGTTGACCGACACGATGGGGCGTGTGCTTTTGCCGGTCCTGTTCGGTGCCTTCATGAACCCGTCCGCGGCCACGTCGATCGGTTCGGCCCTGGCGTCGATGTCGATCTATATCCTGATGGCGGCGATCCTGCTGTTCAAACCCACCGGCCTTTACGGGAGCGCCTGAACCATGCGGCGGGAAACCCTGATCAACACGGTTCTGACCCTCGGACTGCTGGCGGTTCCGCTGGCAGCCTGGGCCATGGACGAACCCTATACGATCACGCTGGCCACCAAGGTCGTGATCCTTGCGCTGGCCGGTGTCGGGCTCAACCTTGCGCTGGGGCTGGGCGGGTTGGTGAGCCTGGGCCACGCGATGTTTTTCGGCATCGGCGGCTACGCGGCGGGCATCCTGGCCAGCCACGCGCAAAGCTATGACCCGATCATGGAATGGCCGTTCCTGATCGAGGGCACCCAATCCATGCCGGTGATCTGGCTCCTGGCAATCGTGGTCTCCGCACTTGTGGCGCTGGCCACCGGCGCGCTCAGCCTGCGCACCTCGGGGGTCTATTTCATCATGATCACCTTGGCCTTTGGCCAGATGTTCTATTACTTCACCATCTCCTGGCCCGCCTATGGCGGCGAGGACGGGCTGTCGATCTATGTCCGCGACCGCTTCCCGGGGCTCAACACGCTCGATCCCATGCATTTCTTCGGGCTGTGCTTTGCCTTGCTCATGCTGGGCCTCTTCATCGTCGCGCGCATCTCGCGCTCGGGCTTTGGCCTCGCTCTCAACGCCGCGCGCCAGAACGAGGCGCGGGTGCGCGCAGTGGGGATCGAACCCTATCGCCTGCGGCTCATCGCCTTTGTCATCTCGGGCGCGATCACCGGCTTGGCCGGGGCGCTCTATGCCGATCTCAACCGCTTCGTCAGCCCGGTGATGTTCTCGTGGCAAACCAGCGGGGAAATCATGATCTTCGTGATCCTGGGCGGTGTGGCGCGGCTTTTCGGGCCGGTGGCGGGCGCTGCGCTTTTCATCATCCTCGAAGAGGTGCTGGGCGGCGTGTCGGATTACTGGCACATCTATCTCGGCGCGCTCCTGCTGATCGTCGTGCTGTTCGCGCGGGGCGGTCTGATCGGGCTTCTGGCGGGGCGCAACGGGGGAGGTGGCCATGACTGAGTCGCTTCTCGACATTCGCGGCATTTCCAAGTCCTTCGGCGCGCTCAAGGCGTCGGATGACGTGTCGCTCGATCTCAAGCAGGGCGAGATTCACGCACTCATTGGTCCCAACGGCGCGGGCAAATCGACCCTGATCGCGCAGATCGCCGGAAGCCTGCGCCCGGATAGCGGCGAGGTCTGGCTCGAAGGGCGCAACGTCACCCATCACGACACGGTGGCCCGGGCCAATGCCGGGCTGGGCCGGACGTTCCAGATATCCTCACTGGCGATGGAGGACACGGTGCTGCAAAACGCGGTGCTGGGCGCGCTCGGTGCGCGCCACCGCGTGCCGGGCGTCTGGCGTCCGGTGATGCGCGACAGCGATCTGCGCGCAACGGCCATCGAGGCCCTGCGCGAGGTCGGTCTCGAGGAATTCGCCCATTTTCGCACCGCCGATCTCAGCCACGGCCAGCGCCGCCAGCTCGAGGTCGCCGTGGCGCTCACGCTCCGGCCGCATGTTTTCCTGATGGACGAACCCATGGCCGGGCTCGGGGCCGAAGGCTCCGCCATCCTCGTGGAGTTCCTGCGCAACCTCAAATCCCGCGCGCCGATCCTTCTGGTCGAACATGACATGGACGCGGTCTTCCAATTGGCCGACCGGATCAGCGTTCTGGTCTACGGCCGGATCATCGCCACCGGATCACCGGACGAAATCCGCGCCAACCGCGAGGTGCGCGAGGCCTATCTCGGCGAGGAGGACGAAGAATGAGCCTTTTGCGTCTCGAACATGTCTCGGCCTTCTATGGCCCGTCCCAGGCGCTTTTCGACGTCTCGCTCAGGCTCGATCAGGGCGAGGTCGTGGCACTCATGGGCCGCAACGGCATGGGCAAGACCACCACGATCAAGGTGATCTGCCGGATGCTGAAACATCGCGGCGGGGCGGTGATGCTCGACGGGCAGGACATGGCGCGCTGGCCGTCCTATCGCGCCGCGCGGGCCGGGCTCGGCCTTGTGCCCGAGGGGCGGCGCTGTTTTCCCAATCTCAGCGTGCGGGAGAACCTGATCGCCTCGGCCCGGCCCGGTGACTGGACCCTGCGCCGCGTGTTCGACTTTTTCCCCCGGCTGGGCGAGCGCGCGGGCCAGATGGCGGTGTCGCTTTCGGGCGGGGAACAGCAGATGCTGGCGATCGGGCGGGCGCTGATGACCAATCCGCGCATCCTCATTCTCGACGAGGCGACCGAGGGCCTTGCCCCGGTGATCCGCAACGAGATCTGGGCCGCCATCGGACAGCTCAAGCGCGACACCGGGCTGTCCATTCTCGTAGTCGACAAATCGCTCAAGGAACTCTCTCGCGTTGCCGATCGAGGGGTGATTCTCGAACGCGGCCGGTCTGTCTGGGGCGGCGGATTCGACCGTCTCGATGCCGAAAAGCGGGATCGCTACCTCGGCGTCTGAGCCGATTTTTCGCCGAAAAATCGTGCATTGCGCGCGCTCTAGGTGTGGAATTGCCGGATTTCAAAAATTTACCATTTGATAAAATTTCAACTTGTGGCACCCTGAGGAAAACAAAACCGAACTGGGAGATTTGCCACAATGGCGCATACCATCCGGACCCCCGGCATCGTCGCGGGCCGTCTTGCAGAGGATGTTCTGGCCGAGAATTTTTCGGACCTGCACCCGCCGCTTGACGCGCATGAGGCGCATGTCGCTGCTGACCGTTGCTATTTCTGTCACGACGCGCCCTGTATCACGGCCTGTCCGACCGATATCGACATCCCGCTTTTCATCCGCCAGATCACGACCGGAACGCCGCTTGCGGCGGGCAAGACCATTCTTGAACAGAATATCCTTGGTGGAATGTGCGCCCGGGTCTGCCCGACCGAGACGCTTTGCGAAGAGGCCTGCGTGCGCGAGATGGCCGAGGGCAAACCGGTCGAGATCGGGCGCTTGCAGCGTTTTGCCACGGATGCCCTGATGGCCCATGGTCCGCAACCCTTCTCCCGTGCGGCGGCCACCGGAAAATCCGTGGCCGTGGTGGGGGCGGGCCCGGCGGGTCTGGCCTGCGCCCACCGCCTTGCGATGCATGGGCATAATGTCGTGATTTACGAGAAGCGCGACAAGCCCGGCGGACTGAACGAATACGGCATCGCCAGCTACAAGACCGTGAACGGTTTCGCCCAGGCCGAGGTCGACTGGCTCCTGGACATCGGCGGCATCGACATTCGTTATGGTCAGGCGCTGGGGCATGACGTCACGCTGGATCAGCTCTCCGATGCCCATGACGCGGTGTTCCTCGGCATCGGCAAGACCGGCGTGAACCGGCTTGACGGGTTCGATCTCGATGGCATCCGCCCGGCGGTCGATTTCATCGCCGATCTGCGCCAGACTGACGACCTTTCGACCCTGCCAGTGGGCCGCCACGTGGTCGTGATCGGCGGCGGCATGACCGCCGTTGACGCCGCGGTGCAATCGCGGCTCCTGGGGGCCGAGTCCGTCACCATCGTCTACCGCCGCGCACAGTCCGAAATGCCGGCAAGCCGCTATGAACAGGATCTCGCCACCTCCAAGGGGGTCACCCTCGTGTTCAACGCACAACCGGTTTCGGCGAACGGGGCCGGGGCGGTTGAAAGCGTCACCTTCGAATATACCGCCACCAACGGGTCCGGCCTCAAAGGCACCGGGGAACGGTTCGACCTGCCCGCGGATCAGGTGTTCCTGGCCATCGGGCAGGTGCTCGAAGACGCGCCCGACGCCCTCACGCGCAAAGGCGCGGCACTTGCCGCCGATGCGGGCCACCGCACATCGCTGGCCAATGTCTGGGCGGGCGGCGATTGCTCGGCCGAGGGCGAAGACCTCACCGTGACCGCCGTGGCCCAGGGCCGCGACGCGGCCGAAGCGATCCACAAATCCCTGATGGGTGAAGGAGGGCCGGCAAATGGCTGATCTCACGACGAATTTCCTTGGAATAACAACGCCGAACCCGTTCTGGCTGGCCAGCGCGCCACCCACGGACAAGGAGTATAACGTGCGCCGCGCCTTCGAAGCGGGCTGGGGCGGCGTGGTCTGGAAAACGCTGGGCGAGGAGGGCCCGCCCATCGTCAATGTCAACGGCCCCCGCTACGGGGCCGTCTGGGGCGCCGACAGGCGCCTTCTGGCGCTCAACAATATCGAGCTGATCACCGACCGCCCGCTGCAAACCAACCTCGACGAGATCGCGCGGGTAAAAAAGGACTACCCGGACCGGGCGATCATCGTGTCGCTGATGGTGCCCTGCACCGAGGAAAGCTGGAAAGCGATCCTGCCGCGCGTCGCCGAAACCGGCGCTGACGGGATCGAGCTCAATTTCGGCTGCCCCCACGGGATGAGCGAACGCGGCATGGGCTCGGCCGTCGGGCAGGTGCCCGAATATATCGAGATGGTCACGCGCTGGTGCAAGGAAAACTACGACAAGCCGGTGATCGTGAAACTCACCCCCAACATCACCGATATCCGCTATCCCGCACGCGCCGCCAAGGCGGGCGGGGCCGACGCGGTGAGCCTGATCAACACCGTGAGTTCCATCACCTCGGTCGATCTCGACGATTTCTGCCCCGAACCCGCGATCGACGGCAAGGGCAGCCATGGCGGGTTGTGCGGTCCGGCGGTGAAACCCATGGCACTCAACATGGTGGCCGAGATCGCCCGCGACGCGGAAACCGCGGGCCTGCCCATCTCGGGGATCGGCGGGGTGACGACCTGGCGCGATGCGGCTGAATTCATGGCGCTTGGCGCGGGCAATGTGCAGGTCTGCACGGCGGCCATGACCTATGGTTTCAAGGTGGTGCAGGAGATGATCTCGGGGCTCAGCGACTGGATGGACCAGAAAGGCTACGAGAGCACCGATCAGTTCATCGGCAAGGCCGTGCCGAACGTGACCGACTGGCAATATCTCAACCTCAACTTCGTGACCAAGGCCCGCATCGACCAGGAAAGCTGCATCAAGTGCGGTCGCTGCTATGCCGCCTGCGAAGACACCTCGCACCAGGCGATCTGGATGAAGGAGGGGCGGGTTTTCGAGGTCAACGACGCCGAATGCGTGGCCTGCAACCTGTGCATCAATGTCTGCCCGGTCGAGGATTGCATCACCATGGAACGCATGGAGGCGGGTCAGACCGATCCGCGCACGGGCCGGGTGGTCTCGGACGACTATGCCAACTGGACAATGCACCCCAACAACCCGGCGGCGCAGGCGGCGGAATGACATTATGAACGTGATTTTTCGCAGAAAAATCGTGACCGAAAATTCTGCGAATTTTCTTGGGTGTTTGGTCTTTTGTCGGAGCCGGGGATAAGGCGGAACGCTCTAGATCAGGATATGGATCGGCCCGTTGTGGCACACGACGATGTATTGATCGGCAGTCTGCATCAACCGGTGGCCACGTTTGCGAACTTCCGCGAAGAAGCGGTCCTGGCCGACTTCGCGGTGGATCCAGGCAATGGACCTTCGGATCACGGCGCCCTTTCGGGCGGCCCGGGCCGAGAATACCTGGTCGATCCAGGCGTCCGCTCGCGTTTTCCGTGTCACCATCTGCATGACTTCATGCTGGCAGGACAAGGTTAATCACCGGTTAAGCCAAGGCCATCAGGGGCGCAGCATCCGGGTGAAAATCGCCTCGAGATGCGCCTGTGCATCGGGGTAGGGGTCGATGTCCTTGCTCCCCAGAACCGCATGCACCTGAACGTCGAAATCGGCGTAATGCTGGGTCAGCGCCCAGATCGAGAAGAACAGGTGATAGGGATCGACCGGCGCGATCTTGCCATCCCCGATCCAGTGGCGGATGACCCGGGATTTCTCGTCCACGAGATCTTTCAACTCGCCTGACAGATACGGTCCGATCCGTGGGGCGCCCTGGATGATCTCGTTGGCGAAAAGGCGGCTTTCGCGCGGGAAATCCCGGCTCATCTCGAGCTTGCGCCGGACATAGCCCAAGACCTCGTCGAGCGGCTCACCCGCCTCGTCGAGCGCCCGGAGCGGGTCGAGCCATGCTTCGAGCAACCCGTCGAGAAGCGCGGTATGAATCGCCTCTTTCGAGGGGAAATAATAAAGCAGGTTCGGCTTTGAGAGACCCGCCGCGCGTGCGATCTGGTCCACGGTTGCGCCGCGAAAGCCATGGGTCGAGAAAACGTCAAGCGCCGCTTCGAGAATCGCAGCCGTGTTCTTTTGCTGAATCCGCGTTGCCATCCACGCCTGCCATCACGTTCACATCCTCGCCCCTGCCCGGGCAAACCGATTGCCAGATGATCAAGCATCGACCTTTCTTGTGGAATGGCCTTTCCGAACAGGGCAACATGATGCGAAGTTCTTGACTGAGTGTAAAGCCATGTTAGCGTCGGTTTTGACCTGTTGGTCAAAACAGGCAAAAGTGGAGGTGAGGTGCGCGCTCTTCCCTCGACATAAAAAACGGACAGAGAGGACCACGCCATGCCCGCACCGGGAGAAAACCTGAGGATCAACGCAGACCGTCTTTGGGACAGCCTCATGGAGATGGCAAAAATCGGGCCCGGCATCGCCGGCGGCAACAACCGCCAGACCCTCACCGACGAGGATGCCGAGGGTCGCGCGCTGTTCCAGTCCTGGTGCGAAGAGGCGGGGCTGACCATGGGGGTCGACGAGATGGGCACCATGTTCGCGATGCGCCCGGGCACCGACCCCGATGCGCTTCCGGTCTATGTCGGAAGCCATCTCGACACCCAGCCCACGGGCGGCAAATACGACGGGGTGCTCGGCGTGCTGGCGGGGCTCGAGATCATCCGCACGCTCAACGATCTCGACATCAAGACGAAACATCCCATCGTCGTGACCAACTGGACCAACGAGGAAGGCACGCGGTTCGCCCCCGCGATGCTGGCCTCGGGCGTGTTCGCCGGCGTGCTCGGTCAGGACTGGGCCTATGACCGGGTCGATGCCAAGGGCAAGCGTTTCGGCGACGAGTTGGAGCGGATCGGCTGGAAGGGCGAGGAAAAGGTCGGCGCACGCAAGATGCATGCGTTTTTCGAATTGCATATCGAACAGGGGCCGATCCTCGAGGCCGAAGGCAAGGATGTCGGCGTCGTCACCCACGGCCAGGGGTTGCGCTGGATCGAATGTACGGTCACCGGCAAGGGCCAGCATACCGGCTCGACCCCGATGTACATGCGCCGCAACGCGGGCCGCGGCCTCGCGCGGGTGACTGAACTCGTGCACGAGATCGCGCTCCAGTATCAACCCAACGCCGTCGGCGCCATCGGCCAGATCGACGTCTATCCCAACAGTCGCAACATCATCCCCGAAAAGGTGGTCTTCACGGTCGATTTCCGCTCCCACATCCTCGAGACGCTCGAAGCGATGGTGCAGGAGCTGAACGAGACCGCGCCGGGGATCTGTGCCGATATCGGGGTCAATTTCAAATCCGAGGTGGTCGGCTTCTTCGACCCGCCCGCCTTTGACGAAACCCTCGTGGGCCGGGTGCGCGATGCGGCCGAACGCTTGGGCTATAGCCACATGGACCTGATTTCCGGGGCAGGGCATGACGCCTGCTGGGTCAACCGGGTCTATCCCACGACCATGGTGATGTGCCCCTGCGTGGATGGGCTTTCGCATAACGAGGCCGAAGAGATCTCCAAGGACTGGGCCCGCGCCGGGGCCGACGTGCTGATGCATGCCGTGGTCGAAACGGCGGAGATCGTGGGGTGATCTGTCCTGCCGCAGCTTGCCCGCCCGGGCAGGCACATGAGACTTTTGGGAGCAAGATGCCACCATGAGTGCCGCGAACGATATTCAGACGCTCATCGCCACCGAGCTTCACGATTACGACCCCGACGCGGGCAATATCCGCAGCGTGGGGCAGGTCGCACCGATGCCGGCCGACTGGCACCGGCTGTTGCTCGCGGAATTCCGCGCGGCGCTGATCGAGCCGCACGCGGTGGAAACCCTTTTCCCGGGCGGCATGACGGAAACCTGCTGGGCCGTCACGCAATCGAACGGCGCCTATCGCGTCATCTACATCCCGTGGGCCGAACTCTTTTCGCTCGCGGTCGAATCGAAATACGGCCCCGTCGATATCGGCGTCCATGGCGACGCGGTATCGGTCTTCGGGTCGATACATTGAGACAAAAACAGGGAGACTAGGACAATGAGCACCACAGTCATCAAGAACGGCACCGTCGTGACCGCCGATCTGACCTATGAAGCGGATGTCCTGATCGAGAACGGCACGATCACCGAGATCGGCAAGGGCCTCAAGGGCGATAAGGAACTCGACGCCACCGGCTGCTATGTCATGCCCGGCGGCATCGACCCGCATACCCATCTGGAAATGCCCTTCATGGGCACCTATTCCTCGGATGATTTCGAATCCGGCACCCGCGCGGCGCTGGCGGGCGGCACCACGATGGTGGTCGATTTCGCCCTCCCGAACCCCGGCGAGGGGCTGTTTGACGCGCTCAAGCGCTGGGACAACAAGTCGACCCGCGCCAATTGCGACTATTCCTTCCACATGGCCGTGACATGGTGGGGCGAGCAGGTCTTCAACGACATGGAAAAGGTGGTGCGCGAGCGCGGCATCAACACGTTCAAGCACTTCCTCGCCTACAAGGGCGCGCTCATGGTCAATGATGACGAGCTTTACGCGAGCTTCTCACGCCTGGCCGAACTGGGCGCGACGCCGATGGTGCATGCCGAGAATGGCGATGTCGTGGCCGAGCTTTCCGCCAAGCTCCTGGCCGAGGGCAACACCGGCCCCGAGGCCCACGCCTATTCCCGCCCGCCACAGGTCGAGGGCGAGGCCACCAACCGCGCGATCATGATCGCCGACATGGTTGGGGCTCCGCTCTACGTGGTGCATGTGTCCTGCGAGGAATCACATGAAGCCGTCCGCCGCGCCCGGATGCAGGGCAAACGGGTCTGGGGCGAGCCGCTCATCCAGCACCTGACCCTCGACGAGAGCGAATATTTCAACAAGGATTGGGACCATGCCGCGCGCCGCGTGATGTCGCCACCCTTCCGCAACAAGATGCACCAGGACAGCCTGTGGAACGGGCTGCAATCGGGCTCGCTCTCGGTGGTGGCGACGGATCATTGCGCCTTCACCACCGAACAGAAACGCTATGGCGTGGGCGATTTCACCAAGATCCCCAACGGCACCGGCGGGCTCGAGGATCGCATCCCGATGCTCTGGACCCATGGTGTCGGAACCGGGCGGCTCACCCCCAACGAATTCGTGGCCGTGACATCAACGAACATCGCCAAGATATTGAATTGCTACCCGAAAAAGGGTGCGATCCTCGTGGGCGCCGATGCCGATATCCTCGTGCTCGATCCCGAGAAAGAGAAGACCATCACCGCCGCCTCCCAGCAATCGGCGATCGACTACAACGTGTTCGAGGGCCAGCATGTCAAGGGCCTGCCGCGCTATGTGCTGACCCGGGGCCAGGTCGCCGTGATGGACGGCGAGATGCGCAACGAAGAGGGCCATGGCAAGTTCGTCGCCCGCGAACCCAACGCGCCCGTGAACCGCGCGCTCAGCCAGTGGAAAGACCTGACCGCGCCCCGCCCGATCGAGCGCACGGGCATCCCGGCCAGCGGCGTATGAGCGACACACCCGCCATATCCGGCGTGCTCGAAGCCGCGCTTTATGTCGACGATCTCGACGCGGCGGCGGGGTTCTATGGCGATCTCCTTGGCCTCGAAGAGGTGATCCGCCACGACCCGCGCCACATCTTCTATCGCGCGGGCGAGACCATCGTGCTCCTTTTCGTGGCGCACGAGACGCGGATTCCACCCTCGTCCGATACTGCCCTGCCGGTGCCGCCACACGGCGCGACCGGGCCGGGACATCTGTGCTTCAACGTGCCGGGCGACGCGCTCGACGACTGGCGCGCCCGGATCGAGGCGGCGGGGATCGAGATCGAGGCCGATTTCAGATGGCCGAACGGCGCGCGCTCGGTCTACCTGCGCGACCCGGCTGGAAACAGCATAGAATTTGCCGAACCAAAACTGTGGGAGCGCCGCGCGTGAACGAAAATACCCCCGTGATCCAGGCCCGGAACCTCGATCTGACCTTCGAGACCAATGACGGCCCGATCCATGCCCTCCAGGATGTGAGCCTCGATATCATGAAAGGCGATTTCGTGAGCTTCATCGGCCCCTCGGGCTGTGGCAAGACGACCTTTCTGCGGGTCATCGCCGCGCTCGAAGAGCCCACCGGCGGCACCGTGACGGTCAATGGCATGACCCCGGACGAGGCCCGCCGCGCCCGTGCCTATGGCTACGTGTTCCAGGCGGCCGGGCTTTACCCGTGGCGCACCATCGAGGGCAACATCCGGCTGCCACTCGAAATCATGGGCTTCGAGCGCCCCGAGATGCGCGAGCGGATCGACCGGGTGCTGCAACTCGTCGATCTCGAAGGGTTCGGCAAGAAATTTCCGTGGCAGCTTTCGGGCGGGATGCAGCAGCGCGCCAGCATCGCCCGCGCGCTGGCCTTTGATGCCGATATCCTGCTGATGGACGAACCCTTCGGTGCGCTCGATGAAATCGTGCGCGATCATCTCAACGAACAATTGCTCAGGCTCTGGGACAAGACCAGCAAGACCATCGGCTTCGTCACCCACTCGATCCCCGAAGCGGTCTATCTCTCGACCCGGATCGTGGTCATGTCGCCGCGCCCGGGCCGGATCACCGACGTGATCGAGAACACCCTGCCGCGCGACCGCCCGCTCGACATCCGCGACACGCCGGAATTCCTCGAAATCGCCCACCGCGTCCGCGAGGGGCTTCGCGCGGGGCATGCCTATGAGGATTGAACCGATCTTGCGGTCCGGGATGGCGCACCATGGTCCTTCATCTTGCCGCAAATACTCAAAAACGCGGCGCTGTCGGGTTGGCCGGGTATTTGAGTATTTAGAGCAAGATGAAGAACGGGGAGGGCGTGCGCGATGATGCGAAACCTCTTGTCGATCCTCACCGTCGTCGCCGCGATCATCGGGCTCTGGTATGCCGCCTGCATCCCGATGAACATGCACGAGGCCACCCAACAGGCACAGCGCGCCGGGACCGAGGTCACGCCCGCCACCGCCTCCGAGCGGCTGCAACTTGGCGGAATTGCGCTGGCAGTAAAGAACCCGACACTCTGGCGCGGCTCGTTCGGCCAGGACCGCCCGCGCCTGCCATCGCCCGATCAGGTCATGACCGAGCTGTGGAACACCACCGGCGCCATGGCGCTCTCGGGGCGGGCAATGTCGAAACGCAGCCTCGTCTTTCACAGCTGGATCACGCTTTCGGCCACGCTTCTGGGCTTTGCCTTCGGCACCGGGCTCGGCATCATCCTCGCCGTCGGCATCGTGCATTCGCGCGCCATGGACATGAGCGTGATGCCCTGGGCCATCGCCAGCCAGACCATCCCGATCCTTGCGCTCGCGCCGATGATCATCGTGGTGCTGAATTCCATCGGGCTTCAGGGGCTGATCCCCAAGGCGATCATCTCGGCCTATCTGAGCTTCTTCCCGGTGGTGGTGGGCATGGTCAAGGGCCTGCGCGCACCCGGCATGATGCAACTCGACCTGATGCGCACCTATAACGCGACGCAGGGCCAGACCCTGTGGAAGCTGCGCCTGCCCGCCTCCATGCCCTATCTCTTCGCCTCGCTCAAGATCGGCATCTCGGCCTCGCTCATCGGGGCCATCGTGGGCGAGTTGCCGACCGGGGCCATTCGCGGCCTCGGCGCGCGGATGCTGACCGGCTCCTATTACGGTCAGACCATCCAGATCTGGTCGGCGCTCTTTGCCGCCGCGATCCTTGCCGCGATCCTGGTCGGCACGATCGGCCTGATCCAGCGCAGGACATTGAAACGCATGGGGATGCAGCCATGAATGCAGCCGTGAAATCGCTTGGGCTGAGCCTGCCCGGATTCGTGCTTTTCGCGGCACTGGGATTGTCGGTCGCGGACGGGTCGGGCTGGATCGGGGTGGCGCTGGCAGTCGCCGCCGTGGTGCTGGGCTGGCTCGCCATCCGCGGGCTGGCCACGCATTTCGACACGCAAGGCTGGGCGCGGCTCGGGGCGCCGATCCTGCTCGGGCTGCTGATCCTCGTGCTGTGGGAGGTGACGGTGCGCGCGCTTGCCGTGCCCTTCGTCATCCTGCCGCCGCCCTCGGCAATCGCGGTCAAGATGTCGACCTCGCTGCCGATCCTCTGGGCCGACATGGTCCAGACCGTGGTCAAGGGCGCGCTTACCGGTTACGTGATGGGATGCGGCGCCGCCTTCCTCACCGCCGTGGCCATCGACCGCTCGCCGTTCCTGCAACGCGGGCTCTTGCCGGTGGGCAATTTCGTCGCCGCCCTGCCGATCATCGGCACCGCGCCGATCCTGGTCATGTGGTTCGGCTTCGACTGGCAATCCAAGGCGGCGGTGGTCGTGGTGATGGTGTTCTTTCCGATGCTGGTGAACACGGTCGCGGGCCTCTCCGAGACCACGGCGATGCAGCGCGACCTCATGCACACCTACGCGGCCTCCTACCGCCAGACGCTCTTCAAACTGCGCCTGCCGGCGGCGATGCCGTTCGTTTTCAACGGGCTCAAGATTTCATCGACACTGGCGCTGATCGGTGCAATCGTGGCCGAATTCTTCGGCTCACCCACGCTCGGCATGGGCTTTCGCATCTCGACATCGGTGGGGCAGCTTGCGCTCGACATGGTCTGGGCCGAGATTGTCGTCGCCGCCATCGTGGGCAGCGCCTTTTATGGTAGTCTGGCAATCATAGAGAAGGGGGTCACGTTCTGGCACCCCTCGCAACGAGGCTGAGACAGGCAACGAAACTTCTATAAGCAAACAGCAACTCAACAGGGAGCCAAAAGAATGAAGACATTGATGACAACAGCCATGGCGGGCGCAATGACGCTGGCCGCGTCGCTGGCACAGGCCGCCGACGATGTGACGCTGCAACTCAAATGGGTGACGCAGGCGCAATTCGCAGGCTATTACGTCGCCCTCGACAAGGGGTTCTACGAGGAAGAGGATCTTGACGTCACGATCAAGCCGGGCGGCCCGGACATCGCACCGACACAGGTGATCGCGGGTGGCGGCGCCGACGTGATGGTCGACTGGATGCCCGCCGCGCTGGCCGCGCGCGAAAAGGGTCTGCCGCTCGTCAACATCGCGCAGCCGTTCAAATCCTCGGGCATGATGCTGACCTGCCGCAAGGATGCGGGCGTCGAGACCACCGAGGATTTCAAGGGCAAGACGCTGGGCGTCTGGTTCTTCGGCAATGAATTCCCGTTCCTGAGCTGGATGAGCAAGCTCGACATGCCGACCGATGGCGGCCCGGACGGCGTGACCGTTCTCAAGCAGGGCTTCAACGTCGATCCGCTCCTGCAGGGGCAGGCGGCCTGCGTCTCGACCATGACCTATAACGAATACTGGCAGGTCATCGACGCCGGCCTCACACCCGAGGAACTGACCGTCTTCAAATACGAGGACCAGGGCTCGGCCACGCTCGAAGACGGGCTCTACGTGCTTGAGGAAAACCTCGAAGACCCCGAGTTCAAGGACAAGATGGTGCGCTTTGTCCGCGCCTCGATGAAGGGCTGGAAATGGGCCGAGGAGAATCCCGACGAAGCCGCGATGATCGTGCTCGAGAATGACGAGACCGGCGCCCAGACCGAGAAGCACCAGAAGCGGATGATGGGCGAGATTGCCAAGCTCACCGCCGGGTCCAACGGTGCGCTTGACCCGGCCGATTACGAACGCACGGTGCAATCGCTGCTCTCGGGCGGCTCCGACCCGGTGATCACCATGGAACCCGAAGGGGCCTGGACGCATGAAATCACCGACGCCGCGCTGAACTGAGGCAACGGCCCGACGAAGACCTGGCCCCGGGGGAAACTCCGGGGTCATTTTTTGTGCGCATTACCTGTGGACAAGGATCGGGTGCGCGACTAGACACAGCCTCGGTTCGGGGCGTGGCGCAGTCTGGTAGCGCACCTGTTTTGGGTACAGGGGGTCGTGAGTTCGAATCTCGCCGCCCCGACCAAGCGGCAGATCACCCGCCGGATTCATTCACATTCATGACCGGGTCATGTCGTCAGGCAGGCGTCCACCGCGTCCCCCGGGGGCGTTGTCATCGGCGTTCCGCCAAGCCGGGCCAGCATCCCGCGCAGTTTCTGCTCGATGCGGCGATCATCGTGAAGCACCCGCTGCACCCGGCCATCGCGTTGGGGCACCATGAGAAAGGCACAGCTCGTGACCACCTCGCCATCGCTCGCACCAGTGCGCGCGAGGCTGATCACCAGCCGCGGCAGCGTTTCGATGATTCCATCATAGGCCAGAATCGCATTCGCCGTTGCCGCCGGTTCAAGCAGCATGCGGCACTGGATCACGCCCGGCACGGGGCTGTGAATCTCGTCGCCCGGATCGGCGCAGGCGACTTGCATGGCCTCGCCAAGCCCGGCGGGGGCTTGCACGAAATGCGCGCTCGTCACCTGTGGCAGATCGCCCGTCGTGGGCGCATCCGAGCAGGCCGCAAGGGCTATCCCGGCCACCGTCGCGACCGTTCGGGAGAATCGCTTTGACCACATGGTGACCGGCCTTTCCGTGTCGGTTTCGTGACACTTGACCCGGGATCGGAAAATTTTTTTCCTTGCCGCCTCGCCGGGGCCGATCCGGGCCCGTTCCGGTCTCCGGGGTCACGCGGACCTTCAATTTCGGTCGATAACTGTGCTAAAATCAAGTCCTTTCGCACACTGGCCATTGCCGGTCTTCCACCCGCCGCCAATCGACTCGCCCTGTGGATGAATCATTTGCCCCGCCCGGATTTTGTGCCGCGGCCACGGTCAACCGGAAAATCGGCCCGTTTTCAAAATAAAGCAGTTGACGATTGGGGGCGCTCTACGCCAGTTTGTGTAGGCCGGTCGAGAGGACACAACATATAGTGGCCCACGAGGGACAGGCAGGGAAAACAAAAAGTCAGATACGGGTCGGGCACGACGCTTGACCGCCATCCGTTGCAGCTTGCCTTGCGGGCTGCGGACGTCCGATTTCACCCTGCCGTTTCTTGATCCGGTGCGCTGCCCCAAGAGGCCGGGGAGCGCCAACGGGACTTGGAAGATTGAATCAATGGGGCAGCGATGAAAATCGAAAGAAAATTCACCAAGGCTGGGCAGGACGCATATGCCGAGATCGAATTCGTCACCACCGCGTCGGAGATCCGCAATCCTGACGGCACCATCGTGTTCCGTCTCGACGAGGTCGAGGTGCCGAGCGGTTGGAGCCAGGTCGCATCGGATGTGATCGCACAGAAATATTTCCGCAAGGCCGGCGTGCCGGCAAAGCTCAAGCGGGTCGCGGAAAAGGGCGTGCCCGAGTTCCTGTGGCGCTCGGTCGCGGATGGCAAGGATGTCGAAAAGGGCGGCGAGACCTCGGCCAAGCAGGTCTTCGACCGGCTGGCCGGTGCATGGGCCTATTGGGGCTGGAAGGGTGGCTATTTCTCGACCGAGGAAGACGCCCAGGCCTATTTCGACGAAATGCGCTTCATGCTGGCCACCCAGATGGCCGCCCCCAACAGCCCGCAATGGTTCAACACCGGTCTGCACTGGGCCTATGGCATCGATGGCCCGGGGCAGGGGCACTACTATGTCGATTACAAGACCGGCAAGCTCACCAAGTCGAAAAGCTCCTATGAGCACCCGCAACCGCATGCCTGCTTCATCCAGTCCGTCGGCGACGACCTGGTGAACGAGGGCGGCATCATGGACCTCTGGGTGCGCGAGGCGCGGCTCTTCAAATACGGCTCGGGCACCGGCACCAATTTCTCGAGCCTGCGCGCCGAAGGCGAATCGCTCTCGGGCGGGGGCCGGTCCTCGGGCCTCATGGGCTTCCTCAAGATCGGCGACCGCGCGGCGGGCGCGATCAAGTCGGGCGGCACCACGCGCCGCGCCGCCAAGATGGTGATCGTCGATGCCGACCACCCCGATATCGAGGAATACATCAACTGGAAGGTCAAGGAAGAACAGAAGGTCGCGAGCATCGTCGCCGGTTCCAAGATGCACGAGCAGAAGCTCAACTCGATCTTCGCCGCGATCCGCGCCTGGGACGGGGCGCTCGACGATGCAACCGACCCCAAGGTCAACGCGGGGCTGAAAGCGGCGATCCGCGACGCCAAGAAGGTCGCGATCCCCGAAACCTATGTCAAACGGGTGCTGGATTACGCGCGCCAGGGCTATGGCTCGATCGAGTTTCCCACCTATGACACCGACTGGGACAGTGAAGCCTACGCGTCGGTCTCCGGACAGAATTCCAACAACTCGATCCGGGTGACCGACGCCTTTCTCAAGGCCATCAAGGACGACGCCGATTGGGAGCTCATTCGCCGCACCGACGGGACGGTCGCCAAGACGATCAAGGCACGCGACCTCTGGGAACAGGTCGGCCATGCCGCATGGGCCTGCGCCGATCCGGGGATTCAGTATCACGACACGATCAACGCATGGCATACCTGCCCGGCGGATGGCGCGATCCGTGGCTCGAACCCCTGTTCGGAATACATGTTCCTCGACGACACCGCCTGCAACCTTGCCTCGATGAACCTGCTGACCTTCCTCAAGGACGGCGAATTCCAGGCCGAGGATTACATGCATGCGACCCGGCTCTGGACCGTGACGCTCGAAATCTCGGTCCTGATGGCACAGTTTCCCTCCAAGGAAATCGCCCAGCGGTCCTATGATTTCCGCACGCTGGGGCTTGGTTACGCCAATATCGGCGGCCTCCTGATGAATATGGGGCTGGGCTATGACAGCGACGAGGGCCGCGCGATGTGCGGCGCGCTCACCGCGATCATGACCGGCGTCTCCTACGCCACCTCGGCCGAGATGGCGGGCGAGCTGGGCGCCTTCCCGGGCTATGCGCGCAACGCCGATCACATGCTGCGGGTCATTCGCAACCACCGCAACGCCGCCTATGGCGCGACCGATGGTTATGAAAACCTCGCCGTCAAACCCGTCCCGCTCGATCACGGCAACTGCCCCGAGGCCAAGCTGGTCGACCTCTCCAAGGCCGTCTGGGACGAGGCGCTCAAGCTGGGCGAAAAGCACGGCTATCGCAACGCGCAGGTCTCGGTCATCGCCCCCACCGGCACGATCGGCCTCGTGATGGATTGCGACACCACCGGGATCGAACCCGATTTCGCGCTGGTGAAATTCAAGAAGCTCGCCGGCGGCGGCTACTTCAAGATCATCAACCAGTCGGTGCCCGCCGCGCTCGAGAAACTCGGTTACGGCTCGGCTGAGATCGAGGAAATCATCGCCTACGCGGTCGGCCATGGCTCGCTCGGGCAGGCGCCCGCGATCAACCACGGCACGCTGGCCGGCCACGGCTTCACCCAGCGCGAGATCGACAAGGTCGAGGCTGCGTTGGCCAGCGCCTTCGACATCCGTTTCGTCTTCAACCAATGGTCGCTGGGCTTGGACTTCTGCACCGGCACGCTCGGTATCCCCGCCGAAAAGCTCAACGACCCGACCTTCGACCTGCTGCGGCACCTTGGCTTTTCGCGCGCCGATATCGACGCGGCCAACGATCATGTCTGCGGCACCATGACGCTCGAAGGCGCGCCGCACCTCAAGACCGAGCATTACCACGTCTTCGATTGCGCCAATCCCTGCGGCAAGATCGGCAAGCGGTCTCTCGGCACCGAGGCGCATATCCACATGATGGCCGCCGCGCAAAGCTTCATCTCGGGGGCGATCTCCAAGACGATCAACATGCCCAACGATGCCACCATCGAGGATTGCCAGAAAGCCTACGAACTGAGCTGGTCGCTCGGCGTCAAGGCCAACGCACTCTACCGCGACGGCTCGAAACTCAGCCAGCCACTGGCCGCCGCCCTGGTCGAGGATGACGAGGACGCGCAAGAGACGCTGGAAAGCGGCTCGAACCACGAAAAGGCACAGGTTCTGGCCGAGAAGATCATCGAGAAGGTCGTGATCAAGGAAATCGTCCGCTCGAACCGCGAAAAGATGCCCGAACGCCGCAAGGGCTATACGCAAAAGGCCATCGTCGGCGGGCACAAGGTCTACCTGCGCACCGGCGAATACGAAGACGGCCAGCTTGGCGAGATCTTCATCGACATGCACAAGGAAGGCGCCGGTTTCCGCGCGATGATGAACAATTTCGCCATCGCGGTCAGCGTCGGCCTGCAATACGGCGTGCCGCTCGAGGAATTCGTCGATGCCTTCACCTTCACCAAGTTCGAACCCGCGGGCATGGTGCAGGGCAATGACAGCATCAAGAACGCCACCTCGATCCTCGACTACATCTTCCGCGAACTCGCGGTGAGCTATCTCGACCGGACCGACCTCGCCCATGTCAAACCGCAAGGCGCCTCGTTCGACGATCTCGGCCGTGGCGAGGAAGAGGGCGTCTCCAACATCAAGGAGATATCGGGAACCGCCGCCTCGCGCTCGCTCGAAGTGCTCAAGCAGATCAGCTCGACCGGCTACCTGCGCAAGCGCCTGCCACAGGAACTGGTGGTGCTTCAGGGCGGGCAGGCGGTCGGCGGCACCGCGCTCCACGGGGCCGATCCGGTCTCGACGCTCAACACGCTGGTGCCGGAAACCGCCGGGGCGGCGGGCGCCACCATGGCCGCGTCGAGCACCACGACCGCCATGGCCTCGGGCACGGTCCCGATGGACGCCCGCTCCAAGGCCCGGATGCAGGGCTACGAGGGCGAGGCCTGCGGCGAGTGCGGCAACTACACGCTGGTGCGCAACGGCACCTGCATGAAATGCAACACCTGCGGCGCGACAAGCGGGTGTAGCTAAGACTTCCGGGGCGGGTGCGCTCGCCCCTGACGGCGTTCAGGCCGCAGGCAGAAACCGGGCGGTAATCAACGAGTGAGCCTGAACGGCGAAACTGAAAGGGGGGTCTCCGGGCCCCCCTCTTTTCTTGTCCTCGATTCGCATCAACTGTCGCCTGGCCGGGAATACGCAATCTCCCGCCAACCTGAAAAGAACCGGCTTTTCCGGCCATTCCCTGCCTAAACCCAATGCTGCATGCGGGGAGATCCGCTCAACCGGGGGTGGCGGAATTTTGCCCGGCAGATGTCCGCCCGCCGCACCCCCCCGAAATGGCGGCAAACGGCGCGAAATCGGCCCGCGACGCACGACCCGTTTCCAGACCATGCCCCTCTTTGCTTCATGGCGGCCGAAGGCTGTGACCTTCATCAACCACAAGAGGAGATTACGACATGAAACCGCTCTTTCCGACCCTGGCCGCTCTTTCGGTCCTGATGGCCCCCGCACTTGCAATGG
Organism: Aquicoccus porphyridii; assembly: GCF_008369105.1. Taxonomy (GTDB): domain Bacteria; phylum Pseudomonadota; class Alphaproteobacteria; order Rhodobacterales; family Rhodobacteraceae; genus Aquicoccus; species Aquicoccus porphyridii. The sequence continues at coordinate 528,078 of NZ_VINQ01000001.1, read as the reverse complement.
GGCAAAGCGCAACCGATGCGGACGCCAATGGTGACGGCGTGCTGAGCCTCGAAGAGGTTCAGGCCGTCTATCCCGAAACCACCGCGGAGGATTTCGACGCGATGGACCTCAATGCCGACGGCGCACTCGACGATACCGAGGTCCAGGCCGCACAGGATGCCGGCATGTTGGGGGCGGCTGACTGACGCAGAAAACAAGCCCCCTGCCGTCATCCCCAACGGCGGCAGGGGGCCCAACCGCCGCGAAATGGCGACCGAAGGCTGTGACCTTCACCCAACCTCAAGAGGAGACTATGACATGAAACCACTCTTTCCCACCCTGGCCGCTCTTTCGGTTCTGATGACCCCGGCACTCGCAATGGGGCAAGGCGCAACCGAGGTGGATGCCAACGGCGACGGCGTGCTGAGCCTGGAAGAGGTTCAGGCCGTCTATCCTGAAACCACCGCCGAAGATTTTGACGCGATGGATCTCAACGGCGACGGGGCGCTCGACGATGCCGAAGTCCAGGCCGCGCAGGATGCCGGCCTGATGGCGGCGCCGTCGGCGGACTGACGAAGAAAACAGCCCCCTGCCGCCGCTCCTCCCGCCGGCGGCAGGGGGCAGTCGGGTCGCGATTATTTCGGCGCGGCCCGGCGCATCCTCCCCAGCGCACGCCGCGTTAACCCCGTTCCCTGCCGAAAGGTTAACGCATCCCCGGCAGCCGGATGTCAGCCGGACGGCAGCCGGGAGTCACCCCCCGGTTTTTCGCCGGAAAATCGCCGTTAACCCCACCGCGCGCTGCCCGCGGCTAGGCTGGCGGCGCGGCCCGGCGCAGCATCCCGAAAAGATCGCGCGGATCGTCGGGATCGGCCAGAAGATCGAGCGGCGCAAAGAAATCCGTGCCCCGGATCGCATCGCGCAGGAACCGCAACGCGCTGAAATCCTCGATCGCGAAACCCACGCTATCAAACAACGTGATCGCCCGCGCATCGCGCCGCCCCGGCGCCGCGCCCGTGATCACCTGCCAAAGCTCGGTCACAGGATGATCCGGCGCCATCTGCTGAATCTCCCCCTCGATCCGGGTCTGTTCGGGATATTCCACAAAGATATCACTACGATAGAGGATCGCGGGGGCCAGCTCGGTCTTGCCCGGACAATCGCCGCCAATGGCGTTGATATGCACGCCACTCCCCACCATGTTGTCGGTCAGGATCGTGGCATATTGCTTGTCGGCGGTGCAGGTGGTGATGATCTGCGCGCCCTCCATGCTCTCTTCGGCGCTCTTGCACTCAACGACCCGCAGCCCCATCCCCGCAAGGTTGCGCGCCGCCTTCTGCGTCGCCTTGGGGTCGATATCGTAAAGCCGCACCGTGTCGATGCCGCAAATCGCTTTCATCGCAAGGCTCTGGAACTCCGCCTGCGCCCCGTTGCCGATCATCGCCATCACCCGCGACTCGCCCGGCGCCAGGTATTTCGCCGCCATCGCCGAAGTCGCCGCCGTGCGCAGCGCCGTCAGGATGGTCATCTCGCTCAGCAGCACCGGATAGCCGGTATAGACATCCGCCAAGAGGCCGAATGCGGTGACGGTCTGCAACCCTTCGCTGGTGTTCTTGGGGTGGCCGTTCACGTATTTGAACCCATAGGCTTCGCCGTCGCTGGTCGGCATCAACTCGATCACGCCGACATCCGAATGGCTCGCCACGCGCGGGCTCTTGTCGAACCTCTCCCAGCGGCGGAAATCGGCCTCGATGTAATCGGCCAGCCCGCGCAGCGTTTGCTCAATCCCAAGATGATGGATCAGCCCCATCATGTGATCGACCGAAACGAAAGGAACCAAAGCCTTGTCAGAGGGTTGCGTCATGATCTTCATCCTTTCGCATAGGTCGGGCGGTCGAATACCTGCCGCCCGAGCGCCGAAGCGGCGAGGTCGACCATCATCTGTGCACTGCGCCCGCGCTCGTCCAGGAACGGGTTGAGTTCGACGAGGTCGAGCGAGGTCATCAGCCCGCTGTCATGGATCATCTCCATCACCAGATGCGCCTCGCGGAACGTCGCCCCGCCCGGCACGGTGGTGCCCACGGCGGGCGCGATCCCGGGATCGAGGAAATCCACGTCAAGCGACACATGCAGCGCGCCGCCCGCATCCGCCACCCGGTCGAGGAAGGCCGCCAAGGGGCGCGCGATGCCATGCTCGTCGATGCTGCGCATGTCGTGGCAACGGATGCGCGAGGCCGTCAACGCCTCGCGCTCCGCCCCGTCGACCGAACGCAACCCGATGATGCAGATATTCTCCTCCGGCACGGCGCAGGGCAGCGGCGGAAACCCGTCAAACCCGGGCCGCCCCGTGATATAGGCCAGCGGCGTGCCGTGCAGATTGCCGCTTTGCGTGGTCTCTGGCGTGTGGAAATCCGAATGCGCATCGAGCCATAACACGAATTGCGGTCGGCCGGTCTCGGCCGCTTGGGCCGCCACCCCCGCCACGCTGCCCAGCGAAAGCGCATGATCGCCACCCATGAAGATCGGCAGGCCCGCCTGCATGGCATCGCGCGCCGCGTCGATGAGCGCGCGGGTCCAGCCGATCACCGCGTTGGGGCGAAAGATCGTGCCGCCGGGTGCGTCGGGGTCATGCGGGGCAGGGGCGAGATTGCCCCGATCCGTAACCCGGTGTCCCAACAATTCGAGTTCGCCCACGATGCCCGCGATGCGATAGGCATCCGGCCCCATCAGGCACCCCTGCCGCCTCTTGCCGCTGTCCATCGGCACTCCGACCAGTTGAATGTCCCGCTGCTCCATGATGATCCTCTTTGTCCGCTTTTGGGCAATCTTTCTCCGATACGGGGATTGATCCAGCGGGCAATTGGGTCAAAATGGTGCGAGATTGATCGAAACGAAGGCTGGGGCAAACGAAATGGACGATACAGATCAGAAACTCATCTCGGCCCTGCGCCACGATGCCCGCGCCTCGCTTTCCGATCTGGCGTTGCTGCTTGGGGTGTCGCGCACCACCGTGCGTGCGCGGATCGAACGGCTCCGGCGCGCGGGCGAGATCATCGGTTTCACCGTGGTCCTCAAGGAGGACGCGCTAGCCGACCCGGTGCGCGGGCTGATGATGATCGGGATCGAAGGGCGCGGCGCAGACCGGATCATCCGCCAGCTTTCGGGCCTTTCGGCCGTGCGCGGGGTGCACAGCACCAATGGCCGCTGGGACGTGATCGCCGAGATCGGCACCGCAACGCTCGAGGAATTCGACGACATCCTGGCCCGCATCCGCCGCTTCGACGGGGTGGCGACCAGCGAAACCTCGCTCCTGCTCAACACACGCAAATCGGCGCGGAGCTGATCGCGCGACCTCAGACCCGGCTGCGCGCCGCCAAGAGCCACAACCCCATCAATCCGAACGAGATCACCGCGTTCCAGCTTGCCATCGACAGGCTCAGCATCTCCCACGGCACCTCGTCGCACATCACCACGCCGGTGGGCGCATCGAGGCTCAGGAGATCGCCGCCCGACAGCCCGCCAAGCCCGCCACCGCCCGAGCAACTGGCCGGACCCTCCCACCAGCCGCGCTCGACTCCGGTGTGATAGACGCCGATGCCGCCCGTGCCACCCGCCGCCAGCGCGCCCAGAAGCGGCAGACCCCGCCCCGCCACCATCAGCGCCAGAACCCCGATCACCACCGCCGCCACATGCGGATAGCGTTGCCAGTAACACAGCTTGCAGGGCGCCATCTCGCCCACATACTGGAACAAGAGCGCGCCGATCAGCATCGCCGCAGACCCCCCGGCGGCCAGAATGATCAATGTCGGTCGGTTGAGTGTCATAGGTATCGCACCGCGTAGAATCCAGCGAGCAGAATGATCACGAACAGCACGAACATCAAGCCCAACCGACGCTCGATGAAATCACGTATCGGTGCGCCGTATTTCCACAGCAGCACCGCGACGATGAAGAACCGCAGCCCCCGGGCAAGAATCGAGGTGGCGATGAACGTACCCAAAGGCATCGCTGACCAGCCCGACATGATGGTGATCACCTTGTAGGGAAACGGCGTCATCCCCGCGGTCAACACCGCCCAGAAGCCGAAATCGTTGAAACGCGTGTTGAACGCCTCCATCGCCTCGCCCTTGCCCATCGTGGCCAGAATGGGCTGGCCGATCTGCTCATAGGCGAAAAACCCGATCGCATAGCCCAACATCCCCCCCAGAACTGAGGCCAGCAGCGCCACGCCCGCGATCAGGAAGGCGCGATTGGGCCGGGCGAGGATCATCGGAATCATCAACACGTCCGGCGGAATCGGAAAGACCGAGCTTTCGATGAACGCCACCACCGCCAGCGCCCAGAGTGCGCGCGGATGATCGGCCAACCGCATCGTCCAGTCGTAAAGCCCGCGTATCATCCCGCCCCCTTTGCCGCTTTTTCCATCCCGTGCCGCATTCCGCACTGGCGTCAAGTCACCGAACCCTGCAAACTATGCGCAAAAATCGACCAAGGACAGGATCGGAGGCATCCATGACGGTTCTCATCGCCGGCGCAGGTATCGGCGGGCTTACACTGGGGCTGAGCCTGCATCAACTGGGCATTCCCTTCCGCATCTTCGAGGCGGTGCAGGAAATCCGCCCCTTGGGTGTCGGCATCAACGTGCAGCCCCACGCCATCCGCGAGCTGCACGAGATGGGCTTGCAGGACGCGCTCGACGCCGACGGCCTGAAAACCGAAGAGGTGGCTTATTTCTCGGCGCAAGGCGGGCGCATCTGGTCCGAACCGCGCGGCCGGTTCGCGGGCTACAACTGGCCACAATACTCGATCCATCGCGGGCGGATGCAGATGCTCCTGCTGCATGCGCTTGTCGAGCGCGCAGGTTCGGACGTGATCCAACGCGGTGCCGCGGTGAGCGATTGGCGCGAAACCGCCGAAGGGGTCGAGATCACGCTGACCGACCGCGCCAGCGGGGCACGGACCGGCACCGCGGAGGGCCGTGTTTTCGTTGCCGCCGACGGGATCAATTCGCGCGCCCGCGCGAAACTCTATCCCGACGAGGGCCCGGCCCATTGGGGCGGGGTGATGATGTGGCGTGGCGTCACGCGCGGGCCGACCTTCCTCACCGGGCGCTCGATGGCCATGGCCGGGCGCCGCGCGTGCAAGTTCGTCTGCTACCCGATCGAGGATTACGGCGATGGCACCTGCCTGATCAACTGGATCGCCGACCGGATGATGCCCGATGACTACGAATGGCGCGAACAGGACTGGAACCGCGATGGCGAGCGCGCCGATTTCGCCCCCGCCTTCGCCGACTGGTCCTTCGACTGGCTCGATATTCCACGGATCATCGCCGATGCCGAACATATCTTCGAATACCCGATGGTCGACCGCGACCCGCTCCCGGCCTGGACCCGTGGCCGCATGACGCTTCTGGGGGATGCCGCCCATGCGATGTATCCGATCGGCTCCAACGGCGCATCACAGGCGATTCTCGATGCCCGCATCCTCGCGCGCGAGCTGCGCGACCGTGGCCTGACAGGCGACGCGCTGCAAAGCTACGAGGACATCCGCCGCGAAACCGTGAACGCGCTGGTGCTGGCCAATCGCGGCGACGGACCCGACAAGGTTCTCGACGTGGTGGCCGAGCGCGCCCCCGACGGATTCGACGATATTTCCGACGTGATGAGCGGTGACGAGTTGAAAGAAGTCGCCGGCGCCTACAAGAAGATGGCCGGAATGGACATCGAAACACTGAACACGCGCGGCCCGCTCATTCCGACCTGAGATCCGCGCATTTTGCCCTTTTCAAAGCCCCGGACCTCGCGTTAAACGGGGGAACCGGGCCCAAGTGGCGGAATGGTAGACGCAGGGGATTCAAAATCCCCCGCCTTCACGGGCGTGAGAGTTCGAATCTCTCCTTGGGCACCAACACCCGGTCCACGACTCAATCGATTCGGCCCCCTGTCTTCCACAACCATTTTGAATTCGTGTTCAATTGTCGGAAAACCCGACGATTGATGCGCCGGACCTGGCTGAACCTGCCGAGTGCGCCCGGAAAATGAACAAATTTCCGACACATTTGTTCGCTCTCGATTGTTCTCGTTTCGGAAACATATTTCCGGCCAGCCCGGACCACGTCTTCCCGAGTTTCGTCAGCTTAGACCTTGGGCCAAAGGTGAAATCACTGAGAGGCGATGCTGCCAATATGGAAACAATCGCAGGAAAAGTGAGGATAAATCCGGCAAGATTATGGCGGCATTCAGCCATAAGTAGAGTAATCATGTCTTTTTCCCGTCAGATTCCGGTTTGCCCGGGAACAGGTGCAAGCTATTCTAATTCTGCCCAACTGGGGGGCGCATCTGCTGGCCGTGGGGCGGCCGCTGAACTGTGACGCATCCGTGCGATGTGGGGAAAGAGGCGACATGCGCGCATGAGTGTGCAGCGTGCTGCCGATGCTGCCGGATCGGGCTTTGGCCCGCGATTTTCCGTGCGAGCCTTTCCACTCCACGCGCTACGAACATGTCACGCATGAAGGGTTAACGGGCCACATCCGCGCAATTTGCCGGTCAGGGTCCGCATTGTCGCCACGCGACAGGCCGGGAAACCGGTGAAATGTGAAAGGGTCTTTTTACTATGGCTGATCTGGTACTCGATTGGGGGCTCTTCGGAGCATACGGAACGGATTTTGGGGCATCCCAGACGGTGGACACGGGGGGTGTCGACGTCACCGTCGCATTCGATCAACAGGACGCGGGCGCACAGGCCTTCACCTTCAACGCCGAAGGCTATGTCGGGCCGGACGAATCGTTCTCCGCGACCTCGTTTCTGAAACTCTTCGGCGATGGCGGCCCTGGCGGAACCTCCGACACCTCCACCACCACGATCTCCTTCGCTTCGAGCGACGATGAGTTCGGCGACGCGGTGCAGAACGTGTCGTTCCGGGTCAACGATATCGACAGCGGCACGGAAGACACCGGCGAATCTTCCGGTTTCCATTTCGACATGCTCACGATCCGCGCCTTCGACGCCGAGGGCAACGAGGTGCCCGTCACGGTCACCCCCGGCAGCGACGTGGTCGGCAGCGGCAACACGCTGAGCGGTGGCGCGAATTCCTGGACGCCGACCGACGCGCAGGCCTCCGCCCTGGTCGAGATCGCCGGACCCGTCGCCTCGGTCGTGATCGACTATGACAACACCGGCGAAGGCGATCAGAAGATCACCGTGTCGGACGTCTATTTCTCGACCACGGATGCCGAGCCTCAGGAGCCGGTTCCGGGCGACGACAGTGCGGCAACCGACGAAGGCACGCCCGTCGTGATCGACGTTCTGGAAAACGACACCGATCCGCAGGGCCAGCCGCTCGAAGTGACCGGCACGTCCGATCCAGCGAACGGCACGGTGACGATCAACCCCGACGGCACCGTGACCTACACGCCCGAGGCGGGCTTCACCGGCGAGGATACGTTCGATTATACGGTCACCGACCCGGACGGCAACACCGCGACCGGCTCCGTGACGGTGGCGGTCGAACCCGAAGGCGGGCCGCAGGCTCCGGTCCCGGGCGACGACAGCGCGGAGACCGGCGAAGACACGCCCGTCGTCATCGACATTCTGGAAAACGACACCGACCCGCAGGACCAGCCGCTCAGCGTGACCGGCACCACCGATCCGGCGAACGGCACGACGATCGTGGCCCCGGATGGCCGGGTCATCTATGTCCCCGACGCGGGCTTTACCGGTGAGGATACGTTCGACTACACGGTCGAGGACACGGATGGCAATTCCGCCACGGGCACCGTCACAGTTACCGTGAACGAAGGCGGCGACGGCGGCCCGAACTACATCGTCGAAGGCACCGGTGGCGATGACCTGATCGACATTGATTACACCGGCGACCCGCAGGGCGACATGATCGACGCCAACGATGCGCGCGACGGATCGAACGACGATATCGTGATCGCGGGGCCGGGCGATGACACGATCCTTGCCGGTGAGGGCGACGATCTCGTTTATGCCGGACCGGGCGATGACCTCATCCAGGGCGAAGAGGGTCACGACACGCTGGTCGGCGGCGATGGCGACGACACGCTCGACGGCGGCTCGGGCGATGACACCATGCTCGGCGGCGACGGGCGCGACACGTTCACCAACGCCAATCCCGGCGATGTCGTGGATGGTGGCGGCGGTCCCGACGGAACCAATCCCGACGATGGCCTGCCCTACGATTATGACACGCTCGACCTCAGGGGCTCGGCCCCCGAAGGCGGCAGCCTGCGGATCGAATACACCTCCGAGGACCGCGAAGACGGCATCGTGCACTATCTGAACGCCGATGGCGAAGATTCCGGCGCGCTCGAATTCCGCGAGATCGAGAATGTCGTGCCCTGCTTCACCCCCGGCACCGCCATCGCCACCCCCAAGGGCGAGCGGATGGTCGAGGATCTGCAACCGGGCGACAAGATCATCACCCGCGACAACGGTATCCAGGAAATTCGCTGGATCGGCACCCGCACGCTTACCGGTCACGAATTGGCCCGCAAGCCGGACCTGCGCCCGATCCTGATCCAGAAAGGCAGCCTCGGTCACAACCTGCCCGAGCATGACATCCTGGTCAGCCCGCAGCACCGGATGCTTCTGACCGGCGACAAGACCCAGCTCTACTTCGAGGAAACCGAAGTGCTGGCCGCCGCCAAGCATCTGACCGCGATGCCCGGTATCGACGAGGTCGGCACGCTGGGCGTCACCTATGTCCACTTCATGTTCGACCATCACGAGGTGGTGCTCGCCAACGGCGCATGGTCCGAAAGCTTCCAGCCGGGGGCCAATGTGCTCGACGGTCTGGGACGGGAGCAGCGCGGCGAGATCCTCGACCTGTTCCCCGAGCTTACCACCACCGAGGGGTCGACGATTACGCCGCCGCGCGCCGCGCGCTGAAACGGCACGAGGCCCGGCTGCTCGCTGGCTGAACCATGGATTGATCCGGGGCCGCGCGTGACACATGTGGCCCCGGACACCCCCCAAATGATACGAATATGCGGCTGCCTCGGGTGCTGATCCTTCACCCGGGCACTTGGGGGAAGGGTGTTCGCATCTTTCCCCCATCCTTCATGGGCTCACCGGGCCCGCCACTCCGCGAAATCCTCGGGCGTGTCGAGATCAATCAGCGCGTGCCGACCGGGCAGGGGAACGAGGTTCACCGCCTCGTCGCGCAGAACCGCTCGCGCCCCCGCATCGCCCTGCAACGCCATCAGCGCCGGGAAAAGCCTAGCCGGAAACACCACCGGATGCCCCGGCGTGCCATCCGCGGCGGTTGCGCGATGCACCTGGTCGGGCGCCGCGCGAAACGCATTCCGCATCGCCTCCATGTCCGCCGTGGTGAGGTCGGGCATGTCGGCGGGCAGGATCATCACCGCGCCCGCGCCCCGGGCCAACGCCGCAACCCCCGATCTGATCGACGCGCCCATACCCTCGGTCGCATCGGCCACGTAAACCGGCTGGGCTTCACCGATCAGTTTTGCGCGTGGATGATCCGGGCCGGGCAGGGCCACGAATACCGGAAGCCCCGAGGCCACGGCCCGCGTCACCACCCGCGACAATAGCCGCACGCCCTCGATGTCTTCCAGCAGCTTGTCACGCCCTCGCATCCGGGACGATGCCCCGGCCGCGAGGATCAATATGGCGATGCGGTCCATGCCGCGCAGTCTTGCCATGCGCGGCCCGGAAGACAAGCCTCAGCCCCGCATCCGCGCACCGTCCGCATCGAACAGCGGCGTTTCGATCAACCGCGCCTTGCGCATCTCGCCGAGGATCTCGATCTCGGCCTCAAGACCCTCCGCCGCCATCTCGCGCGGGATCAGCCCCTGCGCGATCGACTTGCCCGCATGGTGCGAATACCCCCCGGAGGTGCAGAACCCCCGCACCGTGCCATCGATCCAGATCGGCTCATAGGCTTGCACATCCGCGTCCTCGGCCTCGACTTCGAACGCCACGAGCTTGCGTGCCGCCCCCGCCTCGCGCTCGGCCTCTGCCGCCGCTCTCCCGATGAAATCGACCTCTTTCGACCATTGGATGAAACGGTCCAGCCCGGTTTCGCCCGCCGTGTAATCGGGCGAGAATTCGCGCAGCCACGCACCGAAAAACTTGTCGAGCCTGAGGCTCATCATCGCGCGCATGCCAAAGGGCTTCATCCCATGCGGCTGGCCCGCCTCCCACAGCGTCGTCCAGAGGCTGCGTTGCGCCATCGGGTCGCAATAGATCTCGAAACCCAGATCGCCGGTATAGCTCACCCGCTGCACAAGGCAATCGACCATGCCCACGGTCAGATGCCGCAGATCCATGAAACGCATGTCCGACAGATCCTCGCGCACCACCGATTGCAAGACCTCGCGCGCCTTCGGCCCCGCGATCTGGAACCCGTTGAGCCGGTCACTGATGTTCTCGACCCGCACGCCTTCGGCCTCGTTCTGCTCGAACCAGCGCATGTGATAGGCTTGGGAGCCATAGGATGCGGTCAGTTGGAACGCATCGTCCGACAGGCAGGAAACGGTGAAATCGCCGATGAGCCGCCCCTTGGGCGACAGCATCGGGGTCAGCGACAACCGCCCCGGCTTGGGAATGCGCCCCGCCATGATCCGGTCGAGCCATGCGCGCGCATTCGGACCCGTCACCAGGTATTTGCCGAAATTATGCACCTCGTTGATGCCCACCGCCTCGCGCACGGCCCTGACCTCGCGCGCGGTGGCGTCCCAGGCGTTCGAGCGGCGGAAAGACGGCGTCTCGAATCGCGGCTCTTTTTCCTGGCCTACCGCTTCGCTGCTTGAGACCGCGTAGCCTTGCGCAAAATAGTTGACCACCTCGAGCCCGTATTGCGCGCCCCAGACCGCGCCCATGCCGTCAAAGATGTCATACATCGGCGTCTGGCGACAGGGCCGCGCGGCGGGCAGTTCCTCGTTCGGATAAGCCACGGAAAAGCGTTTCTGGTAATTCTCGATCACCTTGGGCCGCGTATATCCCGGCGTGATCCAGTCGCCAAAGCGCGCGCAATCCATCGCGAACGTGTCACGCTCGCATTCTCCCTCGACCATCCACTGCGCCAGCATCAGGCCCACGCCACCGCCCTGGCTGAACCCGGCCATCACAGCGCAGGCCGACCAGTAATTGCGCATCCCCGGCACCGGCCCCACCAGCGGATTACCATCGGGCGCGAAGGTGAACGGCCCGTGAATGACCGATTTCACCCCCGCACGCTCGAGCGCCGGAAACCGGCGATAGGCGAATGCGATGCTGTCCTCGATCTTGTCGAAATCGTCGGGCAACAACTCATGCCCGAACTGCCATGGCGTGCCATCCACCGCCCATGGTCGACAGGGCTGCTCGTAGAACCCGATGCACAGGCCGCGCCCCTCCTGCCGCAAATAACTTTCTCCGGCCGGGTCCATCACGTGCGGATGCTCGCCCCCCGCGTCGATCATCGCGGCGATCTCGGGCACTTCCTCGGTGACGATATATTGATGCTCCATCGGGTGCAGCGGGAAATAGACCCCCGCCATCGCCCCCACCTCGCGCGCCCACAATCCGCCCGCGTTGACCAGGTGCTCGGCATGGATCGTGCCCTTGTCGGTCACCACGTCCCACGTCCCGTCGGCGCGCTGGTTGGTCTCGCGCACCATGCAATGCGTCTCGATCGTGGCCCCGCCCATGCGCGCGGCCTTGGCATAGGCATGGGTCGTGCCCGAAGGGTCGAGATGCCCGTCAAGCGGATCGTAAAGCGCCCCGATCACGCCCTCGGTATTGGTCACCGGCGCGATTTTCCTGATCTCTTCCGGCCCCACGATCTCGGTTTCCAGCCCCATGTAGCGATGCTTGGCCCGCTCGGCCAGAAGCATGTCCATCCGGTCGCGATTGTCCGCAAGCGTGATCCCGCCCACGTGATGCAACCCGCAGCTCAGCCCGGTGATCTCTTCCAGTTCCTTGTAAAGCCGGATCGTATAGCCCTGAAGCGCGGCCATGTTGGTATCGCCGTTGAGCGTGTGAAACCCGCCCGCCGCGTGCCACGTGCTGCCGCTCGTCAATTCGCTGCGCTCGACCAGCATCACATCCGACCAGCCCAGCTTGGTCAGGTGATACAGCACCGAACACCCAACGACCCCACCCCCGATCACGACCACGCGCGCACTGGTTTTCATCGCCCTTTTCCCTCTCGTTTTTCCCGCGTTGCCGTCACCCTGACCGTTTCACCCGCCCCCCGGCATGTCACTGAGCGACGAAGCACGTCGCATTCGGGCAATTCGCCCCGTGCGCCCTGCGCCAATCTGGCGGGGAACGGGCCGGGTCACAACCCGACCCGCGACCCGGGACAAAAGCAAGGAGCCCCCATGCGCACCCATGCACAGGCCGTCGTGATCGGCGGCGGCGTGATCGGCTGTTCGATCCTCTACCACCTGACCAAATCGGGATGGTCCGACGTGATCCTGCTCGAACGCGACGAGCTGACGAGCGGCTCCACATGGCACGCCGCCGCCAATATCCACGGGCTCCACGACAACACCAATATCAGCCGCATCCAGCATTACACGATGCAGCTTTACCGGGATCTCGAACAGGAAACCGGCCAATCCTGCGGCATCTTTCAACCCGGCTCGCTCTACCTCGCCCAGAGCGAGGCGCGCGAACATCAGCTCCGGCTTCAGGCGGCCAAGGCCAAACTTTATGGCATGAACTACCATGAAATCTCGCGGACCGAGGCCGAGCGCCTGCACCCGCTGGTCGATTTCGACGGCATCCGCTGCATCATGTATGAACCCGATGGCGGCAATGTCGACCCTTCGGGCGTGACCAACGCCTATGCCCTTGGCGCGCGGGCGGGCGGGGCCGAGATCATCCGCTTTACCCCGGTAACGGCGACCGAGGCGCAACCCGACGGCACATGGATCGTGCGCACCGAAAAGGGCGATATCAGAACGCCATGGGTGATCAACGCCGCCGGGCTCTGGGCGCGCGAGGTGGCCGCCATGGCCGGGATCACGCTGCCCCTGCAACCCACCGAACACCAGTATTTCGTGACCGAAACGATTCCCCAGATCGCCGCGATGACCCGCCGCCTGCCATCCGTGGCGGACCGCGACGGCGAATATTACCTGCGTCAGGAAGGGCAGGGGCTTCTCGTCGGCGCCTATGAGCGCGACATGCGCTTCTGGGCCGAGGACGGCACGCCCCCCGATTTCGGGCACGAGCTTTTTGCCGACGATCTCGACCGGATCGAGGAAAACATGCTGCGCGCCATCGACCGCGTGCCCGCGGTGGGCGAGGCGGGGATCAAGCGGGTGATCAACGGGCCGATGATCTGGTCACCCGATGCGAACGTGCTTTTCGGCCCGGTGCCCGAACGCCCGGGCTACTTCGCCTGCTGCGGCATCATCCCCGGATTCTCGCAATCCGGCGGCATGGGCAAGCTGGCCGCCGAATGGATCACGACGGGCGAAACCGGCCTCGATATGTTCGCATGGGACGTGGCGCGGTTCGGCGCATGGGCGGGCAAGGAGTTCACCCGCGCCCGCGTCGCCGACCAATATGCCCACCGTTTCGCCATCCATTTCCCGAACGAGGAACGCAGCGCCGGCCGCCCCGCACGCACCCGCCCCGCCCATGACATGCAGCGCGAGATGGGCGCGGTCTTCGGCCTCAACTATGGCTGGGAACACCCGCTCTGGTTCGCCGATGCGCCGGGCGCGCGGGACACCAACGGCTTTACCCGTCAGAACTGGTGGGAACCCGTTGGCGCCGAGGCGCGGATGCTGCGCGACCACGCGGGCATCATCGACATCTCGAACTTCGCCAAATACCGGGTGGCGGGGCCGGGGGCCGAGGAGTGGCTCAACGCGCTCTTCGCCAACCGCATGCCGCGCGCGGTGGGGCGGTCCTGCCTCACGCCGCTCATTGGCAAGCGTGGCGGCATCGCGGGCGATTTCACCGTCACCCGGCTGGCTGAGGATGAATTCTGGATCATCGGTTCGGGTATGGCTGAACGCTATCACAGCCGGTTCTTCGCCATGGTGCCGCTGCCCGACGGGACGACATGCCAATCGCTGACCGACACCACCTGCGGATTCAACGTGGCGGGACCAAAATCGCGCGAGATGCTGGCGCGGCTCACCAATGCGTCGCTTGAAACGGCGGACTTTCCCTTCATGCGATCAAACCGGATCGAACTGGCCGGGGTCGAGTGCCTCGCGCTGCGGGTCTCGTTCACCGGTGACCTGGGATGGGAGCTGCATTGCGCCGCCGAAGATCAGACCCGGCTTTACACCGCGCTGTTGGAGGCAGGGCGCGCGTTTGGCGCGGGGCCGGTCGGGTCGCGCGCGCTCATGTCGCTCCGGCTGGAAAAGGGCTATGGCTCATGGGGGCGCGAATATTCCCCCGAATACTGGCCACAGGAGGTCGGGCTGGAGCGGCTGGTGAAACTGGACAAGGACTTCCTGCACCGCGCGGCCGTGGCCGAGGTGATGGCCCGCGACGCACGCGAAACGCTGGTGATGCTGGCGCTGGATGAGGGCGACGTGACCGCCTCGGGCGCGGACGCGACGGGCGGCGAGCCGATCTTCAAGGACGGGCAGGGGATCGGTCGCGTGACCTCGGGCGGCTATGGCTATCACGTGGGGATGAGCCTCGCGCTCGGCTTTGTGAAGGATGCGGGGCCGGGCGACGCGGTCGAGATCATGGTGCTCGGCCGCCCCCACCGCGCGCGCATCCTTGAACGCCCGCCCTTCGATCCCGACGGCAAGCGCCTGCGCGCCTAGGCCTGATCCTAATGTGCGCCTTCGGCGCGCAGGTTTTGTTCGATTGGGGGCTTTGCCCCCAAGGCGCAAAATGCCACGGCATTTTGTCGCCACCCCCAGAGTATTTCCGGCAAGATGAAGGGGCAGCGCGCGTTGCGTTAACCGGATTCGGTTACATTCGCGACCGGTTTGCCCGGCAGCCGGGTGGCAGCCGCGCGGCAGCCGGATGTCACCCCCCTGATTTGGCACCGTGCGGTGGCGTTAACCTTTGGCGGCAAGCTGTTCGTCGAGCACCTGTCGGACAATGTCGAGGTCGACATCGGGGGTAACAAAAGCCTCGCCGATGCCACGCGCCATGACGAAATGAATCCGCCCGTCACGCACTTTCTTGTCCTGGTGCATCAGCGCGATCATCTCTTCCGATGCTGGCAAATCTCCCTTTATATCAGATAGATCGGCCTTCATCTTCATGTTCTTCAAATGGGCGCGCACCCGGCTTGGATCTTCCTGGCTGCACAGCCCCATCCGCGCCGAGATCTCGAAGGCGAGCGCACAGCCGATCGCGACGCCCTCGCCATGCAGCAGCCGGTCCGAGTAACCGGTCGCTGCCTCAAGGGAATGGCAAAACGTATGCCCCAGATTGAGCAGCGCCCGATCCCCCTGTTCCGTCTCATCGCGCGCCACGATCGCGGATTTCATCTCGCAGGCGCGCTTGACAGCGGCGACCAGGGTTTGGGGGTCGCGCGACAAAAAGGATGAACTATTGGCTTCAAGCTGTTGAAAAAAATCAAAATCGCCAAGAAGGCCGTATTTGACAACCTCGCCGTAACCGGCGAGAAAGTCGCGGCTGGGGAGCGTGGCAAGCGCATCGCTATCGGCCAGCACCAGCGCGGGCTGGTGGAAGGCTCCGATCAGGTTCTTGCCTTGGGGCGCGTTGATCCCGGTCTTGCCGCCGACGGAACTGTCCACTTGCGCCAGAAGCGATGTCGGCACCTGGACAAAACGCACACCCCGGCGCAGAACCGCCGCCGCGAATCCCACGAGATCGCCGATCACGCCACCGCCAAGCGCGACGATCATGTCATGGCGTTCAATCCGCTCTTCGAGAAGCCATTCGACGCTGCGCGTGAAATGCGGCCAGGACTTGGTTGCCTCGCCGGCGGGCAGGGTCAAGGAAGATGTAGAAATATCATATGATTTCAATGAGTTGACAAGGTGTTCCAGATGCAGGGGGGCGACATTCTCATCGCTGATCACGGCCACGCGCGCGCGCTCCAGATGCGGTCGGATCAACCGCCCTGCCTCGCCGATCAGGCCGGGACCGATCTCGATGTCATAGCTTCGCGCGCCAAGATCGACATGCACCGTTTCCCTCATGTCACCTCCGCGAGAACGTCCGGGTGCGAGCGCAGCGCGTCGAGAACCCGTTGAGCCATTTCGGCGATCGAATATTCGGCGCGGGTGCGCAGCCTGAGATCGGCGAGGGCATAGACCGGCGCGCGCGTCTCGTAGAGTGCGGCGAGCGTTGCATATGGATTAGGAGTGCGAAGCAAGGGTCTGGAATCCTTGTGTCTTACCCGATTCCAAAGCAGCGGCAGATCGGCCTCAAGACACACGGAAATCCCGCGCTGCGAGATCATCCGGCGATTGGCTTCGGCCAGGAAGGCACCTCCACCCGTTGAAAGAACACCCTTCACCTCGGCATCGAGGAGCCGCCCGATGACCTGGCTTTCCTTGTCGCGGAAAAACGCCTCGCCATCCCGGGCGAAGATTTCGGCGATGCTCATATTCGCGGCGCGTTCGATCTCGGCGTCAGAATCAAGGAACGGCACGTCGAGCATTTCCGCAAGCGCCTTGCCCACGGCTGTCTTGCCGGCCCCCATCATGCCGACCATGACAATCGTTTTCCTGACCTTCCAACCCATGTTCTGCCGCGCGTGTCGGCGTTCCCCTGCCAAATTTTTCATACGTCGCACCAATGACGTGATCTCGAGAGAAATGCCAGTTATAACTTGATTGTAATCGGTTAAACGCAAACTGAAACACGGGCAGGAAAAACGGGCGGTTCCGACATGTGGCGCATCATCAAATGGCTGTTTATTCTCGCGATTCTTGCGATTATCGCGGTGGTTGCCTATGCTTATGTTGGGCCATACTTCGGCGCGGATTTCTCGCCGCCCGGACAGGAGATTCGTCAGGACATTGAACTGGACGTCAATTAGAGCCCTGATCGTCGCGTTTTCCGCGGTCGCAGGCACGGCGGACGCGATTCGGGCGCATGAGCCGCTTTCGGCCATCGAATGGCTGGAGAATCCACCGCCTGTGGTCCGTCGCGTGGTTCCCGGAACAGGTGGAATACAAGGGCCGCGACCGATTGAACCGCCGGTCACGGATACGGCCGCTGTTCCACAGGTGACGGTCAGCCCGCTTGATAGGGTGTCGGTTGCAGCGGTGGGGTTGTTGCCTGCGTCCGTTACCGGCCTGCCGCGTGATCTCTGGCGGTCAAGCGCCACGACCAGTCTGACAGCGGCCTTGGCCCGCCAGGACGTTCTGGCGTTCCCGGCGATGCAGTCGCTCCTTTACACGCTGCTTCTAGCCGAGGCCGATCCTCCTGCCGACAGCGGCAGCGGACATGCGTTTCTGAAGGGTCGGATATCCAAGCTGCTCGAACTCGGGGCGGCCGAGGCGGCGCAGGCATTGTTGGAACGAACCGGGCCGGAGACACCTGCTCTCTTTCCACTGTGGTTCGATATCAGCCTGCTGTCGGGCACCGAGGAAGCGGCGTGCAACAGCTTGAATGAAAAGCCGTTTTTGTCGCCATCCGTCCCTGCGCGCATCTATTGCGCGGCCCGGGGCGGTGATTGGGCCGCGGCTGCGGTCATGTTCGACAGCGCCGTGGCGCTCGACATGATCGACGCAACAGAACGCCACCTGATTGCTATATATCTCGATCCTGAACTGGCCGAGACCAATGTTGAACCGGCGCCGCCCGCGAAGATGACGCCGCTTGTATTTCGTCTTTTTGAGGCCGCTGGAACACCGCTTCCCACCCTGTCCTTGCCGCGCGTCTATGCGATGACCGACCTACGCGATACAGTTGGGTGGAAGGCCGAGTTGGAGGCGGCAGAGCGCCTCACCCGGACCGGGGCCCTGTCGGAGAATCGCTTGATGGCCCTCTACACCGCTCGCCGTCCGGCGGCTTCTGGCGGGATCTGGGATCGGGTTGAGGCGATTCGACGTTTCGATGCCGCCCTTCAATCCGGTAATGCGGAGGCTGTCGCAACATCGCTTGGACGGGCGTGGCGGGCAATGCAGTCGGTTCACCTCGAAGTGCCTTTCGCGCGTTTCTATGCCAAGGATCTCACGCAGGTGCCGCTCACTGGGCCTGCGCGTGGACTCGCCCTTTCGGTCGGGTTGTTGTCACCCGACTACGAGATGATCGCCGCCGCAGCCGACCCGCAGACACCCGATGAGCGGTTTCTCGTCGCGCTGGCGCGGGGGGAGCCCCGATCCACGTTGGCGCGTGATCCGCTCTTGCGCACGATCGCGCGCGCCTTCGAGGCCGAGGGCCCACCCGAGGCACTGCAACCCCTTCTCGAGACCGGTAAACTGGGCGAGGCCATTCTTCAGGCGATGACGCTTTTTTCAAGCGGCGCGTCCGGCAATCTGGGTCAGCTTGAGAGCGCGCTTCAAGGCTTGCGCGCAATGGGGCTCGAAGACAGCGCGCGCCGTGCAAGTTTGCAGTTGATTCTGCTCAATCAGGGGGAGCTGCAATGACGCATCGCTGGATACCCTTGTTTCTCGAGGCCCAGGCAGCCGAACTGGGGGCCGCAGAAAACACCCGGATGGCCTATGCGCGCGATCTGGGCGATTTCGACGTCTGGTTGGCAGGGCAGGGGATCGACCTCGTCGATGCTACCCGCGTCGACATCGAAGCCTATCTTGTCGCTTGTGACGTGCAGGGGCTGGCTGTTGCCACACGCGCACGACGGCTTTCGGCGATCCGGCAGCTTTTCCGTTTCACTTTTGACGAGGGGTTGCGCGCTGACAACCCTGCCGCGGAAATCAAGGGGCCGGGACGACCGAAACGTTTGCCCAAGACTCTCTCGCATGACGATGTTGACCGTCTGCTCGACGTGGCCCGAAACCATGGGAGAAGCCCGGATGACCGGCTTCGCAACACCTGCCTTATGGAACTGCTCTATGCCACCGGCATGCGGGTGAGCGAACTTGTCGCGCTACCCGTATCGGCGGCGAGGGGTGATCCGCGGATGCTGTTGGTTTCGGGCAAGGGCGGCAAGGAACGCCTCGTGCCGCTGTCGCCGCCGTCGCGGGCGGCGCTGGCCGATTGGCTCGCGGTGCGTGATGAGAAGGATGCACGTGCGCGCAAGACCGGCAAACCCGCTTCGCGTTTCCTGTTCCCCTCGCACGGAAAGTCGGGGCATCTGACACGGCACCGTTTCTATCTCCTGATCAAGGAACTTGCCGTTGCAGGTGGTGTCGCGCCCGATACGGTCACTCCGCACCGGCTGCGCCACGCCTTTGCCACCCATCTTCTGGCCGGCGGGGCCGATCTGCGCTCGATCCAGGTCATGCTGGGCCACGCCGATCTGGCCACCACCGAAATCTATACCCATGTGCTGGACGAGCGCCTGCGCCAGCTCGTTCTCGACAATCACCCCTTGGCCCGGCCTGCGTCCGATGGATGACAAGTCACCGTTGTTTTTTCCCCACCCCCTTGCTTTGCCAAGATCCCGCGCCCATAACCAGTGATCTGACAGACATGACATATCGGTAAAATGGAACCTTCTGACGCTTCGCTGGACGGCGCATTCTGGATAACGTCGTCGGCGATCTTCCTGCTTCTGGTGCTTTCCGGCTTCTTCTCGGGCAGTGAAACTGCCCTCACCGCCGCGTCGCGTGGCAAATTGCGGTCGCGCGCCGACAAGGGATCACGCGGAGCCGAACGGGCGCTCGAGATCACCGAGGACAACGAACGCCTGATCGGCTCGGTGCTCTTGGGCAATAACCTCGTCAACATCCTCGCGACATCGCTGGCCACGGCGCTTTTCACACGGGTTTTCGGCGAAAGCGGGGTGGCGCTGGCGACTCTGGTGATGACGCTTCTGGTGCTGGTTTTTGCCGAGGTTCTACCCAAGACATATGCGATCACGAATGCCGAGACGGCTGCCAGCTTCGTCGCAAGACCAATTCAGTTTGTCGTAACCGTGTTTTCGCCCATCGTCGGCATGGTGCGTTGGTTTGTACGGGGTGTTTTGCGTCTCTTTGGCGTCAAGGCCGATCCCGACAGTCATATCCTCGCCGTGCGCGAGGAAATCGCCGGCGCCCTTTATCTCGGGCATTCGGAAGGGGTGGTTGAAAAAGAGGATCGCGACCGGATTCTTGGCGCGCTTGATCTGGGGGAACGCGCGGTGGAGGAGATCATGCTGCACCGTTCCCGGATCGAGATGATCGACGCGGACAGTGATGCCGAGGCGATCCTCGCACAATGTCTCGAAAGCAGCCACACGCGGTTGCCGGTGTTTCGCGACGATCCTGACAACATCATCGGCGTGGTGCATGCAAAGGACCTGCTGCGTGCCATGCACAAGCTTATGTTTGGACCAGAGGCTTCGCTTGATGGCCTCAAGGGGTTCCAAATCGCCGACGTGGTGATGGAACCCTATTTCGTGCCCGAAACGACCACGCTTGATGACCAGATGCGACAGTTCCTGCGTCGGCGAACCCATTTCGCGCTGGTGGTTGACGAGTATGGTTCTCTACAGGGTTTGATCACGCTCGAAGATATCCTCGAAGAAATCGTGGGCGAGATTACGGACGAGTTCGATCCCGCCGCCGAACACCCGATTCACAAGAGCGAGGACGGCAACTTTCTCGTCGATGGTGCGATGACGATTCGTGACCTCAACCGCGCAACAGACTGGAACCTGCCGGATGAGCACGCCAATACGATTGCCGGGCTGGTCATCCACGAGGCCCAGATGATTCCGTCTGTCGGGCAGGTCTTTGCCTTCCACGGGTTTCGGTTCGAAGTGGCCACCCGAAAGGAAAACCGGATCGTTCGCCTCAAGATCCGGCGGCTCTGACATATCGAATCCCGTTGCGGGTTCCGTGGTGGAATTCGCCTGCTCAGTCGGCCAGTTTCACCAGCGCGTGCCGCTTTTTTCCGGCCGACAACCTGATCGGGGTGGTCAGTGCGTCCGCATGAAGTATCTGGCCTGGATCGGTCAGCGGGATATCGTCGATCCGCGCACCGTTTTCGGCGATCAGCCGTTTGGCCTCCTTGCCCGATTTCGCCAGCCCCGCGCGCAGGATAAGTTGTGCAGCCGAAATCCCGTCGCTCAATTCCGCACGCGTCAGTTCAAGCGTCGGCAGATCATCGCCCACACCGCCCTTCTCGAACACGTCGCGCGCCGTGGCCGCGGCCGCCTGCGCCGCGTCATGCCCATGCAGAAGCCCCGTGACCTCATTGGCCAGCACGATCTTGGCTTCGTTGATCTCTGAACCCGACAGCGCCCCCATCCGTTCGCATTCCTCGACAGGTAGTTCGGTGTAAAGCTTGAGGAACCGTCCGACATCGGCATCGGTGGTGTTGCGCCAGAACTGCCAGAACTCGTAAGCGCTCAGCATGTCACCATTAAGCCAGACAGCCCCGCCCTGGCTCTTGCCCATCTTGCGACCGTCCGACGTGGTCAGGAGCGGCGAGGTCAGCCCATAGACCTCATCCTCCAGCACGCGGCGAGTCAGGTCGATCCCGTTGACGATATTGCCCCATTGATCGCTACCGCCCATCTGCAGCATGCAGCCATATCGGCGATGAAGCTCAAGGAAGTCATAGGCTTGCAGGATCATGTAGTTGAATTCGAGAAAGCTCAGACTCTGCTCTCGATCAAGCCGCGATTTCACGCTCTCGAATGACAGCATCCGGTTGACCGAGAAATGCCGCCCGATGTCGCGCAGGAATTCGAGATATCCCAATGCGTCCAGCCATTCGGCATTGTTGACCATGATCGCGCCGGTTGGGCCGTCGCCGTAATCGATATAGGCGGCAAAGACCCGTTTGATCCCGTCGATATTGGCGTCGATCTGTGCATTGGTCAGCAGCGGCCGTTCCTCGGCACGAAAGCTCGGATCGCCGACCTTGGTCGTCCCGCCCCCCATCAACGTGATCGGCTTGCCGCCGGTCTTCTGCAACCAGCGCAGCATCATGATCTGGATCAGGCTGCCCACATGCAGCGATTTCGCCGTCGCGTCAAAGCCGATGTAACCTGGCACCACCCCCTTCGAGAGCGCCTCGTCAAGGCCCTGATAATCGGTGCAATCGGCCAGAAAGCCGCGCTCGATCATGGTTGCCATGAAATCCGATTTGGGGTGGTAGGTCATGCGTCTTGTCCCGTAATGTTCGGGGCCTGTATAGGGTGCGCGGGGGCCGAGGAAAAGTCCATGTTGAAGGCGGGTAGGGTGAAGGCATTGGGTGCGATGAGCGGCACATCACTCGATGGTGTTGACGTGGCGCTTATCGAGACCGATGGCGAACAGATTTTTGGGTTCGGCGCGACCGGTTATCGCCCCTACAGCGCTGACGAACGCGCGGTGCTGCGCGCGGCGCTCGGCAAATGGCCCGGGGACGATCTGGACCGGGCCCGGACTGTGGTCGAGAATGCGCATGTCGCGGCGCTTTCAACCATCGAGGGGGCCGAGATCATAGGCTTCCACGGCCAGACATTGGCCCACGATCCGCGCGGGCGTGGCACCCACCAACTGGGTGATGGCGCGGTGCTGGCACAGCAACTCGGTCTGCCGGTGGTCTGGGATTTCCGTTCGGCCGATGTGCGGCTGGGCGGCGAGGGAGCGCCACTTGCCCCGTTCTTTCACCATGCCTGCGCGCGTTATATTGGTGCCACTGAGCCAGTGTCGTTTCTCAACTTGGGCGGCGTTGGCAACCTGACATGGATCGACCCGCGCCACACCCGCCCTGAAGAGCCGGGCGCACTTCTGGCCTTTGACACGGGCCCTGCCAATGCGCCGATCAATGATCTTGTCCAAAAGCGCTTGGGCCTGGATTGCGACCACGACGGTGCGCTGGCGCGCAGGGGGCGCGTGGAAAATGGCGCGCTTGAACTGTTTCTCGATGATCCCTGGTTCTATCGCATGCCACCCAAATCGCTCGACCGTGACGCATTCTCCGACATGATCGGATTGGTATGCGAACTTTCCGATGCTGATGCCGCCGCCACGCTTACGGCCATGGCTGCCGCTGCTGTATTCCGCGGAATTGAGCATTGCCCCTCGCCACCCGCCCGCGTCCTTGTGACCGGGGGCGGGCGGCGCAACCCTGTCATGATGCAGATGCTTGGAGCGGCGCTCGATTGCCCGGTCCTTCCGGTCGAAGATGTCGGGCTCGATGGTGACATGCTCGAAGCGCAGGCTTTTGCCTATCTTGCCGTGCGCGTGGCGCGTGGATTGCCCACGTCTTGCACCGCGACGACAGGAGTGCGCGCGGCTGTTGGGGGCGGGGAAATCAGCCGACCCCGATAGGATCAACCGGTGCGGCCTGTTCATTTTGCGCATGCAGCAAACCCATTGAGAACCAACTGCGGCATGTTAAAGTCGGCGTCAGCCAAGGCAGGCTGTCTCGTGCGTATCCAAGTCCAAACGCGAAATCAGGGGACCCGACAATGGTGACACGTGTGATTCCGGTCGATCCCTTCGACCTCGTGGTATTTGGTGGTACTGGCGATCTGGCCCGGCGCAAGATCCTGCCGGCGCTTTATCGTCGTTTCTGTGCCGGGCAAATCCCTGACGAGGCGAACATCATAGGCGCGGCGCGGTCGGAGTTTGACGATGCGGGGTATCGTGCCTTTGTACGCGATACGATCCTCGAATTCGCTCCCGTGACATTGTGCGAGGACGGCGCGATTGATACCTTTTGTGATCGTGTGCGTTATATCAAGCTCGACGCAAGAGGGGATGAAGGCTGGGAGGCCTTGGCGCGGATCATTCACGCCGATCGCGTAAGGGCCTTCTATTTCTCGGTTGGCCCGCAGTTGTTCGCCGATCTGGCCGAGCGATTGCATCGCCACGGCATGGCATCCGGTGAAACAAGAATCGTGGTGGAAAAGCCGTTTGGCCATGATCTCGCCTCGGCTCGTGAACTCAACACCATGTTGGCACGCCATTTTGACGAAACCCAAATCTACCGGATCGATCACTATCTCGGCAAAGAGACCGTGCAGAACCTGATGGCGATCCGGTTTGCGAACATGCTGTTCGAACCGCTCTGGAACAGTCAGTATGTCGATCACATCCAGATCACCGTGGCAGAATCCATGGGCGTGGCGGGCCGCGAAGAGTTTTACGATCGCGCAGGTGCCATGCGCGACATGATGCAGAATCACATGATGCAGCTTCTTTGCCTCATTGCGATGGAGCCGCCCGCCAAGTTCGAACCCGACGCGGTGCGTGATGAGAAACTCAAGGTGATCCGCGCACTCGATACCGTCGTTCTCGATGATATCGTGCGTGGCCAATACGAGGCGGGTGAGGACAAACCCGGCTACCTCGATGATGTGGGCAATTCGGAGTCGACCACCGAAAGCTTTGTCGCGCTCAAGACCGGGATCGGCAACTGGCGTTGGGCTGGAACGCCTTTCTACCTGCGCACCGGCAAGCGGCTCAGGGCGCGCACCTCGGAAATCGCAGTGGTGTTCAAGGATGCGCCGCATTCGATCTTTGGTGCCGATGCCGGACGACATGCCAATATCCTGACCATTGTGTTGCAGCCCAATGAAGGGATCGAACTGGGCGTGACCATCAAGGAGCCGGGCCCGGGCGGGATGCGGCTCATTGATGTACCGCTCGACATGTCCTTTGCGGAAACGCTTGGCCCCGGGGCCGAACTGGTCCCCGACGCCTATGAGCGGCTGATCATGGATGTGATCCGCGGCAATCAGACCCTCTTCATGCGCGGCGACGAAGTCGAGGCGGCATGGCGGTGGACTGATCCGATCATTGCTCAATGGGAAGAAAAGGGTGAAAGACCATTGCCATACGAGTCAGGCAGCACTGGCCCGGAGGATGCCTTGGCGCTCATGCATCGCGATGGACGACGCTGGCGGGAGATCAGGGAATGAAATTCATCGACTATGCCGATGCCGAGATGATGGCGATTGATCTTGCCAACGTGTTGGCGGGTGAGCTCGAGAACATGCTCTTTCACGAAGAGCGCGTATCTTTCGCTGTGCCGGGCGGCGAAACACCGGGACCGGTTTTCGACAATCTATGTGCCGCCGATCTCGACTGGTCGCGTGTTGATGTCTTCCTCACCGATGAACGCTGGCTACCCGAGGATGATCCGCGTTCCAACGCAAGACTGGTGCGGGAACGGCTCCTGACCGATAGGGCCACCGCCGCAGTCTTTCATCCGCTTTATGCCCCTGCGGAAAAGCCGGAGGATGTGTTGACCGAGCTCGAATCCATGCTCGTCTCCTGTCAGCCGATTTCGCTGCTATTGCTCGGAATGGGGGCGGACATGCATTGCGCTTCGCTCTTTCCCGGGGCGGAGGGGTTGAAGGATGCCTTGGCCGCCGACGCCCCGGTTCTCGTGCCGATCCGGACGCCCGCCGCACCCGAAACCCGAGTCACGCTCAGTGCGCGCGTGCTGGATGCTGCGATCTCCAAGCATCTCGTGATCACCGGTCAGCGCAAGCGCGCGGCCCTCGAACGCGGCATGCATCTGTCACCCGACGAGGCCCCGATCGCGGCCGTCATGGACGGGCTCACTGTTCACTGGGCCCCTGAATGAGCGCGCATCCTGATCTTGACGCGGCCTGGGCGTCGTTTTTTGCCGAGGCCGACAGGGCCCGCACACGGCGCATCGCCGATCTGTTCGATGATTCGGATCGCGCGATGCATTTTTCCGCCCGGGCTCTCGGAATGCTGTTCGACTATTCCAAGACTCATATCGACGGCGCGGCCCGTGAGGCGCTTTTGGGATTGGCTCGCGCTGCCCGGGTCGAGTCGATGCGCGATGCGATGTTCTCGGGTGCGCGGATCAACGGCTCTGAAGATCGTGCCGTTCTACATACCGCGCTGCGCAACCTTTCCGGCGTGCCAGTCATGCTCGATGGCGAGGACGTGATGCCCGGGGTTCTTGACACGCTCGAGCGGATGAAAGCCTTTGCTCGCGATGTCCGGGCAGGTCGGTTCAAGGGGCAGGGGGGGGCGATCACCGATGTGATCAATGTTGGTATCGGTGGTTCCGATCTCGGCCCGGCCATGGCCACCCGCGCGCTCACTCCATTTCACGACGGGCCGCGCTGTCATTTCGTTTCGAACGTAGATTCCGCCGATCTTGCCGATGTGCTGGATGGGCTCGATCCAGCGACCACGCTCGTCATCATCGCCTCCAAGACCTTTACCACCATAGAAACCATGACCAATGCCGCCAGCATCCTCAACTGGATGTCGGTTTCCTTGGCCGATCCGGCGGCGCAATGCGTGGCGCTCTCCTCGGCTACCGATCTGGTTGCAGAGTTCGGTATCCCGCCCGAGCGGGTCTTTGGATTCGAAGATTGGGTGGGCGGGCGCTATTCCGTGTGGGGGCCAATCGGCCTGTCGCTGATGATTGCCATCGGCCCCAAGGATTTTACCGAGTTTCTTGCAGGTGGCGCTGCGATGGACACGCATTTCCGCACCGCTTCACTTGCTGACAATCTGCCGGTGTTGTTGGCTCTTGTCGGGCTTTGGCATCATCAGGGCATGAGTTTTCAGACACGGGCCGTGCTGCCTTATGAGCATCGCCTCGCCCGACTTCCCGCCTATCTCCAGCAACTGGAAATGGAAAGCAATGGCAAGCGCGCCGCACAGGACGGTCAATCCCTGCCGCACGGTTCGGGCCCAATTGTCTGGGGTGAGCCGGGCACCAACGGGCAGCATGCTTTTTTCCAACTTCTTCATCAGGGCACCGAAATCGTGCCCTGCGAATTCATGATCGGCGCCGAGGGGTATGAACCCGATCTGGCCCATCACCATCGCTTGCTTGTGGCCAATTGCCTTGCTCAATCGGAGGCGCTGATGACGGGGCGCAGCCTTTCCGACGCACGCGAAATTGCCGCTTCAATGGGGTTTTCGGGCGATAAGCTTATGGCTCAGGCTGAACAGCGCGTTTTCGAAGGTAACCGTCCATCGACGACCTTGGCCTATCCACGTCTCACGCCGCGTGTTCTGGGGCAGATCCTTGCGCTTTACGAACACCGCGTGTTTGTGGAGGGGGTCATCCTCGGTCTCAACTCTTTCGATCAGTGGGGGGTGGAGCTTGGCAAGGAACTGGCCAAGCGGCTCGAACCGCTGGTGGCGGGCAAAGCCCCGCCGGAGGATATGAACCAATCGACCGGGCTTCTGGCGGCCTACCTGCGCGCGCCCAAGTAGGGATCAGGCATTCAGCCGCACCCAGACCGGCACGTGATCCGAAGGCTTCTCTTGCCCGCGCACCTCCTTGTCGATCCGGCATTCCAGCAACAGATCCGCGCATTGCGGGCTCAACAGGAAGTGGTCGATGCGGATACCATCATTTCGATTCCATGCGCCTGCCTGATAGTCCCAGAACGTGTAATGCCCCGACCCAGGCTCCACGGTCCGGAAGGCATCTGTCAGGCCAAGATTGACGATCCGGCGATAGGCAGCGCGGCTATCTGGCAGGGCCAGCGCGTCCTTTTCCCAGGCTTCAGGACGTGCCGCATCCTCGTCTTGCGGGATGACGTTGTAATCGCCAGCCATCAGGAACGGCTCTTCGCTGTGCAGCAATTCCTGCGCCCGCGCATACAGGCGCTCCATCCATGCCAGCTTGTAATCATACTTTGGCCCCGGCACCGGGTTGCCATTGGGGAGATAGAGGCCGCAGACCCGCACCGCCCGCTTGTCGACCACCGTCGCCTCTATCCAGCGCGCCTGCTCATCTACGTCGTCCCCGGGCAATCCGAATGTCACATCCTCAAGCGGCAGTTTCGACAGGATCGCCACACCGTTGAACGATTTCTGCCCATGCGTTTCGACCGTGTATCCCATGTCTTCGAAATGGCTACGGGGGAAGTTCTCGTCGATCGACTTGATCTCCTGAAGCAGTGCGACATCCGGATCGGCCTCTTCGAGCCAGTCGCTCAGCGCCCCGATGCGGGCCTTGATGCCATTGATATTGAAACAGGCGATTTTCATGGATGTGTCCTTTGTTATCCACCATTCCTCTCGGGCGTGGGCTGCCCGATCAGTGTCGATTATTCACCGGCCTTGAACCATCAATTTGTCATGTTGCTGCAATGCAAATCTATCCGTCATGCCACTGATGTAATCCGCGACGAGGCGGGCGATTGCTTGATCATCGCGGTTGTCCGCCAAGCCCGCCTGCCACGCCGATGGCAGCAACTCGGGTCGGGCCATGTAGAGCGGGAACAGATCGTGTATCACGGCCGTCACCTTGTGCCGCATTTCGACCACGCTCGGTGCGCGATACATGCGTTGAAAGAGAAAAGCACGGATTTGCTTCAGTTTTTCCCAATGCGACGGTGAAAATTGAACCATTGGTTTGCCAGCCATGCGAATGTCTTCGACGCATTTTGGGTTCAATTGGCCGAGATTATTACGGCTTGTGTTGATTACATCCTCGACCAGACTGCCAAAAAACCGTCGCAAGGCCTCGTGCTGGCGTCTGTCGGGGGCGAGGCCGGGATAGCGCATGTCCACCTCGCGAAAACAATCCCGAAGAATCGGTAATTCCGTCAGTTCCTCCATCGTGAACAGGCTCGCGCGTAACCCGTCGTGAATATCGTGATTGGAATATGCGATGTCGTCGGCCAGTGCCGCAACCTGCGCTTCGGGACCGGCGTGGGTTGTGAGTTCGAGATCATGAATGACATTGTAGTCTGCCAGCGCATATGGCACGTCACCCTCGATCGGGCCGTTATGCTTGGCGATACCTTCGAGGGTTTCCCAACTGAGGTTGAGCCCGTCCCATTCGGCGTAATGCCGCTCAAGCGTCGTGACGATTCTGACCGTCTGGGCGTTGTGATCGAACCCGCCATGAGGTTCCATGAGTTCATTCAGCGCGTCCTCTCCCGTATGCCCGAAGGGGGTATGCCCCAAGTCATGGGCCAGCGCGATGGCTTCGGTCAATTCCTGGTTGAGGCCAAGGGCACCGGCGATGGTGCGGGCCACCTGCGCCACCTCGATTGAATGCGTGAGACGGGTGCGAAAATAATCGCCTTCATGTTCGACAAAAACCTGCGTCTTGTGTTTCAGGCGGCGGAAGGCGCTTGAGTGAATGATCCTGTCGCGATCGCGCTGAAAACAGGTTCGGAACGCGCTCTCGGATTCTGGATAGAGCCTGCCGCGGCTCCTGTCGGGGCGGGTGGCAAAAGGGGCTGGATCGTGCATCATTGGGCCGCCTTCTTGTCGATGGGTCTATGGGCACGTATATTGTATGAAACGACACAGTTAAACTGCGGAGACCGAAGATGAATCTTCCCCCTAAAGTGACAGAACGCGCATTTGAGCGGCTGGCCGAGATCGGGGCCGGGGATCAGGGGCAAGCCCTGCGCGTGGCCGTGGAGGGCGGCGGGTGCTCGGGATTCCAGTATTCCATCATCCTGGACGCACCGACGCCGGAAGACATTATTCTGGAAGGCAAGGGTCAGAAAGTCGTGGTTGATGAGGTTAGCCTGCCGTTTCTTTCCGGGGCCACAATTGACTTTTCGGAAGAATTGATCGGCGCGCGGTTCGTGATCGACAACCCGAACGCGACGAGTTCCTGCGGCTGTGGCACATCCTTTTCGATCTGACCGGTTTCACCAATCCGTCATGTCCTTCTTGGAACATTGAAGGGTGATTTAGGACGTGGCGGGCGGAAATGGATTCACCCGCTATTCCGAGCGTGCTGCGCGTTGCAAACGCCGCCAAGGGCGGCGTTTGAATAGGAGAAATCGGTCAAGCGCAGCACGCCTCAGAACGGGATTTCGTCGTCGTAGTTCTGGCCGGGTCCACTATTGCCAGGTCCGCTGTCGTATCCGCCACCGCTACCGCCACCATAGTCGCCGCCTGACTGCCCGCTGCTGCCGCCGCCGCCTTCGCCGCGCCCATCCAGCATGACCATGGAGCCGCCAAAGCCCACGACAACCTCGGTCGAATATCGATCCTGGCCGCTCTGATCCTGCCATTTCCGGGTTCGCAATTGTCCTTCGATATAAACCTTGGACCCTTTGCGCAGGTATTTTTCGGCGACACCGACAAGCCCGTCACCACGCAGGACAACAGAATGCCATTCGGTCTGTTCGCGGCGCTCGCCTGTGTTGCGGTCTTTCCAGTTTTCTGACGTCGCGATGCGCAGGTTGCACAGCTTGCCCCCGTCCTGAAAGGTACGCGTTTCAGGGTCGCGACCGAGGTTGCCAATCAGAATAACCTTGTTCACCGAGCCGGCCATCGTCTTCTCCCACAGAATCCAAATTTTTCATTGTCAGCTTACATCATCCCGAACCCGTTAAGAAAAGCCTAAAATGCGAGTAAACCCAGTGAAGACGCGCGATCCCGGTGGTCTGGCGGTGGTGGGCGCGCGATCTGGAAGAATCGTGAAAACTGTTTATAAGGTTGCCGAACGACGGTTTTGGGACGGGTGACGATATGAGCAGAGTTCTGGTTCTGATCACGGCTGTGACCTTGGCGATGCCGCATGCTGCGGCGGCGGATATCCTGTCGACCAAGTCGCGAAGCACGCTGTTCAAGTCGCAGACCAAGGTTCTCGATACCCGCGCGAAATCGCAATACAATGCTTCGGTGCGCCTGCAACCGCCCAGTGTTGTCACCCCATCGAAATGGGGTGATGCCAAGGACTATTCCGGCACATACAAGGGGCCCTACCTGGCCATGGCGCGCGATGCGGCCCGGCGGCACGGGGTGCCGGAAGATCTGTTCTTGCGGCTGGTTCAGCAGGAATCGGGCTGGAAGGTCAAGGCGTTGTCGCACAAGGGCGCGATCGGGCTGGCGCAGCTCATGCCCGGAACGGCGCGGGCGTTGCGCGTCAATCCGCACGATCCTTATGAAAACCTTGATGGTGGCGCGCGTTACCTGATGGCGCAGTATCGCGAGTTCGGGTCATGGCGTCTGGCGCTGGCGGCCTATAATGCGGGGCCGGAAGCGGTCAAAAAACATGGCGGGGTACCGCCCTATAAAGAGACCCGAAATTACGTGAAGGTGATCTGGGGAAGCTGACGCTGCCCCAGATGTCGATTCCGCTCAGTTCTTTTCAAGCTCTTTTGCATGCAGCCAATCGGCATGTTGCGGCGCCTTCCTGGTGCGGCTCCATTCTTCGAGCATGTCCCATTTCACATCGTTGAGACGCGCCAGCATGGCGTCTTCCTCGGGGTCGGGGCAGGCCAGTTCGATCCGGTGCCCATTGGGGTCGAAGAAATAGATCGAGTGAAAGATCGAGTGGTCGGTCACGCCCAGAACCTCGACGCCTTTTTCTTCAAGATGTTCCTTGAATTCAACGAGTTCCGCGCGGTCTTTTACCTTGAACGCGATGTGCTGCACCCATTCGGGGGTGTTGGGGTCCCGGCCCATTTCGGGCTTGGTCGGCAGTTCGAAAAAGGCCAGAACATTGCCGTTTCCAGCATCGAGGAAGACGTGCATGTAAGGGTCGGGTTCGTGGGTCGAGGGCACATGATCCTCGGCGATGGCGAGCACGAAATCCATGTTCAGCATCTTGCCATACCATTCGACGGTTTCCTTGGCATCCTTGCACCGATAGGCGACGTGGTGAATTTTCTCGATCTTCATGTTGAGCGTCCTTTTGCTTGGCTGATCTCCGGTTTGATGGTTGCGTTTGCAACTATCAAGCGAAAAAGAACGTGCGCAAAAGCGCGGCCCACGTTCAATTCTGGCCGAACGCTTACTCGGCCGCCTCTTGTCCGAGCTTGATGACCGGCTCCATCGTCGCAAGCTCTTCATCCGAGAGGTGACACTTGATCTGATGGCCGGGTTTGAGTTGGCGCACCGGGGGCACCTCTTTTTCGCAGAGTCCGTCCGGAACCCGCGATTTCCAGCCGCAACGCGTCTGGAACGGGCATCCGCTGGGCGGATTCATCGCCGAGGGAATGTCACCTTCAAGAACAATATGTTTTTTTGTGACATGCGTGTCGGCAATGGGCACCGCCGAAAGCAACGCCTCGGTATAGGGGTGGTAGGGGGGCGAGAACACCTCGTCGGTGCTGCCCAGTTCGACCACATGTCCGAGATACATCACCATGACCCGATCCGAGAGATAGCGCACGATCGAAAGGTCGTGCGAAATGAACAGGAGCGTTGTCTTCTCGTTGCGTTGAATTTCCATTAACAGGTCGGTCACGGCGGCCTGAACCGACACGTCGAGCGCGGAAACCGGCTCGTCCGCGACCACGATCCGCGCGCCACCGGCAAAGGCGCGGGCGATGCCGACGCGCTGTTTTTGACCACCGGAAAGCTGGCGCGGCATGCGGTCGGCGAATTCACGTGGCAGCTTCACCAGGTCGAGCAGTTCGAGCATGCGCGTGCGCCGTTCCGCATCGTTCTTGCCGATGCCGAAGATATCGAGCGCGCGCATGATCTGGCTACCCACGGTCATCGAGGGGTTGAGCGTGTCGAACGGGTTCTGGAACACCATCTGGATATCGGCCACCGTCTGGGTGTCGCGCTTCTCGATCGGGATCTGTTCGATGTTCTTGTTGTCGAGCAGGATCTCGCCATCGGTCGCGGTCTCCAACCCCATGAGAACCTTGGCGAAGGTAGACTTGCCACAGCCGGATTCCCCAACGATGGCAAGGGTTTCGCTTTCGCGGGCCTCGAAGCTGAGCGTTTCGTTGGCCTTGACCACGCGCTTTTCGCCACCGCCGAACAGGGCATTGGCGGCGACCTCGTAATATTTCTTGAGATTGTCCATCTTGAGGACAACACGACCGATCTCGCCCTTGGTCTTGGTCTCGGCCAGGGTGATCGGTGCGTTCCAGTCGATGTCACGGAAGCGCAGGCAGCGGGTTTCGTGCTGCCCGTCGCCGTCGACATCCTTCATGGTGATGTCGCCCTGATCGCAAAGCCCGGCCTGGAAATAGTCGCAGCGCGGGCCGAAATTGCAGCCCGGGGGGCGTTCATGCGGCAGCGGGAAGTTGCCCGGAATCGCCACCAGGGGACGCGAGTTCTTGTCTGCGCCGGGCAGCGGGATCGAGCGGAAAAGGGCTTGGGTATAAGGGTGTTGCATGTTGTTGAACACGGTTTCGATATCGCCGCGCTCGACCGCTTCGCCGGAATACATCACGCAGATCCGGTCGCAGGTTTCCAGCACGAGGCCGAGATTGTGCGAGATGAACAGCATCGAGGTGCCGTATTTCTTGCCCAGATCCTTGACCAGCTCGACTACCGCGGCCTCGACTGTGACGTCGAGCGCGGTCGTGGGCTCATCGAGGATCAGCAAGGAAGGCTTTGACATCAAGGCCATGGCAATCACGATGCGCTGTTGCTGGCCGCCAGAAAGCTGGTGGGGGTAGCTGCGCAGGATGCGTTCGGGGTCGGGGAGTTTGACGTCGGTGACGACTTCGAGGGCGCGTTGGTAGGCCTCGTGTTCGCTCAGATCCTCGTGGATCATCGGCACTTCCATCAATTGTTTGCCGATCCGCATGGCGGGGTTGAGGGAGGCCATAGGCTCTTGATAAATCATGGCAATTTCGTTGCCGCGCAGGTTGCGCAGCTCGGCGTCGGTCATCGCGGCCATGTCACGGCCCTTGAACTTGACCGAGCCGCCGACGATGCGGCCGTTCTTGCCCAGATCGCGCATGACGCCAAGCGCCACCGTCGACTTGCCGCAACCGGATTCTCCAACAAGACCAACGGCTTCGCCGGGGGTGACCCTGACCGAGAAATCCATCACCGCGGGGATTTCGTGGAGCCGCGTGAAGAAGGAAATCGAGAGCTTGTCGATCTCGAGGATGGGGCCGTCGTAATCATGGATTTTCGGCATTAACTTTCTCCTTTCACGCCCGAATCGGGGGGGTGACCTGCGTGCACCGCCCGGCTGTCCTCCGGCTGCCGCCGGATTCCGCCCTTGGCCGAGGGGCGTTCGTTACCGTGCCGTTCGCCTTGTTCATCACGGGTTCAATCCTTCAGTGATTCTTCGCGCAGCCCGTCGGCCAGAAGATTGAGGCCGAGCACGAGGCTCAGAAGCGCGAAGGCGGGTGGCAGGGCAGGGTGCGGATAGATCGACAGGAGCTTGCGCCCCTCGTTGATCGTCGTCCCCCAATCGGGGCTTTCGGGCGGCAGGCCGAGACCGAAGAAGCCCAAGGTGCCCAGAAGGATCGTGGTGTAGCCGATGCGCAGGCAGAAATCGACAATCAGCGGCCCGCGCGCATTGGGCAGGATTTCCCACAGCATGATATACCACGGCCGCTCGCCACGGGTCTGGGCGGCGGCCACGTAATCGCGCGTCTGGATGTCCATCACGAGGCCGCGCACGATCCGGAAGACGGTGGGCGAGTTGACGAAGACCACCGCCACGAACACCACGAGAATCCCCGGGGGAATGTCGAAGAAATCGAGCGGCCAGAACCGGATCTTGGAGCTTGAGCCGCCATCGTTGATCGCCGCCGCGTAGAGCAGGAAGAGCGGGATCAGGATCAAGGCCATCCAGAAGATGTTCTTCTGCGGCTGGGTGCGAAAGCGCGACTGGATCAGCACACCCATGAACACCAGTGGAAAGAGGAAGAGCACCGTCGCCATGTATTGCGGCAGGCCGGTCTGCACGATCTCGGGTGTCACCAGCAGGTAGAAAAGCAGGATCACCGGGAAGGCGAGGATCAGGTTCGCAAGGAACGACAGGGCGGTGTCGAGCCGACCGCTGTAATAGCCCGCGGGAAGCCCCAGCGTGATCCCGACCATGAAGGCGAAGAGCGTCGCCAGCGGGGCGATCTGGATCACGATCGTGCTGCCGTAGACCATGCGCGAGAAGATGTCGCGCGCGAGGTTGTCGCCACCCAGCAGGTAGACCGGGAATTCTTCGGGTGCCGCGCGCAGGAGCGGTGTGCCCGGCAGCTTGTTTTTCATGCCGGACGCCTGTTCGAGCGGGGCATGGGTGGCGATCAAGTCGAAGACGCCGACGAAAAGCGCGGTGAACACCCAGAACATCACGAGGCCGAAGCCGATCATGCCGATCACGCTGTCAAACAGCTTGCCATAGAGGCCGAGCCGCCGCTTGTAGCGGATCGACACGCCATAGAGCACCACGAGGGTGATCCAGACCGGGGTGAAGCGGAGCACCACATTGGCCAGGATGCCGAGGTTTTCCAGCCGCGAGATGCGTTTGTGCTGGGCGATTTCCTCGGCCGGGGGCATGTCGGCGGCGTCAAAGCCGGCGAGCCATTCCTTGTGCGCCGCCCCCTGCCAGAGCAGCGTGACGACGAGCCACAACAGCACGACCGCGCCGACACCGTAGATGGCCCATTTGAACAGCGTGCCCATGAAGGCGGCGGGGTTGTCGAAGAAATTGTCCAGAAACCACGCCAGCATCGCGGCGAAGATCGCGAGTCCGGCCAGCGTGGCGAGCATCCAGCCCAGCGTCGAGAGCGGCATGGCGCCCCCTTCAACCCCGGTCAGCCCGCCATAGACGTAGGTGAAGCCCACGAGCAGCAGGAGCAGCACGGCGACACCGTTGAAGACCGAGAAGCTCGCCCGTGGGGTGTTGTCGATGAAGGCCAGCAGCGCGGCGCAGAGCCCGCAGGTGATGGCCAGTGTCACGAGCACCAGAAGCAGCGGGGCGAAAGAGCTGCCGTAGGCGCCAAACCAGGTAAGCGGTTCCATGTCTCGGCTCCTTCTTTATGACATGCGGATGCGTGGATTGAGGAACACATAGCCGATATCGGAAATCAGCTGTGTGACCAGAACCACGATCACCGAGACGACCGAAACCGCGAGAAGCAGTTCGATGTCGTTATTGCTGGCGGCTTGCACCAGCGTCCAGCCAAAGCCCTTGTAGTTGAACAGGGTTTCGACAATGACCACGCCATTCAGGAGCCACGGGATTTGCAGCATAATGACGGTGAAGGGCGCGATGAGCGCGTTCCTGAGCGCGTGTTTCATCACGATGTTGCGGAACACCACGCCCTTGAGCCGGGCAGTGCGGATATATTGCGCGGTCATGACCTCGGCCATCGAGGCGCGGGTCATGCGGGCGATATAGCCCATGCCGTAAAGCGCGATGGTCAGCACCGGCAGGAAGAAATTCTCGAAATTGGCGCTTTCCATGGCACTGGTGGCGGTGCCCTTGAACAGCGTCCCGCCGTCGATCAGCCCCCATTCGGCCAGGAGTGGCGAGAGACCGTATCGCGATGACGCGAGAAGCGCGATGAAAATCACCCCCGAGACATATTCGGGGGTGGCGGTGGTGGAGATCGCGAAGGTCGAGAGGGTGCGGTCGGTGCGCGAGCCTTCGCGCATGCCCGCCAGCACGCCGATCAGGAGCGCCGAGGGCACCATCAGCAGCATGACCCAGAGCATGAGCTTGGCGGTGAGGCCGAGGCGGGTGGTGATGATATTGGTCACCGAGTCCTTGAATACCGTGGATTGGCCCCAATCGCCCTGGAGCACGCCGCAAAAGCGGGGCGCCTTGGCCGGGTCGATATCGGGCTGGATGCAGTGGCCGATGACCGCGCCGTCCTCGGTGGTGTTGACAAAGCCCGGTGCGATGCCCAGCCACTGGATGTATTTCAGGGGCATCGGTTGCAGGTAACCGTTGGTATCAAGCCAGCTTTCGACCTGCGCATCGGTCATGCGCATGTTGCCTTCGGTCTTGGCCAGTTTTTCGAGGTTCGGGTAAAGATTGGTCAGGAAAAAGACGACAAAGGTCAGACAGAGTGCCGTCAGCACCATCGTCAGGACCCGCCGGAGAATGAAAAGCCCCATCGGTATCTCCCAGTTGTTTCGGGGTCGTTCGCCCCTGTGCCGGTTTTGTTCCGGCTTCGTAAGGCGGGCGCATCGGCTGCGCCCGCCTGTTGTTCATTGCCGCGCGGCGATCAGGCCGCGAAGCCGATCTTGTAGAGATGGATCTCGTGCGAGGGGTGTTTCGCGGCGTTCACGAGATTGCCGTTGTGGTGGTTGTAGAGCGACCTCCAGTAAGGCTGGATGATGACCCCGTCCTCACGCAGCAGGCGCTCGATCTTCTCGACCACGACGCGCCGTTCATCGGCATCGGCGAT
The DNA here is from genome assembly GCF_008369105.1 of Aquicoccus porphyridii. Taxonomy (GTDB): domain Bacteria; phylum Pseudomonadota; class Alphaproteobacteria; order Rhodobacterales; family Rhodobacteraceae; genus Aquicoccus; species Aquicoccus porphyridii. Next base: position 491,069 of record NZ_VINQ01000001.1, on the reverse strand, counting down.
GGCGTTGGCATCGTTGATGAGCGCGTCATACTCGGCGCTGGAATAGGCCGCTTCGTTCCAGGCCTCGCCCGAGCGATAGGCCAGGGTCAGGATCTGCACATCGAGCGGACGGTGGTTCCACTGGGTCGCGCTGAACGGGTATTCGGTCCACTTGTTCCAGAACGTGTTGCCCGGAAGCACCGTGCGCTTGGCATTGATGCCCGCGTCGCGCAATTGTGCGGCGAGCGCGTCACCGGTGTTGCGCTGCCAGTCGTCATCGACGGTGATCAGCTCGTGCTCGAAATCGGCCATGCCGGCCTCTTCCATCAGGGCCTTGGCGCGGGCCGGGTCATGCGGTGCCGGACCGATATCGGCATAGGCCGGGTGGATCGGGCAGACATGGTGGTTCTCGGCCACCTCGCCACGGTTGGAATAGCCCAACTCAAGGAGGAAGCTGTTGTCGACCGCCAGCGCCAGCGCTTGGCGCACGCGCTTGTCGGCATAGGGCTTCATGCCGTCGACCTCGGCCTCCTGGTTGCCGCGGAACACCAGCGTCGCGGCGGTCACGGTCTCGGTCTGGGTCCAGCCGATGGCGTCCATCACGTCGATGAATTCGCCCACGGTTTCGTAGAGCAGGTCCACCTCGTCGGATTCGGCCGCGGCGATAAAGGCCGACGGGTCGGTGCCGTAGTCGATGAATTCGACCCGGTCGACGTAAGGTCCGCCATAAACCTCGGTGCCCCACCAGTCGTGGTCGGCGGCGCGTTCGAGAACGCATTTGACACCCACCTCGATGCTGACCGGGGCGAACGGGCCGGTGCCGATGCCGTTGGCGAACGGGTCGCCGCCATCATAGCTCGAATGGGTGATCGCCGCCGGGTAGTCGGACATGTTGGCAATGACCGACACATCGGGCAACGAAAGGTTGAGCACCACGGTGTGGCTGTCGCGCACTTCGATCGCACCGTCGCGGGCCTTGCCGGATTCCTCGTCGATGAGGCCGCCCATGCGGCTTGCCATCGAGTTGGCCTCGATCGACTTGTCGCACCAGCCGGCGATGTTGCGGGCCACGTCCTCGGCGGTGAAATCGTCGCCGTTGTTCCATTTCGCGCCCTGTCGGACATTGAGGATGTATTGGGTCGCGGTGTCGTTGACCTCCCAGCTTTCGAGAAGCATGGGACGGAATGTGCCGTCGGCGTTGTATTCGACGAGATACTCGAGAAAGCCGCGCGACTGGTTGCCGATCTCGGACCAGTCATAGGCGCGGGGGTCCTTCATGCCCTTGACCGACTGCTGAATGCGCAGTGTGCCGCCCTGCTGGATATCGGCCTGCGCGCGAGCCGGTTGGGCGAGGCCGCCCATCGTATAGGCCGCCGTCGCGGTCACGCCGAGTGCGGTGGTCCGGGCGAGGAATTCGCGGCGGCTGAGTTTGCCGGCCTTGAAGTCCTTGACATAGGTCCACGCGGTCTTGTGAACCGGTTTTCCGTTGATGGTCTGGGTCATGTTGTTCTCCCTATGACGTTCATTATTAATTGATCGGGTCGCTATATCCCCGAGGTGTATTGGGCCCCGGTGGCATTCTCCCCCTCTTTGCAAAACTATTTGCGCATGTTTCCGCCCCCGGCGTCAATCGCCACGATCGTCATTTCCTGTAAAAAAAACGACATCCGACTGTCGAAAAAGCGACACCGCCCAACATGGCAAGGTCATGTCACGGTGGAATTTTCCATGCGTTCCGGGCGGCGCTCGTGCCGGGGATGCATCCGGCCCTCCGGGTTCGGGGCGGCGGCGGAGGCGGCGCGGCGCGCCCGAGGGTGGGTCAGGTGTGGGAGACCGCCCCGGCGCCGGAGGCCTCTGCGTCGCGCAGGCCGGACGGTGTCTTGCCGGTATGTTGTTGCATGAAGCGGGTGAAATAGGCCGCACTGCCAAAGCCCAGATATTCAGAGATGCGGCCGACAGGATGGTCGGTGTCGCACAAGAGGCTGCGGGCGGCATGCAGGCTGCATTCGGTCAGGATCGCGGCGGCGCTCATCCCGGCGGTGGTGTTGAGGCAGCGGGCGAGATGGCTGGGCGTGATGCCCAGTTTCTCGGCATAGGTGGCCGTCGACTGGCCGCTGTGGAACTCGCGGGCCACGAGGTCGGTGAAGGCGGTGGCGATACGCGCCTCGGCGCTGGTCTCGGCGGGGCCGGGCGCGGCGAGAAGCGCGCGCTTGAGCCAGATCGCGATCAGCGTCGCGTGGGCGCGGGCTGCCGCGGCGTGAAAATCGCGGCTGCCGGATTGTTCGCGTTGCATCGCTTCGACCAGCGCGGTCAGCTCCTGCTGGGCGTGAACGTCGCGGATGCGCAGGTGGTGATTGCCCTCGGGCAGCGGAATCCCGGCACCGGGCGGCACCACCATGGCAAGCCCGAACCCCTGTGGCCCGGGATCGACGGAAAACAGCGTTCCGGCGGGGATGAAAAGCATGTTGTTGATGCCCATCCCCTTGCGCTGACCGGCGACGATGGCGCGGCCCTGTCCACGGGTGATCCAGATCAGCAGGTGGGTATCGCGGCTGTGCTGAAGCCCGAGCCGCCACGGCGCCTTGCCCGAGAGAGTGGCGAGCGTGTCGATGCGGGGTGCGTCCTGTGTCATTTCCGGGTCTTTCGAGGCGGGTGGATGGTGGATGATGGGTTGGTAACGCATGACTCCAAGGGGTAACGACTTGTGGGCGGTTGCGCCACGGGCTTGCCGTGGCGAGTGGTTCAGACGGCGGGAACATGCCGCCAGCCGCGCATTCGCGCGCGGAACCATGTGCGCTGACGCTTGGCATATTGACGGGTGGCGATGATGGCGGCGGTGCGGGCCTCGTCGAGTGTCATCTCGTCGCGCAGATGGGCGATCAGTTCGGGTGCGCCGATGGCGCGGGACGAGGGGCGGGCGGCGTCCCAGGTTGTGAGGTTGGCGCGCGCCTCGTCCAGCGCACCCGCATCCAGCATCCGGTCGAAGCGGGTTTCGATCCGTGGGGTGAGCCAGTCCTTGGGCGCGTCGATCAAAAGCGCGCAGGTGCGGGCCAGCGGCAGGAGCGGGGGTGGGGTGTCATCCTGCCACGCGGCCAGCCCGCGCCCGGTGCTGTGCTGCACTTCCCATGCACGTTGCACCCGCATCGGGTTGAGCGTGTCGATGCGGGCGGCGGTCGCGGGGTCGAGTTCGGCCAGCAGCGTCTCGCGGCCCCTGGCCGCCATGCGCGCGTCGGCCTCGGCCCGGATCGCGGGGGGGGTGGCGGGGATCTCGGCCAACCCTTCGGTCAGGGCGGTGAAGTAGAGCCCGGTGCCACCCACGATGATCGGGCGAGTGGTCTCAAGCAGGGGGGCGGCCTCGCGCAGCCAGTGGCCGACCGAATATTCGGCATCGCCCGGCACATGGCCGTAAAGCGCGTGCGGGGCGCGGGCAAGGTCGTCGTCGGAGGGGCGCGCGGTCAGCACCCGCCAGTTGGCAAAGACCTGAAGCGCATCGGCATTGACGATGGTGCCGCCCTGCGTCTCGGCGATGGCGAGCGCGAGGGCGGATTTGCCGCTGGCGGTGGGGCCGGCGATGACAACGGGCCGGTCCGGCAGGAGGTCGTCAAGGATATCGTCAAGGGTTCTGGTGGGCGCGATCATGGGAGCTTTGCCTTGCGGATGGATCGAAATGGATAGCGGAGGGCGTTCACCGATTGCAACACCGGTGGAAACCCGTATTTTGCGCGCCAGAACAGGATTGCCCCAAAGGAGCCCCCATGGACAAGGCCGATACCCCGCAAACCCGCTTCAACCGTGTCCTTCTCAAGATCTCGGGCGAGGCGCTGATGGGGGATCAGGGCTATGGGCTGCACCCGCCGACGGTGAGCCGAATCGCCGAAGAGGTGAGGGCGGTGCATGACATGGGGGTCGAGATCTGCATGGTGATCGGCGGCGGCAACATCTTTCGCGGGCTTCAGGGCAGCGCGCAGGGGATGGAGCGCACCACCGCCGATTACATGGGCATGCTGGCCACGGTGATGAACGCGCTGGCGATGCAATCGGCGCTGGAGGCGCATGGCGTCTTCTGCCGGGTGATCACCGCGATCCGCATGGACGAGGTGGCCGAGCCATACATCCGCCGCCGCGCGGTGCGCCACCTTGAGAAGAAGCGGGTCTGCATTTTCGCCGCCGGGACCGGCAACCCCTATTTCACCACTGACACCGCCGCCGCGCTCAGGGCCAATGAAATGGCCTGCGAGGCGATCATCATGGGCAAGAACGGGGTCGACGGGGTCTATGACAAGGACCCGCGCGTGCATGAGGACGCCAAGCGCTATGACAAGGTGTCGTTCGACGAGGTACTGGCGCGCAACCTCAAGGTCATGGATGCGAGCGCGATCGCGCTGGCGCGTGACAACAACCTGCCGATCATCGTCTTTTCGCTCGACGAGCCGGGCGGATTCAGTGGCATTCTGGCCGGTCAGGGCACCTTTACCACGGTCGGCGGCTGAGCGCCGGAGCGGTTGGAGCGCGGCGCGGGTTGGTCTATACAAACCCCGCGCGCAGGAGATATAGCAAGTGGGACACGGATAGCCCGCAAGGGGAGTGAAGAGCAGATGGCCGACGAGGAATTCATGTTGGACACCGACGATCTGGAACGTCGGATGCAAGGGGCGATGGGGTCGCTGCGCACGGAATTCGCAAGCCTGCGCACCGGACGGGCCAGTGCCGCGATGCTGGAGCCGGTGACGGTCGAGGCCTATGGTCAGCAGACGCCGATCAACCAGGTCGGCACGGTGAACGTGCCCGAGCCGCGGATGGTGACGATCAATGTCTGGGACAAGTCGCTGGTGCGGGCGGTGGAAAAGGCGATCATGAATTCGGGGCTGGGGATCAACCCGCAGACCAACGGCACGATCATCATGCTGCCCATTCCCGAACTCAACGAGGAACGGCGGCGCGATCTCACGCGGGTGGCGGCGCAATATGCCGAACATGCGCGGGTGGCCGTTCGCAACGTGCGCCGCGACGGGATGGACCAGATCAAGAAAGCCAAGGCCGACGGCCAGTTGAGCGAGGATGACCAGAAATTCTGGGAAACCGAGGTTCAGGAGATGACCGACCGCTTCATCAAGGCGGTGGACGAGGCGCTCGAGAACAAGCAGGGCGAAATCATGCAGGTCTGACGTGACCTGTCGCCGGACCGCACTGCGGGAGGAGTGGGCGATGTCCCCCAAGGATCAGACCACGGGCAAGCACGGGCGGCGCGGCCCGCGCCACGTGGCGATCATCATGGATGGCAACGGACGCTGGGCGCAAGCGCGGGGGCGACCGCGCCTGTTTGGCCACCATGCCGGGGCCAAGCGGGTGCGCGAGATCGTCGAGGCCTGTCCCGATCTCGGGGTCGAATACCTGACCATTTTCGCCTTTTCGACCGAGAACTGGAAGCGCACGCAGGTCGAGGTGGCCGGGCTGATGAGCCTGTTTCGCCGATACATCACCAAAGAGGCGCGCGCGCTGCGTGACGAGGGGGTGCGGGTGCGGTTCATCGGCGACCGGGTGCGGCTCGATGACAAGCTGATCCGGCTGATGGACGAGCTGGAGGAGATGACCGCCGGAAACACGCGGGTGCATCTGACCATCGCGCTTAATTACGGTGGCCGCGACGAGGTGGCGCGGGCCACCAAGCGGCTGGCCGAGGATGTGGCGGCGGGGCGGCTCGACCCGGCGAGCGTGGACGAAGAGACCCTGCCAAGGTACCTGGATACACATGTTTTACCCGACCCCGATCTTGTCATCCGCACCAGTGGCGAGGCGCGGATCTCGAATTTCCTGCTGTGGCAGTCGGCCTATGCGGAATACGAATTCATCGACACGCTCTGGCCCGATTTCTCATCCGATATCTTTGCCGGGCTGGTGCGCAGCTATGGCGCGCGCGACCGGCGGTTCGGCGGGGTGAAAGCATGAGCGCCGCAACAACGCCGCCGACCGGCCCGTCGCGATGGGGTGATCTTGCGCCCCGGGTGATCTCGGGCGTGGCGATGATCGCGGTGGGCGCAGTGGCGATCTGGGTCGGCGGGGGTGTCTTTGCCGCGCTGGCCGTGGCCATCGCGGGGCTGATGACGTGGGAACTGGTGCGGATGATCCGCCCGCGCCATCGCCGGGCAGCGGTGCAGGAGGGCGCGTTGGCGGCACTTGCGCTGGCGGTCGCGCTTTACGTGCCGGGCGGCATCGCGGCGGTAATCCTCGGCGTTCTGCTGGTCGTGCTGGTGGGGCGGACGGGGGCGCATCCGCTGCTGACCGCCGGATATGGTGCGGGCATTTTCCTCGGGGCCTACGGGCTGGTGATGCTGCGAAACGATGTCGGGCTGATCTGGACCCTGTGGCTGGTCGCGGTGGTGGTGGTCACGGATGTGGCGGGCTATTTCGCGGGCCGGATCATCGGCGGGCCGAAATTCTGGCCGAAGGTCAGCCCCAAGAAGACATGGTCGGGCACGGTCGCGGGCTGGATCGCGGCGGCGGGGTTGAGCGCGTGGATGCAGGCGCAATTCGGCCTGCCCGCATGGTTGATCGTCGCCGGGGTGGGGTTGTCCTTTGCCTCGCAGATGGGGGATGCGGCCGAAAGCGCGCTCAAGCGGCGGATGAAGGTCAAGGACAGTTCGAACCTCATTCCCGGCCATGGCGGGGTGATGGACCGGTTCGACGCGATGATGGGCGCGGCCTTGGCGGTGACGCTGGCCATGGTCGTGGCCGGGGTGTCATGAGACGGGTGTCGATCTTCGGGGCGACCGGGTCGATCGGGCAATCGACCATCGACCTGATCGCGCGGACGCCCGAGGCGTATGACGTGGTGGCCCTGACCGGGGGGCGCAACATCGCGCGGCTGGCGGATGATGCGGTGCGGCTGGGGGCCAAGCTGGCGGTGACGGCGCATGACGGGTTGCTTGATGATCTGCGCGCGGCGCTGGCGGGCACGGGGATCGAGGCGGCGGCGGGCGAGAGCGCGCTGATCGAGGCTGCCGCGCGGCCTGCTGACTGGGTGATGAGCGCCATCGTGGGCGCGGCGGGGCTGCGCCCGGGGCTCAAGGCGCTGGAGCAGGGCGGCACGCTGGCGCTGGCCAACAAGGAATCGCTGGTGACGGCGGGGCCGTTGCTGATGGAGGTGGCGCGGGCGCATGGCGCGACGGTGCTGCCCGTGGACAGCGAACATTCGGCGATTTTCCAGGCGCTGGTGGGTGAGGATATGAGTGCGGTCGAGCGCATCATCATCACCGCGTCGGGCGGGGCATTCCGCGACTGGCCGCTGGCCGATCTTGAACGCGCCACGGTGAAAGAGGCCAGCCACCACCCGAATTGGGCGATGGGTCAGCGGATCACGATCGACAGCGCGTCGATGTTCAACAAGGCGCTGGAAATCATTGAAACCCATGAGTTTTTCGGAATCGCGCCTGAGCGGATCGAGGTCTTGGTGCATCCCGAATCTCTGGTTCATGCGCTGGTGGGGTTTCGCGACGGGGCGCTGATGGCGCATCTCGGGGTGTCGGACATGCGCCACGCGATCGGGTATGCGCTGAACTGGCCCGCGCGCGAGGCGCTGCCGGTGGGGCGGCTCGATCTGGCGGGGATCGGACAGTTGAATTTCCGCCACCCCGACGAGGCGCGCTATCCCGCTTTGCGGCTGGCGCGCGAGGTGATGGCGCGGGGCGGATTGTCGGGGGCGGTGTTCAACGCTGCCAAGGAGGCGACGCTGGACGGGTTCATCGCCGGGCGGATCGGATTCACCGGCATGGCGGGCGTGGTCGAGGCGGTTCTGGAGCGGATTGGGTCAAACGAGGGTCTTATTGATGCCAACATGACCCTTGATAACATCCGCGCGGCGGACCACGTAGCCCGTAGCCTTGCAGACGAAGAGATGCGGGAGCGGGCCGCCTGAAGGCGCAACCCCGGATCGAAGACAGAACGAAGACAACGAATAACAGGCAGGACGACGTTTTGGATATTTCCCTGATTCCGCAGTTCGGCGGCTTCGTCATGACCGTGATCGCCTTTGTGGTGGCGCTGTCGGTGATCGTGGCGGTGCATGAATACGGCCATTACATCGTCGGGCGCTGGTCCGGGATCAAGGCCGAGGTGTTCTCGCTGGGGTTTGGCCCGGTGCTGTGGTCGCGCCATGACAGGCACGGCACGAAATGGCAGATCGCGGCGCTTCCCTTTGGCGGATATGTCAAGTTCCTGGGCGATTCGAACGCGGCGTCGGCCAAGGATGAGGAGGCGGCTTATGCCTTGTCGGAGGAAGAGCTGCGGCATTCGATGCATGGTGCGCCGCTCTGGGCGCGAACGGTGACGGTCGCGGCGGGGCCGATCTTCAACTTCATCCTGTCGATCCTGGTTTTTGCCGGGGTGATCCTGTGGCAGGGGCAGGTGGCCGAGCCGCTGACCGTGGGCAGTTTCCGCGCCTTGCCGGGCGAGGTTCAGGAGTTGCGCGAGGGCGACGAGGTGATCGCCATCGGCGGGGTGCGGGTGCCCGCCTTCGAGGATCGCGAGGCGTTCCGCAGTTTCGGCGACGCGGTGCCGGTCGAGCCGGTGCTGGATTACGATGTGCGCCGGGATGCGCGCGAGATGCGTGTTGGCGGGCCCTATCCCTATCCACCTCTGGTCACGCAACTGTCGCCGCAATCGGCCGCCTATGACATCGGCCTGCAGGTGGGTGACGTGATCACCGCGGTCGACGGGACGCCGATCTTTGCCTTTGAGCAACTGCGCGAGCGGGTCGAGGGTGGTAACGGCAAGCCGCTGTTGCTGAGCGTGTGGCGCGATGGCGCGGCGCTTGAATTCACATTGGTGCCGCGGCGGGTGGACGAGCCGCAGGCGGAAGGCGGGTTCAAGACCAGTTGGCGAATCGGGATCGCGGGGGGGCTTTTCTTTGAGCCGGCCACCGAGATGACGGGTGTCGGCTCTGCCTTGTGGGGCGGGGTGGTGCAGACCGAGCGGATCGTCCAGGGGTCGATCTCGGGGCTGTGGCACATGATCACCGGTGCGATTTCGAGCTGCAACATGTCGGGACCGATCGGAATCGCGCAGGTGTCAGGCGCGATGGCAAGCCAGGGTGCGGTGAGTTTCATCTGGTTCATCGCGGTTCTGAGCACGGCTGTGGGGTTGCTCAACCTGTTTCCGATTCCGGTGCTCGATGGTGGGCACCTGGTGTTTTACGGCTATGAGGCGGTGGCCGGGCGGCCGCCGTCGGACGGGGCCTTGCGAATCCTGATGACCGTCGGGCTGACGTTGATCCTGTCGCTGATGGTCTTTGCGCTGAGCAACGATCTGTTCTGTCCCTGATCGCCGCCTGGGCGCGATTGCCATAGTCTTGCCTCAATTCCGGTCTGCATTCCGTCACATTGGCCAGTCAACCTCTACGGGAATCGAACCACCGGCAATGGAGGGTGTGAAATGAGCACGATCGCGCGCGGATACCAGGGGCTTCACCTGTTGTGGGATCTCAACTGGGATCGCTTGCTTTATGTTTGCACAATCGCCGTGGCGCTGATGGCGGGCGCGTGGCTCGGGTCGCAGTTCTGAACACGGCCATTCGGCCCGGGCGGTTCGGCGTGCAGGCCCAATCCCGGCAGCCAATCATTTTTCTTCAAGCCCCCCGTCCGGGGGGCTTTTGCGTTTTTGACAAGTCAGGGCAATCCCTTTAGCTAGTCTATAGTTGGGGTGTCTGACCGGGTTGAGCAAATGACGTATAATATAAATGGCCACGCAGGGGGCCTGATTGAACAAGGCAGGAAAACACGCGCGTTCATGGCGGTGATTTTCCTGGGAGTTTCATTCATTTTCAGCACCTTGCCGGGTGTGGGCGAGGCACAGTCCTATCGCTTTACCGACGTGACCATCGAGGGCAATCAGCGGATCGAGCCGGGCACGATTCTGAGCTATGCGGGAATCGCCCGCGGCGAAACGGTGTCGGCGGCCGAATTGAACGACGCCTACCAGCGCATTCTGGCCAGCGGGTTGTTCGAAACCGTGACGATTGAACCGCGCGGTAGTCGACTTGTCATCGCGGTCAAGGAATACCCGACGATCAACCGGATCAATTTCGAGGGCAACCGGCGCCTCAAGGATGAGGAACTCGCCGGTTTCATCGAGTCGAAATCGCGGCAGGTCTACAACCCGACCAAGGCCGAACGCGACGCCGAGACCATCGCCGAGGCCTATTTGCAGAACGGTCGGCTGGCCGCGCGGGTGAGCCCCAAGATCATCCGGCGCAGCGACAACCGGGTCGACCTGGTGTTCGAGATTTTCGAGGGCGGGAATGTCGAAATCGAGCGGATCAGCTTTGTCGGCAACCAGGTCTATTCCGACCACCGGCTGCGCCGGGTTCTGGAAAGCAAGCAGGCCGGGCTTTTGCGGATTCTCATCCAGCGGGACACCTTTGTCGAGGATCGGCTGCAATTCGACCGGCAGGTGCTGCGCGATTTCTATCTCAGCCGGGGTTATATCGACTTTCGAATCACCGGCGTGAACGCCGAGTTGGCCCGCGAGCGCGACGGCTATTTCATCACCTTCAACGTCGAGGAAGGGCAACAGTTCCGGTTCGGTGAGATCACCACGGTGAGCGAGATGGACGAGGTCGTTGCCGAGGAATTCCAGTCGATCCTGCGGGTGCGTCCTGGCGTGGTCTATTCGCCGACGCTGGTTGAAAACTCGATCGCACGCATGGAGCGTCTCGCGGTGCGCAAGGGCATTGATTTCATGCGGGTCGAGCCACGGATCAGCCGCAACGACCGCGATCTTACGCTCGATATCGAGTTCGCGCTGGTGCGTGGTCCGCGCGTGTTCATCGAGCGGATCGATATCGAGGGCAATGCCACGACGCTCGACCGCGTGGTGCGGCGGCAATTCCGGGTGGTCGAGGGCGACCCGTTCAACCCGCGCGAAATCCGCGAGGCAGCCGAGCGCATCCGGGCGCTGGGGTTCTTTGAAAAGGCGGATGTGAATGCGCGCGAGGGATCGAGCCCGGAACAGGTGATCGTGGATGTCGATGTCGAGGAAGCCCCGACAGGGTCGTTGGGATTTGGCGGCAGTTTCTCGTCGAAAACCGGATTCGGTCTTGCGGTTCAGTTCGAGGAGAACAATTTCCTCGGGCGTGGGCAGACCTTTCGGTTCTCGATCTCGGGTGCGGAAGAAAACCGCAACTATGGTATGAATTTCGTGGAACCTGCCTTTCTCGGCCGCGATGTCCGGTTCCATTTCGACGTCGGTTATGTCGAGACCGAGGGCTACAATTCGAATTACGATACCGAGTCGGCGAGTCTGGGTTTCGGATTGGAGTTCCCGATCAGCGAGCGGGCGCGGTTCGGGGTGAATTACAAGTTTGATCACACCGAGGTGCTCAACTACACGGGACCCGCCGGGACACTTCTGGATGGCGAGGCCGGTCTGGGTGCGTTGAACGCAAGTTCGGTTGGCTTCACCTTTTCCTATGACACGCGGATCACCGGGTTGAACCCGAATGCCGGGATGTTGCTTGAGTTCAGCCAGGATTTCGGCGGTGCCGGGGGCGATGTCGATTTCTCGAAATCGACGGCGCGGGTGATGGCGCAGACCAAGATCCTGAACGAAGAGGTCACGCTGCGCGCGACCCTCGCGGGCGGGATGGTGAATTTCCGCAAGGGGCAATCGAGCCGGATCACCGACCGGTTCCTGTATGGCAGCGATATCATTCGCGGTTTTGCCTATGACGGGATCGGGCCGCGCGAGCGTGATGCGGGGGGCACGTTTGATGACGCGCTTGGCGGGAATTTCTTTGCCACCGCGAAATTCGAGGCGCAGTTCCCGCTGGGCCTGCCCGAGGAATACGGTATCGAGGGCGGCCTGTTCTATGATGTCGGTTCGGTCTGGGGGTTGGACACGACCAGCCCGAACACGCTTTACGCGGGCGGGCCGGTGCGTCATGTCGCGGGGCTCTCGATCTTCTGGAAAACGCCGGTCGGGCCGCTGCGGTTGAACTGGTCAAAGGCGCTTCAGAAACAGACCTTCGACAAGGAACAGCAGTTCGAGTTGACCATTCAGACCAACTTCTGAGGCCATGATGGGGCGCGCGCTGCGGGGGCTGATCTTGGCAACGGTGGCGGCGGTGATCTGCGTGACGCCGCCACTGGCGCGCGCGCAGGATCTGGGTTTGCCGGACAGCCCGGTTCTGACGGTCGATCTCAACCGGCTTTTCAACGAGACGCTGTTTGGCGAACGTGTTGCCAGCGAGCTTGAGGCCGAGAGCGCGGTTCTGGCGGCCGAGAACCGGCGGATCGAGGCGGAGTTGACGGCCGAGGAGAAGGAGCTGACCGAACGCCGCGATGCGATGACGCCCGCCGCGTTTCGCGAAGCTGCGGATGCGTTCGACGCGAAGGTGCAGCGCATCCGTGCCGAGCAGGAGGCAAAGGCCCGCGCGCTGGCCGATGAGAACGAGAACGCGCAGCGCCGGTTCCTCGGCGCGGCACGGCCTGTTCTGGAGCGGTTGATGCTCGAGAGTGGGGCTTCGGTGCTGCTTGATACGCGGGCGGTGTTGCTGAGTTCGGATGCGGTCAACGTGACCGACGCGGCGGTGGATCGGATTGATGACGCGATCGGCGATGGCAGCGGGGTATCGCCCGACGCCGAAGAGGTGGCCCCCGAAGTGCCGATTGCGCCGCAAGAGGCCCCGCCTCTCGTCCTGCCCCCGGAAGAGAGCGAATGACCGGTCGGGTGCCGTGATGCTTGCCCCGTTGGGAGGGAGTTGGTAAAGCCTTTCCCACTGAATTCGTGGCAGGATCGGAGTGTAACCTGCGAGACATGTGAGCGTGGCGCGCTTGCCGACAAGCCATGATGCAGGCGTGCCTGCGACGCATCGGGCAATGTCGAGAAGCCGAGAGGAAGGAAACGACAATGACCGAGGCAACCCGGGCGGGGATCGACCTGATCCAACGGATCATTCCGCATCGCTATCCGTTTCTCCTGGTCGATCGGGTCGAGGATATCGTGGGGTATCAATCGGCGCGCGGCATCAAGAACGTGACCATGAATGAACCGCATTTCCAGGGCCATTTCCCCGGCAATCCGATCATGCCCGGGGTGACCATCGTCGAGGCCATGGCCCAGACCGCGGCGGTGATGGTGGGCACGGCACTCGACATGGCCGATCGCAACATGCTGGTCTATTTCATGGCAATCGAGAAGTGCAAGTTTCGCCGCATGGTCGGGCCCGGTGACGTGCTGGAGATGTATCTGGAGACCATGCGCGGCAAACCGGGTGGCAAGGTCTGGAAATTCGCCGGAACCGCCAAGGTGGGCGAGGAAATCGCCGCCGAGGCCGAGTTCACGGCGATGATGGACCTGCCAAAGGAGTGACCTGAATGAGCCGTATCCATCCAAGCGCGATCGTCGAAGAGGGCGCCGAGATCGGTGAAGGCTGTGTGATCGGGCCGTTCTGCCTCGTGGGGCCGGAGGTGCGGCTGGGGCCGGGTGTCGAGCTCAAATCCCATGTGGTCGTGACCGGCAATACCGAGATCGGCGCCGAGACGGTGATCTTTTCCTTTTCGGTGATTGGCGAGGTGCCGCAGGATCTCAAGTTCAAGGGCGAGCAAACGCGGCTGATCGTGGGCGCGCGAAACCGTATCCGCGAGCATGTGACGATGAACACCGGCACCGAGGGCGGCGGCGGCGTGACCCGGGTGGGCGATGACGGGCTGTTCATGGCCGGGTGTCACATCGCGCATGATGCGCAGGTGGGCAACCGTGTGATCGTCGTCAACAATTCGGCCATCGCCGGGCATTGTATTCTCGAAGATGACGTGATCGTCGGGGGGCTTTGCGGTGTGCATCAATTCGTTCGCATCGGGCAGGGCGCGATCATCGGCGCGCTGTCGATGGTGACGAATGACGTGATCCCGCACGGGCTTGTCCAGGGACCGCGCGGGGTTCTCGACGGGCTCAACCTTGTGGGGTTGAAGCGTCGCGGGGTCGGGCGTGCCGACATCACGGCGCTGCGGGCCGCGTTCCAGATGCTGGCGCAGGGCGAGGGTGCGTTCCAGGACCGGGCGCGCCGTCTGGGCGAGGAAACCCAGAGCGATTACGTCCGCCAGATCGTCGATTTCGTGACCGCGGGCAGTGACCGGTCCTTTCTGACTCCGGGGTGAGCCGATGCTGGCGTTGATTGCGGGGCGGGGGCATTTACCCGACAAGGTGGTTGCGGCTCTGGGCGAGCGACCGATCATCTGTGCGATGGAAGGCTGTTTGCCGGATCGGCTTGACCCGGATCTGGTGTTCCGGCTGGAGACGCTGGGCACGCTTTTGCGGATACTGGCGGAACGCGGTGTGACCGGGGTGTGTTTTTGCGGTGCAATTGACCGTCCGGCGCTCGATCCGGCTGCTCTCGATGCCGAGACGCGACCGCTTGTCCCGATATTCATGGAGGCGCTGGCCAAGGGCGATGACGGGGCGCTGCGCGCGGCGATTCACCTGTTCGAACGCGCAGGGTTCACGATCCGCGCGGCGCATGAGATCGCGCCGGAGATCGTGGCGCGGGCGGGCATTCCCACGCAGGGAAAGCCCCGTTCGACCCATCGCGCCGATGCCGATCTGGGCGACCGGGTTCTGGCCGAGATGGGGGCAGCGGACGAGGGGCAGGCCTGTGTGATCCGACAGGGCCGGGTTCTGGCGCGTGAAGACCGGGCGGGCACGGATGCGATGCTGGCCGGGCTGGCGGGCGCGGCGCAGGATGCGCCGGGCACCGGCGCGATCCTCTTCAAGGGGCCGAAGCCGGAGCAGGACCGGCGCATCGACCTGCCCACGATCGGCCCGGACACGGCGAAAGCTGCCGCCGAAGCCGGGTGCGACGGGATCGTGATCGAGGCGGGCGGCGTGATCATTCTCGACGAGCCGCGGGTGGTCGCGGTTCTCGATGCGATGAACATGTTTCTTTGGGTTCGGGAGAGGCCATGAAGGTCTTTGTGATCGCGGGCGAACCATCGGGTGACCGCCTGGGCGGAGCACTGATGGCGGGGCTGCGGACGCTGATGCCCGAGGTTGCATTTCGCGGCGTGGGCGGGCCGGAGATGCGCGCGCAGGGCATCGAGAGCCAGTTCCCGATGGAGGAGCTGTCGATCATGGGTGTGGCCGAGGTTCTGCCGAAGCTGCGCCATCTCATGCGGCGGCGTGACGAGGTGGTGCGCGCGGTGCTCGATTGGGCGCCCGATGTCCTGATCACCATCGACGCGCCGGATTTCAGCCTGCGCGTGGCCAAGGGGGTCAAGGCCGCGTCGGGTATCCGCACGGTACATTACGTGGCGCCCTCGGTCTGGGCATGGCGGCCCGGACGCGCGGCGAAGATGGCGCGTCATATCGATCATGTTCTGGCTCTGTTGCCATTTGAACCGCCTTACATGGAGGCGGCGGGGATGGAGTGCGATTTCGTGGGGCACCCGGTGGTGAGCGAGCCGGTGGCGAGCGATGCGGAGGCGGCGGCCTTTCGCGCCGAGCACGGGATTGCGGGCGAGATGCTCTTGGTGCTGCCCGGTTCGCGCCGGGGAGAGGTTGCGCGATTGTCGCAGCGGTTCGGTGAGATCATTGCCCGGGTTGCAGCCGCCCGACCGGGGCTGCGGGTGGTGGTTCCGGCCGCCGCACCGGTGGCGGAGATGCTGGCCGAAATCGTGCCGGGCTGGGCCGGTGATCCGGTGCTGCTCGATCCGCGCGGTGTCGGGGGGGACGTGTTTTCTGCGACAAAACGGGCGGCGTTCCGGGCGGCGGACGGGGCGCTGGCGGCATCGGGGACGGTGTCGCTTGAACTGGCGGCGTCGGGGACGCCGATGGTGATCGGTTATGATCTCAACTGGCTCAGCCGCCAGATCATCCCACGGCTGTTGCAGGTCGATACGGTGACGCTGGTCAACCTGGTGAGCGGTACGCGAGTGGTGCCGGATTTCATCGGCAAGGCGTGCCGCGTGGGGCCGATGGCCGAAGCGGTGATCGGGATGTTTGAGGCGCCAGAGGCGCAGCACGCGGCGCTCGATCTGACGATGGAGCGGTTGGGCCGGGGTGGCGAGGCGCCGGGGCTGCGCGCGGCGCGGGCGGTTCTGGCGCGGATGTGAACGGATCGTGCGGGGTCAGCCCGCGTGAATCCAGCCGCCCCCGAAGATCCGGCTGCCGCCGGTTTCGTAGAACACGCAAGCCTGCCCCGGCGAGACGCCTTCCTCGGGGGTGAGGAGTTCGACCTCTGCCGTTGAGGGCGAGAGCGCGCGCAGAATCGCGGGGCGGGGTGGCCGGGTCGAGCGGACCTTGACCATGATCTCGCGCTCGGTGACGTTTTCGAACGTTTCGTCGCCCAACCAGTTGACCTCGCGCACGGGAACGATGCGGGTGGCGAGCAATTCCTTGGGGCCGACGATCACGCGGCGATTGTCGACATCGAGTTTCACCACGTAGAGCGGATCGACAAGCCCGCCGATCCCGAGGCCGCGGCGTTGGCCGATCGTGTAATGGATCACGCCCTTGTGGTTGCCCAGCACATTGCCGTCGATATCGACGATCTCGCCCGGTTCGGCCGCGCCGGGGCGCAGTTTCTCGATCACGCTGGCATAGTCGCCATTGGGGACAAAGCAGATGTCCTGGCTGTCGGGTTTCATCGCCACGGGCAACCCGTATTTTGCTGCCAGCGCGCGGGTTTCATCCTTCGAGGCAAGATGCCCCAGCGGGAAGCGCAGGAAATCGAGTTGCTGTTGCGTGGTCGAGAACAGGAAATAGCTCTGATCGCGGTTGGCATCGGCGGCACTGTGCAATTCGGCGCCGTGCGGGCCGGTCTTGCGCTGGATATAGTGGCCGGTGGCCATGCAATCGGCGTCGAGATCGCGCGCGGTTTCCAGCAGGTCCTTGAATTTCACCCGTTCGTTGCAGCGGATGCAGGGCACCGGCGTGGCACCGGCGAGATAACTGTCGGCAAACTCGTCAATCACCGCGTCGCGAAAGATGTTTTCGTAATCGAGCACGTAATGGGGAAAGCCCATTTCCTCGGCCACGCGGCGGGCGTCGTGAATGTCGATGCCCGCACAGCACGCACCCTTCTTGGCCAGGGCCGCGCCATGGTCGTAAAGTTGTAGCGTGACACCGACCACGTCATAGCCTTCGTCAGCCAGCATCGCGGCCACGACCGAGGAATCGACACCACCCGACATGGCGACCACCACGCGGGTTTCAGAGACGGGTTTGGCGATCCCCAGCGAGTTGAGCGGGGTCGCGGTATCGAGCGACATGGCGGGTTCCTTCAATTCCTGGGTAAATATAGGAAAATCCTAAACACTCTCAAGTCCCGGTTTCACCGGTCATTAAGCCTGCCGGGTGCATCACCGTGGCATCGCAATGACGAGGTTTGGGCGATGTATCTGAAAAAAGTCGATGGGCCAAGGGCCGTGACCCTGCCGGGCGGAACTGTGATGTCGCGCTCGGACCTGCCGCCGGCAACCACCGCGCGCTGGGTGGCCAGCCGCAAGGCCGCCGTGGTGCGCGGCGTGGTCTACGGGTTGATTTCACAGGACGAGGCGCTGGACAGGTACGGGTTGAGCAAGGAGGAATTTCTCGAATGGGTTGCCGCGGTTACCGGGTTCGGCGAAGATGCACTGAAGGTGACGCGGTTACAAAGATATAGACAACTTTAACGAGCGTTCGTAAGCTTTATTGCGATTTTAACATGTGATTAACCATTTTTGTTCACGTTTAATTCCTATGATTGCATTGAAGCGGAGAATTGAAAATGCGCGTGCTGCTGGTGGAAGACGATCCGACGACGTCGAAGAGCATCGAGTTGATGCTGACCCATGCCAACCTCAATGTCTATACGACCGACCTCGGCGAGGAGGGGGTCGATCTGGCCAAGCTTTACGATTATGACCTGATCCTTCTCGATCTCGGGCTACCGGACATGAACGGGCATGAGGTGTTGCGGCAGTTGCGCCTGGCGCGAATCGATACGCCGATTCTCATTCTGAGCGGTGCCGACGATACCGAGAACAAGCTCAAGGGGTTCGGCTTTGGTGCCGATGACTACCTGACCAAGCCGTTCCACCGCGAGGAACTGGTTGCGCGCATCCATGCGATCATCCGCCGCTCGAAAGGGCATTCGCAATCCGTCATCAAGACCGGGAAGGTCTGTGTCAATCTCGATGCCAAGACGGTCGAGGTCGATGGTCGGCCGGTGCATCTGACCGGCAAGGAATACCAGATGTTCGAACTGCTGAGCCTGCGCAAGGGCACGACCCTGACCAAGGAGATGTTTCTCAACCATCTTTATGGCGGCATGGACGAGCCGGAACTCAAGATCATCGACGTCTTCATCTGCAAGCTGCGCAAGAAGCTGACCACTGTGACCGACGGCGAAAATTATATCGAGACGGTCTGGGGGCGGGGCTATGTTCTGCGCGACCCGGCGCCGGTCGAGGAACCGAGTCGCCCGATCGCGATAGGCGCCTGAGCCGGCCCGCTCGGATCGAGATGGATTGAGGCGGCGCAAGGGTAGAAGGATACCACTCACGGATCGCGCCCGGGGATTGCGCGGTACTTGTCCTATGGTGGCGGCAGGGGATGGCCGTGCCGGGCGGCCACGCATTGACCCCGGGTGGTGGAGATCGGGCATGCCTTGTTTGCATCGGTAGGCTGGACCTTGGTTCGGGGCGGGGCTAATCCTTGGTGGACAAGACCTGCGCCAAGGCGGCGCACGCTCAATCCTTGGGGGGCGATGTGACGGGCGAAACACCGGTGGATCAGTTGAGCGAAAGCGAGGCGAGCGGCGAGTTGGAGCGGCTGGCGCGGGAGATCGCGGCGGCGAACGAGGCCTACCATACCCGTGATGCGCCGGAGATTCCGGACGCGGCATATGATGCGCTCAAACAGCGCAACCAGGCGATCGAGGCGCGATTTCCCCATCTCAAACGTGCCGACAGCCCCAGCGAGCAGGTCGGTGCGACCCCGGCCGAGGGGTTTGGCAAGATCCGCCATTCCGTGCGGATGCTGTCATTGGGCAATGCCTTCGATGACGGTGACGTGGTCGAATTCGGTGAAAGCGTGCGCCGCTATCTCGGGGTCGAAGAGGCAATCGCCTATACTGCCGAGCCCAAGATCGACGGGCTGAGCCTTTCGCTGCGTTATGAGAACGGCGCGCTGGTGAGTGCCGCCACGCGCGGCGACGGCGAGACCGGGGAGAACGTCACGGCCAATGCCCGCGAGGTGGATGACATTCCCGAGCGGATCGAGGGCGCGCCCGAGCTCCTCGAAGTGCGCGGCGAGGTCTATATGAGCCATGCCGATTTCGAAGCGCTCAATGCGCGGCAGGAAGACCGGGGAGGCAAGACATTCGCCAATCCGCGCAATGCCGCCGCCGGATCGCTGCGCCAGCTTGACGCGACGATCACTCGCGACCGGCCGTTGCGGTTCTTCGCTTATGGTTGGGGCGAGGTGAGTACACCGCTGGCCGAGACGCAGATGGGGGCAATCGAGCGGCTGAAGGATCTGGGATTTTGCACCAATCCATTGACGCGGCTATGCGATGGGCCAGACGAGATGCTAGCGCATTACCGGGTGATCGAGGAACAGCGCGCGACGCTCGGCTATGACATCGACGGTGTGGTTTACAAGGTCGACGATCTGGCTTTGCAAAAGCGGTTGGGATTTCGCTCGACCACGCCGCGATGGGCGATTGCGCACAAGTTTCCCGCCGAACTGGCCTGGACCCGGCTTGTGGCGATCGACATCCAGGTAGGGCGGACCGGTGCGCTTAGCCCGGTGGCGCGGTTGCAGCCGGTGACGGTGGGTGGCGTGGTGGTGTCGAACGCGACGCTGCACAACGAGGATTACATTGCCGGGCGATCGAACACCGGTGAGCAGATTCGCGAAGGCAAGGACATTCGCGTGGGCGACTGGGTTCAGGTCTACCGGGCCGGGGACGTGATTCCCAAGATCGCGGATGTGGACATTGAGAAACGGCCCGAGGGGTCGGAGCGGTTCGTGTTTCCCGATCACTGCCCGGAATGCGGCTCAGCGGCGATTCGCGAGGAAGGTGACGCGGTGCGACGCTGCACCGGGGGGCTGATCTGTCCGGCACAGGCGGTGGAAAAGCTCAAGCATTTCGTGTCGCGCAAGGCGTTTGACATCGAGGGGCTGGGCGCGAAGCAGGTTGAAATGTTCTATCGGGACGAGATCTTGCCGATTCGTGAACCTGCCGACATTTTCACGCTGGAAGCGCGCGACGAGCAGAACATCGCGAAACTCAAGAACCGCGAAGGCTGGGGCGAGACCAGCGCTGGGAACCTCTTTCGCGCGATCAATGAGAAGCGCGAGATTGCGCTGTCGCGGCTGATTTTCGGGTTGGGCATCCGTCACGTGGGCGAAGTCGCCGCGCAAGACCTTGCACGGCATTACGGCGATTGGCACAGGATGGCCGAGGCGCTCGACCTGGCGCGGGCTGCGGCGCTGGCGCATCGGGCGGGTGACGAAGCGGCGGAGGAAGAACGCGCCCGTGCGGTCGAAGAGGGCCGCCGCGCAAGGGTGAGCGAGGCGCGGGCGGCTGCCGTTGCGCGGTGCAACGTGCCCGCGCAGACGCAGGCGGCCTGGGAGGATCTGATCTCGGCTGACGGGATCGGCCCGGTGATGGCGCTTTCGCTCTCGGATGCCTTTGCGAACGATCACGAGCGCCGGGCGATTGACGCGCTGGTGGCGCATCTGACGCCACTGCCGCCAACGGCGCGGGCGACGGAAAGCCCGGTCGCGGGCAAGACGCTGGTCTTTACCGGGACGATGGAAAAGATGACCCGGGCCGAGGCCAAGGCGCGGGCCGAGGCGTTGGGCGCCAAGGTCGCGGGCAGCGTGTCGGCCAAGACCGATCTGGTCATCGCCGGGCCGGGGGCGGGATCGAAGGCGAAGAAGGCCACCGAACTGGGGGTCGAGACGATCGACGAAGACGGCTGGCTTGCGATGATCGAGGGGCTATGAGCGGACGCCCGGAGCCCCTGTTCCCGCTTTTCGCGGATATCGAAACGCTGGAGGGCGTGGGGCCCAAAACTGCGCAGCACCTGGCCCAGATCGACATCGAGAAACCGCGCGACCTGCTGTTCACGTTGCCCTATTCGGTGGTCGACCGGCGTCGGCGCGAGACGGTTCAGGGCGCGGACCTGCCGGCGACGTTGACGGTCGAGGTCGAGGTTGGCCAGCATCGCCATGCGACGCGGCGGGGCGGGGCCTATCGAATCAATGTCGAGGATGCGAAGACCGCGTTTCAACTGGTATTTTTCCACGCCCGGGATGAGTATCTCAACCGTATCCTGCCCCCGGGCAGTCGCAAGCTCGTTTCGGGGCGGGTCGAGATGTTCGACGGGCTGGCGCAGATGGTGCATCCCGACCACGTGCTCGACCGGCATGAAGCGGGCGAGATTCCCGAGTTCGAACCGGTCTATCCGCTGACCGCGGGCGTGACGCAGAAGGTGATGGCCAAGGCGGCCCGCGCGGCGGTGCTGCGGGCGCCGGAGCTGGCCGAATGGATCGACCCGCTGCAGAAGGCCAAGGCGGGCTGGCCCGATTGGCATGACGCGGTTGAAAACGCCCACGCGCCGCGCGCGATGGCCGACCTTGCGGCGACGGCCCTGGCGCGCGAACGGTTGGCCTATGACGAGTTTCTGGCCCATCAACTGACCCTCGCGTTGGCCCGCGCGAATTTGCGCCGCGCCAAGGGGCGCGAAAGCCACGGCACGGGAATGTTGCAGGCGAAGGTTCTGGAAAGTCTGGTTTTTCGGCCTACGGGTGCGCAGACCCGGGCGATCAACGAGATCGCGGCGGACATGGGCAAGCCGCAGCGGATGAACCGGCTGTTGCAGGGCGATGTGGGGGCGGGCAAGACGCTGGTGGCGTTCATGGCGCTCTTGATCGCGGTCGAGGCGGGCGGGCAGGGGGTGATGATGGCGCCCACCGAGATACTGGCGCGCCAGCATCTTCAGGGGTTGCGCCCCTTGGCCGAGAGCGCGGGCGTGGTGATCGAGCTTCTGACCGGGCGCGACAAGGGGGGCGAGCGCAGGGCCAAGTTGGCGGCGCTGGAGACCGGCGAAATCCAGATCCTTGTTGGCACCCACGCGGTGTTCCAGAAGGATGTGGAGTTCCGCGATCTGCGATTGGCGATCATCGACGAGCAGCACCGGTTCGGCGTGCGCCAGCGGCTTGAGCTGGGTCGCAAAGGGGCCGGGGCGGATGTTCTGGTGATGACGGCGACGCCGATTCCGCGCAGCCTTTCGCTGGCGCAATATGGCGATATGGATATTTCGATTCTCGACGAAAAACCGCCCGGGCGGCAGCCGATCAAGACCGCGCTGGTCAGCACTGCGCGGATGGGGGAGGTGGTCGATCATCTGCGTCGCGCCGTGAGCGAGGGCAAACAGGCCTATTGGGTCTGCCCGTTGGTTGATGAGAGCGAGAGCAGCGATCTGACCGCGGCGGAGGAACGGTTCAAGCACCTGCGCGCGGCGCTTGGCGAGGGCCGGGTGGGGCTGGTTCATGGGCAGATGCCGGGGCCGGAAAAGGACGCGGCGATGGCGGCGTTTCAACGTGGCGAGACCAGCGTTCTGGTCGCCACGACGGTGATCGAGGTGGGGGTGGATGTACCCAACGCCACGATCATGGTGATCGAACGGGCCGAGATTTTCGGGTTGGCGCAATTGCACCAGCTGCGCGGGCGGGTCGGACGAGGGAGCGGGGCGTCGACCTGTCTCTTGATGTATCAGGCACCGCTCAATGAGGGTGGCGAGCGGAGGTTGACCACGTTGCGCGACACCGAGGACGGGTTTCGCATCAGCGAGGTCGATCTGGAGATGCGCGGCGCAGGCGATCTGATCGGCGTGGCGCAGTCGGGGCTGCCGAGGTTTCGCGTCGGAGACATGGAACATCAGGCGGCGCTCATGGCGGTGGCGCAGAGCGATGCGCGCAAGCTTTTGAACGACGATCCGACGCTTGAGACGAATCGGGGCCGGGCGGCGCGAGTCCTGCTTTGGTTGATGGAGCAGGATCAGGCGATTCGTTTGATTTCAGTGGGTTGATCCGAGTAGGCCCTGAAAGTTCGCAAATGTTCCTAAAAAGTTCTTTACAAGCGAATCAAAAAATGAGAACAAAGAGGCAACATGATGCCCGAGAGCAGGAGATTCCCGATGGTCAACCAGATCAAATCGATTCTCGAACGTAGCCAGGACACGATCTGGCAAGATGCGATCGGGGCCGTGTCTCTAATGATTTTGCTGATTGCCGGGCTGCACCTGCCCGGGCTTGTCTGAGCCGTTTGATGAATTCTGCCACGTGAGCCTTTGCCCCTGTCCGCGGCGCAACTTGTCCCAAAGCCTGCGCCGAGACTGACACTGCCTGTCCCTCATGTCGTCCCGGGGTTGCTTCATCGGCCCCGACTGATTGGCGGGGGCACATGGGCTCACGCAACTGACCGCCGCCTTGGAAACCAAGCGCGGCGGTTTTTTCTGTTCAGGCGTTATCGCGTCCGGGAAAACCTTGGATCAGGCGCAATTGCTTTGCGCGGCCTTGTCCATCGCTTCGAGCGTGGCCTCGATGGCCAGCAGGATCGAGGCGTGGCGGTTCTTGTAATCGCGGGCCGGGCGCAGCACCTCCAGCCCGTCGAACGGGGCAGGCGGTGTCGGGCCGTCGTGTTTGAGCATGTCGCGCAGGGCGTCACGCGTTGCTTCGACCTCATCGCGGGTGCGGCCGATGATGTTGGCACCGACGATGCTCGCCGCAGCCTGACCCAGGGCGCAGGCTTTCACATCCTGGCCGTAGTCGGTGATTACACCATCGCGCAGCTTGATATCGACGGTGACGGTCGAGCCGCAAAGCGGCGCGCGGCGCTTGACCGTGGCGTCCGAATCCGGGAGCCGATCAAGATGCGGGATCTCGGCGGCCAGCGCGAGGATGCGCTCGGAATAGAGCTTGATGAGATCTGTCTCGCTCATGTCGTTTCCTTCGCGGTCCTTTTGTCCTAGATAAACCTGTCGAACGTGGATGCAAAGGGGGCAGGGATGGGCTTTGACGCCGAAACACTGAAATATGATGATCGGGGACTGGTCCCGACGATCGCACAGGATGCGGCCACGGGCGAGATCCTGATGATGGCGTGGATGAACGCGGAATCGGTGCGCCGCACGCTTGAGAGCGGCAAGGTAACCTATTGGAGCCGATCGCGGCAGAGCTTTTGGGTCAAGGGTGAAACCAGCGGCCATGTGCAGAAACTGGTGGAAATGCGCATTGATTGCGACCGCGATTGCCTGCTGGTCCTGGTCGATCAGGCCGGTCCGGCCTGCCACACCAACCGGCGCAGTTGTTTCTACACCGCCGTGCGGGACGGCCGGGAAGTCGAGCTCATGAAGCCGGTTGATGATCACACGCCATAGGTGGCGTTTGTGGCGGAGAGACAGCCCGCCATTCTGCCTATTTTGTGCCCTGCAATTCGATGCGACAAATCTTGTAAAACCTAATAAAATAGCACCTTTGTGGGTGGTTTGGCTTTGCGGCCTTGTGCAATCTTATGCGACCGGTTACATCTATTATGTGGGGTAAGATGTGGGAGCACAAGAATGCCGAAGGTCGCGCAGGAACTATCAGCACTTGAGGTCAAGAACCTGGCCCATCCGGGCGGCAAACGAAATGTCTTGTATTCGGTCGGCGGCGTGGCGGGGCTACATATGCAGATCACGCCGCATGGCGGGCGCTCTTGGGTTTTGCGCGTCAAGGTGGGTGAGAAGCGCCGCGACCTTGGCTTGGGCGGTTTTCCGACTGTTACGCTGTCACAGGCGCGCGACAAGGCGCGTGAGGCCCGCGACAAGATTGAACGCGGCATTGATCCGGTCGAGGAACGAAAGGCCGCCAAGGCCCAACTGGTCGCGGCCCAGCGTCGTGGCCTGACTTTCGCCGACGCGGTGGACAAGGCTCTTGCCGCCAAGCTCGACGCCTTCAGGAACGCCAAACATCGCCAGCAATGGGAAACCACCCTTGCCACCTACGCCACGCCTGAATTGGGCAAGATGCTTGTGCAGGATATCGACACGCAAGACGTGTTGCGCGTGTTGCAGCCGATCTGGGCGACGAAAACCGAAACCGCGTCCCGCGTCCCGCGTTCGAGGCCGAATCGAGGCGGTTTTGAGCTGGGCAACGGTTTCGGGACACCGCAAGGGTGACAACCCGGCGCGATGGGCAGGTAACCTGAAAGAGTTGTTGCCAGCCCCTGCTAAGATAGCCAAGGAAGCTAACCACCCCGCCGTGCAGATCGACGACGCCCCGCGATGGTTTGCGGCGTTGAAGGCGCGGGAAGGGCTTGGCGCGCGGGCGCTGGAATTTCTGGCGCTTTGCGGTCTGCGTTCGAGCGAGGTGCGCAGCCTGACATGGGATGATGTGGACAAGGACAAGGCGCTTGTCGTCATCCCGGCTGACCGGATGAAGGCGGGCAAGGAACATCGCGTGCCGCTATCGCCCGAGGCGCTGGCGCTGTTGGACGCCTTGCCCCGCTTCGAGGACAACCCGCTTGTCTTCCCGGCCCCGCGCGGTGGTATGTTGTCCGACATGACCTTGAGCGCGACCATGAAACGGCTTCATGAGGCTGATCTGGAGCAGGGTGGCGAAGGCTTTATCGACCGCGTGTCGAAGCGTCGCGCCGTGCCGCATGGCCTGCGCAGCACGTTTCGTGACTGGGTGGCAGAGCGCACGAGCTACCCCGGTGACATGGCAGAGGTTGCGCTGGCCCATAAGATCAGCAACGCGGTAGAGGCAAGCTATCGACGGGGCGACATGATCGAGAAGCGTCGGCGCATGATGGCTGATTGGGCCGATTTCATGTGCGGCAATGCTGAAGGTGGAAAAGTGGTGATGATGAGATGAGCGACTCCAAGACCTCGGTGCGCAAAACAATCGTTGAAAAGGTGAAAGTCCTTCACTCGTCACCCGGTGATACATTTTTCCCAGATTTCTTGTTTCAGAATGGCGAGAAACCAACTGACGTTTGGCAGATTTTTACTACTACTCGCACAGGTTTGTTGCCCAGCAAAACTGGAATACATACTTGTTACAGTGAAGAGGAAGCCAGCGCACTTGCAGCAAAATATCCTGTTGGCAGCGAGCTACCAGATTCTCAAGGTGTTGAGGAATATAAGATGGATTTGGTGCGCGCGATCATGGAATCGGATTTTCCGTTCGGGGTCTGCGCCGGAGATGAGGAATCTCCACTTGCGTTTGATGTTCTCGGAGATTCGGGAATCTATCGTGGACGATATGGAACGCTGTCACAGAAGGTCATTGACTTTCTGGGTAAGCAACGCACTGGTAAGCTCAAAAACCGCTTTGGGGAGAATTGGCATGTTGCCGCAGCATTTGAGTATTGTTGGCTGAAATTTCCGCATTCGTCACCCGCCTTTGTAGCTGCATCTTATCAGTATCACTACTACATAACCAACGATGACTTTTCGGCAGGTTATCATTGGCGTGACCTCGAAGTTTTGGTGCACGGTGTAGAGGCGGAAGCCACAAAGGCAATAGAAACCCGCAAGAAGGCAGGTGTATCTGGAAGTCGAAAGTCTGCGCAGTCGCGTGAAGATCGTAGGAACGCGCTCATGACAGCGATGGAGGATGTCGCAAGACGCAATCCGCAAATTGCCCAGTTAGGCGAAAAGGCACTCGTCCAACTCGCGACGGCAGAAGCAACCGAATCCGACCCTGCATTGTGGCGGCAAGGCAAAGGCCAAGTGATGGAGTATCTGGGTGAAATCCGACGCGGGGAGGCAGGGAAAGACCTGCAAGCCAAATATAGAGCGCTATTTCCAGCCAAACCGCCTAAGCGGATTGGTTAGTTTTATCAGGCTGCTTAGGCTAGAGCCGGTTTTTGTTGATCCGCCTAAGCAACTGATTTTGAATGTTCATTGACGCGATAGATGGCATGATGATGCACCCCATAGCGAAACTATGGAGGCGCATATGCCCGAAACATATCTATCAGACCGCCAGCTTGGCGCGCGTTATTCGGTTCATTATTTGACCCCACGGCGCTGGGCGAATGAAGACCCGACATTCCCCAAACCCGTTAAGCTAAGCCCCGGCTGCACCCGCTGGAGGTTGTCCGAGATCGAGGCTTGGGAAGCTGCGAAAGCCGAACCCGAGCCGAAGCCCTGACGCGGGCGCGAAACGATCAAGGACAGGTTTGCACATGGCAAAGCGCCCCAATCCGCGCGCTATCAAGGCGGCACGCACCTACACGATAGAAGAAGCGGCCCAAACCCTTGGCGTGACCACTGGCACGATCCGTAGTTGGGTGAAATCCGGCCTGCCCCTTATGAGGTCACGGCGGCCCTTCCTGATTCTTGGCGATGACCTGCGCGGTTTCCTTGAAGACCGGGCGAAGCGGCGGAAAGCGCCGTTGCAGCCGGATCAGCTCCGTTGCTTTACCTGCAAGGTCGGACGCACCCCGATGGGGCTGATGGTCGATTGCATCCCTCAAACCCCGAAAACCGCGCGCCTACTGGGTCTGTGCGAGGTCTGTGGGGGCACCTGTAATCTCATGATCAGCCAGACCAAGATCGACCATTACAGCCAGATTTTCGAGGTCGCCATCAAAGAGGGGCGATGAGCCTAAAGGATACCACGGAACCCCTCTTGAAACATCACTTCGGAAAGGATGAACAATGGCACGGAAATTCAACGAAGAAAACGAGCGGATCAAGCGCCGCTACCTGCAATTCCTGCGTGAAGCCAAACGCAGCGACATGGCGACGGTGGACAAGGCCGCCTATGCCATCCTTCGCTTTGAACGCAGCACCGGCTTCAAGCCGTTCAAGCGGTTTCATATCGAACAGGCTGTCGCCTTCAAGCACCGACTGTCGAGCGAGAAGAGCGCCCGCACCGGCGCGCCGCTGGCCAAGGCCACGGTCGATAGCACCCTGCGCATGGTCAAGGCGTTCATTCACTGGCTGGCGGGGCAACCGGGCTACAAGTCGCGTATCGCCTATGCCGATGCCGAGTATTTCAACCTGAACGCCAAGGACGCCCGCATTGCCCACACCGCCCGCGAAACGCTCTATCCGACGCCCGAGCAATGTCGCCATGCCTTCGCGCAGATGCCCAGCGCCACGCCATTGCAGCGCCGTGACAAGGCGCTCTTTGCCTTCCTGATGCTGACCGGCGCGCGGGATGGGGCGGTTGCGTCCATGCGCCTGAAGCACATCAATTTGGTGCAGGGTTGCGTTAATCAGGATGCCCGCGACGTGAATACCAAATTCGCCAAGACCTTCATCACTTGGTTTTTCCCAGTTGATGACGCCTACCTGCAAACCTTCAGCGATTGGATGGACTATCTGCGCCAAGACGAACTGTTTGGCCCGAATGACGCCCTTTTTCCCAAGCCCAAGATGGGGCTGAAAGACGGTGCATTTGCCGCGCTGGGCCTGTCGCGGGACACCTACAGCAACGCGGGCAAGTTGCGCGCGGTGATCAAAGATGCCTTCACCAGCTCAGGCTTGTCCCCCTATGCCCCGCACAGCTTCCGCAAGATGCTGGGCCTATTGGCGAATGATCATTGCAAAACGCCGGAACAATTCAAGGCATGGTCCATGAACCTGGGCCATGAAAGCATTGCCATCACGTTGAGTGCATATTGCCCCGTGTCGCCGTCGCGGCAGGGGGAACTGATCCGAAGTATGGCTTAGAGGTTGCCCTTTGTTGCGGCACCTGCTTTGCCTAGTGTCGTGTCAGCAAGGGGAACGCCGTGTCAGTTATAACCGATTTCATTTCCCGCGTGCAGGCGATCTACAAGACCGGCAACGCGACCGAACATTCCTATCGTTCCGCCTTTGAGGCACTGTTCGAGGCGCTGGGCGATGAGGTGCGCGCCCTGAACGAACCCAAGCGGGTGAAATGCGGCGCGCCCGATTTCATCGTGACCCAAGGCGATATCGTGATCGGCCATGTCGAGGCCAAGGACCTGCATATCGGCCTGCGTGGCATGAAGGACGCGAACAAGAATCAGCAGGACCGTTACCGCGCCGCCCTGTCCAACCTGATCTACACCAATGCGCTGGATTGGGATTTCTACCGTGATGGCGATCTGGTGGCGTCAGTGAGTATTGCCGATTTCGTCATGGGCATTCAGCCCAAGCCCGACCAATACGAAACGCTCGAAAACCTCTTGCGCGACTTCATCGCCCAGCGCCCCCAGACGATCACGTCACCCCGCGAACTGGCCACGCGGATGGCGGGCAAGGCCAATCTGATCAAGGACGTTCTGGGCAACACACTGCGCGAGGATGCGGACCTGCAAACCGAACTGGCCGCGCAATACCATGCGTTCAAGGAAAACCTAATTCACGACATCACGCCAGAGGATTTCGCGGATATCTACGCCGAGACGGTCGCCTATGGCATGTTCGCGGCACGCCTGCATGACCCGACCCCGGACACGTTCAGCCGCCAAGAGGCGTTGGAACTCCTGCCCAAATCCAACCCCTTCCTGCGCAGCCTGTTCACATATGTGGCGGGCTATGATCTTGATGACCGGATCGCATGGATCATTGACGATTTGGCCCGCGTGTTCCGCGCTTGCCATGTGGACAAGCTGATGGAGGGGTTCGGCAAGCTGACCGGGCAGAATGACCCCTTCCTGCATTTCTATGAAACCTTCCTTGCCGCCTATAACCCCACCAAACGTAAGGCGCGGGGCGTCTGGTATACGCCCGAACCGGTGGTCAATTTCATCGTGCGGGCGGTCGATGAGGTGCTGCAATCCGAATTCGGTCTGCCCGATGGTCTGGCCGACACGTCCAAGGTCACGCTGGACTGGGACACGGGGCAAACCGACGCCAAGGGCAAAGCGGTCACGATCAAGAAAGAGGTTCACCGGGTCCAGATACTTGATCCCGCGACCGGCACTGGCACCTTTCTGGCTGAGGTGATCAAGCAGATCGCCCCCAAGGTGCAGGGCGTCGCCCCCGGCATGTGGTCGCAATATATTGAGGATGACCTGATCCCGCGCCTGCACGGGTTCGAGTTGCTGATGGCCTCTTATGCCATGTGCCACATGAAGCTGGACATGATCCTGACCGAACTGGGCTATCGGCCTACCAAGGAACCGCCGCGCCTGTCCGTTTATCTGACCAATAGCCTGGAAGAGGGCGAACCGGCCAATCAGCAATTGCCGTTTTCCCAATGGCTGAGCCGAGAGGCAAAAGGCGCGAACACCATCAAGCGCGACATGCCCATCATGTGTGTGATCGGCAACCCTCCCTATCTGGGCGAGGGCGGCGTGTCAGAGGGCTGGATCGGCAACCTGATGGACGATTACAAGAAAGAGCCGGGCGGCAAGGTGAAGCTGAAAGAGCGTAACCCCAAATGGCTCAATGACCTCTACGTAAAATTCATTCGCCTGTCGTCGCACCTCATTGAGAAGAACGGCGAGGGCGTGCTGGGCTTCATCACCAATCACGGCTATCTCGACAACCCGACATTCCGGGGGATGCGCTGGCACCTGCTCAATACCTTTGACCGGATTTGGGTGCTTGATCTGCACGGCAACACTAAAAAGAAAGAGGTCACGCCAGAGGGCAAACCCGACAAGAACGTATTCGACATTCAACAGGGCGTGTCGATAATCATCGCCGTGAAGAAGGACGGCGGCAAGGGGTTGGCCGAGGTGATGCATGGGGATTTGTGGGGCGCGCGACAGGCAAAGTATGACGCGTTGGAAGCGGTCAGCCTAACCGAGCCGGTGTTCGAGAAGCTGGAAAGCCCAGCACCGCAATATCCCTTTGTGCGAAGGGATTTCGAAGTTCAGGAGAAATATGAGGAAGGTTTCTCAATACGCACTTTCTTCACCGTCGGAACACTTGGTTTTCAAACACACCGAGATGGGTTTGCAATCGACGAAACAAAATCAATCTTAGAGTTGCGCCTTGCAAATATGCGTGACCAGGCGATTTCCGATGCAAAGTTTGCGGAGGTATTTTCAGTCAACGACAATCGTGACTGGAAGATTGAGCGCGCGCGTCAACTCGCCAGAGAAACGCAGGACAAAGATGTCTTGAGGCTTTGCGCCTACCGCCCTTTTGATAATCGGTGGGCTATCCTCAGTGAGATAGCGATGGATTACCCTAGACCTGAGTTTAATTCGCACATTACAGATAGAGAAAACCTGACTCTAACGGTGCCGAGACAGATTGCCTTTATCGGCTATCGACATGCATTTTTGACTGATCTACCCGCTGAAAGCTGTCTTATTTCGAATAGAACCAAAGAAGGCAACGTGAATTTTCCACTATATCAATATGAAAGCATCGACCAAACCCGCCGGGTGAATTTTGACCCTAAGCTTTACGCAAAACTGCAAAAGCTGGCTAAACACCCCACACACGGCACCCCGGATGAGGTGCAGGTGTTCGATTATATCTACGGCGTGCTGCATTGCCCCGCCTATCGCGACACCTATGCTGAGTTTCTGAAAATCGACTTCCCCCGCATCCCTTGGCCCTCCAGCCCGGATGAATTCTGGGATATCTCGGCCAAGGGCACCCAGTTGCGTAAGCTGCACCTGATGGACGCCGCCACCATCGGCCCGACCCCCTATCCCTTCACCGGCGAGGGTGACAACGTGGTGGACAAGCCACGCTATGACGCGGGCCGCGTCTGGATCAACAAGACCCAGTATTTCGCGGACGTGCCCGAGGTGTCATGGGGCTTCTACATCGGCGGCTATCAGCCCGCGCAAAAATGGCTCAAGGACCGTAAGGGGCGCGAGTTGTCCTTTGACGATGTGAAGCACTATCAGAAGATCATCAAAATCCTGTCCGAAACCGACCGGATCATGCAGACGATCACGATGGATTTGGGCGGGAGTGCAGACACGAGCGAGGGAGGTTGAGCATGTGGAAATGGATCATCTGCTTGGTTCTGGTCGGCATAACCGGCTTTATCGGCTACGCAGGGTATCACAGCTATCAGAAAGGCTATTTCAATCTGCCGGAATTCAGTGAGACTTCTTACGCGCTTTCATTTCGAAACGGATTTCGAGGTATTGTGGTCGATCCCGAAGTAAGCAACCCGTTGGAATCTTCACCACGGTTCTTTCGGCGGTTAAATCTGGCCAATCCTGAACGGCGGTATTTTACCCTTGCCTTCGATGTGCCCTCCTGGTTCGAAAAGACTTGGTCATTCTGCCACCCGCCCACAGACGAAGAACGTGCCGTAATTGAAAGAGACATGCCCGACGAGGTGAAGCGCGAAATCATCGGTGGACGGCTCGACGGTGTCTGCAAGATCGAAGTCGATGGTGAAAGCATATGGCGAGGATTGATCTATTCCGTGCCCAAGCAATAGGTCGAGGGTCTTGGATGCGACCCCGCTCCATCGTCGCGGTTAGATGCAGACCATCACGATGGATTTGAGATCGAACCCAGCTAGAAAATGCAAGACGTGAAAGGAAGAAACAGACATGTTGTTTACCAAAATTGGCCGTATCATCGCTTTTTCTATTGTGGCTTTTGGCCTTCTGACAGTTGCTATGGGAGTTTACGTTTCGGTCATTTCTGAAAACATGGAAGTTAATCAGTTACTATCGAAAAGATATTTGGGTAGCAGCATTAATAGCGGCGAGCACATCGACAAGGGCATATTCCGTGTTCTGATCGGAGTGGCATTTGGCATTGCCACCGATGTCAGTCAGAGGCTGGAAACGTTGAGCACTCGGGCATGAGGGCTGTTCAAACTTAGATAGGACTTTCGGCATGATCCGTTTTTTCATTCTCGCGTTGGCGCTGATATCCACCACGCCAGCCTTTGCACAGAGCTTCTCATGCCGGATCGGCACTCGCCCTGCCTGCCTCGATTATGGCGACACGGTGTGTTCCTCGACGGGCAAATGCGTGGATGCGAACGCGGCCTGTTTCGACACCTACCAATGCAATTACGAAGGCTTCACCTGCCGCTCGAACGTCACCGAATGCGTCGAAGAACACGACGACCTTTTGCGCAAGCACAACAAATTGGTCCGCGACTACAATGACCTTCTAGAACGTAACAACGAACTGGTCAGTGATTACAACGCCCTTCTGGAACGTAACAACGAACTGGTCAGTGATTACAACGCCCTTCTGGAACGGTCAAAACGCGCTCAATCCTTAGCCGAAGACACGGAGCGCTGCGTCCGGTGGGCTACGACACTGAACGATGCGCAAAGCTGTTACTGATCCAGAGGCCCAAAGCTGCAATCAGAACATACCGCCGCATCTGTTTACCAGCTGATTCAATACCGGGACACCTTGGCATTTATCGACGCCGTATTTGGTGCAGACCTATAGCGACATGATATGCCCAGTGCTCGTGGTATGTTTGTAAATCAGGGTTTGCAGGTTAGCATAGGTGATTGTGCACAGGAATAGAGGCGAATAGCATGGCAAAAGTTGAAGAAGCCGAAGCCGACCAACTGGGGGTAAAGTTAAGCGGATCGCCTCAACGCGGCCAAAAGGTCGAGCTCGCCTGGAAAAACGCGCTTGGTAAGATATTCGGAACCTCTGACGACATGCAGGCTGAGGTTCTGCTGAGCCATTGCCTGAAGCCCCTGAAGGCGGATGAGGCCAGCGACGATCATCCCGGCAATGATGAGCGGATATTCATGCTGTCCATCATCCGCGACATGGCCCCGCGCGATGCGATTGAACGCATGCTGGCGGTGCAGATGGCCGCAACCCATGTTGCGACGATCCGGTCATCCCGATGGCTGGCCCATGCCGAGACCATCCCGCAAGTGCAGGCGCACTACACCGGTTTCAACAAGCTGGCCCGGACCTTCACGGCCCAGGTCGAAGCGCTGCGAAAGTATCGCACCGGCGGCAAGCAAACGGTGGTGGTGCAGCGCATGGATGTTTCAGACGGCGGGCAGGCAATCGTTGGCAACGTGCAGCACGGGGGGAGGGCCAGCGATGAAGGATGACGACAACCCCATGAGCAAGGCACACGCGGCCCCCAGATGCACTGCAAACTCCAAGCGGACAGGCGAGCAGTGCAAAGCCCCCGCCGTCAAGGGCTGGTCGGTTTGCCACTTTCACGGCGCAGGCGGTGGACATGGCGCAGGCCCTTCGCATCCGTCATGGCGACACGGCATGCGGTCGCGGGAATGGACCGAGGCGCGGGCCGAGATAAATTCATTGGTGCGGGAAACCAGAAAGATCGAGCGTATGCTTTCAGGTGGCGAGGCGAGTTGACAGGGCGGGCGACCCCGGGGGGTTACAAAAGTCCGGCTGTGTCGATCCCTGCCCGGCAGGGGTAGGTTCTCGCCTATATGCCAATACTGCGACAAAGGGTCAGACCCGCGCCATGACCTCACCTAGCGTTTTTTCTATGTGGGGCTCTATGTGGGGTAAATTACCTTTAAGGGCATTTTTACCTTTATAATCAAGGCCAAATGGCGGAGAGACAGGGATTCGAACCCTGGGACCCCGTGAAGGGTCAACGGTTTTCGAGACCGCCCCGTTCGACCACTCCGGCACCTCTCCGCGGGGGTCTGTGGGGCCGTTTAATCGGCTTTGTCGGGCGGATCAAGGGGCGTTTTGCATTGTGTCGCGAGGGTTTTGCCCTAGGTTTCAGGCAGAGGCGACGGGAACCAGCAGGTGGCGGTCATGGATCAATGGAGCAGGGGTTTTGCACGTTTGGCGCGGCTCGGGGTTTTTTCGGGCCTGTTGCTTCTTGTCGCGGTAATGCGTCCGGCGCAGGCCGATGATCGCGACAGGCTTGAAGCGTTTTTGAATGTCACTGGTTTTGATGT
This sequence comes from Aquicoccus porphyridii, assembly GCF_008369105.1. Classification (GTDB taxonomy): domain Bacteria; phylum Pseudomonadota; class Alphaproteobacteria; order Rhodobacterales; family Rhodobacteraceae; genus Aquicoccus; species Aquicoccus porphyridii. Next base: position 456,274 of record NZ_VINQ01000001.1, on the reverse strand, counting down.
TGCGCTCGACTCGATTGCATTGATGGCGTCGGACGCTCCGGACATGGTGGGGATACGGGCCGAAGAGTTCGGGTATCGCTGGAAAGAGGTCACAGAAGAAGTATTCGACAGGGCCAGGATGCACGGAATGGCGTTGGAAATCCTGGCGGGCACGTTGGACGACGACCTCTTGGATCACGCGGTTGAATTCTATGCCACGCCATTGGGGCAGCGGCTGGTCGAGGCCGAGAACCGTGTTCACATGGAGGAGGACGATACCGCGAAACGCGAAGAGGGTGCGCGAATCGTGGCCGCGCTGAGGGAAGAGGGTAGCCCGCGTATCGGATACTTCGAGCGGATGAACGCGGCGATCGACGCTTCGGACAGCGCGGTGCGGGCCATTCTGGAAATCCAGTTCCGGTTTTTGATGGCGGCGAGCGAGTCGGGTGTGATCGACGGGCCGCTGGATGCCGGCGCCTTGCGGGCGCTGCTTTGGGAAAACGAGGACGAAATGCGTGATCGGATGGCAGCCTCGACGCTGGCCAATTCGGCCTATGCCTATCGTGATTTCTCCGATGAGGATATACGCGCCTATACCCGTGCGCTGGAAGCGCCGCCGATGCAACGGGTATACGAGTTGATGAACGCGATTCAGTGGGAAATCATGGCCAACCGGTTCGAGGCGCTGGCAATCGCATTGGGAACGCTGGATCGGGGAGAGGAATTGTAATGACGCATGCGTTGATCCGTTCGACCGTTGCCGTGGTATTGGTTCTGGTTCTTGCGCTGCGCGCGGCAGGAGACGAGGCCGAGGACCGGATCGTGTTGAACCAGGCGCTTGGACTGGGTCCGCTTCTGGAGATCATGCAGGCGGAAGGCGAGGAATTCGGCGCCGGGTTGGGGCAGAATTTCCTGCCCGGTGGCGGCGGGGCTGCATGGCAGAGGGTCGTGACGCGCATCTATGACCCGGAAAAGATGAGCCAGGTGGTGGAGCGCGGCTTGCGGGCGGAGCTTGAGGCGCGTCATTTGCCGGACCTGCTTGAATTCTTTCACTCGGCGCGCGGCAAGCGGATTGTCGAGCACGAAATTGCGGCGCGGCGGGCGTTTCTTGACTCCGCGATAGAGGATGCGGCCAAGGCGGCCTATCGGGAGGCGAAAGAAAGCGAGAGTGGCGGCCAGCAACAGGACCGGCGGCTTGCGCTGATCCGCTCTTATGTCGAGGCCAATGATCTGATCGGGTTCAATGTTGCCGGGGCGTTGAATTCGAATCTGCGCTTTTATCAGGGTATGGTCGAGGGCGGCGGGCTCGACATGAGCGATGCCGAAATGGTGGACGAGGTTTGGGCCCAGGAAGAAGAGACGCGCGCGGATACCGAGGAATGGATGATGTCCTATCTGATGCTGGCCTATTCGGATCTTTCGGATGCGGATGTATCGGCTTATGCGACATTTTCCGAAACCCCGGCGGGCCATGCGCTGAATCGGGCGCTTTTCGCCGGTTTCGACCGGATGTACGGCGATATCTCCTATGCCTTGGGATTGGCCCTGGCGGCCCAGATGAAGGGTGAAGACCTGTGAGTTCTATCGTTGGATACCCGAATCGGTTGACGGGTGCCGGGTGTGGTGACAATCGCGGAAAATAGCCGCCGCAGCCTCTTGACTTGCGCCACGTGATTGAAGATAAGCCGTCATCCGGGCGCGGGGTAACCTGTGGCCCGGCTCTTATATTAATGACGCCTGTGAGGGCGCGCTGTCCGAGGTGGGGCCATGCCCCGATAACGCCCGCTTTGGGGACCAAAGGACGCGAAAGCAAAAGGAAAGCGAGCCATGTTCGCGGTAATCAAGACCGGCGGCAAGCAATACAAGGTCCAGTCCGGCGACACGCTCCGAGTGGAAAAACTGGCTGCCGATGCCGGTGAAACGGTTCAATTCAACGACGTGCTGATGCTGGGCGGTGACAAGACCGTGGTCGGTGCGCCGCTGGTGGATGGTGCGGCCGTGCAGGCCGAGGTGGTTGACCAGGTCAAGGGCGACAAGGTCATTCACTTTGTGCGCCGCCGACGCAAGCATAGCTCCAAGCGGACCAAGGGGCACCGCCAGAAGCTGACCCTGCTCAAGATCACCGAGATCCTTGAGAGCGGTGGCGACAAGACCGGGGTCAAGGCCGCATTGGGCGCGGGATCGGTCGGGGCGGTGGCTGTGGCCGCAGCTGACGCCGAGAAGCCCGCCAAGAAGGCGAAGGCCAAGGCAGAGACGGCGAAACCCGCCGCTGCATCGGGCGCTGGCGATGATCTCAAGGTGCTTTCGGGGGTTGGCCCCGCGCTTGAGAAGAAGTTGCATGAGGCCGGGGTAACCAGTTTTGCCCAGATCGCCGCATGGACCGAGGCGGATATCGCTGCTATGGACGAGAAACTCAGCTTCAAGGGCCGCATTGAGCGCGAAGGCTGGGTTGAACAGGCCAAGAAACTGGCCAAATAAGACGGCAAAGGAGAAAGCGATATGGCACACAAGAAAGCAGGCGGTTCGTCCCGCAACGGTCGCGATTCTGCTGGACGTCGTCTTGGCGTCAAGAAATTCGGTGGTGAAAACGTGATTGCTGGCAACATCATCATGCGCCAGCGCGGCACCAAGATGTGGCCGGGCGAAGGCGTGGGCATGGGCAAGGATCACACGATCTTTGCCACGGTTGACGGACACGTGCAGTTTCACAAGGGCCTCAAGGGCCGCACCTTCATTTCGGTGCTCCCGGCGATGGAGGCCGCAGAATAAGCCGACCTTAAGGTTACGAGAGTAAGGGGATCGGCATGAAAGGCCGGTCCCCTTTCTCGTTCAAGGGTTTGCATTGTGGCGACGTGCATCCCCCGTGAGGAGGAAGGCGGGTAGGATGGCAAGGATGTCGGGCAATGCCCCGGGGGTGCGTTTTCGGAGGAGTAGCAGCGCATGAAGTTGGAAAAAGTGATCAATCAGCCGGTGATCGAGACGGATCGGTTCGACCTGCGCCCATTGCGGGTGTCGGACAAGGGGCTGATCGAGCTTTATGCGGGCGACGAACGCGTGGCACGCAATACCACGTCGATTCCGCATCCCCTGCCGCCGGGTACGATCGAGGATTTCATTCGCCGGGCGCAATCCGAGGGTCGGGTGGAGGATGTCTGGGCAATGGATGCCACAAAGATCGGCGGGCACGAGTTAATGGGGCTGGTCGGGCTGACCCGGATGGATCGCAACCAGTCGGAAATCGGCTATTGGGTGGCGCCCGTATTCTGGAACACCGGCATAGCACAGGAGGCAGTTGCCGCGATTCTGGCCGCCAACCCGCTGGACAGCAAGACGATTTTTGCCAGCGTCTTTCAGGACAACCCGGCCTCGGCCCGGGTGTTGACCAACCAGGGGTTCGAGTATCTGGGCGACGCCGAAACCTATTCGGTGGCGCGCGGCGCGACGGTGCCCACCTGGACATACAGTTTGAAACGCAGTTGAGCCGTCACCGGCCTTTGCGTAAGAGGATGACATGAAGTTTCTTGATCTCGCAAAGGTTCATATCCGATCCGGTTCGGGCGGCAATGGCTGTATCAGCTTTCGCCGTGAGAAATACATCGAGTTCGGCGGCCCGGATGGCGGCGATGGCGGTGGTGGCGGCGATGTATGGGTCGAGGCCGTGGACGGGCTCAACACCCTGATCGACTTTCGCTATCAGCAGCATTTCTTTGCCGATAACGGGCGCCCCGGAATGGGGCGCCAGCGCACCGGCGCGGATGGCAAGGATATCGTGCTGCGCGTGCCGGTGGGGACCGAGATCCTCGACGAGGATCAGGAAACGCTGATCGCCGATGTCACCGAGGTGGGACAGAGAATTCTGTTGGCCAAGGGGGGTAATGGGGGCTGGGGCAACCTGCATTTCAAGACCTCGACCAACCAGGCCCCGCGCCGCGCCAACCCGGGGCAGGAGGGCGTCGAGCGCACCCTTTGGCTGCGCCTGAAACTCATTGCCGATGCCGGGCTTCTGGGATTGCCCAATGCGGGCAAATCCACCTTTCTGGCCGCGACGTCGAACGCACGCCCCAAGATCGCGGATTATCCCTTTACCACGCTGCATCCCAATCTTGGCGTGGTGGGCGTGGACGGGGTCGAGTTCGTGATTGCCGACATCCCGGGGCTGATCGCGGGGGCGCATGAGGGGCGCGGGATCGGTGACCGGTTCCTTGGTCATGTCGAGCGGTGTTCGGTGCTGTTGCACTTGGTCGACGGCACATCCGAGACGGTGGTCGAGGATTACCGCACCATCATTCAGGAGCTTGATGCCTATGGTGGTCATCTGGCCGAGAAGCCGCGCGTGACCGCGCTCAACAAGGTTGACGCTCTGGACGATGAGAAACGGGCCGAGGTGAAAGCCGCGCTTGAGGTCGAGGTCGGGCGCCGGGTTCTGATGATGTCGGGTGTGTCGGGCGAAGGGCTGACCGAAGCACTGCGCGCGTTGCGCGCGGAGATCGACGAGGATCGGTTGCGGCACAAAGAGGCATCATCCGAGGAGCGCGAGACGTGGCAACCCTGAGCGAGGCGCGGCGCGTTGTCGTCAAGATCGGCTCGGCGCTTCTGGTTGATCGCGCGGGCGGGGGCCTCAGGTCCGACTGGCTGCGCGGACTGGCCGAGGACGTGGCGGGATTGAAGGCGCAGGGCAAGGATGTGATCCTTGTCTCTTCGGGGTCGATCGCCCTGGGGCGTGGCGTGTTGGGCTTGCCTGCGTGTGAACTGTCACTCGAACAGAGTCAGGCCGCGGCGGCGGTGGGGCAGATCCGTTTGGCGCGCGCCTACGAAGAAGGGTTGGCGCCGCACGGGATCACCACGGCGCAGATTCTTGTCACCCTAGAAGATTCAACGAACCGGCGGCGCTATCTCAATTCGCGGGCGACGATGGAGCAGCTTCTGAAGCTTGGTGTCGTGCCGATCGTGAATGAGAATGATACGGTTGCCACCGACGAGATCCGATATGGCGACAACGATCGGCTGGCCGCGCAGGTGGCGGTGACAGTGGGGGCGGATGTCCTGGTTCTCTTGTCGGACGTGGACGGGTTTTATGACGCCAATCCCGGCGAAACGCCGGGTGCCAGGCGATTTGACCTGATCGAGCGCATCACGCCGGAGATCGAGGCGATGGCGGGCGACGTCGGGTCGGGCCTGTCCAAGGGGGGTATGAAGACCAAGTTGATAGCTGCCAAAACCGCGACCGCCGCGGGATGCGCCATGGTGATCACGCAAGGTTTGCAATCCAACCCTTTGAAATCACTAGAATCTGGGGCAGCCGCAACATGGTTTCAGGCGTATGGAGACCCGCAGGCGGCACGCAAGCGCTGGATCGCGTCGATGAAGCCACGCGGCGTTGTCGTGGTGGATGAGGGTGCCGCGAAGGCCTTGACCCGCGGAACCAGCCTTTTGCCCGCCGGTGTGGCGCGCGTCGAAGGGGCATTCGGACGGGGCGACCCGGTAGAGATTCTTGATCTGGAGGGTCACAAGCTGGGTCAGGGGCTCAGTCGCTACACCGCGGACGAGGCGGTCAGGATCGCCGGCCGTCGCAGTGACGAGATCGAGTTGTTGCTGGGCTATCCCGGTCGGGCGGCACTGATCCATCGCGATGATATGGTGCTGTGAGCGGAAGCGAGAACTGTGAAACAGGGAATGTCGAGATGACAGATACAAGCGATATCGCGGTCATGATGGCCGATCTGGGTAAGCAGGCAAAGGCGGCTGCCGCCGAACTGGCCTGCGCCAGCGCCGAGATGAAAGAGGCGGCGTTGAATGCCGCGGCTGATTCTGTCTGGGCGCGACGGGCCGAGATCATCGCGGCCAATGCCGAGGACGTGGACCATGGTCGTGAAAAGGGCCTCACCGCTGCGATGATGGACCGGCTGATGCTGGACGAGACGCGTATCAAGGCGATGGTCGAGGGATTGCGCGCCGTGGCCGCACAGCCCGATCCGGTGGGTGAAGTGATGGCCGAGTGGGACCGGCCCACTGGTCTGCATATACGCCGCGTGCGCACGCCCCTGGGGGTTGTTGGCGTGATCTACGAGAGTCGGCCCAACGTGACCGCCGATGCCGGTGCGCTGTGTCTCAAATCGGGGAATGCGGTGATCCTTCGTGGCGGGTCCGAGAGTTTTCATTCGGCCCGGGCGATTCATCGCTGTTTGATCGAGGGGTTGGCACAGGCAGGTTTGCCGGAAACCGCCATACAACTCGTCCCGACGCAAGATCGAGCCGCTGTGAGCGAATTGCTGCGAATGACCGAATATGTTGACGTGATCGTGCCGCGCGGTGGCAAGGGCCTCGTCGGGTTGGTGCAGCGCGAAGCACGGGTGCCGGTCTTTGCCCATCTGGAAGGTATCGTGCACATCTATCTTGATGCGGCGGCCGACCCGGTCAAGGCGCTCGACGTGGTGATCAACGCCAAGACGCGGCGCACGGGGATATGCGGGGCGGCCGAGTGTCTTTTGATACATGAAGGTATTCGCGACACCATTGGGCAAGGCGTGATCAAGGCCCTGATTGACAAGGGCGTGCGCGTTCATGCGGATGAGGCTCTTTCGGTCATCAAGGGGACCACGCCCGCGACCGAAGAGGATTGGGGGCGAGAGTATCTCGACATGGACATCGCGGCGCGGGTGGTGCCGGATATCGACGCGGCGATTGCGCATATCCGATGCTACGGCTCGAACCATACCGATTGCATCCTCACCGAGGACGATGACGCGGCGGCGCGGTTCTTTGAAAGGCTGGATTCAGCCATCCTGATGCGCAACGCCTCGACCCAGTTCGCGGATGGTGGCGAGTTCGGCATGGGGGCCGAGATCGGGATCGCGACGGGCAAGATGCATGCGCGCGGGCCGGTGGGTGCGGCGCAGTTGACCAGTTTCAAATACCTGGTCGATGGTGATGGGACGGTGCGGGCCTGAGGGTCAGAAGCTGAGGGTCAGGGCGTCATCGGATTGCTCGATACGTGCAGTTTTTCCCGCTTCTGCAAGACAAAGCGGCAAGAGCGCGTATTGGACATGGGCCGGGCGCAGCCCAGTAGGGATATTGCCGTCAAGCGCGGTGCGGGCGTCGGGGGTGAGCGCGATACGCGGGCCTGTCGCGGTAAGTGCCCAGGCACCGGCATGGCCCGTCACCGTGATCAGGCCGCCCTGCGGCAGTGCGGTTTCGAGGCAGAGCATGGCAAGATAGATGGCCTGAACCTCGGCGCGGGGCACATCGCCGGTGCCTTGCCAGTCGGCCTTGTGCCGTCCTTCGCCATAGATGCCGTCGATCACGGCGCCGATTTCGGGCGCGCCGATCATCTGTTCGGCCGAGGTCATGCCAAAGGCGACGCGAAAGAACTTGATCCTTGCGCTGGCATTGTCGACGCTGTCCGAGATGAGGCGCAGTTCGGGCGTGGCGATGGGACCGCCCATGGCGATCAGTTCGAGGCCGTTGTGAATGGCGCCGACCGGGCTAATCAGATCGTGGCAAATACGCGATCCGACCAATGCGGCAAGGGTGAGATCAGGATGGGGCATGGACAACTCCGAAAGGGCGAAAAATGAATGATCTCAACGCGATGCTTGAACCTGGAATGCTGGTGCGGCATCCCGAGCGGCCCGATTGGGGGCTGGGGCAGGTGCAATCGAATATCGCGGGCAAGATCACGGTCAATTTCCCCGAGGCTGGCAAGGTGGTGATCGAGGGCGCGCGCGTGGCGCTGGTTCCCGTCTTTGATGACGGATGAAGGTTATCTAAAGGTTAACAGAGATTGAGTCGCCTTGCGAAGTGGCGGGAGGATGCCTAGAACCGCGCGGCGGGGAATGGGTAGATGGGTGAATGGCTGAACCGGAGTTCGAAGTAAGACTGGCGCGGAGCGCTGCGGATCTGGTGGCTGCGCAGCGGTTGCGGTATTGCGTTTTCGTTGAGGAACTGGGGGGGGACGGGGCGCTGGTCGATCATGTCAATCGGCTTGAGCGGGACCGGTTTGACCCGTTTTGCGACCACATGTTGTTGATCGACCGGACCAAAAACCCAGATCGTGTGGTTGGTGTCTATCGCCTGATGCGGCAGGCGCATGCGCAGGAGGCTGGCGCCTTCTATTCCGAGGACGAATATGACCTCGGGCCGCTCAAGGCAAGCGGGCGAAAGCTGCTTGAGCTGGGGCGGTCGTGCCTGTTGCCGGAATATCGTGGCGGGGCGGCGCTGTTTCATCTCTGGAGCGGGTTGGGGGTCTATGTCGACACCCATGGGATCGAGATTCTCTTTGGCGTGGCCAGTTTTCATGGCACCGATGTCGAGGCGCTGGCGCAACCGCTTTCCCTTTTGCATTACAATCACTTGGCCCCTGAAGAGATACGCGTTCGCGCGCGTGATTTCCAGCCGATGAACCTCATGCCCGAGGCGGCGGTCGACCGGCGGGCGGCGATGGTGCAGGTGCCCGCGCTGATCAAGGCCTATCTGCGGCTTGGCGGGGTGGTCGGCGAGGGGGCGTTCGTGGATCGCGCGTTCAACACCACCGATGTCTGCCTGATCATGGATACCGCCCGGATGAATACGCAGCGTGCGCGGCTTTATGGGCGAGGGAGCGCGCTGTGACCACCTGGGACCCGACGCAGGAGCCACCGCAGGTCAGGATCGGGCCGGTGGGTGTTTTTCTCGTGTTGTTCCGGGGGGTTATCCTTGCAAGCCTGATCTTTGGCGGGCTTGGCTTCTTGCTGCTTGTGCGGCTTGTGGAGCGGCCGTTGCACGGCGTGCAGCGACCATGGACCCCCTGGATCGTGCAGGGCGTCTGTGCCATGGCGCTGATCGTGCTGGGAATCCGCTATCATGTCGAGGGCGAGCGGATGCAGGCGCGCGGGGCCGTGGTCTCTAACCACGTGTCATGGCTAGATATTTTTGTGCTGAACGCGCGCAAGCGGGTCTATTTCGTGTCCAAGGCGGAGGTGGCGCGCTGGCCCGCGATCGGGTGGATGGCGCGGGCGGTGGGGACGGTGTTCATCAACCGTGATCCACGGCAGGCGAAGACGCAGCAGGCGCTGTTCGAGGACCGGTTGCTGGCCGGGCACCGATTGCTGTTCTTCCCGGAGGGCACATCGACCGACGGGAAGCAGGTTTTGTCTTTTAAATCAACGCTTTTCGAGGCGTTCTTCAGTGAAAGACTCGAGCATGACCTTCATATCCAGCCGGTCACATTGGCCTATCATGTGCCGCGCGGGCAGGATGATCGGTTCTATGGCTGGTGGGGCGAGATGGCATTCGGTCCGCACCTGGCCCGGGTGATGTCGGTCGGTCGGCCGGGCGCGGTAACGGTAAAATATCACAAACCCTTGAGAGTGGACGATTTTCCGCACCGCAAGGCGCTGGCGGCGGCCTGTGAAGAGGTGGTGCGCTCGGGGCTCGTTGATCACCGGGGGACCTGCGCGGCCGGGTGATGGCCGCCGCGATGCGCATATTCCCGGATGGAATGGTTAACGACGGGGCTGGTCGCCGAATCGGGGGGGTGACTCCCGGCTGCTGCCCGGCTGACATGCGCGCACCCCCGGATGCGGGAAACCGGGGATGGGCCATGGTTAACGCAGCGCGCGGTCAGCCGCCCTGCAACGGTGCGAGAAGCGCGGACAAGGCGGCCACGGGATCGTCTGCGAGCCAGATCTCGTCGCCGATGGCGAAGAAGTCGGTGACCGGGGCGAGGCTGGCCACGAGACCGGGATCGAGCGCGCCCTCGGCGACGACCGGGACCTCGATCATCTCGGACCACCATTCGAAAATCTCGCGCCCGGCGGTGGTGCCGTCACCGAGCGGCGTGTCGCCGACCGGGCCGAAACTCACGTAATCGGCGCCCATCTCGCCCGCGGTCATGCCGTCATGGCGCGAGGCGGCGCAATAGGTGCCGACGATGGCCTCGTCGCCGAGCGCCTTGCGCGCCTTGCGCACCGAACGCACCCCGTCGGTGAGATGCACCCCGTCAAGCCCCAGCCGTTCGACCAGCAGGATGTGACGTTCGATCACCAGCGCCACGTCGCGGGCGATCGTCACCTCGCGCACCGCGTCGGCGGCGCGGCAGAGCGTGTCTTCGTCATGCGAGGAGAGCGCGAGGCGCAGGCAGGCGACCTCCTGCGCGTCGAGCAGGCGGGCCAGCGTGTCGGGAAAGCGTGAAAGCTCGATCTCGGGGGGGGAGACGAGATAGATTTGCGGCTGCTCGGACTGGGCCATGGCGCGTCTCCTGACGATGGGGTTCGGATTGCTATAGCGTGGGAAATCGCGCGGGTGCAAGCGTTTGGCCCCGGACCCCGGGGTTGGCGCGTGGCCGGGGCGGTCGAGTGAGTATTTTTCCCAAGAAAGAGCAGCGGGGGTTTCATCGGGCGGGGGCGTGGTTTATCCGGCGACTGGTCATATCGAGGAGAGCCGATGCCGAGCGAGACCCCGCAACCCGCCTTTGTGCTTGTGCGCCCGCAGATGGGCGAGAATATCGGCGCCGCGGCGCGGGCGATGTGGAATTTCGGGCTGGACCGGATGCGGGTGGTGGCGCCGCGCGACGGCTGGCCCAGCGAGAAGGCGGTGGCAATGGCCAGCGGCGCGGGGCGGCTTCTGGACGAGGCGCGGCTTTACGATGACCTGGCCGGGGCACTCGATGATTGCACCTATGTCTATGCCACGACAGCGCGACCGCGCGAGTTGACCAAGCCGGTGCTGAGCCCGGAGCGCGCGATGGAAGGGGCGCGCGCGCGGATCGCGGAGGGCGAGCGGGTGGCGGTTCTTTTTGGCCCCGAGCGGGCGGGGCTCGAGAACGAGGACGTGGCGCGGGCCAACGCGATTATCTCGGTGCCGGTGAACCCGGCGTTTCCGTCGCTCAACCTTGCGCAATGCGTGTTGCTCACGGGATACGAGTGGCAGCGCACGGGGGGCGGCGTGGTGCACGTGGCGGATGTGCTGCGCGGGGATTGGGCAACCGGGCGCGAGATCGAGGCGCTGGCGGCGCATTACGAGGAGCGGCTCGAGGAGGCGGGGTTTTTCTTTCCCGAGACCAAGGCCGAGGGGATGAAGATCAACCTGCGCAACCTGTGGAGCCGGATGCGGTTGAGCCGGGCGGATGTGCAGATGCTGCACGGAATCATGCGGCAAATGGTACGCTGGAAGAGCCGTTGAAGCCGCGCGCGGGGCGGCATAGGTTGGGCGCGGTTGCGGCGGAGGCAGGCGATGGCTGAGAAACGGTCGATATTCGAGGATGTTGGCAAGGATGAGGCGCGGGTGCGCAAGCCCGGCGGCGGCATGATCGACGCCAAACGGCGCGGTGCGCGCGGTGCGGTGCGCGCGTGGCTCATGCTGCTCTTTGCGCTGGTGGTGATCATGATCGCGGTGGGCGGATTGACCCGGCTCACCGATAGCGGGTTGAGCATCACCGAATGGCGGCCGGTGACCGGGGCGCTGCCGCCGATGAGCGAGGTCGAGTGGCAGGCGGAGTTCGAGAAATACAAGGCAATCCCCCAGTTCGAGCTGCAACACAGCTGGATGGAGCTGGATGATTTCAAGACCATCTATTGGTGGGAATGGGGGCATCGGCAGCTCGGTCGGGTGATCGGTCTCGTCTGGGCCGTGGGGCTGTTGGCGTTCTGGGCGACGCGGCGGATTCCGCCGGGATGGGGCGGGCGGTTGGTCCTTGTCGGGGCCATGGGGGCCGTGCAGGGCGCCGTCGGCTGGTGGATGGTGGCCAGCGGGTTGAGCGGGACGATGACCGCGGTGGCGAGTTACCGGCTGGCGGTGCATCTGGGGCTCGCGTTCGTGATCCTCGGGTTCATCGCGTGGTACGTGATGCTGCTGGCGCGCGAGGAGCGTGACCTGATGCAGGCGCGGCGGGTGCGCGAGGGGCGGCTTTTCTCGCTTGGCACGGGGTGGATGCATGTCGCGTTCTTGCAGATCCTGCTGGGCGCGCTGGTGGCGGGGATCGACGCGGGGCGCAGCTTTACCGACTGGCCGTTGATGGGCGGGCAGGTGGTGCCGCCGGATGCCTTTGGCCTCACCCCGGTGTGGCGCAACTTTTTTGAGAATGCGGGGCTGGTGCAGTTTATTCACCGAGGTGTGGGGTATCTGTTGCTGGTCTTCACGGTGATGGCGTGGCTGCGCGGGCGGCGCAGTGCGAACCCGGCGACGCGGCGCGCGTTTTCGTTGGCCGCGGTGGCGGTGCTGGCGCAGGTTGTGCTGGGGGTGGTGACGGTGGTGACCATCGTGCCGTGGCAGCTGGCGATCCTGCATCAATTTGGCGCGGTGGTGGTCTGGGTTCTGATCCTGCGGGCGCGGTTCGCGGCGCAGTATCCGGTGACCGTTTCAATCAGGGGATAGGGTGATGAATGCATATGACGCGCTGATGGCGCATCAGCGCCAGACCGAGGCGCTGGCGCAGGTGGCCGGGCGGCTGGCATGGGACCAGGAGACGGTGATGCCGCGTGGTGCGGCCGAACAGCGCGCCGAGGAGAGCGCGGCGTTGCAGGCGGTGCTGCATGCGCGGCGGAGCGATCCGCGCCTCGGTGAGTGGCTGGCGGCGGTGGACGAGGGTGCGCTCGATGCCGAGGCGCGGGCCAACCTGCGCCTGATCCGGCGGTCGTTCGAGCGGGTGAGCCGGGTGCCCGAGGCGTTGGCCACAGCGCTGGCGCGACTGACCAGCCGGGCGCAAGGGCAATGGGCCGAGGCGCGCGGCAACGAGGATGTGGCGGCGTTCGTGCCGGTGCTCGAAGAGATCGTGGCGCTCAAGCGCGAGAAGGGTGCGGCACTGGCGGATGGTGGCGATGTCTATGACGCGCTGCTCGACGATTACGAGCCGGAGGCGAAGGCAGCGGAGTTGCAGGCCATGTTCGACGCGCTGCGCCCGCGGCTGGTCGCGCTGCGCGAGGCGGCGCTGGCCGAGGCGCCGCCCGCGGGGGTGACGGGCACGTTCGACGAGCAGGCGCAGATGAAGCTCGCGCGCAAGCTCGCACGGGTGTTCGGCTATGACATGACGCGCGGGCGGATCGACAAGGCGGTGCATCCGTTTTCATCGGGCTCGTTCAACGATGTGCGGATCACCACGCGGACAAGCCCGACCGATCCGTTCAACTGTCTCTACTCGACCATCCACGAGACCGGGCATGCCTGTTACGAGCAGAATATCGACCAGGCGCATGGCTTTACGCCGCTGGGGCAGGGCGTGTCGATGGGCGTGCACGAAAGCCAGAGCCGGATCTATGAGAATCAGCTGGGCCGGAGCCGGGCCTTTACCGGCTGGCTTTATAGCGAGATGCGCGATGCGTTCGGCGATTTCGGGATCGCCGATGAAGACGCGTTTTACCGGGCGGTCAACCGGCTTCATAACGGGTTCATCCGCACCGAGGCGGACGAGGTGCAGTATAACCTGCATGTGATGCTGCGGTTCGATCTCGAGCGGCAGATGATCGCGGGTGAGCTGGCGGTCAGTGACCTTGAAGAGGCGTGGAATGCGCGGTTCGAGGCGGATTTCGGATTTGCCGTGGACCGGCCTTCGAACGGGTGTTTGCAGGATGTGCATTGGTCGGTGGGGCTTTTCGGTTATTTCCCGACCTATAGCCTTGGCAATGTCTATGCCGGGTGCCTGCACGCGGCGCTGCGCGCGGCGTTGCCCGATCTCGACCTGCATCTGGCGCGGGGCGATCTCGCCCCGGCGACGGATTGGTTGCGTGATAATGTGCAGCGCCACGGCGGGCTCTATCGTCCGCGCGAGGTGATCGAGAAGGCCACCGGGGGCGAGGTGAGCGAGGCACCGCTTCTGGATTATGTCGAGGCGAAGTTCGGCGCGATCTACGGGTTGTGAAGCGGTTGGGCGGGGAGACAGCCGACCCTACAGAAGTGCCATCCGCTCGGCCCGCTCCGGGTCGGGGAAGGGGCGGTAGAGGCCGAATTCCTCTTGCGCGATGAGGGTGTTGACCGCGCTATAGAGCGTCGCGACATGGTCATCATGACTTCCCGAGAGGCGAAAGGCGCGGTCGAGCTGGGCGAGGTCGGCCACCTCGATATGCAGGATGAAATCACGATGCGAATCCGAGGCGAGATTGAGCTTGCGCCGGAAGAGGCGCCAGTGCCCGATCACCCCTTCGGCTTGCAGGAATCCCATCCATTCGGACACGGCATGGGCAAAGGCCAGCGCCTTGGCATCATTGGCGAGGTCGATGGAGCAGGTATAGAGGTTCATCGCGTTATCCCGTCGAGGAAAAGTCGCGACGGGTATCGCAGGCAATGGTTACAATCGGATGAAGGCCTCAGCTTTCGCTGTCATCCGTCTCCTCGGCCTCGTCGCCCTTGTCGGCGATCCAGGCGACGCTGACCACCTCTTCGCCCTTGCCGGTGTTGAACACCTTGACGCCGCCGGCGCTGCGCGAGCGGAAGGAAATGCCCTCGACCGGCACGCGGATCGACTGGCCCTTTGAGGTGGCGAGCATGATCTGGTCGTCAAGCTCGACCGGGAAGGAGGCGACGATGGTGCCGCCGCGCATCGCCTTGTCGATCGCCTGAACGCCCATGCCGCCACGCCCGCGCACCGGGTAGTCATGCGACGACGAGAGTTTGCCCAAGCCCCCCGAGGTGATGGTGAGGATCAGGTTTTCAGACGCCGACATCTCGGCATAGCGGTCGGGGCTCACGGTGGCGTTGGCATCGGTCGAATCTTCATCCGATGCATCAACTTCGTCGGCCAAACCCGCGACAGCACGGCGCATTTTGAGATAGGCGGCGCGCTCGTCCGAAGTTGCATCAAAATGCCGGATGACCGACATCGACACGACGCTGTCCTTGCCCTGAAGCCGGATTCCGCGCACACCGGTCGAGCTTCGCCCGGCAAAGACGCGCACTTCGGTCGTGGGGAAACGGATCGCGCGGCCCGCATCGGTGACGAGCATCACGTCGTCATCCTCGGAACAAATCCTTGCGTTGACGAGACTTACAGAGCCATCTTCAGGCAGTTTCATGGCAATCTTGCCGTTGCGTTTGACGTTGGTGAAATCGCTAAGCCGGTTGCGCCGCACCTCGCCCGCCGAGGTGGCAAAGACGATCTGGAGATCGTTCCATTCCTCTTCGGGACGGTCGACCGGCATGATGGCGGCGACGGACACGCCCTGTGGAATGGGCAGGATGTTGACGATGGCCTTGCCCTTGGAGGTGCGTCCACCGAGCGGCAGGCGCCATGTCTTGAGCTTGTAGACCATGCCGTCGGTGGTGAAGAACAGAAGCTGGGTGTGGGTGTCGGCCACGAAAAGGGTGGTGACCACGTCATCTTCCTTGAGCCCACCGCCCGAGAGGCCCTTGCCGCCGCGTTTCTGGGAGCGGAAATCGGTCAGCGCGGTGCGCTTGATGTAACCGCCCTGGGTGACGGTGACGACCATGTCCTCGCGCTCGATCAGGTCTTCGTCTTCCATGTCGCCTGACCAGTCGACGATCTCGGTGCGACGGGGCACGGCGAACAGCTCTTTGACCTCGCGCAGCTCGCTCGCGATGATCTCCATGATGCGCTCGCGCGATCCCAGAATTTCGAGGTATTCCTTGATCTTGGCGGCCAGGACTTCAAGTTCGTCGGTGACTTCCTTGACGCCAAGTTGGGTCAGGCGCTGAAGCCTGAGGTCGAGGATGGCGCGGGCCTGCGTCTCCGAGAGGTTATAGGTGCCGTCCTCGTTCATCTTGTGGGTCGGATCGTCGATCAGGCGGATGTAAGCGGCGATGTCGGCGGCCGGCCAGCGCCGCTCCATCAGCTTGCGCCTTGCCTCGGCGGCGTCGGCGGAGGAGCGGATCGTCGCCACCACCTCGTCGACATTCGAAACCGCGACGGCGAGACCGCAGAGCACATGGCTGCGCTCGCGCGCCTTGCGCAGCTCGTGGGCTGTGCGGCGTGCGACAACATCCTCGCGGAAGTCAATGAAATAGCTCAGGAAGTTCCTGAGAGTCAGGGTCTCGGGGCGACCGCCGTTCAGGGCCAGCATGTTGCAGCCGAACGAGGTCTGCATCGGGGTGAAGCGGAACAGTTGATTGAGCACCACCTCGGCGGTGGCGTCGCGTTTCAGTTCAACCACCACCCGGACGCCGGAACGGTCGGATTCGTCCTGCACGTGGGAGATGCCCTCGATCTTCTTCTCGCGCACCTGTTCGGCGATCTTCTCGATCATCGACGCCTTGTTCACCTGGTAGGGAATCTCGTCGATGATGATGGCATAGCGATCCTTGCGGATCTCCTCGACCCGGGTCTTGGCGCGGATGATGACGCTGCCGCGCCCCTCGAGATAGGCCTTGCGCGCGCCGGAGCGGCCCAGAAGGATGCCGCCGGTGGGAAAATCCGGGGCGGGGATGTAGGAGATGAGCTGCTCGGAACCGAGATCCGGGTCGTCGATCAGCGCAAGGCAGGCGTCGATCACCTCGCCCAGGTTGTGCGGCGGGATGTTGGTCGCCATGCCCACGGCGATGCCGCCCGCACCATTGACCAGCATGTTGGGAAAGCGCGCGGGCAGGACCGTGGGTTCGCGGTCCTTGCCGTCGTAATTGTCTTGGAAATCAACGGTTTCCTTGTCGATATCGGCGAGCAGGTAAGCCGCCGGCTTGTCCATGCGCACCTCGGTGTAGCGCATGGCGGCGGCGTTGTCGCCGTCCATCGAGCCGAAGTTGCCCTGGCCGTCCAGGAGCGGCAGGGACATGGAAAAATCCTGCGCCATGCGCACCAGCGCGTCATAGATCGCGGAATCCCCGTGGGGGTGGTATTTGCCCATCACGTCGCCGATTGCGCGGGCGGATTTGCGATAGGGCTTGTCGTGGGTGTTGCCGGCCTCGTGCATGGCGTAGAGGATGCGGCGGTGGACGGGTTTGAGACCGTCGCGCAGGTCGGGAATGGCGCGGCTCACGATCACGCTCATCGCGTAGTCGAGATAGGAGCTTTTCATCTCCTCGGTGATCGACACGGTGGGGCCGTCATAGGGCGGCCGCGAAGGCGCGCTTTCTTCCGTGTTTTCAGGGGGTTCCGGCGTATCGTTCACGTTGTCTGCCCGTCTTTTGAATGTGGCCCATATATTGTTGCGAGGCTTATATCAGAGGCAGCATATGGGGTGCAATGGGCGATCCCGATCACCGTTGGCAGCAGGCGCGGGAGGCTGCTAACACACTGTTTTTGTTGAAATTTAATTTTTACATGGCATGATTTACCTGTCAGTATGACGAAGGAAGGACCGCGATGACCGAAACCGAAATGCTTCTCAAGGGATACGGGCTGACCACGGCGGAGTTTTTCTATCGCATGCCGGATCATGTCCATGTGCTCAACAGCTTTATCTGGCAAGAGTATGATCTTGCCCCGGATCACCCGAAACTCTTTGATTTCATTGAGTTCTGGCAGCGCGAGATCGATGGGCCGCTGCATTCGGTGCGGTTCAATCACCGCAAGCTGGTGGCCCCCGGGGAATGGCGCAACGTGGTCGGCGAGTTCACCGTGCATTGACCCACCGTCCGGCGTGGTTAACGCGAATTCCCGGCGACAAATAAGGGGGGTGACTCCCGGCTGCTGCCCGGCTGACATCCGGCTGCCGGGTGAAAAGGGATCGCGGCGGGTGGAAAAGGGTTAACGACGCGACCGATCATTCTGCCCCGGTCGCGCCGGGCGGCGTGCTTGTTCATGGGAAGGGACAGGAAGCGGCCATCCGTGACGGGTTGATCCAATGGCCGTTTTGCGGAACGGAGCGGACATTTGAGCGACTTCCCCCGCGCGGAATCAAGGCGTGCTTGCACGCCGCCGCGCGAGCGCCCGACCGCCCCCTCGGGCGGGCGCTTCTGCAACGATCAACACCATAGAACCGTTGGAGTATTTGGCACCATAAAGTGCCCTCCCTGACTGTTGCGGCGCCCACCCGGCGGTCGGGCCCCCGCGCGGCTTTCCCCAGTGTCGCCAAAGAGCTTTCTGTGTGAATCCACCGCGTGCCCCGCCCCAAAACCCGCTTTGGCGACACGCGGGTCCGATCAGGGGATGATGCGGGTGTATTTCACGCCCTTGAGCGTGGCGCCGATATGCAGCCCGGCCTGCCCGAAGATCACCGCCACGACCGGTGCGGTCGATGTGGTGGTCTCGGCGCGCAGGTTCTCGGCCAGATCGTTGAACACGTATTCCACATCGGCTCCGGCGGCCCAGCCCGGCGAGTGACGGAATTTCGACAGCGCGTCCTCGGTCATGAAAAAGAGGACATGGGCATGTTGCTGTGCCCCGATCTGGAGCCCGAAACTGCCCTTGGTCGCGGAATAGTAATCGACCGACACGCCGTTGACGCGCAAGGCGCCGCGCCCGTAGCCGCCGCCAAAGCCGAAACCCGCCTCGGTCACCAGCGGCATGACCAGCATGCCCTGGGATTTCCCGGCCAGTTCGCGCGTCGCGGGATAGGTGTTGTGGAGATAGTTGAGCGTGGTGTCGACACGCGCGTCGATCTTGGCCGCGCCGCTCGAGCCGATACCGTTGCCGCAGGCCGAAAGCGCCCCGGCGGATGCGATCATGGAAAGCGCGAAGCCGCGCCGTGTCATCGGAGTCATGGGTTCACTGCCTCGATATACTGCCTTGGTTGCCTGAAAGCCGGGTTTGGCCCGGTCGTGGGGCGAGTATAGGTCGGTTATGCGCGACTGTCACTAGCCAAGGCGGGAATGGGCGGGAAGATGCACGCGGGCTTTGATCGAATTCGCCCTGCCCGGAATGGCGGCACAGCCGACCGGGCAGCACACCATTGCCCGGCAGGCGATTTTTCGCAGAAAAATCTGCCGGGAGGGGGCCGCGCTGACCGGGCGCGGTTTCAGGCCAGGGCGCGGGCCACGGTGGGGGCGAAATAGGTGAGGATGCCGTCGCAGCCTGCGCGTTTGAAGCACATCAGCGATTCCACCATCGCCCTGTCGCCGTCGATCCAGCCGTTTTGCGCCGCGGCCTGGATCATCGCGTATTCGCCCGAGACCTGGTAGGCGAAGGTGGGCGCGCCGAACGTGTCCTTCACGCGGCGGCAGATGTCGAGATAGGGCAGGCCCGGCTTGACCATCACCATGTCGGCCCCTTCGCGCAGGTCGCGTTCGACAAGGCGCAGGGCCTCGTCGGAATTGGCCGGGTTCATCTGGTAGCTCTTCTTGTCGCCCTTGAGCGCGCCGGAAGCGCCCACCGCGTCACGGAACGGGCCATAGAAGGCCGAGGCATATTTCGCGGCGTAACTGAGGATCATCGTGTTCTTGTATCCGCGATCTTCGAGCGCGTCGCGGATCGCGCCGATGCGCCCGTCCATCATGTCGGAGGGGCCGATGATGTCGACCCCGGCCTCGGCCTGCGAGAGCGCCTGTTTCACCAGCGCCGCGACGGTTTCATCATTGACGATCTCGCCCCCGACGACAAATCCGTCATGGCCATCCGCATTGTAGGGGTCGAGTGCGACGTCGGACATGACCGCGATCCCGGGGGTGGCGGATTTGATGGCGCGGGTGGCGCGGTTCGAAAGGTTCTCGGGGTTCCAGGCCTCTTCGCAACTGGCGGTCTTGAGGGCCGGATCGGTATAGGGAAAGAGACAGATCGCGGGGATGCCGAGATCGGCGGCCTCGCGCGCGGCCTCGGTCACGCGATCAACGCTGCGCCGCACCACGCCGGGCATGGAGGAGACCGGCTCTTCCACGCCGGTGCCGTCGCAGACGAAGACCGGCCATATGAGATCGCCCACGCCGAGGTCGTTTTCCTGCACGAGCGCGCGGATGGCCGATGAGGCCCGGGTGCGCCGGTGGCGGGTGAGGGGAAAGGGGGCCTGAACCGGTCTCATGCGTCTTGTTCCTTTGTCATGCTGGCGCGGTGGCGGGCCGATCTTCATGCCCAGTCTTGCGCTGGCTGAAATCAAATGGCATGGAAGCCCCCGCATCTTCAAGGGTAGGAATTGCCGCGCGGCAAGTCTAGAAGGTGATCCGTGATCTCAGGGCCGTGACCGGCGGGCCATGCAAGCAGGGACTGGGCCTTGGACTGGCATCAAACGATTTTCGAGCTGATCGACATGCGGAGCTTTTCGAACCTGTGGTTCTGGATCGCTCTGGCGGTGATGTGGTCGACCGCGTCGCACTGGGTGCTGGGCGTGCCGTGGGATATCGTGCTGCGCGCGCGGCGCGAGGGCGGGCAGTTCGAGACGGATTTCGAGGATCTTGTGCGGATCTATACCGGGCGGCTCTTGTATATCGCGCGGGTGTCGGGGCTTTGGTTGCTGGGGTTTGCCTGTTTCTTCCTGACCCTGTTGGGGATGCTGGGCTTTCTTTACGGGTTCGAGTTCGGGCAGGCGCTGTTTCTCCTCGGGTTTCCCATGGCGATCGTGGGGGCGCTCAGTCTCAACACTGCGCGGCTCATCCGTGAACGCGGCGAACATGGCGAGGCGCTTTACCGGCGTCTGCACCGGCACCGGATCATCGTGCAGGTGATCGGCATGGTCTCGATCTTCGTGACGGCGCTTTGGGGGATGTTCCAGAACCTTGCTGTCGGGCCGTTTGGCTGAACCGGCATGAGCAGATCCATGCATATCACGATGGGCGGTGCGCCCGAAGGGTTCGATGCGCGGCTGGTTCTCGACGAGTTGGCGCGCGGTGGGCCGGTTTGCCACGTGGCGCGCGACGACAAGCGGATGGCGGCGATGGCGGCCAGCCTGCGGTTCTTTGCGCCCGACATGCCGGTGGTGCGGTTCCCGGGCTGGGATTGCCTGCCTTATGACCGGGTGTCGCCCAATGCCGACATCTCGGCCACGCGGATGGCGACGCTGGCGGGGCTGGTGCACGGGATGCCGGGGCGGTTCGTGCTGTTGACCACGCTCAACGCGGTGACACAGCGGGTGCCGGCACGCGAGGTGCTGCGCGAGGCGGCGTTCACCGCGCGGGTGGGGTATCGGCTCGACGAGGCGGCGCTGCGCGATTTCCTTGTGCGGATGGGGTTTTCACAGGCGCCCACGGTGATGGAGCCGGGCGATTATGCCATTCGCGGCGGGATCATCGACATCTACAGCCCCGGCGAGGCGGGGCCGGTGCGGCTCGATCTGTTTGGTGATGTGCTCGACGGGGCGCGGCGGTTCGACCCGGTGACGCAGCGGACTGTGGAAAAGCTCGACATGGTGGAGCTGGCCCCGGTGAGCGAGGTGATCCTCGACGAGGCGGCGATCCGGCGGTTCCGGCAGAATTACCGGATCGAGTTTGGCGCGGGCGGCAGTGACGATCCGCTTTACGAAGCGGTGAGCGCGGGGCGCAAGCAGGCGGGGATGGAGCATTGGCTGCCGTTCTTTCACGAGCGGCTGGAGACGCTGTTCGACTATCTGCCCGGGGCGGCGGTGACGCTTGATGACGGGGTCGGGCCGCAGCGCGTGGCGCGGTGGGAGAGCGTTGCCGATCAATACGAGACCCGGCGCATCGCGATGGCCGACCGGTCGCGGCGCGACAGTGTCTATAAACCGGTGCCGGCCGACCAGCTTTACCTTGATGAGGCCGCGTGGGAACGCGCGGTGGAGGGGCATCGCGTGGTGCAGTTTCACGCCCTGCCGCAGGCGACGGGGCCGGGGGTGGTCGATGCGGGCGGGCGGATCGGGCGCAATTTCGCACCCGAGCGGAAACTTGAAAACGTGAGCCTTTTCAGTGTTCTGAAAGACCATGTTGAAGTAAAAATGGCCGAGGGGCCGGTTCTGATCGCGTCCTATTCCGAGGGTGCGCGCGAGCGGATCGAGGGGTTGCTTGACGACGAGGGGATGATCGGCGCGGTCACGGTGCGCGATGCGCGCAGCATCGGCAAGCACGGGTTGCACCTTGCCGTCTGGCCGCTGGAACAGGGGTTCGAGGCGCCGCAGGAGGACAAGCGGCGGTTGACGGTGATCGCCGAGCAGGACGTGTTGGGCGACCGGCTGATCCGGCAGACCCGCAAGACCCGGCGGGCGGAGAATTTCCTGACCGAGGCGCAGGCGCTTTCGCCCGGCGACCTGGTGGTGCATGTCGATCACGGGATCGGGCGCTACCAGGGGCTTGAGGTGATCACCGCCGCCGGGGCCGCGCATGAGTGCCTTGTGCTGGAATATGCCGAAAACTCAAAGCTTTACCTGCCGGTCGAAAATATCGAGCTGTTGTCGAAATACGGCCATGAAGAGGGGCTTCTCGACCGGCTGGGCGGGGGCGCGTGGCAGGCCAAGAAAGCCAAGCTCAAGCAGCGCATCCGCGAGATGGCCGACCGGCTTATCCGCGTGGCGGCCGAGCGGGAGTTGCGCAAGGCCCCGGTGATGGAGCCGCAGCACCACGCATGGGAAGAGTTCGCGACGCGCTTTCCTTATGAGGAGACCGACGACCAGTTGCGCGCGATCGGCGATGTTCTGGACGACCTGACGGCGGGGCGGCCGATGGACCGGCTGATCTGTGGCGATGTGGGGTTCGGCAAGACCGAGGTGGCGATGCGCGCGGCGTTCGTTGCCGCCATGTCGGGCGTGCAGGTCGCGGTGATCGCGCCCACCACGTTGCTGGCACGCCAGCATTATCAGAGTTTTGCCGAGAGATTCCGGGGATTTCCCATCAATGTCAGGCCCTTGTCGCGCTTTGTTTCAGCGCGCGATGCGAACCTTACGCGCGAGGGGCTGTCGAAAGGCACGGTCGATATCGTGGTCGGCACGCATGCGCTTTTGGCCAAGAACATCCGGTTTGCCAATCTCGGCCTGCTGATCGTGGACGAGGAACAGCATTTCGGTGTTGGCCACAAGGAGCGGCTCAAGAGCCTCAAGTCGGATGTGCATGTGCTGACCCTGACCGCGACGCCGATTCCGCGCACGCTGCAACTGTCGCTGTCGGGGGTGCGGGATCTGTCGATCATCGGCACACCGCCGGTCGACCGGCTGGCCATTCGCACCTATGTGAGCGAGTTCGACGCGGTGACGATCCGCGAGGCGCTGTTGCGCGAGCATTACCGGGGCGGGCAGAGTTTCTATGTCGCGCCGCGCATTTCGGACCTGCCCGAGATCGAGGAATTCCTGCGCGAACAGGTGCCCGAAGTCACGTTCGTCGTGGCCCACGGGCAGATGGCGGCGGGTGAGCTCGACGATCGGATGAACGCGTTTTACGATGGCAAATACGACGTGCTTCTGGCCACGTCGATCGTGGAATCGGGGCTCGACATCCCGACCGCCAACACGATGGTGGTGCATCGCGCCGACATGTTCGGGCTGGCCCAGCTTTACCAGATTCGCGGGCGGGTCGGGCGGTCGAAACAGCGGGCTTATGCGTATCTCACCACCAGGCCGCGCACGCCGTTGACCCCGGCGGCGGAAAAGCGGCTGCGGGTTCTGGGCAGTCTCGACACGCTCGGCGCGGGGTTCACGCTGGCCTCTCAGGATCTCGATATCAGGGGCGCGGGGAACCTGCTGGGCGAGGAACAGTCGGGCCAGATGCGCGACGTGGGATACGAGCTTTACCAGTCGATGCTGGAAGAGGCGATTGCCAAGATCCGCGCGGGCGAGTTGGAAGGGCTGACCGAGGCGGACGAGCAATGGGCGCCGCAGATCAACCTTGGTGTTTCGGTGCTGATCCCCGAGGATTACGTGCCTGATCTCGATGTGCGGCTGGGGCTCTATCGCCGCTTGAGCGGGATGCATGACAAGGTCGAGCTGGAAGGGTTCGCCGCGGAATTGATCGACCGGTTCGGGAAACTGCCCAAGGAGGTGAACACGCTCTTGCTGGTGGTGCGGATCAAGGAGATGTGCAAGCGCGCGGGGATTTCCAAGCTCGATGGCGGGCCGAAGGGCGCGACGATCCAGTTCCACAACGACAAGTTTGCCAGCCCGCAGGGGTTGGTCGCGTTCATCGAGGATCAGCGCGGGATGGCCAAGGTGCGCGACAACAAGATCGTGGTGCGCCGCGACTGGAAGCGCGACAGCGACAAGATCAAGGGTGCCTTTGCCATTGCGCGCGACCTTGCGGCGAAGGTGAAGGACGAGGCGAAAAGGAAGGCGACATGATGCTTGAGGCGGGATTTCACGCGGTGCCGCAAGGGCATGTGGCGACGGTGGTGACCTATCTCGAGATGCGTGCGCCGGTGGACGCGCGGCCCGAGCGCGAGGCCGGGCTGGAATTGCGCCTTGTCGAGCGCCCGGATGTGGAATGGTATCGGGCGCTCTTTCGCAAGGTGGGCGCCGAGGACTGGATGTGGTTTTCGCGGCTGATGATCGGTGAGGATGCGCTTTTGGCGGTGCTGCACGATCCGGCGGTCGAGGTTTACGTGGCGCTGCGCGATGGCGAGGAGCTGGGCCTGCTGGAGCTCGATTTCAGGGTGCAAGGGGAGTGCGAGATCGCGTTCTTTGGCCTTGCGCGCGCGGCGATCGGGCAGGGCGCGGGGCGCTGGCTGATGAACCGCGCGCTGGAGCGGGCGTGGCGCGAAGGGGTGGGGCGGGTGCATCTGCATACCTGCACGCTCGACAGTCCGCAGGCGCTCGATTTCTATCGCCGGTCGGGATTCGAGCCGGTGCGGCGCGAGGTCGAGGTGCTGCGCGATCCGCGGCTGAGCGGGCATCTGCCCGAAAGCGCCGCGCCGCATGTGCCGATCCTGCGCTGATCGGTCATTGCGGGGGGCGGGACGCCTTCGGCGAGAGTATTTCTGGCAAGATGAAGAGCGGATCGCCGCGGATCACTGATCCGGGGCGCCGCCGGATTTCGCCCCGGCGGCGAGTTTTGCGATCTTGTCCTTGAG
Organism: Aquicoccus porphyridii; assembly: GCF_008369105.1. GTDB lineage: Bacteria > Pseudomonadota > Alphaproteobacteria > Rhodobacterales > Rhodobacteraceae > Aquicoccus > Aquicoccus porphyridii. The sequence continues at coordinate 431,571 of NZ_VINQ01000001.1, read as the reverse complement.
AAACGCCTTGGCTGCCCTGCCGGCGAGACGCACGCGAACCTCGTGAAGATAGGCTTCTTCGAGGGTCTGGGACGAGGAACCGAGCACCTTGGCGACTTCGAAATGGAGCCGGTCGTCGCCGGTTTTCTGCATGATGGCGATGGTGTCGTCGGCAAGGTCCGAGGCGATTTTCTCAAGCGTCGAGGACATCAGCGGGTGCTTTCCGTCAGGCGGCGTTTGACATAGTCGCTGACGGTTTCGGTCAGCGTGTCCATGTGATCGTTCTCGAAGAAATGACCCGCGCCCTCGACCTCGGTATGGGTGACGGTGATGCCCTTTTGCTCGTGCAGCTTGTTGACCAGCGCGGTGGTGTCGGCGGGCGGCGCCACGCGGTCGCCGGTGCCGTTGATGACGAGGCCCGAGGAGGGGCAGGGCGCGAGGAAGGAGAAATCATACATGTTGGCGGGCGGCGAGACCGAGACGAAGCCGGTGATCTCGGGGCGGCGCATCAGGAGCTGCATGCCGATCCAGGCCCCGAAGGAAAAGCCCGCGACCCAGCAATGTTTCGAGTTCTGGTTCATCGACTGGAGATAATCGAGCGCCGAGGCGGCGTCGGACAATTCGCCCACGCCCTGATCATATTCGCCCTGGCTTCGCCCGACGCCGCGGAAATTGAAGCGCAGCACGGTGAACCCGAGCCGGTGGAACGTGTAATGCAGGTTGTAGACGACCTTGTTGTTCATCGTGCCGCCGAATTGCGGATGCGGGTGCAGGATGATGGCAATCGGGGCGTCGCGTTCGGGCTGGGGATGATAGCGGCCTTCAAGGCGGCCTTCGGGTCCGGGAAAGATAACCTCGGGCATTTGGTTTGTTTACTTCCTTCGCAGCGGTCCGCGACAATCTTGACGAAATTGCTCGGACTGATTAGAACAATTCTAATTCAAGCAGCGAAGAGCATGGGCCGCAAGCCGCTTGATCAGATTGCGGGATAGTGCGAAGCCTGCGCAAGGTCAATGAATTCGCGCATGAATGCCGGTCATGGCAAGGGAGAAGACGCATGAAACTCAGCACCAAGGGGCGTTATGCCATGGTTGCTTTGGCGGATATCGCGTTGCAGCCCGGCGGAACGCTGTCGACGCTGTCGGATGTGTCGCGGCGGCAGGATATCTCGTTGCCTTACCTCGAGCAGCTTTTCGTCAAGCTGCGCCGTGCCGGGCTGGTCGAGTCGGTGCGCGGGCCGGGGGGCGGATATCGCCTCGGCCGGCCGGCGGCCGAGATCCGGGTGGTCGATATTCTGACCGCGGTGGACGAGACGGTGGACGCGATGCACAAGGGTGCGGGTGCGTCGGGGGGATTGTCGGGTTCAAGGGCGCAATCGGTGACCAACCGCTTGTGGGAAGGGCTGTCGGCGCATGTTTATGTTTTCCTGCACCAGACACGGCTGTCGGATGTGATCAACAACGACCTGGCGCCATGCCCGGCCGTGCCGGGGCTGTTCGCGGTGGTGGATGATGGCGGCGAAGCCGACGCAGAAGCCGAGGCGTGATGCGGGTCTATCTCGACCATAACGCGACGACACCACTGCGCCCCGAGGCGCGTGACGCGATGAGCCGCGCGATGGACGTTGTGGGCAACCCGTCGAGCGTGCATGCCGAGGGGCGCGCGGCCAAGGCGCTGATCGAGCGGGCGCGGGCCGGGTTGGCCCGGGCGATGGGTGCCGAAGGGGCCGAGATCGTGTTCACGTCGAGCGCGACCGAGGCCGCGGCGCTGGCGCTGCGCGGGCGCGGTTTGCACGGCGCGGCGATCGAGCATGACGCGGTGGGGGCCTGGGTCGATGACAGCCTGCCGGTGGACGGCGCGGGGCGGGTGCACATCGCCGATCCGGCGCAGGCGACGCTGCAACTGGCCAATTCCGAGACCGGGGTGGTGCAGGTATTGCCCGAGGGGCTGGCCGTGTCGGACATGACGCAGGCGCTTGGCAAGCTGCCGCTCGATTTCCTGGGCAGCGGGGCGATGGCCGGGATCGTGTCGGCGCACAAGCTGGGCGGTCCTAAGGGCATTGGCGCGCTGGTGATGCGGCGCGGGATCGACCTTGACCCGGTGTTGCGCGGTGGCGGGCAGGAGATGGGCCGCCGGGCGGGCACCGAGAACCTGATCGGGATCGCGGGCTTTGCCGCCGCGGCCGAGGCTGCCGCGCGCGACGTGGCCGCGGGACGGTGGGAAGAGGTTTCTAAAATTAGAAATATTCTAGAGTCATCTATTGCAGCCGCCGTAAATGAGACTATTTTTGTCGGGAAAGACTCGGTGCGGTTGCCCAACACGAGTTGTTTCGCCGTTCCGGGCTGGAAAGGGGAAACGCAGGTGATGCAGATGGACCTCGCCGGGTTCGCGATTTCGGCAGGATCGGCCTGTTCGAGCGGCAAGGTGCGCGCCAGCCGCGTGCTGGGTGCGATGGGGTTTGACGGGGCCGTGGCCGGATCGGCGATCCGGGTGTCGCTGGACCCCGATGTGACGAAGGACGACGTGTTGCGTTTTGCCGATGCATGGTGCGCAGCCTACAGGAAATTCCGCGCCAGGGCGGCGTGAGAGCGAACAGGACGGAAGGAGCAAACTGATGGCCACTCTTGAAGAACCGCAGGTTAAGGACGGGGTCGAAGAGGAGACTGTCGAGGCCGTCCGCAGCTTGGGCGAGAAATACAAGTACGGCTGGGAAACCGATATCGAGATGGATTATGCCCCCAAGGGGCTGACCCCCGATATCGTGCGGCTGATCTCGGAGAAGAACGAGGAGCCGGAATGGATGATCGAATGGCGGCTGGCAGCCTATGACCGCTGGCTCCAGAAGGAAGAACCCAACTGGGCGATGGTCGATTATCCGCAGATCGACTTTCAGAACCAGTATTACTATGCCCGCCCGAAGAGCATGGAAGTGAAGCCCAAATCGCTTGACGATGTCGATCCCAAGCTGTTGGCGACCTATGAGAAGCTGGGTATTCCGCTCAAGGAGCAGATGATCCTTGCCGGGGTCGAGGGGGCCGAGGAGGCCCCGGCCGAAGGGCGCAAGGTCGCGGTCGACGCGGTGTTCGATTCGGTGAGCCTTGGCACCACCTTCCAGGAAGAATTGAAGCGGGCGGGCGTCATCTTCTGCTCGATCTCGGAGGCGATCCGCGAGCATCCCGAGCTGGTCAAGAAATACCTCGGCTCGGTCGTGCCGGTGAGCGACAACTTTTATGCCACGCTCAATTCGGCGGTGTTTTCGGATGGTTCGTTCGTTTACGTGCCGCCGGGGGTGCGCTGCCCGATGGAGCTTTCGACCTATTTCCGGATCAATGCCGAGAATACCGGCCAGTTCGAGCGCACGCTGATCATTGCCGACAAGGGGTCGTTCGTGTCCTATCTCGAAGGCTGCACCGCGCCGCAGCGCGACATCGCGCAGCTTCATGCCGCGGTGGTCGAGATCATCGTCGAGGAAGACGCCGAGGTGAAATATTCCACGGTGCAGAACTGGTATCCAGGCGATGAGAACGGCAAGGGCGGGATCTACAATTTCGTCACCAAGCGGGCCGATTGCCGGGGCGACCGGGCGAAATGCATGTGGACGCAGGTCGAGACCGGCAGCGCCGTGACGTGGAAATACCCGTCCTGCATCCTGCGCGGCGATGACAGCCAGGGCGAGTTCTATTCGATCGCCATCACCAACAACCACCAGCAGGCCGATACCGGCACCAAGATGGTGCACCTGGGCAAGAACACGCGCTCGCGCATCGTTTCGAAAGGGATCAGCGCAGGCGTGGCGCAGAACACCTATCGCGGGCTGGTGAGCATGCACCCGAAGGCCAAGAACAGCCGGAACTATACGCAGTGCGACAGTCTTTTGATCGGCGACAAATGCGGCGCGCACACGGTGCCCTATATCGAGGTCAAGAACAACTCGTCCCGGGTCGAGCATGAGGCGACCACATCGAAGGTGGATGACGACCAGATGTTCTATTGCCGCCAGCGCGGCATGGACGAGGAAGAGGCTGTCGCGCTCATCGTGAACGGCTTTGCCCGCGAGGTGCTTCAGGCGCTGCCGATGGAGTTTGCCATGGAGGCACAGCAACTGGTCGCGATTTCGCTCGAAGGGTCGGTGGGCTAGACCACCGAACCGGGAGTGGCGCGGATGATCCGCAACAGGCAAGCAGGGAAAGGGGACCGCCGTGGATGAGCGGGGCGATATATCGGTGCGTGACAGGGTTCTGTCATGGCTGCCTTATGCGCTTCCGGTGCTGGGCGGGTTTCTCGGCATGCTCTGGGTGCAGATGAACCCTGCCGAGCAGCTCAACCCGGTGGTCGCGGTCGTTTTGGGCGTCGTGGGCGGGCGTCTTTTGTCGGTGTTGGTCCTGCGGTTGGTGCCGGGGCGATGACCAAGGCGTGCGCATATCCCCACGCCTGGCGTGATTGGCCGCGCAATGGCACGGTGTTGCCTCGGCTTTGCCCCAATTGGCGGCCACTGATCGTCTTGGGAGCGAACAGGGACACGGCGATTCAGCATGGCGGTGGCACAGGGACAAACCGATTTTCAGGACCGTTTGCAGCGGATCGAGAAGCAGGGCGCGGGGCGCGCGCAGGTTTTCAACGCGGGCGATGGTCTGAAACGCGAGGTGCGGCACAAGGTGGCGCGGCGCCGATCGGCGGGATTTGTCACCATGCCGATCGCTCTTGGGCTGGGGGCGGTGTCGCTGGTCGGGGCGCGGCTGGCGCTGTTTCGCTATGGCGGGCTGCCCGAGGCCTTCGCGCAGCCGGACTACGAGCTGGCCGCGCAGGCGATGCTGGCTTTGGGGCTGGCCATGCTGTCGGCACTCTTGTTCAACCTCATGCGCAAGCGCCATTTGCTGGCCTCGGTCATGGGGATCGCGCTGGCGATGACGACGATGCACAACCTCGTGCATATGGCGCCGGGCGAATGGGCCAAGATCTTCTCGCCGCAATGGGTCAGCGAGATCCGGGCCACGACCGAACCCAATACGCTCGAGTTTCGGGGCGCAAGCTTCCGGCTGGGCTGACATCTTCATTTGAAACAACCGGATGCGCCGGACCGCTGCCCTTGGGCGGTGGTCTTGGCATGTGACAAGAAAAGGAACGCGATATGTTGGAAATCAAGGGCTTGAGGGTCAAACTCGAAGAAGAGGACAAGGAAATCCTCAAAGGCGTCGACCTGACGGTCGAGCCGGGACGCGTGCACGCCATCATGGGGCCGAACGGGTCGGGAAAATCGACGCTCTCTTATGTTCTGTCGGGCCGCGAGGGATATGAAGTGACCGATGGATCGGCGACGCTCGATGGTGAGGATCTTCTCGACCTCGAGCCCGAGGAGCGCGCCGCGCTGGGGCTTTTCCTCGCGTTCCAGTACCCGGTGGAGATTCCGGGCGTGGGCAACATGACCTTTCTGCGCACCGCCGTGAACGCGCAGCGCAAGGCGCGCGGGAAAGAGGAGATGAACGCCACCGATTTTCTCAAGCTGATCCGCGCGAAGGCCAAGGATCTCAAGATTGACGCCGAGATGCTCAAGCGGCCGGTCAATGTGGGCTTTTCGGGCGGCGAGAAGAAGCGCAACGAGATTTTGCAGATGGCAATGCTCGAGCCCAAGATGTGCATTCTCGACGAGACCGACAGCGGGCTTGACGTCGATGCGATGAAGCTCGTTGCGGACGGGGTGAACGCGCTGCGCGATGCCGGGCGCGGGTTCCTTGTCATCACCCATTATCAACGGTTGCTCGACCATATCAAACCCGACGTGGTGCATATCATGTCCGACGGGCGGATCATCAAGTCGGGCGGGCCGGAACTGGCGATCGAGGTCGAAGAGAACGGCTATGCCGATATCAAGGCCGAGGTGACGGCATGAATGCACAGGTGCAGTCGAAACGGGCGCAACTGAAACAGGCCAAGCTCGCCGCGACGGAAGAGCGGTTGCAGGGGCTTGCGCTGCCCGAGGGCGGTGTCTGGGCCACCGAGGCGCGGCAGGCGGCGCTGGCCCGGCTGCGCGAAATGGGTCTGCCGGGGCGGCGCGACGAATACTGGAAATTCACCCGGCCCGACACGCTGGTGCAGGAAGAGGTGCCGGTGGCCGAGGTGTTCGCGCATGACGAAGCGCCGGTCTTTGACGGGATTGACCGGCTGAAGATCGTGTTCGTCGATGGCGTGTTCAACGCGGCGGAATCCGATCCGCTCGACCTTGCCGGGGTCGAGATCGAGCGCCTGTCCGATGCGGCAAAGGCCGACATCCACTGGGCACGCGAGGTTTTTGGCGTGCTCGAGGCGCGGGGGCAGAGCCCGGTCGAACGCCCCCTGGCGGCGTTCAACACCGGCTTTGCCGAGGACGGGGTGTTGATCCGGGTCACAGGCCGGGCGGAAAAACCCGTGAGCCTGATCTATCGCCATGAATCCGAGTCGTCCGACGCGATATTGCATCACGTTGTGCGGCTTGAGAAAGGCACCAACCTGACCCTTCTGGAGAACGGTCCGGCGGCGGCGCGGCTCAACAAGGTTCTGGAAGTCGACATTGCCGATGGCGCGTCGTTTCACCATGTGCGCGCGCAGGGCCGCGACCACCAGCGCCGTGCGGGCACACATATCTTTGCCCGGCTGGGCGCGGAATCGGCGCTCAAGAGTTTCACCCTGACGGTGAATGGCAAGCTGACGCGCAATGAATGCGTGGTCGAGTTCACCGGCGATGATGCCATGGCGCATGTCGCCGGGGCCTGTCTCGGTGACGGTGATTTCCTGCATGACGACACGGTGTTCATCACCCATGACGCGGTTGCCTGCGAGAGCCGTCAGGTCTTCAAGAAGGTGCTGCGCAACGGGGCGACGGGCGTGTTCCAGGGCAAGATCCTTGTCAAGCCGGGTGCGCAGAAGACCGATGGCTACCAGAAATCGCAATCCCTGCTGCTCGATGAAGACAGCCAGTTCCTCGCCAAGCCGGAGTTGGAAATCTATGCCGATGACGTGGCCTGTTCGCATGGCTCGACCTCGGGGGCGATCGACGAGGAGGGGCTCTTTTACCTGCGCTCGCGCGGGATCGAGGAAGGGCCAGCGACCGACCTCATGACGCTGGCGTTCCTTGCCGAGGCGGTGGACGAGATCGAAGACGAGCGACTGGCCGAAGAGATCACCATGCGACTCGAAGGGTGGCTTGCGCGTCGGCGCGGCTGATGTCGGTTCTGGGCGACATAGCGGCCACCTATCGTGGACCGCGAAAGGTGGTGCGGCGGCATCTGGCCGCAGGGCCGCGCGAAGATCGCGCGCTTGCCGTTCTGATGGGGGCCTGCGTGGTGGTGTTCATCGCGCAATGGCCGCGCCTTGCGCGCGAGGCGCACCTGGCGGGGGAGGCCCTGGGCGAATTGCTGGGCGGGGCGTTGATGGCGTGGCTCTTCATCGCGCCGCTGCTGTTTTACGGGCTGGGTTTTGTTGCGTGGCTGGTGGCGCGGGCGATGGGCGCGCGTTTATCGCCCTATGACGCGCGCATGGCGCTTTTCTGGGCGCTTCTGGCCTCGACGCCGCTCATTCTTCTCAACGGGTTGGTGGCGGGTTTTGTCGGCCCCGGGCCCGGTCTCACGCTGGTCGGGGCCTTGTGGTTGGCGGTGTTTTTGTGGTTTTGGGTGTCGGGTATGGCCGCTGGCTGGAGGGGAACATGACGATCGACTTTCAAAACCTTGCCAAGAGCACGTTCCTGGCCCCGAACGAAGCGGCCGCGACGATCCTTGCGATTCGCCGTTCGGTGTCGAACCAGGTGCTCTGGATGACGGTCGTTCTGGCGGCGGTGCTCAATGCGCTGGTGGTTTCGATCAATATGCAGCTGTTTCCGCCCGCGCCGGAGGCGGTCGAGGCGATGCCGCCGGTGTTTCTTTCGCCCGGCCTGCTGGCGATTTTCGTCACCGGGGGGCTGGTGATCTCGGTCTTTGTGCTCTTGTGGGCCGGGCGGGTGCTTGGCGGCAAGGCCGAGCTGGGCGATATGCTGGCGGTGATGGCATGGATCGAGCTGGTGCAGGTGGGGCTTCAGGTTTCGCTGACCATTCTGGCGGTTGTTCTGCCGGGGCTGGCCCAAATGGCCGGGTTCGTGGCCAGCATCTGGATGCTGTTTATCCTGGTCGTGTTCATCGATTCCGCGCATGGCTTTGGCAGCCGGATGCGCGCGGTTGGCGTGATGATCCTGAGTTTTTTCCTGCTGGTGATGGGGCTTATGTTCTTTCTGCTCCTGATCGGGGCGAGTGCCGAAGGGGGCATCTGAGATGTATGACGTCGAACGGGTCCGGGCCGATTTTCCGATCCTCTCGCGCGAAGTGAATGGCAAGCCGCTCACCTATCTCGATAACGGGGCGAGCGCGCAAAAGCCGCAATGCGTGATCGACGCGGTGACGCACGCCTATAGCCATGAATATGCCAATGTTCACAGGGGCTTGCATTACCTTTCGAACCTCGCGACCGAGAAATACGAGGCCGTGCGGGGCATCGTGGCGCGGTTCCTGGGGGCGCGTGACGAGCGCGAGATCGTGTTCACCAGCGGCACCACCGAGGCGATCAACCTCGTTTCCTATGGCTGGGCCGCGCCACGGATGGAGCCGGGCGACGAGATCGTGCTGTCGGTGATGGAGCATCACGCCAATATCGTGCCCTGGCATTTCCTGCGCGAGCGGCAGGGCGTGGTGCTGAAATGGGTCGACGTGGATGCGACCGGGGCGCTTGACCCGCAAAAACTCATCGACGCCATCGGGCCGAGAACGAAACTCGTTGCGATCACGCATGTTTCCAACGTCTTGGGGACCGTTGTTGATGTAAAGGCGGTCTGTGACGCAGCCCGGGAAAAAGGCGTGCCGGTGCTGGTGGATGGCAGCCAGGGGGCGGTGCATCTGCCGGTCGATGTCGAAGAGATCGGATGCGATTTCTACGCCGTGACCGGGCACAAGCTTTACGGGCCATCGGGATCGGGGGCGATCTTTATCCGGCGCGAGCGGATGGAGGAGATGCGCCCGTTTATCGGTGGCGGCGACATGATCCGCGAAGTCAGCCGGGACGAGGTGATCTATAACGATCCGCCGATGAAATTCGAGGCCGGAACGCCCGGCATCGTGCAGCAGATCGGGATGGGTGTCGCGCTTGAATACCTGATGACGCTTGGCATGGAGAACGTCGCGGCGCATGAGGCGGACATCGCGGCCTATGCGAGCGAGCGGCTCAAGGGGCTGAACTGGCTCGGGCTTCAGGGCACGGCGCCGGGCAAGGCGGCGATCTTTTCCTTCACCATGGAAGGGGCGGCGCATGCGCATGACATCTCGACCATTCTCGACAAGAAGGGCGTGGCGGTGCGCGCGGGCCATCATTGTGCAAACCCCTTGATGGACCACCTCGGGGTGAGCGCGACATGCCGGGCTTCGTTCGGGCTTTATAACACGCGCGAGGAGGTTGACCGGCTGATCGAGGCGCTTGAACTGGCGCATGATCTGCTTGGGTGATGTGGCGGGACAGGGGTCTTGGAATGTAGCAAAAAGCCGCCAAAACACGTTAATGGGGAGTAATCGCGGCCGAATCGCGTGACAAGCCGAAATGGCCCGGTTAATCTGTGGTTATCTGCATAACAGAGGACAGAAACGATGAAGTTTATGAAGTTTGCTGCCGCGCTGGCCACCGTCGGTTTCCTTGCCGCCTGTGCTCAGCAGGAAGAACCGGCACCCGTGGTTATCATGGAAGAGCCGGTCTACGACAAATACGGCAACGTCGTCGAGTGATCGACCGCGTAAGCGTCGGGCGACCGGGGGCTCTTTGGGGCTAATCCGGTCGTCCGACAAGCCTGTCGATCGGCGCGAAATCGTCGGTCAGTATCATGCCCTTCGTTGAAATGAGGCGCGCGATCCATCCCGGGTCGATCGCAGCGAATGTCGTTGGCCCGGGGGCCGGGGCGTTGAAGCTTGCGACATTGGTTGGCGCCTGACCGGCGGCAATGACAAAGACAACCCGCGCACCGGGAACGGGTGGCGCGGTCGATGTCCAGATTTCTACCGACGGAAAGACGGCGTCCAGCGTTCGGGCAAGCGAGGCCAGCGCATCGAGGCGGCCTTCGTAATCAATCACATTCATCAGGTAGCTGCCATTCGCGGTCAGGCGGGTGGCGACGAGTTCGAAAAACTCGCGCGTGACCAGATGCGCGGGCACGGCGACATCGGTGAAGGCGTCGCCGATAATGATGTCATAGCGGTCGGGCCGCTCCAAGAGCGCGCGGCGGGCGTCCTGGTGCAGCACCTCGGCGGTTGTGGGGTCGAACCAGAAATCGCGCGCCGCCATGGCGGTCACGGCGGGGTCGATCTCGGCCACGCTCATGGCGCCAGCGCCGCGATGCGCAAAGGCGCGCGGCACCGCGTAGTTTCCACCACCGATGAAGAACGAGGTGAAATCCGCGCGCGGGGCACGCAGCCGGGCCAGCGCATCGAGCATGGCGGCATGTTCGGTGAACATCACCAGAGGCTGGTCATGGGCGCTGATTCCGTGGGTCAGGTGGTCGATCACCATCATCCGGACCGGGCTTTGCGGGTCGGCCGAAACATCGACCGAGCGCAGGCAGAAGTAGCGGCTTTCCACCGTGCAGGGCCGGGGGGCGGCGAGCGCGGCGCCGGACAGGGCGAGGGCAAGGGCCACAGCTGTTACCGACGAGGCCGAGAGGCGTTGCGCCATGGCAAGCAACAGCACCGCCGCCAGCGCATAGACGGCGGTGATGAGGGCGAGGGTAAGCGCGGTGCCAAGCCACGAGATAGAGAGAAACCCGGCCAGAAGCGTGCCCGCGATGGCCCCGATCGCACCCGAGGCGAACATCGCGCCCAGCGCCCGGCCCGGGCGGATGCTGTCATCGACGGCAATCTTGGCCAGCACCGGGGCGGGCACACCGGCAAAGAAGGAAGGCAGGAAAAAGACCGCCATGCAAAGCGCGGCAATGCCCCAGACCGGATGGGCGAGGGCCCCCAGCACGGGCGCCGCCAGCCAGCCCAGGAGCCACAGCGCCGCGCCGGTTGTCAGCGCCGCACCCAGCGTGGCCCAGCCGGTGCGCGCCAGCGCCGACGCCCCGTCGCGTTCGGCCAACCGCCCGCCCCACCAATGCCCGGCGGAAAACCCCGCCAGCACCACGGCGATGATCGAGGTCCAGGTGTAAAGCGACATGCCGACATAGGGGGCCAGCATCCGCCCGGCAACGATCTCGACCACCAGCGAGGCCGCCGAAACGGACGCCTGAAGCATGACGAGGAGCCAAAGGGGATGCGATTTCACGACCATTCCGGCGAGTTTCCGGATCACGGTGGTGAAGTCCAGTCCCAAAGCGCGATTTTGCGGATTGCGGCACCGGACATGGGAAGTTATATGGGGCGCAGTTGGACCCATAGCTCAGCTGGATAGAGCGCTGCCCTCCGAAGGCAGAGGCCAGAGGTTCGAATCCTCTTGGGTCCGCCAACTCTTTTCAACGACTGAAAATGTACTGCCCTTTGCCTCTCAGGATGGGCCGTGCGCGGCAGCCAGGCACCAGTCGCCGGGGGCGAGATCGCCCAGGCGCCAGTCGCCGATGGCGACGCGGATGAGCCGCAGGGTGGGGTGGCCCACGGCGGCGGTCATGCGGCGGACCTGTCGGTTGCGGCCTTCGGTGATGGTGAGCTCGATCCAGCTATCGGCAACGGTCTTGCGCTGGCGCACGGGCGGGATGCGGGGCCAGAGCCATGCGGGTTCGGCGATCACCCGCGCTTGGGCCGGGCGGGTCAGACCGTCCTTGAGCGTGACACCCCGGCGCAGGGTGTCGAGCGTGGCCGCATCGGGGATGCCCTCGACCTGCGCGAGGTAGGTCTTGGGCAGTTTGAAGCGCGGGTTGGAAATGCGGGCCTGCAACGGGCCGTCATCGGTCAGAAGCAGGAGCCCCTCGCTGTCGCGGTCGAGGCGACCGGCGGGGTAGACGCCTTTTTCAGTGATGTAATCGGCGAGCGTGGGGCGGGGCGGATCGGACCGGTCGGTGAACTGGGTCAGCACGCCATAGGGTTTGTTGAAGAGGATCAGGCGGGGGGCGTGGTTCGGGGTCATGCGTGGGGGCGCTGCCCCCACACCCCCGAGGTATTTCCGGTCAGATGAAGAGGCGGGGCGGGGTTTGCGCGGCTTGCGCCCGCGCCCGGGGCCGGGATCACGCGTTGCCATTGCCGGTGAAACGCGCGGCATCGGCGGCGGCGCGGCGGATGGCGTTGGATTTGTGCACCGTTTCCTGGTACTCGGCCTCGGGGTCGCTGTCATAGACGACGCCACCCCCGGCCTGGATATAGAGGGTGTCGTCCTTGACCACGGCGGTGCGCAGGGCGATGCAGACATCCATGTCACCGCCCGAGGAGAAATAGCCCACGCCGCCGCCATAGACGCCGCGTTTCTCGGGTTCCAGCTCGTCGATGATCTGCATGGCGCGCACTTTCGGCGCGCCCGAGACGGTGCCGGCGGGCAGGCCTGCGAGCAGGGCCGAGAGGGCGTCGTGATCGTCGGACAGTTCGCCCACCACGTTCGAGACGATATGCATGACGTGGGAATAGCGTTCGATGATGAATTGCTCGGTCGGGCGGACGGTGCCGATTTTCGACACCCGCCCGGTATCGTTGCGCCCGAGATCGAGCAGCATCAGGTGCTCTGCGCGTTCCTTTTCGTCCGAAAGCAGATCCTGTTCGAGGGCGAGATCATCTTCGCGGGTCTGGCCACGGGGGCGGGTGCCGGCGATGGGGCGGATCGTGACCTCGTTGCCGAAGACCCGGACGAGGATCTCGGGGCTGGCGCCGATCACCTGGAAGCCGCCGAAATTGAAATAGAACATGAAGGGCGAAGGGTTGGTGCGCCGGAGGCTGCGATAGAGCGCGAAGGGCGGCAGCGCGAAGGGCTGTGCCCAGCGTTGCGACGGCACGACCTGGAAGATGTCGCCCGCGCGGATATACGCCTTGGCCTTTTCGACGGCCTGCAGATAGTCGGGTTTGGAGATATTCGAGACCGGTTCGCCGGTTTCGGAGGCGTGCCCGAGGTCGCGGGCCTGCCGGGGCAGGGCGCGGTCGAGGTCGCGCACCGCGTCCATCACCCGTTCGGCGGCCTGGGCATAGGCGGCGCGGGCGGATTGCCCGGCATCGGCCCATGCGGGCGCGCAGACCGTCACATCGCCCTTGACCCCGTCGAGCACGCAAATGACCGAGGGACGCAGAAGCATGGCATCGGGCAGGCCAAGCGGGTCAGGCGGCACGTCGGGCAGATGTTCGACCAGCCGGATCATGTCATAGCCGAGATAGCCGAAGAGCCCGGCGGAGGCGGCGGGCAGGTCATCGGGCAGGTCGATCCGCGATTCGGCCAGCAGCGCGCGCAGGTTGTCGAGCGGATCGCCCGGTTGATCCTCGAACCCGTCGGGATCGAAACGGGCCTGTCGGTTGAGGCGGCTTTGCGTGCCGTGGCACTGCCAGATCAGGTCGGGCTTCATGCCGATGATCGAATAGCGGCCCCGGACCTCGCCCCCGGTGACCGATTCGAGCATGAAGGCATCGCGCGCCGCACCCGTGAGCTTGAGCATCAGGGATACGGGCGTATCGAGATCGGCGGCGAGGCGGGTATAGACCAATTGGTTCTCGCCGCGCGCATGGGCGGCGGCGAAATCATCGAAGGACGGTGTGAGTTCCATCGTGGTCCTATTGGAAATTGGCCAGAACGGCGTTGATCGCGGTCTGGTCGAGTTGCAGCCCGGCGCGCGCTTGCAGGTCGTTGATGTAATACTGGAATAAATCCTGCGCCTGCGAGGAGCTGGCCTGTTCAGTGAGCGCGTCGCGCAGGGCGGGCACGGCTTCGTCGTTTTCATCGGGGGGCTGGATCGCGTCGAGTCGCACCAGCGCGACCCCGGCGGGCAGGTCGATGATCCGCGCTTCGCCCTCTTGCATGGCAAAGACGCGGGTCAGGAAGTTCTCGGGCATGCCGGGGATGAAGGCGCCACGGGTGATTCCGGTTTCCTGCGTGACAGTGAGGCCGAGCGCGGCCATGTCGGCCTCGGGCGTGACCTGGGGCAGGAGTGCCTCGGCCTTTTCGGTGAGGCGTCGGGTCAGTTCGGCCTCTTCCCATGCGGCGGTCACATCGTCGCGGACCTCGTCCAGCGATAGCTGGCGGGGCGGCAGGATCTCGTCGAGCCGCATTGCCACGATCCCGCCATCGTCGAGCGCGATCAGTTCGGGGAAATCGTCCTGCGAGAGTGCAGCGGCGGCTTCCTGAAAGGCCTCGTAGCCCGCGGCCCCCTCGGAGATGCTGGGGGTCCAGTCGAGGGTGAAGAGCCGCATCTCGGTTTCCTCGGCCAGTTCCTCGATCGAGGCCCCGGCGGCGAGCAGGTCGTCGACCGGGTTCATCTGGTCCTCGATCTGGCGGCGGGTGCGGCCAAGGGCGAGGTCGTCGCGGATCATCGCGGCGGCCTCTTCGAAGGGCATGCTGCTGGCCGGGAGGACGGCGTTGACGCGAAAGAGCGCGGGGCCGAGATCGGTGGGGAAGGGGCCGATGGTGGTGCCGGGGTCGGCGTTGAAGGCGGCAGGGCCGGCGTCACCGAGGTCGGAGGGCAGCACGTCGCCCATATCGACATCGGAGAGATCGAGACCCCGTTCGGCGACGATGTCCTCGAAGCTCTTGTCGCCGGATTCGATGGTGATCTTGGCGGCTTCGGCGGCGGCTTCATCGGCAAAGACGAGCCGTTCGACGAGGCGGCGTTCGGGGCGGTTGAATTCGTCCTCGCGATCCTCGTAATGGCTGCGCAGGGTGGCCTCGTCGATTTCGACCTGATCGAGGATCATGTCGGGCGAAAGCCAGGCATAGGTGATGCGCTTCATCTCGGGCTGCATGAACCGCTCGGCGTTCTCGGAGTGAAAGGCGGCGAGCTGTGCCTCGGTCGGCTCGCCCAGGGGGGTGTCGAGATCGGCTTCGGAAAGGCGCGCCCAGGTGAAGTTGCGCCGCTCGGCCAGGTGCGAGACGATCGTGTCGGCATAGGTGGGCGAGGCGGTCACGCCCGAGAGGACCGCGGCCTGCAAAAGACCGCGGGCGATTTCCCTGCGCAGGCCCTCTTCGAACTCGGCCTCGGACTGGTTGGTGCGGTCGAGGTAGAAGCGGTATCCGTCGCGGTCGAAACTGCCGTCGAGCCCCTGGAAGCCCTGGATCTGCAAGAGCTGGTCACGCAGGTTGGCATCGCCCACCGACAGGCCCAGTTGCACGGTTTCGTTGTCGAGCGCGGTGCTGGCGATCAGTCGGGCAAGGGCCACCTGGTCGAGCCCCATGTCGCGGGCCTGTGAAAACGGGATAGGCTCGCCGGTTTCGGCCTCGCGGGCGCGAATTTCATCTTGCAGGGCGCGCACATAGGCGTTCACGGTGATGTCCTGCCCGCCGACCGAGCCGATGGTGCGGATATTACCCGAGAGGTTGGTCACGCCGAACCCGCCCAGCCCAAGTATGAGCAGGGCCATGAGAATCCAGACGAGGGTTTTCGAGGTGGTGCCGCGTGCCATATGCGCCCCTTTGGACAGGAAGGTGTTTGCAAACTCGGGGTTGTCTAGTGCTTTGGCGGGGCGGGGGCAAGGGTTGGCGACGGGCGCGGCGTGTCAGGGGCTGGCGCCGCCCAGCCGGTCGAACAGCGTGGAGATGCCGGCGCGGTCGACATTGGCAAAGGCGATGCGCAACTGGCGCCTGCCCGCGGGATCGGTGTCGGGCATGAACATGGTGCCGGGTAGCGTGAGCACGCCCGCGCTGTGGACCAGTTCGGGCGCGAGTTCGTTCGAGGGGATGTCGAACGGGTGTTCGACATAGGCGAAATAGGCGCCAACGCCGAGAAGCCGCCAGCCCTTGTCTGCCAGCGGCGGAAAGCCCTCTTCGATGGCGGCGCGGCGGTCAAGGATCTCGGCACGTTCCCCGGCGAGCCATTGGCCAAGATGGCGCATCCCCCAAAGGGCCGCGTGCTGGCCCAGTTGATTGGGGCAGATGGTGACGGTGTCGAGAAATTTCTCGGCCTCGGCCAGGATCGCGGGCGCGGCGGTCATCGCGCCGACGCGGTGGCCGGTGAGCCGATATGCCTTTGAGAAGGAATAGAGCTGGATCAGCGTGTCAACCCAGCCGGGCGTGGTGAAAAGATCATGCGGTGCGCCGGGCCGGGAATGAAAGTCGCGATAGGTTTCATCGACGATCAGTTTCAGCCCGGTTTCGCGGGCCAGATCAAAGAAGGCGCGCACGGTTTCGGGCGGGTATTCCACCCCGCCGGGATTGTTGGGCGTGACCAGCACGATGGCGCGGCTGCGCGGGGTGATGAGCGCGCGGGCCGTTTCGGGATCGGGGATGAGCCCGGCGCCGGTTTGCAGCGGCACAGCCGTGACGCCGGTCATGTCGCACCACATTTTATGGTTGAAATACCATGGTGTAGGCAGGATGACCTCGTCGCCTTCGCCGGTCAGGGCCTGAAGCGCGGCGCAGAAGGCCTGATTGCAGCCCGAGGTGATGGCGACGTGATCGGGCGACACCGTGCCGCCATAGGCACGGGCCCATTCGTCGGCCACCTGTGCGCGCAGGTCGGGCAGGCCCAGCACCGGGCCATAGAGATGCGCGGCAGGGTCGGTGCGGATGATCTCGGCCATGGCGTCGAGCATCGGGTCGGGCGGCGGGGCGACCGGGGCGGCCTGGCTCACGTTGATGAGCGGACGGGCGGAGAAATCGACGCCATCGAGCCAGCGGCGGGCTTCCATTACGGGGGGCGGGAAGGTGGCAGTTGTGCGGGTGGTCATCGGGCGGCTCGCTCGTGTTGGTGCGCGATCGAGGGTCGCCCCCCCGAGTCTTGCAGGTCTGAAACAATCTAAACAACGGACAAACCGGCCGTTGACGCGCCGACGCTAACCGCCGGGAAGCCGATTGAAAAGAGCAGGAGACGGTCAGCGCGCCGGGTTCCTGAGCAAATCGAATGCCGCCCGTGCGAGGGAGTCGGCGAAATTGCTGTCGAGGGGCTGATGGCCAGCGAGGATACGAAAGAACAGCGGACCATAGATCATGTCGAGCAGGGTTTCCATGTCCTGCGGCGCGGAGAGATCGCCGCGGGCGATAGCGGCTTCGATGAGCGCGCGCCCGTGGGCCCGGGCGGACAGGATGACGCGGTTGCGGAACGCGCGCGTGAATTCGCTTTCGGGATCGGCGGAGGCCAGCGCAATCGTGATCTGGCGACCGCGGGTGGAGGAGAAGCTCTGCACGAGGCGGGTCAACTGGGCCGTGAGCGCCGCCTGTGGGGACAGGTCGGGATCGGGCGTGCTTTCGGCGGGTGCGACGGTGATGAGCGCCTCCATGGCCAGTTCCTGAAGATTGGCCCAGTTGCGATAGATCGTGGGTTTGCCGATGCCTGCGGCGCGCGCCACTGCCTCGATGCTGAGGCGGCCCAACCCGTCCTCCATAAGAAGGTGGCGTGCCGCGGCGAGCGCCTTGCGGCGGGCATCGGCAGAGCGTGGGCGGCCGCGTTTTCCAGGTACTTGACTCATTTCAATACGGAACGTAACGTAATTATAGAGTGAATGTAAAGGGGACGATGATGGCGCAGACAGTTTCTCCATATCTTTGTGCAAAAGGCGCAGCCGACGCGCTGGAATTCTACCGTGAGGTGTTCGGGGCCGAAGAGCTTTTCCGGATGACCGACCCGTCAGGGGATGGTCGATTGGGGCACGCAGAATTCCGGATCGGTGAGACGGTGCTTTTCATCGCCGATGAATACCCGGATTTCGGCGCGGTTTCGCCGGATCGGTTGGGTGGCACGCCGGTCAGTCTGCACGTGATGGTTAAGGATTGCGACGCGGTGATCGCCAAGGCGCGTGATGCGGGCGCAACCGTGACCCGAGAGCCTGCGGATCAGAGCTATGGCGAGCGGGTGGGGCAGTTTTTCTGCCCTTGGGGGCATCGCTGGTTCGTGGCGCAGGCGATCGAGGATGTCAGCCCAGCGGAGATGCAAAGCCGTTGGGAAAGCGGCGTTTGATCCGTCTCAATCCACGCCGCGATAGGGCTCGACATACTGCAGCGCCATGTCCCAGGGAAAGAAGATCCAGGTATCCTGGCTGACCTCGGTGATGAAGGTGTCGACCTGTTCGCGGCCCTTGGGCTTGGCATAGACGGTGGCGAAATGGGCCTTTGGATACATCTGCCGCACCAGTTCGAGGGTTTTGCCGGAATCCACCAGATCGTCGATCACGAGAATGCCGCTGCCGTCGCCCATGAGGCTGGCGTCGGGGGCCTTGAGCAATTCGGCCTCGCCCTGATGCTGGTAGTGGTAGCTCTTGATGCTGACCGTGTCGATGGTGCGGATATCGAGCTCGCGCGCGACGATCATGGCCGGGGCCATGCCGCCACGGGTGATCGCGACCACGGCGCGCCAGCCGCCATCTTCGGGGCCGAACCCGTCGAGCCGCCAGGCCAGGGCACGGCTGTCGCGGTGAATCTGGTCCCAGCTTATGTGGAAACCTTTTTCATGGGGCAGGCGGTCGGTCATGTGATGTCCCTTCAGCGGTCGGTCAGAAGCCGCATCCCCAGAGCGCCCAGCACGGCGGCGGCGATGCGATCGAGGAGCGGTTTGAGACGCAGATACCCGTCGCGGGCGGGCCCTGTCGAGAGGGCGAGCGCGAAGAGCGTGTAGGAAATCCATTCAACGGCGAGGTGATTGGCCACGATCAGCGCCTTTTCGGCCGCGCCGAGCCCGGCGGGAAAGATCACGATCAGGACCGAGGCCGCGAAGATCACCGATTTCGGATTGGCGAGATTGACCATGAGACCGGAAAGGAAGGCACGACGCCGGCGCAAGGGTCCGGAGGCGGGGGCGAGCGGCGTGCGGGCATCGCGCCACATGCCGTAGGCGATCCACAGAAGATAGAGCGCGCCCGCGATCTTCATCGTCATGTAGGCCCAGGGAAAGAGCGCGAAAAGCGTATCGAGCCCAAGCAGCGCCAGCCCGGTCCATGCCGCCGCCATGGTGCCCAGCCCGAGGCCCGTGACGATGCCATGCGCGCGCCCGCCGGTGAGCGTGGCGCGGACCGACAAAAGCATGGCAGGCCCGGGCGAGGCCATGGCCGCGAGCAGCGTCAGGTTGAACGCGATCAGGTGGGCCGCTTCCATCGCGGATCAGTCCTTGCGCCCGTTGGTGGCGTCGATATCGGGGGCGTCCACGGCTTTCATGCCGACGACGTGATAGCCCGCGTCCACGTGCAGGGTTTCGCCGGTCACGCCCGAGCCCAGATCCGAGAGCAGGTAGAGCGCGGATTTTCCCACGTCGTCGATGGTCACGTTGCGGCGCAGCGGCGAATTGAGTTCGTTCCATTTGAGGATATAGCGGAAATCGCCGATGCCCGAGGCGGCCAGCGTCTTGATCGGGCCAGCGCTGATCGCGTTGACGCGGATGCCGTCCTTGCCCAGATCCTCGGCGATATACTTGACCGACGCCTCCAGCGCGGCCTTGGCCAGCCCCATGACGTTGTAATGCGGCATGACCTGTTCGGCGCCGTAATAGGTGAGCGTGAGGGCGCTGCCGCCATCGCCCATCAGTTTCTCGGCGCGCTGCATCACGGCGGTGAAGCTGTAGCAACTGATATCCATGGTCATCAGGAAATTGTCGCGGCTGGTATCGACATAGCGGCCGCGCAGCTCGGTCTTGTCGGAAAAGCCGATGGCGTGGACGATGAAATCGAGCTTGCCCCATTTCGCCTCGATCTCGGAAAAGGCGGTGTCGATCGAGGCCGGGTCGGAGACGTCGCAGTCGATCAGCATCTCGACGCCGATCCGCTCGGCCAGGGGGGCCACACGTTTGCGAAACGACTCGCCCATGTAGGTAAAGGCCATTTCGGCGCCTGCGTCTGCGCAGGCACGCGCGATTCCCCAGGCGATGGACTTGTCATTGGCAAGTCCCATGATCAGGCCTCGTTTGCCCGTCATCAGATTGTTCGACATGCGTTTTCCTCGTGATCCCTTGCCCGGGTCCGGAGAGCCCTGAACCGGCCGTTTGCAGATGATTGAAATCTTTAGGCGATCGGCTAGGTTGCATCAAGGGCAAGGGTGCCCGGTCATGTGGTGCGGATAGAGGGTGGCGGATGAGCGACAGAGGTGGAATTTTCGCAGGCGACGATCCGTTCGCCATCGCGCGAAGCTGGCTGGCCGAGGCCGAGGCCAGCGAGGTCAACGATCCCAACGCGATCGCGCTGGCGACGGTGGATGCCGGGGGGCTGCCCAATGTGCGGATGGTGTTGCTCAAGGAGATCGAGGCCGAAAGCTTTGTGTTTTACACCAATTACGGCAGTGCGAAGGCGCAGGAGCTTGATCACGCGGGCAAGGCCGCTTTCGTGATGCACTGGAAAAGCCTGCGCCGCCAGATCCGGGTGCGCGGCACGATCACCCGGGAGGACGGGTCACAGGCGGATGAATACTATGCCAGTCGCTCGCTCAAGAGCCGCCTTGGGGCCTGGGCGTCGCAACAGTCACAGCCGCTTTCGTCGCGCGGGGCATTGATGGCCGAGGTCGCCCGGGTAACCGCGAAGCACGGCCCCAACCCGGAGCGCCCGCCGTTCTGGGGGGGCTATCGCCTCACCCCGGTCGAGATCGAGTTCTGGGCGGATGGGGCGTTCCGCCTGCATGACAGGTTTCGCTGGAGCCGCGAAGAGGTCGCGCAGGAATGGGTGATTCAGAGGTTGAGCCCGTGAATTTCACGTTACGTGAAATGCATTGTCTTGAAAATCGGGTAACTTTTTATGCTTGCAACTCAGCCCGCCATTGCGCATCACGGACTGATCTGGGGATGAAAAAACTGACGGAAATCACGAGTTGATGCAAGATGGGAACAGCACCCGTAACGTATCCGGTCATGTAAAATGGTTCGACCCTGTCAAGGGTTTTGGGTTTGTGGTGGCCGACGAAGGCGGGCCGGACATTCTGCTTCATGCGAATGTCCTTAGAAACTATGGGCAGAGTTCCATCGCGGATGGTGCTTTGGTCGAAATCTGCGTGCAGGAAACCGACCGCGGGGTTCAGGCGGTCGAGATCCTGAGCATAGAACCACCGGCCAGCACCGAAGGGGCACCGCTGGCTGATTTCGAGCAGATCGACCCCGAGGTGATCCGCAGCGCGCCGCTGGAACCGGCACGGGTGAAGTGGTTCGACAAGGCCAAGGGGTTCGGCTTTGCCAATGTCTTTGGCCGCTCCGAGGATGTATTCCTGCATATCGAGGTGCTGCGGCGATCCGGGCTGGCCGATTTGCAGCCCGGCGAGGCGCTGGCCATGCGGGTGATCGACGGCAAGCGCGGGCGCATGGCAACCGAGATCTGCGCATGGGAAGCTGGTGTGAAAGCCGTGGAAGAGTGATGGCGTGGGTCTGATGTGGCGTCAAATGGTCTGGTCGCTTGCGCTCATCCTGGGCGTGATCGCGAGTGGCGTGGCCGCCGCGGAGTGCCGAAACGACGAGGTCACGCTGCGTGGGCCATGGGGACAGGCGCGGTTCGGTGTCGAACTGGCGGTCACGGCGCAGGAGCGGGCCCAGGGCCTCATGCATCGCGAAAGCCTGTCGCAAAGTCGCGGGATGCTGTTTCTTTTTCCGCGATCGGGTCCGGTTGGGTTCTGGATGAGGAACACGCTTATTCCGCTCGACATGATCTTCCTCGATGACGTCGGGCGCGTGGTGAAGGTGCATCACGAGGCGCGACCGCATGACGAAACGGTGATCCGGGGCGGGCGCGACGTGAAGGCGGTGCTGGAGATCAATGGCGGTCTGGCCCGGCAGATGGGGATCGTCGCGGGCAGCGAGATGCGTCACCCGGCGTTCGGTAGGAATGCAGCCTGGCCCTGCGAATGAGGACTGCATAAGTCAGGTCTCGCATGACAGGCGGGCAAGGCCGTGCAGCGGGGCGAGGTCATCGTCGATGCAGCGCAGCTCAAAGCGGGTCATGAGGTCGCTATAGGCGCCGCGCGCGGTGAACTGATGGCGAAAATCCGGGCTGTCGAGATAGGCGTGAAGTGCCCGCCCGACGCTGCCCGCAAGGTAGAGTCCGCCATAGGGCAGATGCATCAGCGCAAGCGAGCCGAGCGTGGCGCCGAGTGCGCGCAGGACGAGCGCGCGGGTGTCCGGGGCCGTGGCAAGGACGTCGCGCACTGTGCGACTCTCGCCGGTCATCAGGCGATGCGCGCGCATGATCCCCGGACCGGAGAGCAGGGCCTCGGCCGTGTTCGAGCCGAAATCACGGGCGAGTGCGGCCAGGATCGGCGCGTCGGCCTCATGCGTGAAGGGCAGGGATTGATAGCCGCTCTCGCCGGGGGGCACGAATGTGCGGTTCGCCACCGGATGCGCCACCGCGGCGTTCAGGCCGGTACCGATGGCCAATGCGAGGCGCGTTTGGGTCAGCGGGCCGCCAGCAATCTCGGGAACGGCCAGAGCATGACCCATCGCCTGAAGATCGTTGAGCAGGGTGACCTGCGCAGCGCCGGTGGCGTCGGCCAGGTCGGCGGCCGAGCAGGACCACCCGGGGCGGTTGGTGAGGCGCACATGCCCATCGGTGACCGGCCCGGCGGCGGCAAGGATCAACCGCGCCGGGCGGGCGGATCGGGCCGCGGCGTAATCGGCCAGCATCGGAACAAGGCCGGGGCTGTGGTCATTGCCAAGGCTGCAGATGGTGGCGTGCTCGAGCTTGCCGTCGCGGGCCAGTGCAAGGCGGCTGTTGGTGCCGCCGATATCGGCGAGAAGGGTGATCATGGCGGAACTTTAGCCGAGCGTGGCAGGAAGCAAAGCCAAAATACCCCGATCAAAGGTCTGATCGTTGCCTGATATGTTCAACCTCGCATAAGCTGTGGCCAGGCCTCGTTGCGGTCGGCTGGGTTGCGTGCGTGTCGGTAACGGTGGATTTTGGGGGCGAAGGGTGGGTTCGAGCAAGATCATGGATAGCTACATCATTTGCAGCACCTCCAGAACCGGGAGCACGTTGCTTTGTGATCTGCTGGCGTCAAGCGGGGTTGCGGGCGATCCGGATTCCTTTTTCATGCACGATGTCGATCCGGTATGGGCGCGAAGATGGCGCCTACCGGCCCGCGACGGGTTGAGCGAGGCGGAGTATTGCGCCGCTTATCTCAGGGCTGCCATTGCGGCCGGCCGGGGCGCAACGCCCATCATGGGCCTTCGCCTGATGCGGGAGAATCTGGACGACCTGTCCGCGACGATCGACACGGTTTACCCCGGGCTTCCTTCTGACCGGGACCGACTGCAAGCCGCTTTCGGCGAGATCCTCTATATTCACCTCACGCGGGAGGACAAACTTGCACAGGCGGTTTCACTGGTGAGGGCAGAACAGTCCGGTCTTTGGCACATGGCCCCGGACGGAACAGAGCTTGAACGCATCGCGCCCCCGCGCGAACCGGAATACGACTTTCATCGGATTGGCGCCAAACTGGCGGAACTGGAGCGGTTTGACGCGGGCTGGCGAAGCTGGTTCGAGGACCAGGGCATTATTCCGCTGAAAGTTGGGTATGAGGGTCTCTCCGAGACTCCGGCCGAAGCTGTCGGGCGTATCTGTCGCAGCCTTGGTGTGCCGGAACCGGAGGCGGGTAGCCTCAAGGCCAACGTGGCGAAACTCTCCGATGCGACGAACGCGGAGTGGATGCGGCGCTATCGCGCAGAGGCGGATCTTGTCACATAGGGTCGGCGAGGTATTGCAACGGATCAAGTGCTGAATGCCTGAAAGGCTCGTGACCCCGCGGTGTTGCATTCGCGCAGGGTCACGGGGTTCGAACATGGATCAGGCGCGGCGGCGGCGGCCTCCGGTGCGACCGGCGCGACCTCGGTTTTCGTGACCGGGCTTCGGAGCGACCTTGTTGAAGTTGATCCACTCGGCGCCGCCATCATCGTTGTTGGTCAGGAAATTGGCGGCGCGGATCGCCTCCATCTCCTTGCCGGCGCGGGGTTTGGTGGAGCCCAGACCGAAAAGCGTGACGAAGGTTTCATCGTCGATGTCCTCGGGCAGGATGATTCCGGCCGCGGCCACTTCGGCCTTCTTCTCGGCGATTTTCGTCGGTCCGATGGGCAGGGCGACCGGGTTCATGATGGCGCTGGTCATGCCCGCGGTGATCGCCATGGGCAGGAAGGCGTTGTTGATGCCGTGGCGGTTGGGCAGGCCGAACGAGATGTTGGACGCGCCGCAGGTCGTGTTGACGCCCAGTTCCTCGCGCAGGCGGCGCACGAGGGTAAAGACCTGCAAACCGGCGGTGCCCATCGCGCCGATCGGCATGACCAGCGGGTCGACCACGATGTCATGCGCCGGGATGCCGAAATCGGCGGCGCGTTCGACGATCTTTTTCGCCACCGCGAAGCGCACATCGGGGTCTTCGGAAATGCCGGTGTCGTCATTGCTGATCGCCACCACCGGCACGTTGTATTTCTTGACCAGCGGCAGCACGAGTTCGAGCCGTTCTTCCTCGCCGGTGACGGAGTTCAAAAGCGGGCGTCCCTCGGCGGCGGCGAGGCCGTTTTCCAGCGCGCCGGGCACCGAGCTGTCGATGCAGAGCGGCACGTCGACGACCCGCTGCACCACCTCGACCAGTTGCCGCATCAGCGTGGGTTCGACGAAATTGTTGTCGGCATAACGCGGATCTTCGGCCATCTTGTTCGAGAACACCGCGCCCGAGTTGATGTCGAGCACCGTGGCGCCCGCTGCGACCTGGGCCAGCGCGTCGGCCTCGACCCGGCTGAAATCGTCGCGTTCCAGCTCTTCGTTGAGGATCTTGCGCCCGGTGGGGTTGATCCGTTCGCCGATGACGCAAAAGGGCTGATCAAATCCGATGATCGCGGTCCTGGTTTTCGATTCGACGATGGTGCGGGTCATGTACTTATCCTTGCGCTTGCTGGCTGGCGGGGGTGGCGGAGGTGCCACCGTGGTCGATCGCCCATTGGGCATTGGTCTTGATCCCGCCGAGCGGGAAGAAATGGACCTGTTCGATCAGGCTGTCGGGGTTGGCCGCCTTGTGGGCGGCGAGATCGGTGAGCACGTCGGTCGGCTCGTAAGGCAGCAGCAGTTTCGAGACATCCCGCGCCCGGCGCTGAAGCACGCGGATCGAGGGGCCGACGCCGCAGGCCACGGCGAACTTGATCATGGTCTGGAGCTTGGCCGGGCCGGCGATGCCGATATGGATGGGCAGGGTGATTCCGGCGGCTTTCAACCCGTCGGCCCATTTCACGATTGGCGCGGCCTCGAAGGCGAATTGCGTGGCAAGGGCCATTTTCGCGTCGGTGCGCTCGGAAAATCTCTGCTTCCAGTGGATGGCGTCCTCGACGTTCTTCATGCCGCCATCGGGGTCGATGTCGCGGTTGCCTTCGGGGTGACCGGCGACATGCAGGCGCTTGAACCCGGCCTTGTCGAAGAGGCCGGTTTCCAACAACTGCATCGAGCTGTGGAAATCGCCATGCGGCTTGTTCACGCCACCGGCGAGCAGGAGCGCCTGATCGACACCCGCTTCGCCCTGGTACATGGCGATCCAGTTTTCCAGCATGGCGGTATCGTGGATGATGCGGGCCGGGAAATGCGGCATCACCGGATAGCCATCGCGCGCAAGGCGCGCAGCGGTGGCGACCATCTCCTCGATGGGCGTGCCCTCGATATGGGCAATGTAGACGCGCGTGCCTGCGGGCAGCAGGTCGCGGAAATTCTCGACCTTTTCGGCGGTGCGCGGCATCACCTCGATCGAATAGCCCTTGAGGAATGCCTCAACCTGCGGGCTGACCGGGCTGGCGGCGCCGGGGGTGGTGTCTTTCTTGCGGAAATTCAAAAGCGACATGATCGGCTCCCAAAGGCGCATACGGGGCTCACGCCCATCCATCGTTGGCGATCAGGGCCTTGAGGCGATCCTGATCATATTCCGCGTCGATACGGGCGGCTTCGGCCGCGGCGACATCGGCGGGGTCTCCGTCGACCGAGAAGGACGGGGCCTTGCGCCATTCGGCGAGATAGGCGTCGGTCTCGGCCGCGCCCACCTTCATCGCCGCGCGGTCGATCGCCTGTTCGAAACGCTCGGGCAGGGGCATCTTGCTGCCCCGGCGGCCCTTGCCGACGATGACCTGTGCGGGGATGTCCCGCCAATAGACGATTGTGACATCGGCCATGGATGATTCCCTCTCTCTCGGTGACCCCCTCAATAGAGAGTCGTAGGCGTGACCAAAGGCGGATTTTCGACACGATGACGCGCACAAGCGACGCGCCCCATCATAACCGCCTTGTGGCCGCTCGGCGAGAGGGCGGGCGGCCCGAAATGCTCATGTCCTGTATGAGAGGGTTTCAACACGGTTTGTCGGGGATCGCGCGCAGGAGCGAGCGTTGAATTCCACAGCCGAAGTGGCTAGTGTGCTCTGCGAGCAGTAACGCATAAAACAGACAACCCGGCGAAGGGCAGAGATGCCGATCATCGTGAGTGCCCACAAGATCGCCTATATGGCGCTGCCCAAGGCCGGGTGTTCGACCGTCAAGCGCGCGCTGGCGCAGATAGATCCGGATGTGACGGTCGATGTGGGCACGGTTGATGACATGGATGTCTGGCATGGCCTTTATCCCACGGTCCGGTTTCGCCCGCATCGCTGGGAAGCGGTCGCGGATCACTGGCGCTTTTGCGTGGTGCGCGACCCGGTCAAGCGGCTCTTGTCGGTCTATACCAACCGGGTGGCGCAGTTCGGTGAGCTGCACAACAGTCGAAAGCTGAAATGGCCGCAGTTCGCGCATCTGACGGCCGATCCGGACCCGGATTTCTTTTTCAGCAATCTTGAGGATTACATGCAAGCGGCCTCGGTTATCCGCCACCACGTCTTGCCCGCCGAATTGTTCGTCGGGCCCGACCTGGGCGCTTATGACAGGGTTTATCGCACCGCGGAGCTTGCCCGGCTTGCCGACGATTTGCAGGCCAGGACCGGGCATGCGGTCGATATCTCGCGCGAGAACGCGTCGGAGATGAAGCTGGAGCTTGACGATCTGGCTCCGGTGACGATCGACGCGATCCGTCCGCGCTTGATGCGGGAATACGCCTTGCTGGGTGGCTTTTTCACCAACCCGCTCGCATAGGGCGGCGACAAAGAGCTTGCACGGGGGCGACGGTGCGCCTACCTTTGACTCAACTCGAAATGGAGGGCGTGACGAGATGGCGCCCAAGCGTCCCGAAGGTGCGGGCGCGTTCCCGAAACCGGTTGAAAGCCCCGCGCCGAGACCGCCGGATCCTGCGCAGCTTTATGCGGCACTGGACCTTGGCACCAACAGTTGCCGCATGCTGATTGCCCAACCCAAGGGCAGCCAGTTTCATGTGGTGGACAGCTTTTCAAAGTCGGTGCAGCTTGGGCAGGGGCTTGAGCGCACCGGGAACCTTAGTCGTGCCTCGATGGCGCGCACGGTGCAGGCGCTGCGGATCTGTCAACAGAAGCTCAAGCGCCACAACGTCAAGCGGATGCGGCTGATTGCGACCGAAGCCTGTCGGCGGGCGCGCAATGCGCAGGATTTCATCCGCACGGTCAAGCGCGAGACTGGGCTGCAACTGGACATCATCTTGCCGGAGGAGGAGGCGCGGCTGGCGGTGATCTCCTGTGCGCCGCTGGTGTCGACCAAGACCGAACAGCTTCTGGTGGTCGATATTGGGGGCGGGTCGACCGAGCTGGTCTGGATCGACCTGTCGCGCGTGCCGCGGCGGGACCGCCCGCGCGCGATCATGCGGCTGCATTCCGGGTTTCACACCACCGACAGCCCGTTTCCGACCGCCAAGGTGGTGGACTGGATAAGCGTGCCACTGGGCGTGGCGACGCTGCGCGACCAGTTCCGCGATGTCGAGGACGACGCAGCCCGGTTTGCGCTGATGAGCTGGTTCTTCGAGGAGAACCTGGCCGAGTTCGCGCCCTACAAGGACGAGCAGGCGCGTGCGGGGTTCCAGATCGTGGGCACCAGCGGCACGGTGACCACGGTTGCGGCGTCGCACCTGGGATTGAAACGCTATGACCGGACCAAGGTGGACGGGTTGCGCATGACCTCGGACCAGATCGACAGGGTGATCCAGACTTACCTGCGGATGGGTCCGGGGGGGCGGCGTCGCGATCCGCGCATCGGGCAGGACCGGCAGGCGCTGATCATGTCGGGGGCGGCAATCTTGCAGGCGATGATGCGGGTCTGGCCGACCGACCGGCTTTCGGTGGCGGACCGGGGCTTGCGCGAGGGGTTGCTTTACGCGCAGATGAGCGCGGACGGGGTTCTGGAGGACGGGCCGTTCTGATGAGACGGGTTTTCTGCGAAAGTTCGTCGGCGGCAAGGATGCGATCATGGTGAAGAAACCGACAGGCAAGAACACATCGGGGCGCGGCCAGCGCGACCTGACCGTGAAGGTCAAGACCGCACGGGGGCGCAAGCTGAGTTCGACCCGGTGGTTGCAGCGGCAGTTGAACGATCCTTATGTGCAGCGCGCCCGCAAGGAAGGGTATCGCGGGCGCGCGGCGTTCAAGATCATGGAACTGGATGACAGATACCGGTTCCTGGTGCCCGGGGCGAGGGTGGTGGATCTGGGCTGTGCGCCGGGGGGCTGGATCCAGGTGGCGGTGCCGCGGATCAACGCATTGGGCGAGAAGAGCGGCAAGAAGCAGGGCCGGATCATCGGCGTGGATCTGCAAGAGGTTGAGCCAATCGTGGGGGCCGAGCTGCATCAGCTCGATTTTCTTGACGAGGGGGCGGATGAAAAGGTCAAGGCGTGGCTGGGCGGCAAGGCCGACGTGGTGATGAGCGACATGGCCGCGTCCAGCTCGGGGCACAAGCAAACCGACCATTTGCGCATCATCACGCTATGCGAGGCGGCGGCGGAATTCGCCTTTGACGTGCTCGACGAGGGCGGCACGTTCGTCGCCAAGGTTCTGGCAGGTGGGACCGAAGAAAGCCTTCAGAAGCTGCTCAAGCAGAAGTTCGAGAAGGTCGCGAATGTCAAACCGCCGGCCAGCCGGGCGGATTCATCGGAAAAATTCGTGGTTGCGACCGGGTTCCGGGGTTAACGGCGGTCGCACCTTGTTGGCCACGCTTGCGAGGTGCAAGGCGTCTCAAGGGTCGTGTTCACGTATCGGGTTCGATCAGTCCAAGACCGCGCAGGTAGATGCCGATGCCGGTTTCGAGCAGGTCTTCGGGCGAATAGGGCGATCGGGTGCCGGGCGAGTTGCGCGCGAAAAGCTCGACCACGCCATGGCTCAACGCCCAGATATGGGCCGAGAACATCGCGGCGGGCGGGCGCTGCTCGGGCGGGATATGTTGTGACAGATCATCGGCGGCGCGTTCGAGGACGGCGCGGGCGCGGGACGAGGCGGCGGCCAGTTCAGGGGTGCGGTTGACCGAGATACCGCTTTCGAACATCGCGATGTAATGGCCCGGGTACTTGCGGGCAAAGGCGAGATAGGCGCGACCCGTGGCTTCGAACGCGGCGAGCGCGGAAGGCTGGCCCTTGTCATAGGCGTATTGCATGAGATCGGCGAAAATCTCGTATCCTTGCCGGGCCGCTTCGGCGATGAGGTCTTCGCGCCCGTCGAAATGGCGATAGACCGCTGCCGGGGTGACACCGGCCTGTTTGGCGGCCTCCGACAGGGTAAAGCCGGTCGGGCCGCGTGCCTCGATCAGCAGCAACGCCGCCTCGATCAGTGCCTGGCGCAGGTTGCCGTGATGATAGCCGCGTTTACGCATCCCAGATCTCGGGACCGCCACAAACCGCGTCGTCGATCCGACCCAGCCCCTTGCGGTCCTTGTGGGCATAGTCGATCCGCGTCAGGACCGAGCGGATCGCATGGACCCGTGCGCGGCGCTTGTCATCGGAGCGGATGATCGTCCAGGGCGCGTGATCGCTGTGCGAACGCTCGAAGGTTTCCGCGATGGCGCGCGTGTAGTCGTCCCATTTGGCCAGACCTTCGACGTCGATCCGGCTGAGCTTCCAGTGTTTCAGCGGATCGCGTTCGCGTTTGAGAAAGCGAATGAGCTGTTCGGCGCGACCGACATTGAGCCAGAGCTTGAAGAGAAGGATGCCTTCGTCCACCAGCATGCGTTCGACATCGGGCACCTGGGCAAAGAAATGTTCGCGTTGGTCGTCGGTGCAAAAGCCGAACACGTTTTCCACGACGCCGCGATTGTACCAGCTCCGGTCATAGAACACGATCTCGCCGCCTGCGGGCAGGTGGTCGATGTAGCGCTGGAAATACCATTGCGTCGCTTCTTTGTCGGTCGGTTTCGGGAGTGCCACGACGCGTGCACCGCGCGGGTTGAGATTCTCGCGAAAGCGTTTGATCGTGCCGCCCTTGCCAGCGGCGTCGCGGCCCTCGAAGACGATGGCGATGCGCGCGCCAGTTTGCTTGACCCAGTGTTGCAGCTTGGCCAGTTCGATCTGAAGCCCGTCAAGTTCCTTGTCATAGGCCTTGCGCGGCATGCGTTCGGAATAGGGAAAGTCCGGGTTGAGGATATCGCCCTTTTCGGCCCGTTTGATGGCATTGCGGATGGTGACGGGGGCGTCGTCTTCAAGAAACCGGGTGATGGCGCCGTCGAAGGGCGGCTCGAACGGGTCGGATCGGGGCACGGTGTGTATCCTCTTGCGTGAGTTCCCCATGATTAGCCGATTTCGCTGGGGGGCTAAAGCCATTCAGCCAGTCGCGCGTCACTCTTGTTGACCGGCCCCTGCGCGGGCGGCGGCGCGGTCGATGGCCGCGATCACCTCGGACCGGGCGACATGGTGGGGCATGTGGCCGATCCCGTCGAGCCGGGTCAGGCGCGCGCCGTCGATCTGTTGTTCCAGGGGCACGGCGTGGATGTCGAGGCCGACGGTCGTATCGGCGGTGCCATGCACGCTTTCGACGGGCAGGTCGATCCGGTGGTAATGCGGTTGCAGCGCGGTGATCTCGGCGAGGAGATTGGCGCGTTGCAGGGCATTGGTGCGCAATGTCTCGCGGCGCAGCGTGAGGCCCGCACCGACATGCGCCGCATAATCGGGGTCTGGCGCTTGCGGGGCAAAGATCGCGTCGAGCATGGCCGACACCCGGCTGTCGCGCACATACGCGGTGATGAGCGGGATCACGATCGGCCCGAGGATCGGGTGCGAGGTCAGGCGGTAATACCAGCTCAGATCACGCTGCCAGGGCTGCGAGGGGGCCGAGACCAGGACCAGCCCCGAGAGGTTTTCGGGTTGGTGCACGGCCCAGGCCAGCGCCACCGCCCCGCCATAGGAATGCCCCAGAACGATGGGCCGCTGGGCACCGAGTTGCCGCGCGGCCCGTGACAGGAGGTCGGCCTGCTGGACGATCGTGGCACCGGTGCGGTCGATCCGCTCGGAATGGCCCAGCCCGGGCCGGTCGAAGACGATCACGCGATACCGCGTGGCCAGGGCCGGGGCGAGGGAATGGGTGAAGTCGCGGGTGTTGCCGGAGAGGCCGTGGATCAGCACCAGATCGGGGGCGTCCGCGCGATCTGGCCCCATGACCACGGCATGAACCCGGTGGCCGTCGACGGTGAGGATGCGCCCCTCGGGCGGGTGGCTGGCCTCGGCGTGGGCCTCGTGGGCGCGGGCCTTCCACAGGGTAACACCGGCGAAAATGACGATCAGCGCAAGGACGATCAGGGCAAGCTTCAATTGCCCTACCTCCGCCAATCGGTGACTTCTATCCCGATCTTCGAGATATCATAAGGGGTTGTCTCGTAGATCTCGGAAATCCAGTTGCCATAGAGCAGATGCGCATGGCTGCGCCAGCGGTTCTGGGGCGTAAGGGCCGGGTTGTCATCCGGGTAATAGTTGACCGGCACGATGATCTCGGCGCCCGAAGCGACGTCGCGGTCGTATTCCTGTTTGAGTGTGTCGCTGTCATACTCGAAATGGTTGAAGATATAGAGCGCGCGATGGTCCGGGTCTTCGACAAGGCAGGGGCCGACCTCGTCGCTGCCCAGCAGGGTCGAGAGCGCGGGCACCGCGTCGATCTCGTCCTGCCGGACCTCGGTCCAGCGCGAGACGGGGATCACGCAATCGTCGGAAAAGCCGCGCAGATAGGGCGAAGCGGGGGCGAGATTCTGATGCCGGAAACAGCCGAACGCCTTGTGCGGCAGCATGTGTTTACGGATGCCGTGCAGATGATTGATCATTGCCATGCCGCCCCAGCAGACCCCGAACGTGGAATGCACGTGGGTCTGGGTCCAGTCGAACACGCTGCGCAACTCGTCGATATAGGTGACATCGTCGAAATCGAGATGTTCGATCGGGGCGCCGGTGATGATCAGCCCGTCGAATTTCTCGCCGGTTTGCCTCACGTCCGTGAAGGGGCGGTAGAAGCTCTCCATATGGTCGGCGGCGGTGTTCCTGGTCTCGTGTTCGCTCATCCGGATCAGCGAAAGCTCGATCTGGAGCGGGGTGGCGCCAATCAGGCGGGCGAACTGGTTCTCGGTCTGGATCTTCTTGGGCATGAGGTTAAGAAGCCCGATGCGCAGTGGGCGGATATCCTGCCGCGCGGCGGCGTCCTCGTCCATGACCTGCACACCCTCGCGCGTGAGAACGTCGAAGGCAGGCAGGTCGGAAGGAAGCTTGATCGGCATGGTTGGATGTCCTTGGGTGTCGGATAGCGGATATAGACGCGGGGTCAGGTCTTCTCAATCGCGTTGGCGATCACATCGGTGAAATCGGCCTCGGAGGCGATGCCCGCGATCTGGTCGGCGGTGACGGTGACGCCCCATTTCGCCATCGCCTCGTAACGCGGCTGGCGATGGGCCAGCGCCTTGGAATAGGTCCAGCGGATGAAGGTGTCGGGATCGACCTGCGCTTCGGTGCAGCCCTCTTCGCGCAGGTAGCGTTGCCACATCGCATCGAGGAATTCGGGCTGGTAGGCCATCGGCTTCGGCGCACGGTCGAAGCGGCGGATCAGCTCTTCGGTATGGGCCGCGTCACCCTTGATCCAGACCATGAGGGTGTGGGCCGCGAGTTCTTGCATCAACGGATCGTCGGGGTCTTCGGGATCGACCCATTCACAGATCGACCCGCCGGTGTCGCAGATGAAATGCGGATAGCCATAGAGATCATGCGCACGGGAAATGAAGTGGGCGGTGTCGTTCAGGGCCGCGATTTCGCCTGCGCGGAACTGGTTCTGGCGGCGGGTGTATTCGTCATAGGCAAGGCCCCCGCGCGCCGGATTGCCGGGCTTGCCGAGATAGGCCGAGACCGGGGCGAGATTGTTGAAGGTGATGTTCGAGCCGATATAGATCGAGTCCGATAACAGAAGATCGCGCAGAAACGGGTTCTTCATCGCCTCGCGCTTGACGTTGTCGGTGATGTATTCGCCCATGTAGCGGGTGCCGATCCGGTAATCTATGGAATAGTGATACCAATCGCCGGAATCGCGCAGGAGGTTGGAAACATGGGTTTTTCCAAGGCCGGACATGCCGAAGAACAGCACCGATTTGCGGGTGGCATCGCGCCAGGCCCGGGCGGAGGTATAGAGCATGAAAAGACCCCTTGGGATATGTTCCAAGCTTGGTAAATCGGCACGGGGGCGCGGTCAAACCCTTATGGCGAGGCGGCGCAGGATGCGACCGTCGAGAATGGCCAGTCCGAACGCGATCATCGCGAACCCGAGAATCGCATTCACGGACAGCGTTTCACCGAGGCCGAGCGTGCTGATCACGATGGCGACGGGCGGCACGATCAGCGTGACCAGCATCAGGTTGCCGGAGCCCGCCAGCCCGAGAACGCGGTAGTAAAGCAGATAGGCCAGACCCGTGCCCGGAATGGCGATATAGGCCAACACCGCGAAGGTGACCGGCGAGAGGTCGAGGGTGGGCGGGCCTTCGACCACCCAGGCCACGGGCACGGCGACGAGCGCGGCGGCGCTGAGCATGCCGGCCGATGCGACGCTGGGCGCCACGCCGGTCAAGGTCTTTCGCGCCCAGACCCCGGCCAGCGCATAGCAGAGCGTGGCGCCCAGAACGGCGAGTTGACCGGCGCTGCGCAGATCGAACTCCTTGAGATGCTCAAGCCCGATCACCGTGGCGACGCCCAGAAAACCGGTGCCGATCCCGAGAATCTTGCGCGCGCTCAGCCGCTCATCGGCGAGGAAGATCGCCGCGACCAGCACGCCGAAAATGGCGGTTGAGCCATTGAGGATCGACGCGAGACCCGCCTCGATATGCTGTTGCGCCCAGAAAATCAGCGAAAAGGGCAGCACGTTGTTGAGCACGCCCATGACCGCAAACCCAAGGAGAACGCGCGGATTGCCCGGCACGGGGATGCGCCGGATGAGGACGAACCCCCAAAGCATCAAGGCCGCCCAGAAGGTGCGGTTGGCGACGATGGTGATCGCGCCGACCTCATTGAGCGCGATCTTGGCGGCGGGGAAGATGACGCCCCAGATCAGCCCGAGACTGATCAGCAAGGCCCATGCGAGGGGGGTGAGTGTTTTTTGCGGTGCCATGTGAGAGCCTTATGGCGCAACCGGGCAGGGGGCGACCCGGATCATGCGGGTTTGCGCAGTGCGCGCGATTCGGTCCAGATGTTGAGGTAGTTGCCGCCGAAGATCACTGCCGCGCCGAGCAGCACAAAGAGATCCAGAGGTTCCTGATAGAGCAGCATCCCCAGCACGGCGATGACCGGCAGGCGGGTGAAGTCGATCGGGGTGACGACCGTGGCAGGGGCCAGCGAAAGCGCCTTGGCGATGCAGAAATGCGCCAGGAGCCCGGCACAGCCGATGAGCACGATCAGCGGGATATTTACGGCGTCAGGCAGGGCGATATCGCCGTCGATCCCGGCACAGATGATCCCGAAAACCGCTTGCATGACAGTGAGATAGAAGAGGATGCAGGTCACGGTTTCGGTGCGGGTGAGCTTTTTCGTGAGCATCGTGGTCATGGCGAAACAGACCGCCGATCCGGCGGCCATGAGAATGCCGATGTCAAAGCTTTCGGGGCTCGGGCGGGCGACGATGAGAATGCCGCAGAACCCGATGATCGCCGATAGGAGCCGCACCGGGGTGAGACGTTCGCCCAGGATCAGCGGCGAGAGCAGCACGACCCAGATCGGCGAGGTGAACTCCAGTGCGAAGACCTGTGCCAGCGGTATGAGCGTGATGGCGTAGAACCATAGATTCTGACCGGCGAAATGGGCGAAATTGCGCATCGCGTGGGTGCGCAGATCGCGCCGCTGGATCTCGCGCCAGGTGCCGGTGGCCGAGGCCAGGCCGAGCACGATGATGATGCCCACGAAGCTGCGATACATCATGATTTCGAAGGTATCGAGCTGATACGAAACCTCGCGCCCGGCGATGGCCATGGTGGAGAACGACAGGATCGCGCCGCTCATCCACAGGGCGGCCAGGGCAAAAGGATTCATCGGCGGGCGAGGGGGGTTGTGCGCATCATGTCCTTATCTCTACGGTAAAGCCGTGGCTTGGCAATGGGGAGAGGTGAAAAAGCCATGCTGGAGATCGAAGGGCGCACCATCGGCGCGGTGTTCGACGCGGCCGCCGCGCGCTGGCCGGGGCGTGATTTTCTGGTTGCGGCGGCTTGGGAAGGCGCGCCGCTCCGCTGTCTGAGCTATGGGCAAGTGGCTGAACTTGTTGGGAGATACGAGCGTGCCTTGCGTGCGGCGGGATACGGGATCGGCCATCGGATCGCGGTCTGTCTTGGCACATGCCCCGAGCATTACATCCTCAAGCTGGCGGCCAACCGGGCGGGGTTGTCCTTTGTGCCGGTCAATCCCGATTACCGGCAAGGGGAACTGGCCTATCTGCTTACCGATAGCGGGGCGGCCCTGGCGGTGGCCGGTGAGGCCCATGCCGAGTTGATGCAAGCCGCGATCGCCGAGGCCGGGACGGGCGTGGGGTGCGTGCCCTTCGCGGCGATGCTGGATGCGCTGC
Organism: Aquicoccus porphyridii; assembly: GCF_008369105.1. Classification (GTDB taxonomy): domain Bacteria; phylum Pseudomonadota; class Alphaproteobacteria; order Rhodobacterales; family Rhodobacteraceae; genus Aquicoccus; species Aquicoccus porphyridii. Next base: position 395,660 of record NZ_VINQ01000001.1, on the reverse strand, counting down.
CGCCCGCGCCATGGCCCGCCGAAGCGGGAGAGGTGACACCCCAAACCGAGGCTGGCCTGCTTTACACCTCGGGGACGACGGGGCGGCCCAAGGGCTGTATCCTGAGCCATGAATACGAGTTGATGGTGGGCGACAGTTACCGCCTGATCGGGGGCGCCGTGGCGCTGCGCGATGGTGGCGACCGGGTGTTCAACCCACTTCCGGCGTTTCATATCAATGCCGGGATCGTCGCCTTTTTCGGTGTGATGCTGACCGGTAACTGCCTGATTCAACCGCAAAGATTCAGCGCCCGGACATGGTGGAAGGATATCGGCGAAAGCCGCGCGACGGTGTTTCATTATCTCGGCGTGGTGATCGCCGTGCTCTTGGCCGATCGCAATGCCGGACCCGAGGTTCTGGGTCATCTGCGGGTCGGCGTGGGGGCGGGAGTCGAGCCCGCGTTGCATGTGGAGTTCGAGCGGCGGTTCGGCATTCCGCTGATCGAGGTCTGGGGCATGACCGAGATGTGCCGGGTGATGTCGATGTGGCAGGAACCGCGCCGGATCGACACGCGGGCCTTTGGCCGGGCGAGGGATGACCTTGAGGTGCAGGTCTGGGACGACGCGGGAAATCCGTGCCCGCCGGGCGTCCCCGGCGAGATGGTGCTGCGCCATTCGGCAGAAACGCCCGGGAAGGGGTTCTTCTCGGGCTATCTCAACAAGCCCGAAGCCACGCAAGAGGCGTGGGCGGGCGGATGGTTTCACACCGGCGACACCGTCACAATGGACGCCGAGGGCGTGCTTTATTTCGTCGACCGCAAGAAGAACATCATCCGCAGGGCAGGCGAGAACATTGCGGCGGCCGAGGTCGAGAACATACTTCTCGAGGATGAACGGGTGGTTAACGTGGCCTGCGTTGCCGTGCCCGACGAGACCCGCGAAGAAGAGGTTCTGGCGGCGGTGGTGCTGGCCGAAGGGGTTGAGCCGGATGCGCAAACCGGCATGAAGATATTCCAGCAAGCCTTTGACAGAATGGCATATTACAAGCTTCCCGGCTGGATCGTTTTCGTCGAGTCCCTGCCCGTGACCGGTACGCAGAAAGTGGTGAAACACCGCATTTTCGACGGGGATGAAGACCCGCGAAAACGCCCCGGCGCGCTTGATCTGCGGCATCTCAAGACGCGGCACATGGGCAGCGCACGGTCGGGTTAACGCGGATTCCGAAGCGAAAAACCGGGGGGTGACATCCGGCTGCCGCCCGGCTGCTTTCCGGCTGCCGGGGAAAACGCCGAAAAGGCCCCGGAAAATCCGTTAACGCGGCGCGCGCCGGTCACTCCCACTCGATCGTGCCGGGGGGTTTCGAGGTGATGTCATAGGTCACGCGGTTGATGCCCTGCACCTCGTTGATGATGCGGGTCGCGGTTTCGCCCAAGAAATCGTGGCTGAACGGATAGTAATCGGCGGTCATGCCGTCGACGCTCGTCACCGCTCGCAGCGCACAGGCGAAATCATAGGTCCGCCCGTCGCCCATCACCCCCACGGTGCGCACCGGCAGGATCGCGACGAAGGCCTGCCAGATCTCGTCATAGAGGCCGTGGCGGCGGATCTGGTCGATGAAGACCGCGTCGGCCTTGCGCAGGATATCGAGCTTTTCGCGCGTGATCTCGCCGGGGCAGCGGATGGCGAGGCCCGGCCCCGGGAAGGGGTGACGGCCGATGAAACTCGCCGGGAGGCCCAGCTCGTGGCCAAGCGCGCGCACCTCGTCCTTGAAAAGTTCGCGCAGGGGTTCGACGAGTTTCAGCCCCATCTTTTCCGGCAATCCGCCCACGTTGTGATGCGATTTGATCGTGACCGACGGCCCGCCGCTGAACGACACGCTTTCGATCACGTCCGGGTAAAGCGTACCCTGGGCGAGGAATTCGGCGCGTTCGATCTGGCCCGCGTATTTCTGGAACACGTCGATAAAAAGCCGCCCGATGGTCTTTCGCTTCTGTTCCGGGTCACTGACGCCCTCGAGCTCACCCAGGAACAGGTCGGATTCATCGGCATGGATCAGCTTGATGTTGTAGTGATCGCGGAACATCGCCACGACCTCGTCGGCCTCGTTCTGGCGCAGGAGGCCGTGATCGACGAAGACACAGGTAAGCTGATCGCCGATCGCCTCGTGCAAGAGCACCGCCGTGACCGAAGAATCGACCCCGCCCGAAAGCCCGCAGATGACATGGGCATCGCCCACCTCCTCGCGAATCCTGGCGATCGCCTCTTCGCGATAGGCGCCCATGGTCCAGTCGCCGGTAAAGCCGGCGATGCGCAGGAAATTCTCGTAGAGCGTGCGCCCGTTGGGGGTGTGATGCACCTCGGGGTGGAACTGCACGGCATAGAAATGGCGGGTGGCATCGCCGGTGATGGCAAAGGGCGCGTGGGGCGAGGTGCCATAGACCTCGAAACCTGGGGCGATGGCGCTCACGTGGTCGCCATGGCTCATCCAGACCTGTTCGCGCCCGTCAAGGAACCAGCCAAGGAGCAGATCGTCATGCCGGGTCGCGGGTTCGACATAGGCGCGCCCGAACTCGGCGGTGCCGTGGCCGCGCTCGACCTTACCGCCCAGCATCTGCATCATCACCTGCTGGCCATAGCAGATGCCCAGCACCGGCACGCCCAGCGAAAACACGCTTTCCGGCGGGCGGGGCGATCCTTCGTCGATGACGCTGGCCGGTCCGCCCGAGAGGATCACCGCGCGGGGCGCGAAATCGCGCAGGAAGGCGTCGGTCACGTTCTGGTAGGGGTGGATTTCGCAATAGGTGTCGAGCTCGCGCAGGCGGCGCGCGATCAGCTGCGTCACCTGGGAGCCGAAGTCGATGATCAGAAGGCGGTCATGTGTGCTCATGGCCCGGGATTAGGCCAAGCCCGCGAAAGGCGCAAGCGTGATGATCGTCAACCGACCCATTCTTCATCTTGCCCCAAATACTCCCGCCGGAGGCCCCCGAGGCCGCAGGCCGAGATGAAAAAGCGCGCGGGCCGCAAGGTCCGCGCCCATTACAGGAGCGGCCGGGATGTCGCATTTACCCGTCAAAGGACGCATATGCGCCGCAGGGTCGCCTTTCGCTGCGCTAAACCCGTGAAACAGCAGCGGCACAAAGGTCAGGACAACATCGCATGACAGACACCACCACGCGCAAGCGCGCCCGCTCGGGCGGCGGGGCGGCCCGTCGGGCCGAACGTGGCGCGGTTTCCTTCGAGACCGCGCGCTTCATCACCCGCAACATCCCCGATTACGAAGTCCTCGGCGAAGAGGCGCTCGATATCATCGAGGCCAATGCCGAGACCATCCTCGAAGAGGTCGGCGTCAATTTCGTGAACAATCCCGGCGCGCTGCAACGCTGGCGCGATGCGGGCGCGGATGTGAAGGGCGAGCGGGTGCATATCCCGCGCGGCCTTGCCCGCAAGCTCTGTGCCACCGCGCCGTCGCAATTCACCCAGCACGCCCGCAATCCCGAACGCGATGTCGAGGTCGGCGGGCGCAACCTCGTGCTGGCGCCGATCTATGGCCCGCCCTTCGTGCGCGACACGGCCGGGGGACGGCGCTATGCGACGATGGCGGATTTCGAGAAATTCGTGAAGCTGGGCTACATGTCGAAATGGCTGCATCATTCCGGCGGCACCGTCTGCGAGCCGACGGATATCGCGGTGAACAAGCGTCACCTCGACATGCTGCGCGCCCATATGACGCTGTCGGACAAGCCGTTCATGGGGTCGGTCACCGATCCCGACCGCGCCCGGGACAGTGTCGAGATGTGCGGAATCCTGTTCGGCAAGGATTTCGTGGCGCAGAACACGGTGATGACCTCGCTGATCAACATCAACTCGCCGCTGACCTTTGACGATGTGATGATGGGCGCGCTCGAGGTTTATGCCGAGGCCGGGCAGGCCTGTATCATTTCGCCCTTCATCGTGGGCGGGGCGATGGCGCCGGTGTCGATCGCGGGCACGCTCACCCAGGTTCTGGCCGAGGTTCTGGCGGGCGTGGCCTATAGCCAGCTCGTGCGCCCCGGCGCGCCGGTGATCTTTGGCGCCTTCGTTTCGTCGATCGACATGAATTCCGGCGCGCCGACCTTTGGCACGCCCGAGGCCAGCCACATCACCTATGGCGCCGGGCAACTGGCGCGGCGGCTGGGGTTGCCGTTCCGCTCGGCCGGGTCGTTCTGCGGCTCGAAACTGCCGGATGCGCAGGCGGCTTACGAGACGGCCAACAGTCTCAACATGGGGTTGTTGTCGGGGGTCAATTTCATGCTGCACTCCTGTGGCTGGCTCGAAGGCGGGCTGGTGGCGAGTTTCGAGAAATTCGTGATGGATGCCGATCAGCTTGGCACGCTGCACCAACTGGCACGCGGCATCGACATGAGCGAGGATGCACAGGCGATGGATGCGATCCGCGAGGTCGGCCCGGGCGGGCATTACCTTGGCTGCGCCCATACGCAGGCCAATTTCAAGACCGCCTTCTGGAAATCCGAGCTTCTCGATTACAAGCCGTTCGAGACCTGGGAAGATGAGGGCGCGCGCGATACACAGGCGCTGGCCGCGGCGCGGGTCGAGAAACTGATGGCCACCTACCAGGCGCCGGCGCTCGATCCGGCGATCGCCGAGGCGCTGGATGCCTATGTCGCGCAGAAGAAGGCGGCCGAGCCGGACGCATTCATGTGATTTCCACCTGAGAGATGGCGACAGGGCGGGCCCGCAAGGCCCGCCTTTTGCTGTGTCTGTCCCGGTCGGTTACTCGGCCGGGGTCAGCGTGGCCAGCGGCCCGGACATCTCCGTTGCCTCGGGCGAACGGCAATGCCGGGCGATACCTGCCTCGGCCAGCATCGCGATCAGCACATCGACGTGATGCACGATGGAATACCCCGCATAGCCCGCGACGCGCTGATCGTTGAGGTCGGATTCGATCTCGATCAGGCGGCGCAGGGCGGTGTCGGTCCGCGGCGTCTGACCCGGACCCATCACGCGGCGCAGATGCGGGGCGCGGCAATATTCCGTGGCGCCCGCGCGGGCCGCCTGGATCAGCAGCCGGGGACGTCTGAGACGGTCGATCACGCGAAGTAGGTCGGTCATGGCGGTCCTCGTTTTTTGCGTTGAAAGACCCATCCTTGGCACAACCTGAAAGGGCGTTGCGTCCACCGGGGGGCGAGCGCGCGGCGGGTTCAGGGTTGTTTATCTTTTAGAAACAATTCTGTCCCAGGGCGGCTTTGTTAACCAAACCGTAATAAATGCAGCCCTAGGTTGTGGATAACCCTGTGGATAAACATGGCACTGAAGAACCGGGGACGAAGGAAGGCAAATGTCTGGACATGCGAATGCGCAAGACCGGGGGGACATGCCCGGTTGGGTGCCCGAGGCGGCGCGTCACTACCTGGTCCATACCGAATGTGGGCTGTCGATCCGGGCGATTGCCCGGTCGGTGGCGCGGCATCCTTCGACGGTTCTGCGCCAGGTGCGCCGCTGGGAAAGTTTGCGCGACGATATCCTGATCGACGAGGCGCTGATCCGGCTGGCCCGGGTTGTTCCTCGCGATCCGCGGAGTCCCAAAGTCAAGGAGCCAAGTGACATGACCCTGCAAGACAGGCCCATCGCGGCCACCCCGGACGATGAAACATTCGAGGTCGAAGCGCGGCGCGTGCTGCGCCGATTGTGTGAACCCGGCGCCGTTCTGGCGGTGGCGCCCGAGATGGACAAGGCCGTCGTGGTGCGTGACATAGCGGGCGGCGGAACCACCCGCACCGCCGTGGTGGAGCGCGCGATGGCACAGGCGCTGGCGGTCAAGGACTGGATCGCCTGTGTCGAGCCGGGCCGCGTCGCGCGCTATCGCATCACGCAGGCCGGGCGTGCAGCCCTTGGCCGAATGCTGGCGGCGCAGGAGAACGCGGCGCATGGGGCGGCGCAGGGGTTTGCCGAGGCGCAGAGCGGTTTTGACGGCCCCGGGCTTGCGGTGGCGGGGCGACCGGCGGTGCGCAAGAAGCCGCGCTTTGCCCCGGGCGATTCGCCGATGGCGGCGCTGGCGCGGCGGCGCGACCGGGACGGGGTGCCGTTCCTTGGCGCGAATCTGGTGGCCGCGGGGGAGCGGCTGCGCGAGGATTTCGAACTGGCACAGATGGGCGCGCGGGTGAGCGGGAGCTGGGATCATGTGCTGAGCGGCGTGATCGACGGGGGCAGGGCAGGGGCGGGCGCCGATGCGACAGGCGGATCAAGCGCTGCGCGCGCCCGGGTCGAGGCGGCGCTGCGCGATCTTGGTCCCGGGCTGGGCGATGTGGCGCTGCGCTGTTGTTGTCATCTCGAAGGGTTGGAGCAGGCCGAACAGGCGATGGGCTGGAGCGCGCGGTCGGGCAAGATCGTGCTGCGCATCGCGCTGCAACGGCTCAGGCGACATTACGCGGAGCTGGGCGATGCGGCGGGGATGATCGGCTGAGGCGGGCCGGTAAGGTGGGCGGCTCAGCCGCCGACGATCCAGCCCACGGCATAGGCCACCGCGCCACAGGTTGCCCCGACAGCGAGGGTTTCGCCAAGGGCGCGCAGCGCCTGTTGCCCGGTTGCCCGCCAGCGCAGCACCCCGAGTGCGACAAGCGCCGATGCGCTGGTGATCAGCGACCAGGTGAAGGTCGCGGGTTCGGGGGGCATCAGGAAATAGGGCAGGAGCGGTGCCGCGCCGAAGACCACGAAGCTCGCGAAGGTGACGAGACCGTTGAGCGCGGGGCTGTGGCCTCTCGGGTCGGTCATGCCATAGCCATAGGTGATCGTGAGGTCGGCCAGCATCTGCGGATTGCGGCGGAAAATGGCGCCGGCCTCGGCCGCGTCGGCGGGTGACAGGCCCCGGCGTTCGAAAATGGCGGCGAGCGCGTCGGATTCGCGAGTCGGGTCGGCCGCGATCTCGTCCAACTCGGCGCGGCGGCGCGCGTGATAGAGGTCATGCGAGGACCGGGTCGAGAGAAATTCGCCGAGGCCCATGCTGACCGCGTCGGCAAAGAGATTGGCCAGCCCGAAGACCAGCACCGCGAGCGCGCCGATCTCGGCCACGCCCTCGGCCATGGCACCGGCAAAGCCCGCGACGATGGCAAAGGTCGTCACGATCCCGTCATTGCCGCCATAGGTGATCTGCTTGAGATATTCGCGCATGTGGCCACGCGCGAGCGTGTGATTTTCGGTCGTGCCGGAATGCTGGGTCATGGCTTTCCCCCGTGGGCCATTGCCTTGCTGGTCTTGGCTGGCATGTGCCTGCCCGTTCGGGGGCGGTTTGGCAAGATGCAGGATCGACGCGGGCGGCGCGGCAGGGCACCGGGTGGCCCATGCCCGGTATGCGCGAAACTCGGGTGGCAGCCGGGGCCGTAGGGGCGTATAAGGGCAGGGAAATCAATGACCGCCGCCCCAAAAGGACCCGGCCCATGCGTGATCTGAAACTGCCCGACCAACGCCACCCGGAAAAGGCCCATCGCCCCGACCGGGCCCAGCCCAAGAAACCCAGCTGGATCAGGGTCAAGGCCCCGTCCGGCAAGGGCTATGCGGAAACCCACCGGATCATGCGCGAGAACAAGCTGGTGACGGTCTGCGAAGAGGCCGGATGCCCGAATGCGGGCGAATGCTGGAGCCAGGGCCACGCCACGATGATGATCATGGGCGAGGTCTGCACCCGCGCCTGCAGTTTCTGCAACATCGCAACCGGAAAGCCGCCCGAGGAACTCGACGTGTTCGAGCCGGGCCGCGTGGCCGATGCCGTGCAGAAACTTGGCCTCAACCACGTGGTGGTCACCAGCGTCGACCGCGACGATATCGAGGATGGTGGCGCGGAGCATTTCGCCCAGACCATCCGGGCGATCCGCCACCGCAGCCCCGGCACGACGATCGAGATCCTGACCCCCGATTTCATCCGTTGCGCCCCCGAGGCGCTGGAGGTCGTGGTCGCCGCGAAACCCGACGTGTTCAACCACAACCTTGAAACCGTGCCGGGGCTCTATCCCGAAGTGCGCCCCGGCGCGCGTTATTTCCATTCCCTGCGGCTGTTGCAGCGGGTAAAGGAACTGGACCCGACGATGTTCACCAAGTCGGGGATCATGGTCGGCCTCGGCGAGGACCGGCAGGCGGTGTTGCAGGTGATGGATGATATGCGCGCGGCGGATGTCGATTTCCTGACCATCGGGCAATATCTGCAACCCACGCCCAAGCACCACGCGGTGGATCGATTCGTCCATCCCGACGAGTTCGCGGCCTATGAGAAATCGGCCTATGGCAAGGGGTTCCTGATGGTGTCGGCCACGCCACTCACCCGGTCATCCTATCACGCCGGGGATGATTTCGCGCGGTTGCGCGAGAACCGGTTGAAGAAGCTCGCGGGGGGATAGGCAGGGGCGGCGTTGCCCCCTAGTGTGGGGCAGACCCTGACACGAGGCGCCCATGCTGAGAGATCATTACGGAAATCCGTTGCACACCCAAAGCGACGCGGCGCGGGATGCCTATGTCGAGGGGCTGACCGCTTATCTCGAGGCGCAGCCGGGGGTCGAAGCGGCGGTGCGCCGGGCGATCGCGGCGGATGAGGGGTTTGCGCTGGCCCATGTGCTGGGTGCGCGCAATGCGCAGAGTTATGCCCGGATGGGCGAGGCCAGGGAGCGGATCGCGCGGGCGCGCGAGGCGGGCAAGGCGTTGAGCGGGCAGGCGGGTGCGCATCTGGCGGTCTTCGATCACCTGATCAACGGGCGGGTGCGCGAGGGGTATGCCGCGGTGCGCGCGCATCTGGCCGATTTCCCGCGCGATGCGCTGGTGGCGCAGACCTCATTGGGGGTGTTTTCACTGATCGGGTTTTCCGGGCGGCCCGGGCGCGAGGCCGAACACCTGGCGCTGGCCGAAGCGCTGGCCCCGGCCTATGGGACCGATGGCTGGTTTCTTGCGCAGCTTGCTTTCGCGCAGATGGAGGCCGGGCAGCTTGGTCCGGCGGAGACATCCATCGAGGCATCATTGGAGCGCAGCCCGCGATCCGGGCACGGGGCGCATATCCGAGCGCATCTTTTCTATGAGAGAGGCGAGACCGGGGCGGGGCTCGATTACCTGACGGAGTGGATGACGGGGTATGACCGGGCCGGCCTCATGCATTGCCACAATGCCTGGCATTGCGCGCTCTGGGCGCTGGCCAGCGGGGATGCGGCGCGGATGTGGGCGATTGCCGATGCCGATCTCGCCCCCGAAATGTCGCAAAGCCCGCCGCTCAACGTGCTGACCGACCTGGCCTCGCTCTACTGGCGGGCGGGGCTGGCCGGGATGGATGTCGCCCCGGAGCGGTGGGCACAGCTGTCGGATTACGCCACGCGGGCGTTTCCGGCCCCGGCGCTCGGCTTTGCCGATATCCACGCGGCGATGGCCCATGCGATGGCCGGGCGCGAAGAACCGCTGGGCCGGATCGTCGAGGGGGCCAAGGGTCCGGCGGCGGACCTTGTCTCGCCCTGCGCGCGGGCCTTTCGGGCGATGGCGGTGCAGGACTGGACAGGCGCCGAGGCCGAACTGGTGCCGCTGATGGCGTCGCATGAACGGCTGGGCGGGAGCCGGGCGCAACGCGATCTGCTAGAGCATACGCTGATGCATGTGCTGATCCGGCAGGGCAAACCGGATGAGGCGCGCCGCCTTCTGGCGATGCGGCGCCCGCTCATTGATGCGGCGCGCATGGTGGCGGGACACTGACCAGCAGGAGCGCACCGCTCGACCGCGGTGTCCGGGCACTTCATCACGGTTTTGCGCGCGCTCAGAGCGCCACTTCACGCGCGAGCCTGGCGGGCGCGGCGGCGCCTTCGACCAGATCACGCAACCGCGCGGCGCGGGTTGCCCCGACAAGCGAGTCGGCCTTGGCGATGATCTTTCGCGCCCGTTCCTTCAATGGCGGCACCGCGTCGAGATCGTGAAATGCCGTTTGCACGTCGCCCGAGGTCAACTCGACCTCGAGCCGGGCCTGCATCTCGCCCAGCGCTTCATCCTCGCGCACCTCGACCCGATTCCGCAGTGCCACAAGTGCCGGTTCGGCACAAAGCGCGTCGGTGTAACTCTCCAGCCGGGCGGTGTCGTGGCCGAGGAAATGCATCGGCAGGACGGTGGTATAGGAAAACTTGGCCCCGAGCCCGGTTTCGGGCGCGGGCTGGTTGCACACGCTCATCCAGCGCGGGTGGGTGGCCACCCGGATCGCCGCGATCTCGTCGGGTGCGGCCTCGATATCGGCGGCGGCTTCCAGCGCGGCATGGAGCCCGTGACAACAGGCATGGAACTTGTGACTGATCGTTTCGAACATCCAGACCGTGCCAAGCCCGTCAAACGCCGCCTCGTCCGCCACGCCGTGATGCGTGGGCCCGAAGCCGAGCGGCCCTTCGAGCGCGCCCAATCGCGCCTCGATGCCGAGCCGCGCGAGCATTGCCGCCTCGACGCCGTTGGCGGCGGAAAGTCCGGCGTTGAACGGCTTGCCCATGGTGCCGAACTGCGATTTGAGCCCCGAGGCCCGGGTCGCCACCAGCCCCAGCGCGGTCTCCATCCGGTCCTGCGAGAGGCCCATCAGCCGCCCCGCCGCGACGGTGGCGCCCACTGCGCCCGCCGTGGCGGTCTGGTGATATCCCACCTGGTAATGATCGCGCCCCAGCCAGACACCGAAGCGGATCGCGGCCTCCATCCCGATCAGCGCGGCCTCCTGCATCTCGGCGCCGGACCGGCCGCGATGCTCGCCCATGGCGAGCGCCGCCGGGATCACGCCCACCGAGGGATGCCCGATATGGGCGAAATGGGTGTCGTCGTAATCGAGCGCGTGGGAAATCGTGCCATTGACCAGTGCCGCCATCCGCGCCGGTGCCCGTCCGCCGCCGATAAGCCCCGCCTGTGCCGCGCCGCCTTCTTCGCGCGCCATGGCGCGCATGACGCCGGACACCGGCTCGCCCGCGCCCGCGATTCCCACGGCCATCCAGTCGATCAGCGACAGCCGCGCCACCGCGCGCACCGCCTCGGGCGCGTCACAGGGGGCCAGTGCAAATGCCGCAAGCTGTTCCGAAATTCCCATCTCACTCTCCCAAGCTCATGTGGTGACACTACCACCCGGATGGCGGGTCGAAAGCCCCATCCCCTTCATCTTGCCAAAAATACTCAAAAAATCCGCCTACAACCACGCCTCAGGGCGAACCGTAAAGCGCCTCTGCGCGGAGCTCGAAGGCCCGAACGATGCGTTGCATCGCCTCGTTGAAAACCAGTCCGATGGCCTTTTGCAGCATGAAGTTGCGGAATTCGAAATCGACGAAGAATTTCACCTCGCAGCGGCCCTCGCCGACGTCGCGGAAATTCCATGTCGAGCGCATGTAGCGGAACGGTCCGTCGAGATACTCGGTCTCGATCCGTTCCTCGTCGCGGTAGAGCCGCACCCGGCTGCCGAAGCGTTCGCGGAAGACCTTGAAGGAAATGACCAGATCGGCCTGCATCTCGTCACCGCCATCCGCCATCGGCGTGACCGAGCGCACCCGCGCAGCGGCGCACCATGGCAGGAACTGCGGATAGGATGCCACATCGGCCACCAGGTCGAACATCTGGCGGGCGGTATAGGGCAGAACCCTTGTTTCCGAGTGGGTCGGCATGTCGCCCCCAAATCGCGTGACACTGGGCGCCCGTTTCGTATTAATGGGGCGGGGATTCAAGAGGGTAACATGCCGCAACGCACATATGTGATCGACGAAATGATCTCGGCCAAGTCCATCGCCGCCCGGATTGAGGCGCTGGCCCGCGAGATCCGCGAGGAGTTCCGCGATACCGACAAGCTTGTCGTGGTGGGGCTGTTGCGCGGATCTTTCGTCTTTATCGCCGATCTCGTGCGCGAGCTTGACCTGCCGGTCGAGGTCGATTTCCTCGAAGCGTCGTCTTATGACAACGCCATGGAATCGAGCCGCGAGGTGCGCATCCTCAAGGATCTGCGCGGCCAGATCGAGGGCCGCGACGTGCTGGTGGTCGAGGATATCGTCGACACCGGGTTCACGCTCGATCATGTGCTGCACCTGCTGGGCAGCCGTCACCCCAAGAAGCTCAAGACGATCGCGCTGCTCGACAAGCCGTCGCGCCGCGAGGCACCGGTTCGGGCCGACTGGATCGGGTTCGAGATACCGGATGAATTCGTCGTGGGTTATGGCATCGACTTTGCCCAGCGCAACCGCAACCTGCCCTACATCGGCAAGGTGCGCTTTACCGGCGAGGATGTCCCGGCATGATCCCGACGCGGTTTTTCCTGCGCATGTCCCGCTGGGCGCGTCACCCGCCGCCCATGTGGAAGATCAAGCTGGTGTTTGCCATCGCGCTTGCCGGGCTCTTGATCGCCGGGATCGAGCATTTCATCGGCTGGCCGGATTTCCTGACCCTCGATCCGCGCCCGCCACGGGTGCCGCGGATGCAATGATCCTGTCATCACCCCATCACGATTGCGCGAGATATTGTTCGCAGGTGCACAGCGGGACTTGCAAAAATGCGCCTTCGCGCATTGGCTTGGCACGGTATACTGATTACAATTCAAGATTGCAGACTGGGAGGTCTAAACATGATGAAGACATTCACCGGATTGACGGCGCTGGTTCTGGCCGGGGCGGTGGCCACCACGACATTGGCGCAGGACGACGCCGCGATCAAGGCGGCGGTCGATGCGCGCCAGGCGCATATGTCGCTCTTTGCGTTCAACATCGGGCTGCTGGGCGGCATGGCCAAGGGCGAGATCGATTATGACGCCGATGCGGCCAGCGCGGCGGCGGGCAATCTCGCGGCGCTGGCGCGGGTCGATCAGTCGCGCTATTGGCCCCAAGGGTCGAGCACGCTCGACCTTGACGCCGAGCAGACCGCGGCCCTTCCGGATATCTGGGACGAAGGCAGCGATATCGGCGCCAAGGCCATGGCGCTTGTCGAATCGACCACCGCGATGGAAGCGGCAGCGGGCAACGGGCTTGATGCGCTGCGCGGGGCGATTGGCGCGGTCGGGTCGAGCTGCGGCGATTGTCACAAGGCCTATCGCCAGCCCAACAACTGATCTTCTGGCGCAACAAGCTGGAAATGGGGCGGCCCGGCGCCGCCCCTGTTTTACCTGAGGTTCGATGTATAAAGCGTTGAGATATATCGTCATTCTCGCTCTGATCGGCGTGGGGGTCTTCTGGGTCGTGACCCGCCCGGCACAGGTTGACGCAGCGCAGGTCGCACAGCTTTCGACGGATGCGGCGCGGGGCGAGACGGTGTTCTGGGCCGCAGGCTGCGCCGCGTGTCACGCGGCCCCCGGGGCCGAGGACGAGGAGCGGCGCGTCCTGTCGGGCGGCATGGCGTTCCCGTCGCCTTTCGGCACGTTTCATGCGCCCAACATCTCGCCCGATCCCGACCACGGCATCGGTGGCTGGTCGGTCGCGGACCTGGCAAGCGCGATGCTGCACGGCACCGCCCCGGACGGGGCGCATTACTACCCGGCCTTTCCCTATGCCTCTTACGCGCGGGCCACGCTTGATGACGTGGGCGATCTGCATGCCTACCTGATGACCTTGCCCGCCAGCGACACGCCGAGCCGGCCGCATGACGTCGGCTTTCCGTTCAACATCCGGCGCAGCCTTGGCGGGTGGAAGTGGCTCTTTGCCCATGATGACTGGATCGTGCCGGTCACCGGCGAGACGCTTGAGCGTGGGCGCTATCTTGTCGAGGCGCTTGGTCATTGCGGTGAATGTCACACCCCGCGCAACGCGCTTGGCGGGCTCGATTACGGCCGCTGGCTCCAGGGCGCGCCCAGCCCCGATGGCAAGGGCCGCGTGCCCGCGATCACCCCCGACAAGCTCGACTGGTCCGAGCGTGACATCGCGGCCTATCTCTCGACCGGGTTCACGCCGGAATACGATGTGGCGGGGGGGCATATGACCGAGGTGGTCAAGAACCTCGCCCATCTGCCCGAAGATGATCTGAGCGCCATCGCCGCCTATCTCAAGGCGGTGCCGCCCGGTTCGTGAGCCATGGTCAAGACAGCGCCGACAGGAGCATGAACAGCGCGTGATCGCGCGCGGCCTTGCGCACCCAGTCGCGACCGCGGGGGCCGAATTCCTGGGTTTCGGACTGCGTGGCGTGCCCCGCGCGCGCAAGACCGAAACAGACCCGGCCCTCGGGTTTGAACTCGGACCCGCCAGGACCGGCGATGCCGGTGATCGAGATGGCAAGCTGCGCGGCGGAATGTGCCAGCGCGCCTTGGGCCATTTCGCGCGCGACCTCTTCCGAGACCGCGCCGAATTGGGCGAGCGTCTCGGTGTGCACGCCCAGCATGTCCTGCTTGGCGGCGTTGGAATAGGTGACGAAACCGCGCTCGAACACGTCGGAGCTTCCGGCGATATCGGTCAGCGCGGCGGCGACCATGCCGCCGGTGCAGCTTTCGGCGGTGGCGATCATCAGCCCGTGGGCGCGGGCGGCTTCGAGGACATGGGCGGCGGTCATGCGCCGAGGATGCCATGCGAGAGATACGCCGCCAAGCCCACGGTGAGTGCGGCGGCGATCCCGGCAAGGATATCGTCGAGCATGACGCCCATCGGCCCGTGCTGGCGGTCGGCCCAACCGATCGGGCCGGGCTTGAGAATATCGAAGAATCGGAAAGCCACGAAAGCGGTCACCCAACCGGGCCAGAGCGCCAGCGCCTCCCAACCGGCATGGCCCGCATGGGCGGCGCCGATCAGCACCGGCAAAAGCGCGATCCACTGGCCTGCGACCTCGTCGATGACGATCTCGGACGGGTCGTGATCGGGTTTGTCCCGGGTCTCGACGGCGGTGGCCCACCATCCGGCGAGGATGGCAACGGGGATCAGCAGGGCGATCAGCAGCCAGCCGCCGAGGAAATTGAGCCCGAACGCGGCGATGACGGCGGCGGCCGAGCCCCATGTGCCGGAAAAGGGCCGGAGATAGCCGATATAGAAGAAGGTGGCGATGAGGCGGGTCATGGGCAGGGGGCTTTCGCGTCGGGCTTTGTGGATGGGGCGGAGGCGAGGGGCCAGCCCCTCGCGCTCCCCGAGGTATTTGGGGTCAGATGAAGCAGGGGGTCATGGTTTGACCAGCGTGGCGGTGGCAATGGCGGCGATGCCTTCCTCGCGGCCGGTGAAGCCGAGGCGTTCGGAGGTGGTGGCCTTGACCGAGACGCGGGCGGCGTCGATGCCGAGGATGTCGGCCATGCGGGCCTGCATCGCGGCGGCGTGGGGGCCGACCTTTGGGCGTTCGCAGATGAGGGTGCAGTCGACATTGGAGAGGGTGAAGCCCTGCTTGTGGGCAAGATCGGCGGCGTGACGCAGGAAGACATGGCTTTCGGCGCCTTTCCATTGCGGATCGGAGGGTGGGAAATGGCGCCCGATATCGCCCATGGCCAGTGCGCCATAGATCGCGTCGCTCAGCGCATGGAGGCCGACATCGGCGTCGGAATGGCCCTTAAGCCCGCGATCATGCGGCACGGCCACGCCGCACAGCATCACGTGATCGCCCGGCCCGAAGCGGTGCACGTCATAGCCATGACCCAGCCGGATATCCATCTGTCCCCCCAGGATGCGTTCGGCCCGCGCGAAATCCTCTGCGTGGGTGATCTTGAGATTGTCCTCATGCCCCGGAACGATTGCGATCTCAAGCCCCGCGGCGCGGGCGATCTCGACGTCGTCGGCGGCGTCGCCTGCGTGGGTGCGGTGGGCGGCGAGGATCGCGGCGAAGTGAAAGCCCTGCGGCGTCTGGGCGCGGTAGAGGCCCGCGCGGTCCCGCGTGCCGGTGACCTGTCCATCGGCGCCGTGCCAGAGCGCGTCGGTCACGGGCAGGGCAGGGGCCGCGCCGGGGCTGGTGTCGAGCGCGGCGATCACCCGGTCGATGACCGCTTGTGGCAGGCAGGGGCGCGCGACATCGTGGATCAGGACGAGATCCGGGGGATCGGCGGCCAGCGCCTCCAACCCGCGCCGCACCGAGGCGGCGCGGCTGGCGCCGCCCGCCGTCACCTCGATGCCCGGAGGGGGCGCGAATGTGGCGATGTCGTCGGGGCGGAGCGTGAGCATGATCCGGTCCACCCGTGGCGCGGCCTGAAACCGGGCCAGCGTCCAGTCGATCACCCGCCGCCCGGCCAGTGCGCGCCACTGCTTGGGCGCGCCGGGGCCGGCGCGGGTGCCGCGGCCAGCGGCAACGATGAGGGCGGCGATCTTCATGACTGTCGCAATAGGCACAGTTCGGGCAAAGGGCAATTCCCAAGAGCGGGCGCGGCTGCCTAAAACTTAGGCATTTGTCTGTGAGTGCCCAGTTTTACCCCGCTGTTTTGTTGTGATTTCGTTGGAGCCGCCTTAGGTGATACCCAATGCACAAGGATTAATCGCTTGACCCCGACCCGGCATGATATCGCACTCGACCCGCCCGTGGCGCTGGCCCCGTTGGCGGGCATCACCGATCTGCCCTTTCGCAATCTGGTGAGTCGCTTCGGGGCCGGGCTGGTGGTCTCGGAGATGATCGCGAGCGGGGAGTTTTTGAGTGCGCGACCCGGTACCCGCGAAAAGGCCGAGCTGGGTGTCGAGGTCGAGAACACCGCGGTTCAGATCGCGGGGCGCGAACCCGGTGCCATGGCCGAGGCCGCCCGGCAGGTGGCCGACATGGGTGCGCGGGTGATCGACATCAACATGGGCTGTCCGGCCAAGAAGGTCACCGGCGGGTTGTCCGGTTCGGCCCTGATGCGCGACCCGGATCATGCGCTGCGCCTGATCGAGGCGGTGGTGGGCGCGGTCGACCTGCCGGTGACGCTCAAGACGCGGCTCGGCTGGGACGACGACAGGCGCAACGCGCCGGATCTGGCCCGGCGGGCCGAGGCTGCGGGCGTGGCCCGGGTGGTGATCCACGGGCGCACGCGGTGCCAGTTCTACAAGGGTCGGGCCGATTGGGCGGCGATCCGGGCGGTGAAGGCCGCCGTTTCGATCCCGGTCATTGCCAATGGCGATATCGTGGACACGGCCACGGCGCGGGATGCGCTGGCGCAGTCACGGGCCGATGGCGTGATGATTGGGCGCGGCGCGCAGGGGCGGCCATGGGCACTGGCTGAGGTTGCGCATGACATCCATGGCGCGCGCGCCCCGGACATTCCACAGGGAGAGGCGCTTTGTGACATGATTTCAGATCATTACGATGCGATGCTCAGGTTCTATGGTGCGGATCTGGGCCTGCGCGTCGCGCGCAAGCACCTGGGCTGGTACATGGATCGGGCGGGCACACCGGCGCCGCTCCGGCGCGAGGTTCTGACCTGTCGGGAGGCGGCGAAGGTGACGCGGCTCATCCCTTTGATGATCCGGCATGGCGAAAGGGCGGCGGCATGAGCAAGGCGGTCCCCGATGACGCGATCTGGGCGTCGCTTCCCGTTCCGGCGCTGGTGGTCGGGCCGGATGACCGGATTGTCGATGTGAACCCGGCGGGCGAGGGGTTCCTGATGAGTTCGGCGCGCGCGCTCAGGGGGCAGCCGATCTGGGACAGGGTGATGATCGACGCGCCGCTTGAAGAGGCGTTCGAGCGCGCGCGCCACAATGCCACGCCGCTTTTCGTCAATGATGTGGATGTGGGCACCGGCGAACGTGCGCCGTTGCATTGCAACATCCAGATCGCGCCGATGCAGGAACGATCGGGCAGGCAGGCGGGGATGATGTTGTTCCTGATTTCCCCGCGCGAACTGGCCGGGCGCATGACGCAGAGCTTTTCGGTGAAATCGGCGGCGAAATCGGCGATCGGCATGGCCGAGATGCTGGCCCACGAGATCAAGAACCCGCTGGCCGGGATCACCGGGGCGGCCCAGCTTCTGAGCATGAATCTCGGGCCGGAAGACCTTGAACTTACGGATCTTATCGTGAGCGAGTCGCGGCGGATCGTGAAGCTCCTCGAACAGGTCGAACAGTTCGGAAACCTGACCGTGCCGGATTTCCAGCCGGTCAATGTTCACGATGTGCTCGACCGGGCGCGGCGCTCGGCGTTGCTGGGATTCGGGGCGCATATGCAGATCGTCGAGGAATATGACCCGTCGCTTCCGATGGCCTGGGGCGATCCTGATCAGCTTTTGCAGGTGATGCAGAACCTGCTCAAGAACGCGGCCGAAGCGGCGGACAGATCCGGCGGCAAGATTACCCTGCATACGTTCTATGAGCATTCCTTTCGCCTGCGCCGTTCGGATGGCAGCGGAGAAAGCCTGCCCTTGCAGATCGAGGTGATCGACGACGGGCCGGGCCTGCCGCCCGATATTGCCGACGACGTGTTCGACCCCTTCGTTTCGGGGCGCGAGAACGGCACCGGGCTGGGCCTCGCGCTGACCGCCAAGATCGTTTCGGATCACGGCGGCTGGATTTCCGTCAAATCGGTGCCCGGACGCACCGTGTTTCGCATTTCCCTTCCGCTCGCGCCCAAGCCGGGCGCCGAGCGCGACACATAAGGAGACCGCCCCATGGATGGCACCGTTCTTGTCGCCGATGACGACCGCACCATTCGCACCGTCCTGACTCAGGCGCTGACCCGGGCGGGGTGCAAGGTGCATGCCACCTCGAGCCTCACCACGCTCATGCGGTGGGTGGGCGAGGGCAAGGGCGACGTGGTGATCAGCGACGTGATGATGCCCGATGGCAATGGGCTCGAAATGCTGCCCAAGATCGCCGAGGACCGGCCCGGCCTGCCGGTGATTGTGATCTCGGCGCAGAACACGATCATGACGGCGATCAAGGCGGCCGAGGCCGAAGCCTATGATTACCTGCCCAAACCGTTCGACCTGCCGGACCTGATGAAACGCACCGCCAAGGCCTTGGAGACGCGCCGCCGTAGCGGGGTGCGCGCGAGCGCCACGACCGAGGCCGAGCGGCCCGACGACCTGCCGCTTGTCGGGCGCACCCCGGCGATGCAGTCGCTTTACCGGCTGCTGGCCCGGGTGATGAACACCGACCTCGGCGTGCTGATCTCGGGCGAGAGCGGCACCGGCAAGAGCCTGATCGCGCGGGCGATTCATGATTTCTCGGACCGGCGCACGTTGCCTTTCGTGACCGCGACAGCGGGCGACCTGCGCGAGTTGGAAGGCCCGGCACGGGTTCTGGCGCGGGCCAAGGGCGGGACGATCCTGTTCGATGAAATCTGTGATATCGAGCCCGATAGCCAGGCGCGTATCGTGCGCATGATCGACACGCCCGGCGACCATGTCCCGCGATTCATGGCCACCAGCCAGAGCGACCTCGCGCAGGCGATGGAGGACGGGCGGCTCAGGCATGATCTTTACTATCGGCTCGACGGTGCGGCGCTGCATGTGCCAGCCTTGCGCGAAAGGGTCGATGACATCCCGCTTCTGGCCGAGCATTTCCTCGCCCGCGAGGAACAGGGCGGCGCGCCGCGGCGCTATTTCTCGGACGAGGCGAGCGCCCTGATGCGCAAGTATAGCTGGCCGGGGAACGTGCGCCAGCTCGAGAACGCGGTGCGGCGTCTCGGCCTCACCGCGCGCAGCGACGAGATCACCCGCGCAGAGGTCGAACAGGTTCTGGGCAACCAGCCCGCGACCGAGCCGGTCCTCGGCCATGACGAGGGTGACAAGCTTTCGGCCAGCGTCGCGCGGCATTTGCGGCGTTATTTCGACCTGCATGGCAACATGTTGCCGCCCGCGGGGCTTTACGCCCGCATCCTTCGCGAGGTGGAGCTTCCGCTGATCGAGATCGCGCTCGATGCAACGGGGGGAAACCAGGCGAAATGCGCCGACCTTCTGGGTATCAATCGCAATACGCTTCGCAAGAAGATCGGAGATCTGGATATTCGCGTGACACGCCGCCGCAAATTGATGTAAAACCGCAACAGAACCGTGGCCGGGGTGCCGCAGTGCCGAAAGAGGTCACGGGATAATGCGGTGAGGCGCCAAGGCGCCACAACATCATGGGGGCGACGGGTGGCAACCCGGGCACGCAAGACAACAGGCAGATCGCGCGGCCAATCGACCTGGGATCGGCTTGTCCGGCTCAGGCGGCAGCGCCGTGCGCAGAATATCGCCACGCTCGGGCTGGTGATCCTGGGGCCGGTCCTGGTTCTGGCGACCTATTTCGTGCTGGGCCCGTTCGAGCGCGGGGCAAATTCCTCTGCCCTGCGCTTCGTGATGCTGGCCGACCTGGTCTATGTGCTTGTCGTTGCGGGGCTGGTGTTGCAGCGCGTGGCACGCATGGTGGCCGATCGGCGGGCGCAATCGGCGGGTTCGCGGCTGCACCTGCGCCTGACCGGCGTTTTCGTCATCATGGCGCTCATTCCCACGATCATCGTGGCGATTTTCGCGGTGTTGACCGTGAATGTCGGGCTCGAGGGCTGGTTTTCCGACCGCGTGCGGCAGGTGGTCGGCAGTTCCTTTTCGGCCGCGCAGGCCTATGAAGAGGAGCACCGCAAATCGCTTGACAGCTCGGCCCGGTCGCTGGCGCGGATGATCGACCTTGCGCGCAGCGCGACACCCTTCATGCAGGACCCGGAAATCCGCGAGGTTCTGACCATCGGCCAGCAACGGTTCCAGCCCGCCATGCGCGAAGCCTACGTCATCGACGGAACCGGAGAATTGCGGGCGCGGGGCGAACGCTCGTACCTGTTCGAGTTCGAGCGCCCGACCTCCGAACAGATCGCCGAGGCACGCGAGACCGGGATCGCTGTCATCCGCGATTGGGATCATGACGAGTTTCGCGCCATCGTGCCGCTTCAGAATTTTCCCGACCGTCTGGTCTATGTCAGCCGCGAAGTGGATGGCAATATCCTCAACCTCCTGGATGAGACCCAGGAGACCGTGCGGCTTTATCAACAGCTTGAAAGAGAACGCGGGCGGGTGCTGTTCGAGTTCGGTCTGCTTTATCTCGGTTTCGCGGTCATCCTGATCCTCGCCGCGATCTGGTTGGGCCTGTGGTTCGCCGAGCGGCTGGCGCGGCCGGTGGGGCGGTTGGCCGGTGCCGCGCAGCGGGTCGGCGCGGGCGATCTCGAAGTGCAGGTGATCGAGGAGGAGGGCGACGACGAAATCGCCATGCTCGGGCGCTATTTCAACCAGATGACGCAACAGCTCAAGGGTCAGCGCGATGCGCTTCTGGCCAATACCGAGCAGATCGAGCGCCGTCGGCGGTTGTTCGATTCGGTGCTCAGTTCGGTCACGTCGGGGGTTGTCGGGGTCGATCCACTGGGCCGGGTGGCCTTTGTCAACCGTTCGGCCGAGCGCCTGCTTGACTGGCAGGGGGATCAATCGCAACTGGCATTGTCGGTGGCGGTGCCCGAATTCGAACCGCTGTTTCACAAACTGCGCCAGCGCGGTGTCGAGGTCGCGCAGGAAGAGGTCAAGGTCAGCCGGGGCGGGCGGCTTGAGAACCTGTTGGTGCGCATGTCGGTACGGCGCAGCGAAGCGGGCGAACTCGAAGGTTACGTGGTCGCCTTTGACGATGTGACCGACCTCGTCAGCGCGCAGCGCATGGCCGCCTGGGGCGACGTGGCGCGGCGCATCGCGCATGAGATCAAGAACCCGCTCACGCCGATCCAGCTTTCGGCGGAACGCATCAATCGCAAGTTCGCGCGCCATCTGGACGAGGCCGAGGCGGCGAGTCTCGCCGATCTGACCGGGGTGATCGTGCGCCAGACCACCGACCTGCGCCGGATCGTCGACGAATTCTCGAAATTTGCCCGCATGCCCGAGCCGGACCGCAAGCCGGAAAGCCTGTGCGCGCTGGTCAGCGGTGCGGTGCTGTTGCAGCAATCGGGGCAACCGGATGTGACCATCACCGTCGATCTGACCGACGATCCGCTGACCGGGGCATTCGATGCGACGATGATCAGCCAGGCCCTGACCAACCTGATAAAGAATGCGGGCGAGGCGACGGAAAGCTATGCCGAAAAGCATGGAACCGAGGGCTATGCCCCCGAGATCCGGGTCACCGCCGTTCGCCGGAACGACGAGGCGCTGATCACGATCTCGGACAATGGCATCGGCCTGCCCGAGGACCGCGCCAAGCTCTTCGAGCCCTATGTGACGACTCGCGACAAGGGCACCGGGCTTGGCCTGCCCATCGTCAAGAAGATCCTCGAGGAGCATGGCGGCAGCCTCGCCCTCGAAGACGCGGCTCCGTTTTCGCAAGGCGCGCATGTGGGGGCGATGGCGGTGATCCGCCTGCCGGTCGATCCCACAACAGGACATTCAGAAGATTAGACGGAAGAAATCGTATGAGGGGAATATGGGTGACATTCTGATTATTGATGACGAACGCGATATTCGCGAGTTGATCGCGGATATTCTTGAGGACGAAGGCTATACCACGCGGCTGGCGGGAAATTCCGACGACGCGATGAAGGAGATCACGTCGGACCCGCCTGCCATGATGATCCTCGACATCTGGCTCAAGGACAGCCGGATGGACGGGATTGATATCCTCAAGACTGTCAAGCGTGACCGGCCCGAGATACCGATCATCATCATTTCGGGCCATGGCAATATCGAGATCGCGGTCGCGGCGATCAAGCAGGGTGCCTATGATTTCATCGAGAAGCCCTTTAATATCGACCAGCTTCTGGTGGTGATACGCCGCGCGATGGAAACTTCGCGCCTGCGCCGTGAGAACACGCAACTCAAGCGCAAGGAGATCATCAGTGCCGAGATGATCGGCCAATCGAGCGCGTATCGCGCACTCGTGGGGCAGCTCGACAAGGTAACGAAATCGAACGGGCGGGTGATGCTGTCCGGGCCGTCCGGCGTGGGCAAGGAAATTGCGGCGCGCTATATCCATGCCCATTCCGCGCGCAAGGACGCACCGTTCGTGGTGGTCAACTCCGCCTCGATCGAACCCGACCGGATGGAAGAGGTCCTGTTCGGCCGTGAAAGCCCCGATCGCGGGGTCGAGCCCGGTCTTCTTGAAGAAGCACATGGCGGGGTGATCTATTTCGACGAGGTGGCGGACATGCCGCCGGGCACGCAGTCGAAGATCCTGCGCGTTCTGGTCGATCAGCAATTCCTGCGCGTCGGCGGATCGGAGAAGGTGCGGGTTGATCTTCGGGTCATTTCATCGACCTCGCACGATCTCGAGGCGGAAATTTCTGCCGGGGGGTTCCGTGAAGAGCTGTTCCACCGGCTCAACGTGGTGCCGATCGCGGTGCCGAGCCTTGAGGAACGGCGCGAGGACATCCCGGTTCTGGCCGAGCATTTCATAGCCGATTTCAACCGCACGCAGGGTCTCCCCCTGCGCGCGCTTTCGGAAGAGGCGGTGGCGCTGATGCAGACCATGGCCTGGCCGGGCAATGTCCGCCAGCTCAGGAATGTGATCGAGCGGGTGTTGATCCTGGGCGAACCGTCGGGCGAGATCGAGGCGCGCGAATTGCCCGGGGAAAGCGAGCGCGATGCCGATGCGGATCGCGTGGTGCTGCCGGGGGTGTTGGCCACCTTGCCGCTGCGCGAAGCGCGCGAAGCGTTCGAGCGCGAATACCTGCTGACGCAGATCAACCGGTTCGGCGGCAACATAAGCCGCACCGCGCAATTCGTCGGCATGGAGCGCAGCGCGCTGCACCGCAAGCTCAAGTCGCTGGGGGTGGTGACGACGAACAAGACCGGCGCCCGGGTGGCGACCATGGGCGAGGAGCAGGAATAGAGGTTTTCGTCAGGGCGATTCAGGCAAGATCAAAAACAGCATGACCGGTTGCCCTTTGCGGGGAACCGGTCATGCTGTTCTTTGGATGTTCTGCGTTCCGATCAGGTGACGTTGCCAAAGCTCCACCCGCCGGGGAAGAGGCGCCATTTGCCGCCCCCCACGAGTGCCAGCATCAAGACGGCGGCGAGGGCGGCCATGCGATCGGGCGACCATGCCAGCGGCGATAGCGCCTCAAGCGGGGCGTCATGGCGCAGAATGGCGCTGCCGCTGCACAGCACGAATCCGATGAGGCCGACGATCCGGCTGCGGATACCCGCGATCAACCATAGCGCGATAATGAACAGCAAAAGGGCGACGGCTTCATCCTGCCAGTTCGGGGTGCCATTGAAGTGGGTGGGAAATGCCTTGGCCAACCACTCAGGGTGTGGGCCGAGTTTGAATTGCACAACATAGGCGAGAAAGAAGCCCGCCAGATACAGTCGACTGACCAATCCGACAATCGGTGAGAGATGTTTCATTCCTTGCCTCGATTAATTCTGGTGTTTTTTCAAGCATGCAATCATGGCGGGCAGGAAACAACTTCAAATTGTGCAAGTGCGGTCGTGCGAACCGCGCAATTCTTTCACTTATTCCGACGCGGACTCGCTCATCTTTTTCAGGTTCTGAATGACCCAGTCGACCGTCGCCCGGATGTCCGGATCATCGCTTCGGCTCTCGTGATGGATGACGAACAGATCGAGCGACACCTCCATTTCCCTGGCGTCAAGCCGCTTCAGCCCGTGAACAGTCCGGGCAATCGGAATGGGAAGAGGCCCGGCAAGACCTAGGAGACGCATCGCGCGGAGCGACTGATCGAAACTGTCGGTCTTGAGCGACGCCGCGCGCCCGAAAAACCGTTGGGCATCTTCGTTATGGGCCGCGGCGAACTTGTCGATGAGCGTGATCCAGCCATCGCCCGTTTCCCAGGTTTCCGGTGCGTAGAGCGCATAGTTATAAGCTGCACATCGCTGCACCTTTAACCGTCCCGCCTCGGGCGGGCGAAACGCAACGACAATGTCATGTAGCCCCAGCCCCTCGGCATTCAGGCGGCGCTCGAAAATGGGAATGACCTGCGGGTGCTTTTCGGCAAGGTCAGCGCATTCCGGGATCAGGATATGCGAAATGATCGAGGCGGGGCCGGCAATCTTGACCTCACGTTTAAGTCCGGCCTCGTCCTGGTTGAGGCACCGCAACTCGCTTGCCAACATGGCCTCGGCGGTCTCGAAAGCGTCGACCAGTTTCAAAAGGGAGGGATTGAGGCGCCAGCTTCCATCGGTCTTGACGAACGGGTAGAACCCCAGCGCTTCGCGCAGGCGCGAGACCTGCCGCGACACGGTTGAAGGCGTCACCCCGAGCTCTCGTGCCGCTTCGGCCATCGAGCCGCTGCGGTGAACGACGAGAACAGTGCGCAATTCTTCGAATATGCTGGGTATCGGGTTCGAACTATCGAATTGTTTCATTAATGCCGTGCTCGTTATCTCTTGCTGTCCCTTGTAAAAGGTATGCATTGCTTACCTTTCGCCCTTGGGGCAAAAATGGTGGGTACTCGGACGATTACAATGCCACCACGCAAATACCTGTCATGACGTGTGGTGAACCCTTCAGGCGGGTCACAACGCTCCACAATAGAATTTAGCCTGTGCAATCAAACGACTGGCTCGAGGCCAGGAAACTTGCAAAATGACAATCCCGAGGGGCCGTCCGCCAAGAGACCGTCGCGAAGCCTGTTCGGCTCCTTAACGTTGTTTTCACGGTGCCATAAACACCCTTGGCTTGTCCAGCATCGCTGTCGCAGCGTCGCGCGTGTTTCGCGAAAACGCCCTAGTCGCGATTGACCACCTGAAACGCACCGCGCCCATGCCGGATCACACAGGCCGAAGGCGAAAGGCGCTTTGGCATCACGGTGGTGATCGCGGGCGGCACCGATTGCGCCACCTCGCGCGGGCAGGGCGGCAGGCTGATCCTTGAATAGCCGCGATCCTGCATGCACAGCGCCGCGACACGGTTGCGCAACCCCAGATTGGCGTCCTCGGTGACGACACGCGAGGGCGTCATGTATCCGGGCGTGACATGGCATTGGCCCTTTTTCGGGCAGACCTTGTGCCCAGGAATCCATTGGCCCGGGATCACCCGGCTGACGTTGCGCACCGGCACCTCGCGCTCGGCCTTGAGGGTGCAGGCGATCTCGTCACGCTCGATCCCGGCCAGGCTGATCCCCGGTTTGTAATAGAGGCCCATGGGGCCGCAACCGGCCAACAGGGCGAGCGCGATCATTGTCAATTTCTTCATGCCATGATCCCTTTGCGACTGGTTCGTCACCCGCCTAGCCTAGCGCGCGGTGAACCGGCTGACAAAGCAATTGACCGTCGTAGCCCCATCTGCCATGCAAACCCTTGCAAAAAGAGGATTGCAGGCCATGAAGGTCATCATTTGCGGCGCCGGGCAGGTTGGCTGGCAGATCGCGCGGCATCTTTCAGGTGAAAAGAACGATGTGACGGTGGTCGACAACAACCCGGATCTCGTGCGCCGGGCGACCGATACGCTCGATGTGCAGGGTATTGCCGGCTTTGCCTCTTACCCGGACGTTCTCGAACATGCCGGTGCGCGCGATGCCGACATGATCATCGCCGCGACCTATTCGGACGAGGTCAACATGGTCACCTGTCAGGTGGCGCATTCGGTCTTTGCCATCCCGCGCAAGATCGCGCGGCTGCGGGCGCAAAGCTATCTCACGGCGATCTATTCCGATCTCTACCGTCGTGACCACCTGCCCATCGACGTGGTGATCAGCCCCGAACGCGAGGTGGCCGAGGCCGCGCTCAACCGCCTGCACGCCCCGGCGGCCTTCGATACCGAGAATTTCCTTGGCGGCAGGGCCAAGATCCTAGGGATCACGATCGACGCGGATTGCCCGGTGCTCAACACGCCGCTTCGCCAGTTGACCGACCTTTTCTCGACGCTCAAGGTGATCGTCGTCGGCATCCGTCGCAAGGGGCGGCTGTTCGCGCCCGAGGCGGGGGATCAGATTTTCGCGGGCGACGACTGCTACATCTGCGTCGCCACCGAGGATGTCGCGCGCACGCTCGATGTGTTCGGCAAGACCAATACCAAGCCCGAGCGCGTGGTGATCGTGGGCGGCGGCAATGTCGGGCTGGCCGTGGCCTCGGCGCTGGAGTCGCGTGAAGAGCGGATTCGCGCCAAGATGATCGAGAAAAGCCGGAGCGTGGCGGAACGCGCGGCTGACACGCTGGAACGCACCATCGTCCTGCATGGTGACGGGCTTGATGCGGCCCTCCTGAACGAAGCGGGCGTGGACCGGGCCAACGCGGTCCTGTGCCTGACCGACGACGACAAGACCAACCTTCTGGCCGCGGTGCGCGCCAAGTCAGAAGGGTGCCCGATGGCGATCGCACTGATCAACGACCCCTCGCTGGTGCCGTTGATGGCGCCGATGGGAATCGACGCCTATATCAACCCGCGGGCGACGACCGTCTCGTCGATCCTGCGCCATATCCGCCATGGGCGGGTGCGCGGTGTCTATTCGATCGGCGATGCCGAGGCCGAGGTGATCGAGGCCGAAGTCCTGTCGACCTCGCCGATCACCGGGCAGACGGTGCGCGAGATCGACTTTCCCGAGGGTGTCCTGATCGGCGCGGTGCTCAAACCGGGTGGCAAGCTGATGAAACCCACGGGCCGGTTGCGGATCGAAGAGGGCGACGTGATCGTGATCTTCGCCATGTCCAAGGATGTCCCCGAGGTCGAGCGGCTGTTGCAAGTCTCGATCGACTTCTTCTGAGCCGATGCACCGCTTGCGCAACATCCCGCTTTTCCTGGTGTTCTGGGCCGTGGCGGCGGCGGCGATGTATGTTCCGGCCATTCATGGGCTGGCGAACGAGCGGTTCGCCGAGGCGCGGGCGTTTTTCTATTCCGGCACGCTGGGGCTTTTCGTGGTGGCGTTGATCGCGATCACGCGGATCGGGCGGCGCCAACGCAAGCGGGGCGGGCTGGGCGAGCTTCTGGCACTGTTCGGGGCGTTCACGCTCTTGCCGGTGTTCCTGGCATTGCCGCTCTACGAGGGGCTGGGCACCACCAGCTATGTCAACGCCTATTTCGAAATGGTCTCGTCGCTGACTACGACCGGCGCCACGCTGTTCGCGCCTGCGCGCCTGTCGGACACGATGCATCTGTGGCGCGCGCAGGTGGGGTGGATGGGCGGCTTCATGATGTGGGTCGCGGCGGCGGCGATCCTTGCGCCGCTCAACCTCGGCGGGTTCGAGGTCACGACCTCGGCCGAACCGGGGCAGGGCGACATGGCGTTCGACCATTACGACCGGGCCGAGGCGATGCACCGCATCCTGCGCAGCGTGCGCCTGCTCCTGCCGATTTATACCGGGCTGACCGGGGTGCTGTGGCTGTGCCTCGTGGTGTCGGGCGATCGACCGCTCGTGGCGCTGGCGCATGCGATGTCGACCCTGGCGACGAGCGGCATCTCGCCACTCGGGGGGGTGCAGAGCGCAGGGTCGGGGCTGATCGGTGAAGCGGTGATCTTTCTCTTTCTCTTTTTCTCGCTCAGCCGGCTGACCTTTGCCTCGGACACGCTGACCACGGCGCGGCCCGGCCTGCTGCGCGATCCGGAATTCCGGCTGGGTCTCTTGATGATCATAGGCGTGCCGCTGGTCCTGTTCCTGCGGCACTGGATCGGCGCGTTCGAGTTCGACGAGATCGAAGATCTTGCCGCGGCGGTTCGGGCACTCTGGGGCGGGCTTTTCACGGTCCTGTCGTTCCTGTCCACCACCGGGTTCGAAAGCGCGGCCTGGACCGATGCGCGCGACTGGTCCGGGCTGGGCACACCGGGGCTGATCCTGCTGGGCCTGTCGCTCATCGGGGGCGGGGTCGCAACCACGGCGGGCGGGGTCAAGCTTCTCCGGGTCTATGCGCTTTACCTCAACGGGCTGCGCGAGATGGAGCGATTGATCCACCCCAATTCGGTCGGGCGCGCCTCGAGTCACAGCCGCAGGCTGCGCCGCAAGGGGGCGTTTGTCGCATGGGTCTTTTTCATGCTCTTCGCGCTTTCGCTGATCATTGTCATCGGGCTGATGGCGCTTGTCGGGGCGAATTTCGAACAGGCGACGATCCTCGCCATTGCCACGCTGTCGACCACAGGGCCACTGATCCAGGCGGCGGCGGAAACACCCATCGCGCTGGCGGATTTCGGCAATGCGGGCAAGCTGATCCTGTCGGCGGCCATGGTGCTCGGACGACTGGAAATGCTGGCGATCATCGCGCTGATCAACCCGGCATTGTGGCGCGATTGACGCGCCTTGCGTGGCGATGTTTTTCCGGCTTTACAATTAGCTCTGGAATCTCCCCCATGGTCACGACATACTCGGGCGCAATCGAAAAGGTGTCGCAGAGGGGCACCGGGCAAGAACAAAGGCATCTGACACATGGCTTCCGACAGACAGAACCTGCAAGACGCGTTCCTCAACCATGTCCGCAAGACCAAGGTTCCGGTCACGATTTTCCTGATCAATGGCGTGAAGCTCCAAGGGGTGATCACGTGGTTTGACAATTTCTGCGTGCTGTTGCGCCGGGATGGCCAATCGCAACTGGTCTACAAGCACGCGATCTCGACCATCATGCCGGCCCAGCCAATCAACCTTTACGAAGGCGAAGACGCCTCCTGATCATGGGTGAGCAAACCGGCGGTGACACCCATGAAACCAAGGCTCGCCTGACACGGGCCTGGGTTCTGCATCCCGACATCCGCAACGATCCCAGATCGGCCAAGGGGCGCCGCGACCCTGCGCGCGCTCTGGAAGAAGCCGTGTCGCTGGCCGTGGCGCTGCCCGGGCTCGAGGTCGTGGGCCAGGAGATCGTGCGCCTGCCCCGGCCGCATCCGGGCCTGTTGTTCGGCACCGGCAAGATCGAGGAACTCAAGGCGCGGATCGAGGCGGCCGAGGTCGATCTCGTGCTGGTCGACGGTCCGGTTTCGCCTGTCCAGCAGCGCAACCTTGAAAAGAAATGGGGGGTCAAGCTGCTTGACCGGACCGGGCTCATCCTCGAGATCTTTTCCGACCGCGCCGCCACGCGCGAAGGCGTGTTGCAGGTCGAGATGGCCGCGCTGTCCTATCAGCGCACGCGGCTGGTGCGGGCCTGGACCCACCTCGAGCGCCAGCGCGGCGGGTTGGGGTTTGTCGGCGGGCCGGGGGAGACCCAGATCGAGGCCGACCGCCGCGCCATCGACGAACAGCTCGTCCGCCTGCGCCGTCAACTGGCCAAGGTGGTCAAGACCCGCGACCTGCACCGCAAGGCCCGCGCCAAGGTGCCTTATCCCATCGTAGCGCTGGTCGGCTATACCAACGCAGGCAAATCGACGCTGTTCAACCGCCTGACCGGGTCGGATGTCATGGTCAAGGACATGCTCTTTGCCACGCTCGACCCGACCATGCGCCGGGTGCACTTGCCGGATGGTGGCCCCGAGGTGATCCTGTCGGACACGGTGGGCTTTATTTCCGACCTGCCGACCGAACTGGTCGCCGCCTTCCGCGCCACGCTCGAAGAGGTGCTGGCCGCCGATCTCATCGTGCATGTGCGCGACATCGCGCATCCCGAAACCCGGGAACAGGCCGAGGATGTGGAGGCGATCCTGGCGTCGCTCGGGGTGGCACGCGAAACGCCGCAGATCGAGGTCTGGAACAAGATCGACCTGTTGGACGAGGGCGCGCGGGGCGCGGCGGTGAATGCGGCGGCGCGCGATGAAAATGTTGTGGCTTTATCGGCGGTTACGGGGGAGGGGGTTGAGGTTTTGCTGGCTCGAATCTCGGATCGGCTGGGCGGGGTGCGTCACGAAAGCCGGGTTGTCCTGCCTTTTTCGCAAGGCCGCAAGCGGGCGTGGCTGCACGCGGAGGGCGTTGTCGAGCACGAGGAAGAAACCGAGGATGGCCATGCCCTTACCCTGCTCTGGACCGCCCGTCAGGAGCAACGCTTCCGCGACCTCTAGGGGCACCGTCCGCCCGGGTTAACGCCCGTCGAGCCCCGGATTTCAGGGGGGTGACATCCGGCTGCCCCCCGGCTGACATCCGGCTGCCGGGGAAAACGGCGGTGGTTTACCATTTATTAGGTTAATGGGGTGTTCGGTGGGGGTGGGAGAGGGATGAGGTTTCTGTTGCGGGTGGGGAGTATGCTGACCTGAGCGGTGGCAATGCGCAGCGAAAGGCCTTTGCAAAGTCTGAGCAGACAGCACGGACAATCGGTATTTTGCGCCGACCGCCTGCGCTTTAATTGTCATTTGGTTGAGTGCGCACATAACTCCTCGGGATACATCATCTGGGCTGAATAATTTTGGATGTGGCGTGGAACCGGTTTGGTTGCTAAACATCCAAGGAAACCAACTACCGGAGAGCTTTTTGACTCGTTTCCGAATTGATTTGAACACGAAAATCATTGCAAATGATGTGCGCGTCTTTCTGGCGAGGGCCGGAAAGCAAGGGCATATGTTTGAGCAAGTACTCGAACATCGGGCAATTGGCCCCGACCTGCCAATGCTTGGCCTTGACTTGCGGAATGGCCTCGATGGTGATCCAAATGTTGAGGCGAAGGTGAAACGGGCGCGCGCTTACAGCAGTTGGTTGCGGCAGTCGCAAGAGCCACGGGGCGACAGGCCTTCGGAAAGCGTCAACGACTACCACGACGTTAATAGGCGCCCAGGACATGCTCAGATCGACGGCATCGTCCGGACTTATTTCCAAGAATTGACCGCGGGCGACGTTTTAATCATCCCCAATCCGTCCTACTTCGGGGACGCGATCATCGCAGAGTTGCTACCGGTCGGTAACGCGACCGCTAAAATTCCGGGCACGCGCCGTTTCGAAGGTTTCGAGTTCGATGGTCGCCGCTTCGGCCATTTCAAGAAAGTAAAGATGGCTGATCTGCCCAGAACGGTGATTGACTTGGCAAAGGCTCCAACGGGCCTTGCTGAGATCAGAACACCCGTCGTGAAGCATCGCATCTTTGAACTCGGATATGACGACTTCGTTCTCGACGATAAGTTCGTGTCGCGGATCTTCACTACCGAGCGTGACTTCACATCCTTTGACGGGAACGTGCTCAACGCGCTCGTCACCATGGTGGCAAAAAATGTTGATCGCCTTGAAATGGACGGCGCGGATGCACACCTCCTTAACTTGGTGCAAGCGGTGTTCGAACAGCTTGACCATGACGATCTGCAAGTGAAGATCGACATCAACTCGCCAGGCTTTTTGGCTGTGTTCGACCGGTCGGTTGTGCCTTTGGTAATAGCTTCCACGCTATCGGTTTTCGTGTCAGTTGGATTTGACGCGACGGCTTTCGCTCAGAATACCGTGGTCGAGGCGACAAACAGCAGGGCGGCAGAGGTCGCCGACGTGTGCAGTCAGGATGTCGGACGACTCACAGAAAATATGCTAAAGTTGCTCTCAACGGCGGAGGAAGATTTCCAGCGCACCTGTGACCTTCTGCGCGAGGCGCACGATAACACTGGCGCGCGGACAAATGTGACAGTCGAGGTTGAAAGGTGATCAAAATTCCGCACACTCGGCAGGAATGGACGAAGCTCGGCCAAACGGTCGGGTGGACACTTGTGCGCTTTCAAGTTCTTGGGATGATCATTGGTATGGTGTTGACCATATTCACCCAGTTGCTCACGGGGTTCTGGGAGTTTCGTGCTACCCACGAAGATATGCTGCGTCAGCAGTGGAGCGCGGTCGTTGATGCTCAGGAGCAGTTCGAGAGTAAGTTGGGGCAGATCGACACTGTGTTACGCGGCCAACCGTCGCCGACTGCTGGGACCGAGTATGCGAGTGCGGCACAGACTTACATTCGCTCAATGGAAGCAATCAGCCGGTCGTTGCCGGAAACCTCGACGGAGATAGCAGACTACATCGATACGATCGCTGCGCTGCGAAAGTACTACGACGCGAATAGTCCCCCGGCTCCGAACACGGACGAGTGGCAGATCTTCTACGGTGAGTATCGGCAGGATTTTGACCGGTATGTCGAAGCCAGAGAGCGGTACTTCAACGTGTTGGCGGCTGAACTCGGCGACTACGCTCGATACATTACCAACTCCTAAGCCATATAGCGCTCGACCAGTGCTAAGGCGCATGAGCTCATCCCCAGCGGCAGCTTTGGCCACACCTACGTCCCCCCTCACTCCCCCTTCGGCAGCAACCGCGTCACGCCGACCGAGGCGGCGCGGGCCAAGTCGGTGTCGAGCGACATGGGGATGTATTCGCCGCGGCGCCAGAGGGTGGCCATGTCATCGTAGTGACGGCTCAGGACGTGGCCGGACTGACCCGTGGAGATGACGAAAACGGAGCTGTCGGGATCGGCGAAATCATAGACGCCGCGAAAGCCCGCGCCGTGGACATTGCGGAACGGGTTGGCGCCCTTGCCTGCCGTCTTGGCTCGGTTGAGGGTGTTGTCGCCGCCGCTCGTCGATTGGCGGATGTTGACGAAATAGCGCAGGAGCGGCACTTCGCCCAGCACGGCATGATCATGCGTGGCCTGGTGCAGATCGCCCCAGGCGAGGGATTCGATCGCGGTGCCCTGCGTTTCGGTAAGCCAGGTCAGCGCGTCGTCGAGCGCCATGCGCGCGATATCGGAACAGGTTTCGCGCGGGGTCGAGTGGATCACGTCGCACCATGCCCCGGCGCCATCGACATCGCGAAAGACGCGCTCGATGAAGAGCGGCTCGACATGGGTGAGTTCATCGGCGAGCGGGCCGAGCTCGTCGCGGACGAGGCGCTCCTGCAGGGCGCGCATCCAGGCCATGTAGATGAGCGGCTCGGGGAGGTATTCGTTCATCTCGCCGTTCCAGTCGGCGAGCAGTTCGAGCGCCATGTGGCGGCGGCGTTCGGTGGTGCCGTCGGGCGCGGCCTCGCCGGTGAACCACAGATCCTTGCCAACGAGGGGCAGGAGGGTGCGGGCGGTCACGCTCACGGTGTCGAGCTGGGCCTCGACGAAGCTGTCGCGGCTGTGGACGTGGCGCAGTTGCATGAGGCGGGTCCAGCGTTGCACGCGCTGGGTGTCGCCCCAGTCGAAGCTGACATGCAAGGGGAAGGGGCGTTCCACCAGCTTGTTGTTGGTGTTGCCGACGATGCCGCCGGAGGGGGCGATGAATTCGGGATTGGCGTCATAGCTGAGCCGGCCCTGCCAGCGGTTGTGCTCGACGGCGCCGAGCGCGGGCATGCGGCCCTGGCTGTCGTGGTTGGCGTTGCGGCGGGGCATGGCGCCCACGGTCTTCATCGCCACGTCGAGGCGGTCGGCGAGGATCAGGTTCTGCGAGGGGGCGACGAATTTCTCGCCCGCGACCATCGCCTCGCGAATGCTGCGCGCGCGCATCAGGCCGAGTCCGGCGCTCATCGTCGTGTCCTGATCGTCGAGCGCGGTCCATGACACGGCGGCGACGTGGCCCGGGGGGGTGATGGTGCCGAGATCGGCATGGGAGCCGGGCAGGACCGGGCCGTTCTCGCTCCAGCGCAGGGTGAGGGTGACCGGCGCGCTGTCCTTGATCTCGATGATCGAGCGGCGGGTCTCGAACGGCTGGAAGCCGTCGGGGGTGCGGTATTGCTCGGGGTTGTCGGGGTTGAGCTCCTCGATCATCACGTCGAGATCGTCGAGATAGGACGAGGTCAGCCCCCAGCCGAGGCGATCGCTGCGCCCCGAGAGGACCAGCGGCATGCCCGGGATAGTGCCGCCGATGACCCCGCCGGAGGAGAGTTCCAGCCGGGCCAGGTACCAGATCGAGGGCGCGGAAAAGCCGAGATGCGGATCGTTCGCCAGAAGCGTGCCGCCAGAGGCCGAGCGGCTGGGCGCCGCGGCCCAGCCGTTCGAGGCATTGGCAAGGCCCGGGCCGCGAAACGGCGAGAGCGGATCATTGGCCGCGCCGCCCATGCCCCCGGCAAAGCGCAGGGTGTCGGCCCCCGGCATGAGCGCGGCGTAATCGGGCAGGGCGCCCACGCCGGTTCCGGGCGCGTCGGGCAGGATGTCGGCGAGCCGCGCCTTGTCCGGCAGCGCCAGCGACAGGCGTGCGCGCAGCACCTCGCGGTCGAGCTGCGACATCATCTGCACCGCCATCAGCTTGATCACCGCGATCGAATCCGCCGGGTGCCACGGGGCGATCGGCATGTCGAAGAGGAACATCTCGGGCGCCCCGCGCCCCAGCGCGTCGCGGTTGATCTCGTCCAGGCGCGCATTGACCCCGGCGGCATAGGCTTCGAGCGCGGCCAGCGTATCGGCATCCTGCGCCGCAACCGAGGTCCGCGCGAGGCGGTAGAGGTCGAAGCGCCGCAACAGCTTGTCGATCTCGACCGTGCGCGCGCCGAACACCTCGGAGAGGCGGCCCTGCACGGTGCGCCGCATCACCATCATCTGCCACAGCCGGTCCTGGGCATGGGCATAGCCCAGCCCGAAAAACACCCCCGCATCATCGTCGGAGAAGATATGCGGCACATTGGCATGATCGCGCAGGATCTCGACCGGCGTGTCGAGCCCGTCGACCGTCAGCCGCTTGTCGTAATCCGGGAGCGAGCGCGAGGCGAAATAGTAAACCGCGCCCACGACCAGCCCGACCAGAACCAGCACCGCGACCGTAATCCGCATGAGCCACCGAAATATCCTCACCATAGACTGAATGCCCCGCCTTCTCTTGCCCTGCTGCTCGCCTGGGTCGTTTTGTCCAAAGTCCTTGCCATTCCGGGCCGTGCCAGACAAACCTTAAGCGGAATGAAGACGAGGGGAAAGACATGGCAAAGCTGGCATTTCTTGGATTGGGCGTGATGGGATACCCGATGGCCGGGCATCTGCGCGCCAAGGGACACGAGGTCACGGTCTATAATCGGACCGCGAGCAAATCCGCGGCATGGGTCGAGGCGCATGGCGGCGCGTCCGCCCCGACCCCGCGCGAGGCCGCGGAAGGGGCCGAGTTCGTGATGGCCTGTGTCGGCAATGACGACGATCTGCGCGGTGTCTGCCTTGGGCCGGACGGGGCATTCGCGGGCATGGGCAAGGGCGCGATCTTTGTCGATCACACCACGGTTTCCGCAGCCGTCACCAGCGAGCTTTACGAGGCCGCGCGCGAGATCGGGGTGAGCTTTGTCGACGCGCCGGTCTCGGGCGGACAGGCGGGGGCCGAGAATGGCGTCTTGTCGATCATGTGCGGCGGCGATCAGGCCGCGTTCGACGCGGCCGAGCCGGTGATGGCGGCCTATGGCCGCTCGATCAAGCGGCTGGGCGAAAGTGGTGCGGGACAATTGACCAAGATGGTCAACCAGATCTGCATCGCGGGGCTGGTGCAGGGTCTGGCCGAGGGGCTGCATTTCGCCCAGAAGGCCGGGCTTGACGGGCGCGCGGTGATCGAGGTGATCGCGGGCGGCGCCGCCGGAAGCTGGCAGATGGCCAACCGTCACGAAACCATGCTTGACGACGAGTTCGAGCATGGCTTCGCGGTCGACTGGATGCGCAAGGATCTGGGCATCTGCCTTGCCACCGCGAACGAGAACGGCGCGTCGCTGCCGGTGACGGCGCTGGTCGATCAGTTCTACAAGGACGTTCAGAAAATGGGCGGCGGGCGCTGGGATACCTCGTCATTGATCAAGCGGTTGACGGCGATGGGATGACCGGCGCTGCGGCGGCGAGGGCATCATGACCTGGAACCTCGTTTCGCAAATCGCCATTGGATCGGGGCTGGTGATCGTCTCGGTCCTGTTGTCGGCTTCGATCTTCATGGCGCTCGAAATCACCGTGGCGCGGGCGCACAGGTGGTTGATACGCCGCCCGCACCTGCCCAAGCTGATTATCGTGCTGCTGGCGGCGGTCATTGCCGCGCTCGGGATGATCACGGTCAGCGTCTGGGTCTGGGCACTGGCTTTCCTGTGGCTCGACATTTTCGCGACACTTGAGGAGTCGCTTTATTTCGCGCTGGTCTGTTTCACCACGCTTGGATTTGGCGATGTGATCCTGCCGCAGAACTGGCGCATCCTGTCGGGCATGACGGCGGCCAACGGGTTCCTCAATATCGGGATGATGTCGGCCATCGTGATCGAAACCCTGCGCCTCGTGCGCAAGAACCAGCTCGATTCATGAGGGATCAATGCGTGGTGGTGTTGGAAAACAACTGGATCACCACGATCCCGGCCATGATCATCCCGATCCCGATCACCGCCGGAAGATCGAGCTTCTGCTGGAAGACGAGGTAGCCGATCACCGCGATCAGCACGATCCCCAGCCCCGACCAGATCGCATAGACCAGCCCCACCGGCATGAACTTGAGCGCCAGCGCCATGAACCAAAACGACGCGCCATAGGCCAGAACCACCAGGATCGACGGCCAGAGCCGGGTGAACTGCTGGCTGGCCTGCAACGCGGTCGTGCCGATGGTTTCGGTCAGAATGGCAATGAACAGATAGACATAGGCAAGCTGCATGACGGGCACTTTCAGAGGGAAACCTTGAGGGGAACTGCCCCGGATGTGCCATAGTTGCCGATCCCGGCAAAGCCCAAAACGCCGTCAAACCCTGTTCCGATGTGCGAATTCAGCATTGTATACCATCGCACACATTGACGAACCGCCCCGGTTGGGATACCGCAACGGGCGAGAGGGCAGACCAGCCCGCGCTTACCTCAAAGAGGAGAAACCGACCCATGGCCGACAAGACCCCCGATATCATCTATACCATCGTTGACGAGGCGCCCGAGCTTGCCAGCGCGTCGCTCTTGCCGATCGTGCGCACCTTTGCGGCGGCGGCCGATATCAGTGTCGGCACGAGGGATATCTCGCTGGCCGGGCGCATCCTCGCCGCCTTTCCCGATTTCCTGAACGAGGATCAGCGTCAGGGCGATGACCTGGCCGAGCTGGGCGAGTTGGTCAAGACGCCGGATGCCAACGTGATCAAGCTGCCCAATATCTCGGCCTCGACACCGCAGCTTGAAGAGGCCATCGCCGAGCTGCAGGCGCAGGGCTACGGGATTCCCGATTATCCCGACGCGCCGCAAAGCGACGCCGAAAAGGACATCCGCGCGCGCTATGACGCGATCAAGGGCTCGGCGGTGAACCCGGTCCTGCGCGAGGGCAATTCGGATCGCCGTGCGGCCAAGGCGGTCAAGGAATACGCCAAGAAATATCCCCACTCGATGGGCGACTGGTCAGCCGACAGCAAGACCACGGTCGCCGCGATGCCCGGCGACGATTTCTTTGCCAATGAAAAATCGACCACCATCACCGCCGATCAGGCCGGGGCGGCGAAGATCGTGTTCACGGCGCGCGATGGCGGCGAGTCGGTGCTCAAGGACGGGCTGAACTATGGCGAGGGCACGATCGTCGATGCCACCTTCATGTCGGCCAAGGCGCTGCGCGCGTATATCCGCAAGGAAATGGAAACCACCGAGCCGGGCGTGCTGTTCTCGGTGCACCTCAAGGCCACGATGATGAAGGTCTCGGACCCGATCATCTTTGGCCATTTCGTGTCGGTCTGGCTTGAAGATTTCATCGCCAAGCATGGCGCGGGCCTCGACTGGAACCCCAATGACGGGATTGCCGACCTCGAAAAGCAGATCGAGGGCAACAGCGAGGCGCAGGCCGATCTCAAGGCGGCGCTGGCGTCGCGCCCGCCGCTCTACATGGTCAATTCCGACCGGGGCATCACCAACCTGCACGTGCCCTCGGACGTGATCATCGACGCCTCGATGCCGGCGCTGATCCGTGCGGGCGGCAAGGGCTGGGGCCCCGATGACAAGCAGGCCGACGCCAAGTGCTGCATCCCCGACAACAGCTATGCCGGGGTCTATGACGAGACGATCAGTTACTTCAAGCAGCATGGCAAGCTTGACGTGACCACCTGCGGCGCGGTGTCGAACGTGGGGCTGATGGCGCAGAAGGCCGAGGAATACGGCTCTCACCCGACCACGTTCGAGGCGCCGGGCGACGGCACGATCTCCGTTGTGCTGGCCTCGGGCGAGGTGCTGCATTCGCATGACGTGGAAAAGGGCGACATCTGGCGCTCCTGCACGGTCAACAAGGCGCCGATCGAAGACTGGATCGCACTTGGTGTCCGGCGGATGAAGGCCACGGGGCAAGCCGCCTTCTGGCTCGACGAAACCCGCGCGCATGACGCCGAGCTGATCAAATATGTCGAGCCCGCGCTGAAAGCGGCCGGGGTCGACATTCCGATCATGGCCCCGCGCGAGGCCACGCGCTTTACCCTCGACAAGATGCGCGACGGGCAGGACGTGGTGACCATCACCGGCAACGTGCTGCGCGATTACCTCACGGACCTGTTCCCGATCCTTGAACTCGGCACCT
This sequence comes from Aquicoccus porphyridii, assembly GCF_008369105.1. Lineage (GTDB taxonomy): Bacteria > Pseudomonadota > Alphaproteobacteria > Rhodobacterales > Rhodobacteraceae > Aquicoccus > Aquicoccus porphyridii. The sequence goes on along the minus strand of NZ_VINQ01000001.1, from coordinate 356,670 downwards.
CGGCCAAGATGCTGTCGATCGTGTCGCTGATGCAGGGCGGCGGATTGTTCGAGACCGGCGCGGGCGGATCGGCGCCCAAGCATGTCGAGCAACTGGTCGAGGAAAACCACCTGCGCTGGGACTCGCTGGGCGAATTCTGCGCGCTGGGAGAAAGCTTCAAGTTTCTCGCCGACAAGGGCAATGCAAGCGCCGTGATCATCGGCGAGGCGGTCGAAACGGCCACCCAGCGCGTGCTCGAAGAAGAGCGCAGCCCGAAACGCAAGGCCGGTCAACCCGACAACCGCGATTCGCATTACTGGTTCGCGCGCTACTGGGCCGAGGCGCTGGCCAGCCAGAGCGCCGATGCGGGGCTGGCCGAGCATTTCGCGCCCATCGCCAAGGCACTGGCCGAGAAGGAAGAAGAGATCCTTGCCGAGCTGATGGCGGGGCAGGGCAAGCCGGTCGACTTGGGCGGCTACTACCATGCCGACCCGGAAAAACGCTCCGCCGTGATGCGCCCCAGCAAGACGCTCAACGCGATCATCGGCTGATCATCGGTCCGAAGTAACAGTGAAAGCGCGTCGCCCCGGCGGCGCGCTTTTCTCGTCAGGGCAGGCTGCGCTGCTCGACCCGGCGCAGCCACAGCATGAGCGCCAGCGCCACCACGGCGAGTCCGAACACGCCCTGAGCCAACGGCGCGAATGTTCCGTCAAAACCCAGCCCGATCGGCATGGCGAGCCCCATCGACAGCACCGTCGCCAGCCCCGCGATCACCGAGGCGGCAGTGCCCGCGATATGGCCGAGCGGCTCCATCCCCATCGCGTTGAGATTGCCCAGCGTCATCCCGGCCTGAAAGAACAGCGTCGTCTGCCAGATCAGGAAGAAGACGAACCCGATATCCGGGGACAGCGCCAGGTGCGACAGGATCACCATCACCCCGGAAAACAGCACCTGCGCCACCAGCATCACCGTCACGAGGAAGCGCATCCCGAGCCGCACCACCAGCGCCGCGTTGACGAAACTGGCGCTGGCCGAGACAAGGCAGATACCGCCGAACCACCATGGAAAGCTCTCGGCGCGGTCATAGGTGACGTCATAGATCTGCTGCACGCTGGCGATGGTCGCGAACAGCATCGCGAGACACAGGGTCTGCACCACGATCGTGATCCGCACCATCGGATGGCCGAGGATCTCGCGCAGCGCGCGCAGGATCGGGCGGATGCGAAGCGGCCGCCGCCGCTCGCGTGGCAACGTCTCTTCGAGCCGCAGCCCGACCCATCCCGCACCGATCAGCGCGAACAACACGAAGGCGACGAAAATCCCGCGCCAGTTGGACAACGCGATGATTCCGGCCCCCAGCAGCGGGGCAATCGCCGGGACCAGCGCAAAGATCATCATCACGATCGACATCAGCCGCGCCATGAGCCGCCCGGAATAAAGATCGCGAATCACCGCCATGCCCACGACCCGTGGACCCGCCGCGCCCAGCCCCTGCACCAGCCGCGCCGCCAGCATCAATTCGAGACTCTGCGCCGCCCAAGCCGCCGCCGCCCCGGTGATATAGACCGCCGCGCCCACGATGATCACGCGCTTGCGCCCGAACGTGTCCGAAAGCGGGCCGGTGACAAAGGTGCCCAGCCCCAACCCGATCACGAAGGCCGTCAGGATAAGCTGCGCGCGATTGAGATTGTCCGGCGACAATTCGGCCCCGATCTCGGGCAGCGCGGGCAACATCGCGTCGATGGAGAAGGCCACCGTGGCAAACAGCATCGCCATGAGCGCGACAAACTCGGCGCGCGCCATGGGAAAGCGTGGCGGGCTTTCGACCTCGGGGGGCAGGGGGGCAAGACTGTCGTTCATCCCGGGGCATTAGCATGCCCGCCAACCCGCGACCAGATGTCACTTTCCTTTACCTGAGTGAATTAGTAAGCAAAAGATATAATACCTGATAAAAGGAATCAATTATGCCAAGACTCCTCGATATGACACCCGCTCTCGCCGCCTGTGTCCTGACGCTCGGCACCGTGGCACAGGCCGATACGACCACGCTCGACAAGGGCCAGATGACCTATGAGATTTTCGAACACAGCATCGGCCATGTCGATCTCGCGACCTGTCCCGACGGGTTCGACGATGACAAGGTGTTCTGCCGGTTGACCGTCGCCGATGAGCGCGCGCATGTCTTCGCCTTCGCTTACGAGGGCGACCAGGTGTTGCAGGCGGTCCGCTCCTACGAATTCGACGAGGGTTTCCTGAACTTCTGATCCCCCGGCGGGTGCCGCGTCTCCGGCCCGGTGCCGGGGGCGTGGCGCTCAGGTTTCGCCGGCAACCTGCGCGTCGATGTCGTCGATCACCTTTTGCCAAAGCTCGACCGGCTGTGCGCCCGGCACCGCGTGCTGGCCCGCGACGATGAAGGTCGGCACCGCCGTGACGCCCATCTTGCGTGACTGCGCATCGCGGGCGAGGATGTCGTCGCGGTCGGCCTCGCTCTGCAAGAGCTTGAGGATCACCGCCGCATCCAGCCCGGCACTGTCGGCGATATCGCCAAGAACATCATGCGCACCGATATCGCGCCCGTCCTGGAAATAGGCGCGAAAGAGGGCCGAAACGATCGGCGTCTGCCGCCCCTCGATCCCCGCCCAATGGATCAGGCGATGCGCATCGAGCGTGTTGGGCGTGCGCGCGATTTGATCGAACGCGATGTCGAGCCCGGCCTCCTGCGCTCGCGCGACCACGGGTTTGTAGGCTTCGAATGCCGCGTCCTTGCCGCCGAACTTGGATTCGAGATAGGTCCGCCGGTCCATCCCCTCGGGCGGCATGTCGGGGTTGAGCTGATAGGGGTGCCATTCGACCGTGAACGGGTGGTCCGGGCGGCTTTCAAGCGCGCGGTCGAGCAGTGTCTTGCCGATGTAGCACCACGGGCAGATCGGGTCGGAGATGATGTCAAGCTTGACCATGTTGCGCCTCGTATACTTGTTTCAATGCCTGGCGCTGGAGCTTTCCGTTCGGGTTGCGCGGCAGGGCGTCGACATGCACGAACAGGCGCGGCTGCTTGTAACGCGCCAGCCGCTCACCTGCATAGGCCGCCAGCGCGGCCGCGTCCAGTGGCGCGGGAGAGGTGTAGAAGGCGACGATCACCCGCGCGTCGGCCTTGACCTCGACATCGGTGACGCCGATCTCGGTCAGGCCGGGAAAATCGTGGAACGCCGATTCCACTTCGAGCGGCGAGACACGATAGCCGCCGGCGTTCATCATGTCATCGACCCGCGCGTGATACTCGATCTGGAAATCTTCGCCCATCGCGCCGTGATCGCCGGTCAGGAACCATTCGCCCCGAAACCGTGCGGCGGTTTCCTCTTCGGCGCCGAGATAGCCGAGCATCAGCCCCGGATCGCGGTTCGAGACGGCAATCGTGCCATCCTCGCCCAGCGGCACAGGCTCGCCCGCCTCGTCGACGATGGCGACGCGCCGCCCCTTTTGCGGCCGCCCCAGCGTGCCGGGGCGCGCCGGGCGGGACGGGCTGGCCGAGATGAAGGTCGAACATTCCGACATGCCGAACGCCTCGTAAAGCATCGTGCCCGTCGCCGCGTGCCAGCCCGCGCGGATCGCCTCGGAGAGCTTTTCGCCCGCGCTCAGCCCGTGGCGCAGGCGGGGCAGGTCGATCTTCGTGCTTTGGCTTAATATCTTCCGGTAAACCCCTGGTGCGGCGGCAAAAATCGTCGCATCATACCGCTTGAGCAAGAGCGGGATCATCTCGGGCGCCGTGCCCGGTTCGGGGATGAGCGCCGTCGCGCCCACGCTCCACGGGTCCATCAGCCCGGTGCCGAGCGTATAGGTCCAGTTGAACGCCCCCGCATGGCAGAGCCGGTCGCCCTCGCCGAGCCCGTACCAGCCCTCGTGCATCATCTGCCGCGCCCAGATCGCGCGATGGGCGTGGCAAACCGCGCGCGGCTTGCCCGATGTGCCGGAGGTGAAGATGATATAGGCGAGCCGGTCGGGATCGCCCATGTCATACTCACAAGGCCCCAGATCGCGCATCGCCTCGAGATCATCCTGCCCGATCACCGGCACGCCCGGCTCATCCGGGCAGGCAATGCCGTCGCCCCGCAGGATCGCCGCGGGTTTCAGCGTGTCGATCATCGCCGCCACCTCGTGCGCGGTCAGTTGCGAGGAGGTCGGCACCGGGACACAGCCCACCGCGATCGCCCCGAGATAGGCAATCGGAAACTCGACCGTATTGCCCAACCGCATCAGCACGATATCGCCCGGCTTCAGCCCGGCTTGCAAAAGTCCGGTTCCGGTGCCGCGCACCGCCTGCTCAAGCCGCGCATAGGACCAGCGTTCGGCCCGCGCCGGACCCAGCACCGCCAACGCGATCTTGTCGGGCAGGTCTGCGGCCCGGCCCAGCACATGGGCGGTGAAGTTGAACGGGTTGGGGCAGGGGGCAAACGGCCCCTCATCATGGATCGAGCGCATGGCGTCTTGCTACGCCCGGTCGGGGCGCGTTGCAAGCGCGCGCCGCGCAGATCACTCCTGCCACCACCAGACATCGGGCAGGAACCAGTACCCGTCACCATAGACCGGAAGCCGCTCGGGATAGCGCAACTGCCGGACATGGGCGATGCGCGCGACGCCGAATGCATAGGTCGGGATCACGTAGCGCCCGGTCATCAACACCCGATCGAGCGCGCGCACGGCGGCGGTGAATTCGTCCTGGTCGCCGGTCTCGAGCATCCGCGCGATCATTGCCTCGATGGCGGGCGATTTCACCCCCATGAGGTTGCGCGATCCCGGCTGATCCGCCGCCGCGCTGCCCCAATAGGCGCGCTGTTCATTGCCCGGCGAGAGCGAGAAATCGCGCCTAAAATCGGTCATGTCGAAATCGAAGGTCTGAATCCGCGCGAAATATTGCGCATTGTCCACCACGTCGAGCGTGGCGCGCACCCCGATCCGCTCGAGCGCGCGGATGAAGATGTTGGCGAAGGCCTGTTTCTCGGTCGACCCCTGCGGCAGCAGGATCGAGAACGCGAGCGCCCGGCCCGCCGCATCGCGCATCACCCCCTGATCGGCGCGATAGCCCGCCTCCTGCAAAAGCCGCATCGCCGCGCGCAGGTTCTTGCGGTTGCGCGCCGTGCCGTCGGATTCGGGCAGCGCATAACCATCGAGCGCGCCGGGCAAAAGCGTGTCGGCAAAGGGCGCCAGCAGATCGCGCACCCGCCCCTCGGCCGGGCCGGGCCGCATCCCGAGATCGGTGCCCGAGAAATACGAGGTGATCCGCTTTTGCCGCCCGCCGGTGATCGCGTCGTTCATGTATTCAAAGTTGAAGGCATGGATCATCGCCTGCCGCACGCGCCAGTCATCGAATGGCGCATGGCGCGTGTTCATCACGAATCCGGTCATCCCCGAGGGCTTGCCGCTGGGGATTTCCGATTTGATCACGTCACCCGCCTGCACGGCCGGGAAATCATAGGCGCTTTGCCATTTCTCGGCATTGGTCTCGCGATAGACGGTCAACTCGCCCGCCTTGAACGCCTCGAACATCACCGCCGCATCGCCGTAGAATTCGATGCGGATCTCGTCGAGATTGGCCCGCCCCCGCATCAGCGGCAAATCGCGGCCCCAATACTCGGGGTTGCGCCGCATCACCACGTTGCGCCCCGGCTCGAACCTCTCGACCACGTAAGGCCCGGTGCCGATCGGCACGGTGTCGAGCCCGGAATCGGTGAATGCGCGCGCCTCCCACTGGGCCTTTTTCAGGATCGGGCGCAGCCCGGCAATCAGCGCCAGCTCGCGGTCGTCGGTATTGAAAGTCAAACGCACGCTGCGCGGGCCGGTCTGCTCGATCCCCTTAACCTTGGTCCAGAAGGTGAGGTAGATGGGGTGCCCCCGCGTGCCCAGCGTCTCGAAACTCCAGATCACATCCTCGACCGTGACCGGGCTGCCATCCGAGAATCGGGCCTCCTCGCGCAGGGTGAATTCGACCCAGTTGCGATTCGGCCCCGTCTCGACCGATTCGGCCAGCAGCCCGTAAAGCGCGAAGGGTTCGTCCCAGTTGCGCCCCAACAGCCCCTCGTAGCCCAGGAAGCGCAGCTGCCACGGCGCGGTGCCTTTCAGGATGAACGGGTTGAGACTGTCAAAGCCGCCGGTATTGCCGGTGACGATCCGCCCGCCACGGGGCGCCTCGGGGTTGGCATAGGGCAGCGACACAAAATCAGGTGGCAGGCCCGGCGCACCATACATAGATATCCCGTGCTGCGGTTCCGCCTGCGCCATGGGCGCAAGGAAAAGACCGCCCAGAACCAACGCCCGACACACCATGTTTCGCACCGACGAGGGGAAATAATCCAATCCCATTTTTGCAACAATTCCGCTCTGCTCTTGTTTTCTTGAAACCCACGCTAACGGGGGTTTTACGTGTTATCAAACTTTTAGCTTGGACAAGCGCTCCAAATTGCTTATAAAGAGGGCACTGCTCGATAGGTTTCTTGCCTGTATGAAACCTGCCTCAATAACTGGACGCCGGCCTTGTGCCGGCGTTTTTTTTGCGCGGAACCTTGCCGCTTGGGGCGCCGTTCGGCGGCTGTCATCAAAACGCGCTTGCTGCCGTGTTATGGTGTCGCTCCGGTCAGGCATTGGCCGGCGATGAAACACCAAAGCAGGAGATTATCATGGACGCCGTCAAGATTGCAGAACTGGCCCGTGCCCTGCGCACGGCACACGGGGCCAAGGCCCCGGTCGAGGCCGCCCGCAAGATCCGCGAATACAAGGTGTCGGGCAACAACACCGAGGTCGAGAACTGGCAGCGAATCAGGAACGCGCTCGACACCACCAGCGCCCCGCATCAGGGCTGATCGGCCGCGAATCGCGGTTTCGCCCGCGTGAAGGTCATGGCAAGGTAAGCTCATCCCATCTCAGGAGGCAGACAGACCATGACACTTGCAGGCAAGACCGCCGTTATCACCGGATCGAATTCGGGCATCGGCCTTGGCATCGCGCGGGAACTGGCGCGCACGGGTGCCGATGTGATTCTCAACTCCTTCACCGATTCGGACGAGGATCACCAGATCGCGCGCGACGTCGCCGCCGAATTCGGCGTCTCGGCCCGCTACGTGTCGGCCGACATGTCGAAACCCGATCAATGCCGCGCGCTGATCGAAAAGGCCGGGGGCTGCGATATCCTCGTGAACAACGCCGGGATTCAGCATGTTGCCCCGATCGACGAATTCCCGACCGAGAAATGGGATGCGATCATCGCGATCAACCTCAGCTCGGCCTTTCACACCACCGCCGCCGCGCTGCCGGGCATGCGCAAGGCGGGTTGGGGCCGGGTGGTCAATATCGCCTCGGCCCACGGGCTGACCGCGTCGCCCTACAAATCCGCCTATATCGCGGCCAAGCACGGCGTCGTCGGCCTCAGCAAGACCACGGCGCTTGAAACCGCGGGGCAGGGGATCACCTGCAACGCGATCTGCCCGGGCTATGTGCTGACCCCGCTGGTCGAGGCGCAAATCCCCGACCAGATGAAGGCGCATGACATGGACCGCGACACCGTGGTCAGGGAGGTGATGCTGGCGCGCCAACCGTCAAAGGAATTCGCCACCGTCGAACAGTTGGGCGGCACCACCGTGTTCCTGTGCTCGCCCGCCGCCGATCAGATCACCGGCACCACGATCTCGGTGGATGGCGGCTGGACGGCGCTCTGACGTGACCCGCCGGATCAATCTCGCGCTTCAGGGGGGCGGCGCGCATGGCGCGTTCACCTGGGGCGTGCTCGACCGGCTGCTTGACGAGGAAGATCTAGAGATCGCCGGCATTTCCGGCACCTCGGCGGGGGCGCTCAACGGGGCGGCGCTGAAATCCGGCTGGCTGATCGACGGGCGCGATGGTGCGCGCGAGAATCTCGACTGGCTCTGGCGCCAGATGGGTGCCATCGACGCCCCGGCCTTCCCCGAGTGGATGGGGATTGCGCAGATGTCGAACTCGGTCGGAAGTTCGCTGCCCTATCTCTGGGCGGAAAGCCTTGAGCGGATGATCTCGCCCTATGCGACGGGTCCGTTCTATACCAACCCGCTGCGCCGCGTGGCCGAACGTTTCGACTATGACCGCGTCTGCGCCCATGACGGGCCGCGGCTTTTTGTCGGGGCGACCAATGTGCGCAGCGGCAAGATCCGCGTGTTCGAGGGCGGTGACATCAGCACCGATGCGCTGCTTGCCTCGGCCTGCCTGCCGACGCTCTTTCGCGCGGTCGAGATCGACGGCGAGGCCTATTGGGACGGCGGCTATACCGGCAACCCGGCGCTCTTTCCGCTGTTCGCGCCCGACCTGCCCGGCGATATCGTGATCGTGAACATCAACCCGCTCGAACGCAACGAGGTGCCCCGCACGCCGCAGGACATCCGCAACCGCATCAACGAGATCAGCTTCAATTCCTCGCTCCTGCGCGAGATGCGCGCGATCGCCTTCGCGCAGCGCCTGCTCGACGAGGGCCGGATGAAGCGTGGCGAGATGAAGCAGCTCAACCTGCACATGATCGCCGATGACGCGCTGATGAACGAGCTGTCGGTCGCAACCAAGATCGTGCCCATCCCCGATGTCATCGCCCGCCTCAAGGCGGCCGGAAGACAGGCGGCGCAGGCATTTCTCGATGCCCATGGCGACGACCTCGGCCAACGCGGCTCGGTCGATCTCGCGGGCATATACGGGTGAGCCGCGGGCAGGCCCGGCCTTACTGTGCCGCCTCCGGCTCTGGCTCTGCCTTTGCCAGCGGCTGCGTCGGGTCCTGCTTGTTGGGATAGACGAGCCCCGCCGAAATGACGAGCTTGGCGGCATCCTCGACCCCCATCTCGAGCTCGATCACCGAATGGCGCGGCACGAACAAGAGGAACCCGCTGGTCGGGTTGGGCGTCGTGGGCAGAAAGACCGAGAGGATTTCCTCGTCCACCGGGACACGCCGGTCGATCTCGCCCTTGGCCGAGGTCGAGATGAACGCGATCGCCCAGATCCCCTTGCGCGGGTATTCGACGAGGCAGGCCTTGTCGAACTGCGATTCGGTCTGTGCAAAGATCGTCTCGGCGATCTGCTTGACCCCGCCATAGACCGACCGGACAATCGGCATACGGTTCACGATCCGCTCGCCCCAGCCGAGGAAACTGCGCCCGATCAGCCCCTTGGCGATCCAGCCGACGGTCACGGTAAAGACGAGGAACAGGATCACCCCGACACCGCGGATGTTGACGCTCACATCGCTCGTGCCGAACAGCCAGCGAAACCACTGCGCTTCCCCGAACCAGCGATTGATCAGCACATCGGGATGATATTTCTGCGGCACGAAGGGCAGAACCCAACTGTCGATCCAGCCAACGAAGGTCCAGATCAGCCAGAGCGTGATGGCAATCGGCACCACCACCACAAGACCGGCAAGGAAATTGTTGCGCAGCCCCGCAAAGGGGCGCCAACGGCGATGCTGCTTGTCGCTGTCGTTCTCGTCAAAGGGCGATGTCATAGAGTGACCATTATATCAAACTCGACTCGTGACATAGGCACATTTGTCGTGCCGGGCAATGCGGGCCGGTATCAACGCCCCATCGCGAACACCCCGCCGCATTTGATCGCAAACACCCGCCCCGGCCAGATTCAACAGACCAGATTCAACAGGCGCTAGGCTGCGGTCTCCCCGATCCGCACCAGTTCGCCCGCGATCCGGGCGGCCAGCCGCGCATTGTTGCGCACGAGCGCGATATTCGTGGTCAGCGACCGCCCCTCGGTCAACTCGAAGATCCGGCCCAGCAGGAAGGGCGTGACCGCCTTGCCCGTCACGCCCTGCGCCCGCACCTCGCCAAGCGCGCGGGCGATGATCGGCTCGATCTCGCCGCGCGGGATCTCGTCGGCCTCGGGCACCGGGTTGACGATCAATTGCCCGCCATCAAGACCCAGCGCGCCACGCATCCGGTGCGCCCGGGCGATCATTTCGGGGCCATCCATCCTGAGCGGCGCCAGCAGGCCCGACTCGCGCGACCAGAACCCGGGGAATGCGTCCTGCCCACAGGCGATGACCGGCACGCCGAGGGTTTCCAGCACCTCAAGCGTCTTGGGCAGGTCGAGAATGGCCTTGGCCCCCGCCGCCACCACGCTCACTGGGGTGCGGGCCAGTTCGTGCAGGTCGGCGGAAATGTCGAACGTCTCTTCGGCGCCGCGATGCACGCCGCCGATCCCGCCGGTGGCGAAAACCGCGATCCCCGCCATGCGCGCCGCGATCATGGTCGCCGCCACGGTCGTGGCCCCGGTGCCGCCCTGCGCGATACAGGCCGCCATGTCGGCGCGCGACAGCTTGGCAACATTGTCGGCCTGCGCAAGTTGCTCCAGCGCCCCGGCCTCAAGCCCGACATGCAGCCGCCCGTCGATCACCGCCATCGTGGCGGGCACCGCGCCGCTTGCGCGCACATCTTCCTCGACCAGGCGGGCGGTCTCGACATTCTGCGGCCAGGGCATGCCATGGGTTATGATCGTCGATTCCAGCGCCACGAGGGGCCGACCCTCGGCGCGCGCCACCGCGACCTCTTCGGAAAACTCGATCATGCTCATGTCGCATCCTCTATTGCTACGTAACGCGCCGCCGCCGCGAGCGCCTGTTCGAAGGCCGCGATCCGGCCTGCGCCCCCCATCTCGGCGGCAATATGGGCCGCCATGAAGGTATCGCCCGCCCCCGTCACCCGGCGCAGCATGACCTGTGGCGGGTGGCGCTGGATCACGCCGTCCGGCCCGCCCTCGGCGGCGGCCCCGGCCCCGTCGGTCACCAGAACCCGGCGCGCGCCGCGTTCCAGCATCGCGCGCGCCGCTGTCGCCGCATCGGCGAAACGCGCCCCGCAAAGCAGGCCCGCCTCTTCACGGTTGACATAAAGCACCCCGCGCCCGCGATCCAGAAACGGCCTCAGCCGTTCGGCCTTGCCGGGCGAGGCCGGGGCAACCCGCAAATCGGCCCGGGCAAAAATGTCGGCCCCGGCGATCCGTGCCAGAAGCGCCGGTGTCAGGTTTCCATCCAGTGCCACCACCCCGTCATAGGGCGCGGTGGCATCGCCCAGCCGCCCGTCGTGCAACGGTGCGAGGATGCGCGCCCCCGCCGTTTCGAGCGAATGTGCATCCGCGATCGACGCGATCAATCCGCTCGGCCCCTCGATCGCCATGTATTGATCGGTCGGCAGATCGGCGGGACGATAGAGGAACCGCACCTCCAGCCCCAGCCCGGCGCAGGCCGCGACCAGCGCCTCGCCCTCGGCATCCTGCCCGACCGCGGACAACAGCGCCGGTTGTCGCCCGTACCGTTGCAGCGTCATCGCGATGTTGAGCGCCACGCCCCCCGGCCCCCGGGTGATCCGCCCCGGCACATCCGATCCAAGGCCAATGTCGCGCCCGGTGCGCCCGATCACGTCCCAATGGACACTGCCGATGCACAGGATGTCGGGGCGTGGTAGCGAGGCGGACATCGGGTATCCTTGGCGACGGGGCTGGGTGCTCGAAACAGGATCGGTTCTAGGCGGATTTTCATCGCAAAGTCCACTGCACCGCACGCCGTCTTAACACTTTTCGGGCCGGCGCGGCGCGTCATGACCCGGCAGCCGGGCGACAGCCGGGCAACAGCCGGATGTCACCCCCCGGATTCGGCGGGGCGGGCAGCGTTAACACATGCGGCGGGGCAGGGGTTGCCAACCGCCCTCAACCCCTCTATACGCGCGACATTCAAACCGCAGGCAAGGGCGGGTCTATGGGGGAGACATCCCCATCGGTCCACCGGTTGAGGCATCCGCCTTGCACCCCTTGTCGAGGCGAAAACCGGAAAGGAAACAACGACATGGCTCTTCCCGAGTTCACCATGCGCCAGCTTTTGGAAGCAGGCGTTCACTTTGGCCACCAGACGCAGCGTTGGAACCCCCGCATGGGCGAGTTCATCTATGGCGCGCGCAACGGCATCCACATCATGGACCTCACCCAGACGGTCCCCATGCTCGACGCCGCCCTCAACGCGATCCGCGAAACCGTCTCCAAAAGCGGCCGCGTCCTCTTTGTCGGCACCAAGCGCCAGGCGAGCCAACCCATTGCAGACGCAGCAGAAAAATGCGCGCAATACTACATGAACCACCGCTGGCTGGGCGGCACCCTGACCAACTGGCAGACGGTTTCCAAGTCGATCAACCGGCTCAAGGAATACGACGAACGCCTCGCTGAAGGTGCCGAGGGCCTGACCAAGAAGGAACGCCTTGGCATGGAACGCGAACAGGCCAAGCTTCAGGCTTCGCTCGGCGGGATTCGCGAAATGGGCGGCGTGCCCGACATGCTCTTCGTGATCGACGTCAAGAAAGAGGCCCTTGCCGTCGCCGAGGCCAACAAGCTCGGCATCCCGATCGTGGCCGTGGTCGACACCAACTGCTCGCCCGATGGCATTGATTATGTTATCCCCGGCAACGACGACGCCGCCCGTGCCATCGCCCTTTATTGCGATCTGGCCAGCCGCGCCGCCCTTGACGGCATGCAGGCGCAACTTGGTGCCGCAGGCGTGGATATCGGCGAACTGGCCGAAACGCCAGTCGAAGAGGTGACGGTCGAGGCTGTCCCGGCCGCCCCGGAAGACGCGGGCACCGATGCCGGTGAAAAAGGCGAGGCGTAAGCCCGTCACGCAATTGTCGCGCGGGCGTGGCAGGCACGCGCCCGCAGCGGCAACCAATATGAAACAAATCCAGGAGAGCCTGACATGGCGATCACAGCAGCAATGGTAAAGGAACTGCGCGACAGCACTGGCGCAGGCATGATGGACGCGAAGAAAGCACTGACCGAGGCCGATGGTGACATGGATGCGGCCGTTGACTGGCTCCGCACCAAGGGTCTGGCCAAGGCCGCCAAGAAGTCGGGCCGCACCGCGGCCGAAGGTCTTGTCGGTGTCGCGGTCGATGGTGGCAAAGGTGTCGCGATCGAGCTGAACTCGGAAACCGATTTCGTGGCCAAGAATGAAGAGTTTCAGAAGCTCGTCGGCAATATTGCACAGGCCGCTCTTGGGGTCGGTGATATCGAGGCTCTGAAAGCGTCTGATATGGGTGGCAAACCGGTCGAGACCGCCGTGACGGACGCGATTGCCAAGATCGGCGAGAACATGACCTTGCGCCGCATGGAATCGCTCGAAGGTGGTTCTGTTGTCACTTACGTGCACAACGCCGCCACGGCTGGCATGGGCAAGATCGGCGTTCTGGTCGCCTTCAATGGCGATGACGAAGGTTTTGCGCGCCAGGTCGCGATGCACGTCGCAGCCGCCGACCCGCGCCCGCAGGCGTTGGACGCGGATGCACTCGATCCCAGCGTTATCGAGAAAGAACGTCAGGTTCAAATCGAGATCGCACGGGAATCCGGCAAGCCCGAGAACGTCATCGAAAAGATGATCGAAGGGCGGATGAAGAAATTCCTGGCCGAGATCACGCTTCTCAATCAGGCTTTCGTGGTCAACCCTGACCTGACCGTTGCTCAGGCTGCCAAGGAAGCCGGTGTCGAGATCACCGGGTTCGTGCGCCTTGAAGTTGGTGAAGGGATCGAGAAAGAGCAGGAAGATTTCGCAGCGGAAGTGGCCAAGGTGGCTCAGGGCTAAGCCCATTCGAGCAACATCAAGTTTGCCCTCCAAACGCCTGTAAAACAAAGAAAACGGTGCCAGCACGTGGGCTGGCACCGTTCCTTTTTGACCCCGCCCCGGCAATGGGGATGAGAAGGGGCGGTTCAAATGTCGGTCTTCCAGCCGAGGAATAGACCTTCAGACCGACTCCGGCGTGAACCGGACAAAGCAAAGAGCCTTGAAATTCCAAGGGTTTGCCCTGTGTGTTCCCAGGCTTAAAAGCCACCACTCACGGAACAGCGCCAAGATGACAGCCGGACGGGGATTCCGAAAGTAAGGGAATCCTTACCTCGCGGAAATTTCTTCGCTTGAGGTCATAACGTCATGATTTTGTTTCCCAATCCAGGTTTCTGGCATCGGGTCGGCTGATCGGTTCAGTACTCAACCACGAACATCTGATTATGGAGCGCCGCTTTCAGCACCGCCTGGGCCGTCGTTTCGACACTCAAGACTTCACGGGCAAGGCGCAGGTGCTTTTCAACGGTTGCCGGCGTCAATCCCATCAGGATCGCAATATCGGCCGTTGTTTTTCCGTCACCGACCCAGTGCAGCGCTTCCAGCTGTCTTTTGGTCAAACCACGGGCCGGGCTGGAATAGGGCAGGGACAGGATCTTGAGATGCGCCACGTTGTTCATGACGACAAGATCCGTTCCGTGCTCTGCCCAGACCTCATCCGCTTCGGTTTGCGTCATATCCTCGTGACCGGTGAGGGCGATTGCACCTTTCGACCGTGGCGAGATCGATTTGAAACTGATGGTATAGCCACTTGTCACGCGCATTTTGGCATTAAATTCAACGACTTTCATCTCGCTCTCTGACAAAAGGCCGCTTTCCATCATGTCCTTCACGATGCTCCAACTGGCGACACCTTCGTTTTCAAGCGACCACTTGACCATCGGTGCGTGGAAATACATCGACTGGCCGAGAAACCAATCGGTGTATTCCTTCTTGTGATTGGTCAGGATGACGAAATCATCGGGATCGCCGAGCGATCTGCCGGTGCGGTAGTTCGTGTAGCCGTAAAACAGCCTGGTGAACCCGTACTCGGCCATCTTGCGGCAATGCATGTCCCAAAGCATTTCCATGGACGGTGTGTTGGTCAAGTCATCGAGGTATTCTGCCAAAGCCATGTGCCCGTCTTTCCCGTAAGTTGAACGGTGAGACCGCGACCGACCGCATGATCAAGACGTGTGAAAGAACTTCACGTTAGACCCAGAGGGCCTTGTATGTGGTCGGAATATTCCGTTCGAGTGGTCATAAAGACTTACCGGTCAAAATCGGCTCTGTCGAGAGCAAGCGGATTGATTGAGGCAAAGTGCGGCTATTTATTAACATAATACTTATTATGCGCCATATGGTGCCGTGTTGTTCAGCAACCTCCCCCTGTCGCGTCACAAGGTTAACCACGCAAAGGCCGGTTTCCAACCCTTTGAAAACCGGCCTTCTAAAGAGCGCAGGGTTATCAGAAGAAGGCCTGCAATCCTGTCTGCGCGCGGCCAAGGATCAAGGCATGAACATCATGCGTGCCCTCATAGGTGTTAACCGTTTCGAGATTGATCATGTGGCGGATGACGTGGAATTCGAGGCTGATCCCGTTTCCGCCATGCATGTCGCGGGCCATGCGTGCAATATCGAGCGCCTTGCCGACGTTGTTGCGTTTGACGATCGAGATCATCTCGGGTGCGGCATTGGCTTCATCCATCAGCCGCCCGACACGGAGCGATGCCTGAAGCCCGAGTGCGATTTCGGTTTGCATGTCGGCCAGTTTCTTCTGAAACAGTTGGGTTTGCGCCAGTGGCCGCTTGAACTGATGCCGATCGAGCCCGTATTGCCGCGCGGCGTGCCAACAGGCTTCGGCGGCGCCAATCGCGCCCCAGCTGATCCCGTAGCGGGCCCTGTTGAGGCAGCCGAAGGGGCCTTTGAGGCCTTCGACGTGGGGTAGCAGGGCGTCTTCGCCGACTTCGACACCATCCATGACGATTTCGCCGGTGATCGAGGCGCGCAGGCTCATCTTGTTCATGATTTTCGGGGCGCTGAGACCCTTCGCGCCCTTCTCGAGGACAAAGCCGCGGATCTTGCCGTCATGGGCCTCGGATTTGGCCCAGACCACGAAAACATCCGCGATGGGTGCGTTGGAAATCCACATCTTTGAGCCGGTAAGCCTATAGCCGCCTTCGGTTTTCTCGGCCCTTGTCTTCATGCCCGCCGGGTCGGAGCCGGCATCGGGTTCGGTCAGGCCGAAACAACCGATCCATTCGCCGGAGGCCAGCTTGGGCAGGTATTTCTGGCGCTGCTCTTCCGAGCCATAGGCATAGATCGGATACATCACCAGCGAGCTTTGCACGCTCATCATCGACCGATAACCGGAATCGACGCGCTCGACCTCGCGCGCGACCAGGCCGTAGGTCACGTAACCGGCGGATAATCCACCATATTCCTCGGGTGTCGTGGTGCCGAGCAGGCCCATCTCGCCCATTTCGCGAAAGATGTCGGGGTCGGTCTCTTCGGTGGCGAATGCCGCTGTCACGCGCGGCAACAGCTTTTCCTGCGCATAGGCACGGGCGCTGTCGCGGATCATCCGTTCTTCTTCGGTCAACTGATCTTCGAGGCGGAACGGGTCGTCCCAGGTGAATTGACCAAGGTTAGGGGCATCCTTGGCGCGCAGGGCGGGTTTGTCGAGCATGATCGGGTCTCCATCGAACGGTGGGTTTGAGATTGATTAAGTTTACCTTGAGAAAACCGCATGATAAATCGACTAATCCGCATAGTTACATGAGATATGGGAATAGATGATCGCACCACGAAGATTCCTGCCCTCGGTCCCTGCCCTGCAAGCGCTTGAAGCGGTCGAGCGGCTGGGCAGCGCGACGGCGGCGGCGGAAGAGCTTGCCCTGACCCAAAGCGCGGTGTCGCGCCAGTTGCAGGCACTTGAGGCGCAGCTTGGGGTGCCGCTGCTCAATCGTGCCCGCAAGCGGCTGGCGCTGACCTCGGCGGGTGCGCGCTATGCGGCCGAGATCAGGGGCGCGCTGCAACAGATCGCGCAAGCCTCGCTTCGCTTGCAGACGGATATGGGCGGCGGCGCGGTGAACCTTGCCATCCTGCCAAGTTTCGGGATGCGCTGGCTCGTGCCGCGACTGCCGGGCTTTGCCAAGGCCTATCCCGACATCACGATCAATATGACCACCCGTCTTGAGCAGTTCAACTTTGCCGCGCAACCTTTTGATGCAGCGATTACTTTTGGCGATGGAGAGTGGTCGGGAACGGACAAGCTCCTGCTGGCGCGGGAATATGTGCTACCGGTCGCCCTGCCCTCGCTTGTCGCCGGTCAGACGCTGCGTGGGCCGCAAGACCTGCAACGGTTTCCGCTGTTGCATATCCAGACGCGGCCCCGGGCCTGGACGGAATGGTTTGGCGCCCACGGCGTTGAGACGCCGCATGTGACCGGCACCTATTACGATCAGTTCACCACGATGATCCAGGCGGTTCTGCACGGGTTGGGGGTGGCGCTTTTGCCGGATTACCTGATCGGTCAGGAGCTGTCCGATGGGCGGCTTGTCAGCGCCTATGGCGGGCCGACCGAGAGCCGCGGGGCCTATTGGCTGGTCTGGCCGGAGGACAAGACCGCGGACCCTGCCCTGCGTCAATTTCGCGACTGGTTGCGCGATGAGGTCGAGGGCGAGGACATGCTGCCGCGTTAACCCCATCCATGAGCGTTCCGCATGTTAATTTCTTAACGCATGGCGGGAACCGGGGGGTGATCCGCGTATGACTCCCGGCTGCTGCCCGGCTGCCGGGCGACACGTTAACCTTTGGTCGGCACAGGTCTTGCCCGGGCGCGCGCGGGGTTTCGAAAGCGGTAAGGGTTTCACATCACTATGGCGGTCTTCGATTCGGGCGCAACGCGGAGGCCCCGGGTCAGGCCCGGGGCGGGGGTGTTCCGAAATCCGGGGTTGGCCCCCCCTACCCCAGCGCGTAACCGGCGCCGCGCACGGTGCGCACCGGGTCGGCCCCGCCATGGCGCGTCAGCGCCTTGCGCAGGCGACCGATATGCACATCGACCGTGCGGGTGTCGACATAGATGTCACGCCCCCAGACCCGGTCGAGCAATTGTTCGCGGCTCCAGACGCGGCCCGGTTTTTCCATGAACGTCGCAAGCAGGCGAAACTCGGTCGGGCCGAGCTTCAACGACTTGCCATCGCGTGTCACGCGGTGGGTTTCACTGTCGAGCACGATATCCTCGAACGACAGTTGAATGCCGACCGTCGAGGGGCGGACGCGGCGGAGTTGGGTGCGGACGCGGGCCATCAGTTCGATCACCGAGTATGGTTTGATGACATAATCGTCGGCGCCGGTCTCCAATCCCCGGACCCTGTCAACTTCTTCCGAGCGGGCCGACAGCATGATGACCGGAATATTGCGCGTCTCGGGTCGTATCTTGAGTCGGCGGCAGATCTCGATCCCCGAGATGTTGGGCAGCATCCAGTCGAGCAGGATGATGTCGGGGGATTCTTCATCCACCATCACCATCGCCTCTTCTCCGTCGCCCGCCCGGGCGACGCGGAAACCTTCGGCCTCGAGGTTATAGGCCAGCACTTCACGCTGTGCCGGTTCGTCCTCGACCAGAAGTACGGTGGGCTGTTCTGACGACATCGGATCAGTCCCCTTCCGTGATGGACGCATCGGTGGATGTGCGATCCGCCTTCTGGCGGTCCTCGTCGGGGAATTCGCCGGTGACGAGATAGACCACCTGTTCGGCGATGGATGTGACGTGATCGCCCATGCGTTCGGTGTTCTTGGCGATGAAATGCAAATGCATGCAGGGCGTGATCTTGCGCGGGTCTTCCATCATGAAGGTGATGAATTCGCGGAACAGCGCATTGTAGAGCTGGTCGATGTCGCGGTCGCGGCGGATCACGTCCATGGCCAGTTCGGCGTCGCGTTGAACATAGGCGTCGAGCGCGTCCTTGAGCATGAGTTGCACGTCGCGCGCCATGCGCTTGAGCGAGACATTGGCCCCTTCGATCGGCGCCATCTCGACGAGGACGCTGGTGCGCTTGGCCATGTTCTTGGCGTAATCGCCGATCCGTTCGAGGTTGCCGGCGATCTTCATCACGCTCAGCACCAGCCTGAGATCGGTGGCGGTCGGGGCGCGCAGCGCGATGACGCGGGCGGCATCGTCGTTGATCTGCTCTTCGAGATCGTCGATGGCACTGTCGCGCCGGCGCACTTTGCGGGCCAGTTCCTCGTCGCGCGCGGCAAGGCTGTCGGCGGCGTCGAGAATGGCCTGTTCGACCAGCCCGCCCATTTTCATGATCCGGGCCTGAATCGTTTCAAGGTCGCGGTCAAAGGCTGCGACGATGTGTTCGTTGGTCATCGTTAACTCCTTGGGGGCAGTTGAAGCCGATGCGTCATGAGGCGGTATCCGGTTTGGTATCTACCTGCACGGTTTCGCCTGGCATCACAAGTTTGCCCAAGCCCAAGGGACCCGGCAGGCCCGCCATGACCCGCGCGCGGCGAACCGCTCGGGTTGGCGGATCGGATGGGATGGTTCACATGGATCAAGCAAGACACCTGTTCGTCGTGGTTGCGCCGCCTCTGACCGGTGGCCCCGCGCCGTCCTAGCCCCGGCGTGCAAATCTTCTGTGACACTCATGTAACGAATACATGACAGTCACAGGATCTCAGGCCGCGGCGGGAAGGGTCACGGTGAAGGTGCTGCCCTGCCCCGGCACGCTCTCGACCCGCAAGCGACCGCGGTGGCGGCTTACGATATGCTTGACGATGGCAAGGCCGAGCCCGGTGCCGCCGACCTGTCGCGAGCGGTGCGAATCGACCCGGTAGAAGCGTTCGGTGAGCCGCGGGATATGGATCGGGTCGATGCCCTGGCCCTTGTCGCGCACCGAAAGCACCACCGCCGGGGCGCGCAGCGCCGCATCGCGCGGCGACGCGGCCAGCGACAGCGTCACCACGCCCCCTGCCCCGCCATACTTGATCGCGTTCTCGACGAGGTTCGAGATCAGCTGCCTGAGCTGGTCCTCGTCTCCGGGGACGATATTGGCCTCTGGCGGGATCTCGGCCGTCAGCGTCACGTCGGTTTCGCGGGCCACGGGATCGAGGCCATGCAACACCGAGCGCGCCAGCGCGGCGAGATCGACCTCTTCGGCCGGGCGCACCCGTTCCTGCGCTTCGACGCGGCTGAGCGAGAGCAGGTCCTTGACCAGGCGCTCCATCCGCTCGGCCTCGGCCTGCATGATCCCGAGGAACCGGTCCTGTGCGGCGGGGTCGTTCTTGGCGGGGCCGCGCAGGGTTTCGATGAAGCCCATGAGCGCGGTAAGCGGCGTGCGCAGCTCGTGGCTGACATTGGCGACGAAATCGCGGCGCATCTGGCCGGCGGCCTCGAGATCGGAAACGTCGTGAAAGCTGACCAGGACGCCCCGGATATCGCCGCTGTCGATCCAGCCGCATTTGACCACGTAGGTGGTATCGCGCCCGCCGTCGCGCGACAGGAACCGGGTTTCGCGCCGGGTCTCGTTCTGCGCGCAGGTTTCGATCGCGTCGAGCAGGTCGGGCTGACGCAGGGCGGTGACGTAATGCCGCCCGATCGCGTGTTCGCCAAGGATTGAGAGTGCGCCCGCGTTCGCCCCCGCGATCCGATCCTGCGCATCGACCAGAAGCGCGGCCAGCGGCAGCGCATCGAGCAGGTTCCGGGTGGGCGTGTTTGTCATGATCTCACCACGGGCGGGCGGGGGCTCGGGTCAGCCAACCGGCGTCAGGCCCGCGCGAAACCGGCGCATGTTGTCCTGGTAATGCTGGGCGCTGGCCTTGAGCATGGCCTTGGCCGGGCCGTCGAGTTGCCGGATCACCCGGCCCGGCGCGCCCATGACAAGGCTGCCGTCGGGGATCTCCTTGTTCTCGGCGATGAGCGCCCCGGCCCCGATCAGGCAGCCGGAGCCGATCTTCGCCCCGTTGAGGATGGTTGCACCCATGCCGATCAGGCTGCCATCGCCGATGGTGCAGCCATGCAGCATGACCTTGTGCCCGATGGTGCAATCGGTCCCGATGGTCAGCGGATAGCCCATGTCGGTATGAAAGACGCAGTTTTCCTGCACGTTCGAGCCCGCGCCGACCACGATGGGTTCGTTGTCGCCCCTGAGCGTCGCGCCGAACCAGACCGATGCGCCCTCTTCGAGCGTGATCCGGCCGATGAGGTTGGCATCGGGGGCCACCCATGTATCTTGGTGGCATTGCGGCGCATGGCCATCGAGCGCGTAAAGGGTCATTCTTGCATCTCCTCGAATTCGGTCTGAAGCCGGCGCACATGATCGACCAGCATGGGCTGCTGGGTCCGGCGCAGGCGGGTGGCGGTGACGATGCCCTTGAGATCGGCGGCGGTGCGGTCGAGATCGTCGTTGATCAGCACGTAATCATAGCTGCCCCAGTGCGAAATCTCGTCCCAGCTTTTCTGCATCCGGCGGGCGATCACTTCGGGCGCGTCCTGGCCGCGGCCGACCAGGCGGCGGTGCAGTTCGCGGATCGACGGTGGAAGCAGAAAGATCGAGAGCGTGTTGGGCGCGAGGCTTGAATTGCGGATCTGCTGTGCGCCCTGCCAGTCGATGTCAAAGAGCACATCGCACCCCGCCTCGATCGCCGTTTCGACGGGTTTGCGCGGCGAGCCGTAGAAATTACCGAAGACATGGGCGTGTTCAAGCATGTTGTCCGCCGCCACGTCGCGTTTGAACGCCTCTTCGGACATGAAGTGGTAATCGGTGCCGTCCACCTCGCCCGCGCGGGGCTGTCGCGTGGTGGCCGAGACCGAGAAACGGATCGTCGTATCCCAGGCGCGCAGGCGTTTGGAGAGGGTGGATTTGCCCGCGCCCGAGGGCGAGGACAGGATGATGAGAAGGCCGCGTCGGTTGGTCATCGGGTCACTCCACGTTCTGAACCTGTTCGCGCAACTGGTCGATCACCGCCTTGAGTTCGAGCCCGACCGCGGTGAGCGCCTTGTGCTGGGACTTGGAACAGAGCGTGTTGGCCTCGCGGTTGAATTCCTGGGTCAGGAAATCGAGCTTGCGCCCGACCGCGCCCTCGGCGCTCAGAAGATCGCGCGCGGCGCCGACATGGGCCCGCAGGCGGTCAAGCTCTTCGGTGATGTCGGCCTTGACCGAGATCAGCGCCAGTTCCTGTGCGACGCGGTCGGCGTCGGCCCCGGCAGCATTGTCGAGCACGCGGGAGAGGTTGTGGCGCAGCGCCTCGGTCATGTCGGCGCGGCGGCTGTCGGCCAGCGCGGCGGCCTCGGCGGTCAGGGCCTCGATTCGGTCGATCTGGGCCATCAGCACCTCGTGCAGCGCGCGGCCTTCGGCGGCGCGCATGGCAAGGAAATCGGCCAGGAGCGGCTCGAACGCCTTGAGCAGGGTGTCGCGCAGGGCGGTGGTGTCTTCGTCGCCGCCCGATTGTTCGAGCACGCCGCGCTGGGCCAGCAGATCGGCGGCGCGCGACGGCGCGAGGTCGATCCCGCGGGCAAGCGCGCGGGCCTCGATCATGGCCAGCGCATCGAGCACCGCGTCGAGCTGGGCGGTATTGACCGAAAGCGTGGCGTGTTCGTCCTCGCGCATGAGGCGGAGCGAGAGCGAGACCGAGCCGCGCGTGATCGCCGCGCCCATCCGGGCGCGCAACCCCGCTTCGAGACCGGCGATCCAGTCGGGCACACGCAGGCGCAGGTCAAGTCCCTTGGCGTTGACGCTGCGCAGCTCCCATGCCCAGCCATGGGCGCCGGATTGGCCCTTGGCCGAGGCGAAGCCGGTCATCGAGTATATCACATGCGCTCCTTCGCGTTGTTTTTTGCCCCTGATGCCACCGCACCCGCCCGGGGGCAAGCCGTTGCGTGCCTTCGCGGCGGGATGCCGGGGCGGTTTCGGGGTTAACCAAATCCTTACATTGCGCACGCAATTTGCATCAATCCATGGCACATTAAGACATCGGTAATCATTCTGACCACAAGGTTGACACGGCTGGCGTGCCCCGGGTCAGGGCCATTTTGACGATTGGGGATGTGACATGCGAGTTCGTGAAAAGACAGGCGGGAACGTGATCGACATGACGGGGTTGGTGACAGATAACCGGTTCCGGTCGCTGACCGAGGTGGAAGCCTATTGGGAAGGGTTGCGCATGGGTGACGCGGTGCCACGGCGCGCGGATATCGACCCGCGGGGGATCGAGAACGCGCTGGAATATGCCTTTGTCCTCGAACGGATCGCACCCGGGCTGGCCCGTTTGCGGATCGCGGGGATGCATCTCAATGACCTGATGGGGATGGAGATGCGCGGCATGCCGATCAGCGCGATGGTGCAGCCGACGGGGCGGACCGGGTTCGCGCGAACGCTCGAAGCGGTGATGTCGCGGCCCGCGGTGGCGCGGATCACGCTGAGCGCGCAGACCGGTATCGGAAAACCGTCGCTCGACGGGCGGATGCTGCTCTTGCCGCTGCTCAGCGACATGGGCGAGATCACCCGGGTTCTGGGTTGTTTCGAGACCCATGGCCAGATCGGGCGCGCGCCGCGCCGGTTCAGCGTGACGCAAACCGATCTGCGCAACCTGCCGGGTCAGGGATCGCGAAAGGCTTTGCCGCCACAGCGCGCAGAGGCCGGTTTCGCCGAGGGGCAACGCCGGTTCGACCGACCCCGGCCCGGCTTGCGTCCGGGTTACCTGCGACTGGTGAAGAGCGACGGTTGAACGCGCGTTCAAGCCGTCCGGACCGGGAAAGCCGGGTCGTTTCGGGTTTCAACGGACTCGAAAATGCGGCGGGCGACCCGGGGCAGCGCGCCCCGGGCCGTGCATCCTGTCATCCGACCCGGGCCGTGGTTTGCCCGGCTTCGCGCAATGCGGTGAGTTCCTCGGCGACGAGAAAGGCCAGTTCGAGCGATTGCGACGCGTTGAGCCGCGGATCGCAGGCGGTGTGGTAGCGGTCGGCGAGCGTGTCGTCGGTCACCGCGCGCACCCCGCCGGTGCATTCGGTCACGTCCTGCCCGGTCATCTCGAAATGCACGCCGCCCGGCACCGTGCCTTCGGCCTTGTGAGCGGCGAAGAATTCGCGCACTTCGCGCAGCACCAGATCGAAGGGCCGGGTTTTCAGGCCGCTGGCCGATTTGATCGTGTTGCCATGCATCGGATCGCAAACCCAGGTGACATTGGCGCCCTCTTCCTCGACCGCCTTGATCAGGCGCGGCAGGTGTTCGCCCACCTTGCCCGCGCCAAAGCGCGTGATCAGGGTGAGGCGCCCGGCCTCGTTCGCGGGGTTGAGCTTGGCCATCAGGTGCTTGAGGTCGTCCACCTCCATCGTGGGGCCGCATTTGAGGCCGATGGGGTTGAGCACACCGCTCAGAAACTCGACATGCGCGCCATCGGGCTGGCGGGTGCGATCACCGATCCAGAGCATGTGACCCGACCCGGCCAGCCAGTTGCCGGAGGTCGAATCCACCCGGGTCAGCGCCTCTTCGTATTCCAGCAGAAGCGACTCGTGACTGGTGTAGAAGTTGACCGTGTGCAGCGCCGCGGAGCGGTTCGAGTCGACGCCCGCCGCCTTCATGAAATCGAGCGTGTCGGAGATGCGGTTGGCCATCTCGCGATAGCGCGCGGCATTCTCGGCCTCGGTGAAGCCCAGCGTCCAGCTATGAACCTGGTGGACATCGGCATAGCCGCCGGTCGAGAAGGCGCGCAGGAGGTTGAGCGTCGCGGCCGATTGGGTATAGGCCTGCAACATCTTCGCGGGATCGGGAATGCGCGCCTCGGGCGTGAAATCAAGCTCGTTGATGATATCGCCGCGATAGCTCGGGAGTTCGACGCCCTCGATCACCTCGGTGGGGGCGCTGCGCGGTTTGGCGAATTGCCCGGCCATGCGCCCGACCTTGATCACCGGCACCTTGGCGCCATAGGTCAGCACCATGGCCATTTGCAGCATGACCTTGAACGTGTCGCGGATCGCATCGGCCGAAAACTGTTCGAAGCTTTCGGCGCAATCGCCGCCCTGAAGCATGAACGCCTCGCCGCGCGAGGCGGCACCGAGCTGTTCCGTGAGGCGCCGCGCCTCGCCGGCGAAGACGAGTGGCGGATACTGGCCGAGCTGGGCTTCGACGGCCTGCAACTCGGCTTGATCCGTGTAATCCGGCATCTGGATGCGCGGCTTGCTGCGCCAGCCGGATTTTGTCCAGTCACTCATTGTCTCTCTCCGGGTGTCTTGCATTCTGGACCCCCCATATACAGAACCCGACAGGCGCTGACCATATCCGAATCGCCCCCTCTTGACGCGGCGTCCCCTGTCTGCCCATGTGAACATGAGCGACAGGATTTGCCGTTTCCCGAATGTGGCCCCGCGCGCAGGGTGGAGACAATGAAAGAGACACGTTGATGGACGACCCACGCCAGACGATAAAGGTCGAGAACGCACCTTCAAAACCGCGGCGCTTTATTTTCGTGCTGCTGGACCAGTTCACGCTTTTGTCCTTCGCCTCGGCGATCGAGGCGATCCGGATCGCCAACCGGATGTCGGGGCGGCAGCTTTACGAATGGAGGCTGGCCGGTGAAGGCGGTGAGATGGTGTCATGCTCGGCCGGGACCAGCTTTGCGCTCGACATGGATCTCACCGAAGTCACCCGCGACGACACGATCCTGATCTGTGGCGGGATGCGCATCCAGTCGGCGACGACCAAGAAGCTCCTGTCATGGCTCCGACGCGAGGCCCGCAAGGGGCCGGTGATCGGCGGGCTTTGCACCGCGGGCTATTCGCTGGCCAAGGCCGGGCTTCTGGACGGCAAGCGCGCGACGATCCACTGGGAGAACCAGGACAGCTTTACCGAGGAATTCGACGAGGTGAATCTGACCAAGTCGGTTTTCGTGGTCGATGGCAACCGGATGACCACCGCCGGGGGCACCTCGTCCATCGACCTCATGCTCAAGATCATTGCCGACGATCATGGCGAGGAACTGGCCAATGCGGTGGCTGACCAGTTGATCTATTCCTCGATCCGCACCGATCAGGACACGCAACGGCTTTCGGTGCCGACGCGGATCGGGGTCAGGCACCCGAAACTGAGCCAGGTCATCCAGAAGATGGAACAGAATATCGAAGAGCCGATCAGCCCGTCGATCCTCGCCCGGGAGGTGGGCATGAGCACGCGGCAATTGGAACGCCTGTTCCGCCGTTACCTCAACCGCTCGCCCAAGCGTTATTACATGGAACTGCGGCTGCAAAAGGCGCGCAACCTGTTGATGCAGACCGATATGAGCGTGATCAACGTGGCGCTGGCCTGTGGCTTTGCCTCGCCCAGCCATTTCTCGAAATGCTATCGCGCGCATTACGATACCACGCCCTATCGCGAGCGGGGCAGCCACGCGACGCGGCTGTCGATCTGACGGGTGCGGGTGTTTCCTATCAGACGCGACACGAAACTAGCGTGGTCGCAGCCGGTAGATCGTGCCATTACCTTCGGAGACGATCCAGAGCGCGCCGTCAGGCCCCTCGCGCAGGTCGCGCACGCGCCCGGTTTCGCGGCCCTTGATCTGCCCGGTCTGGCGCTTGGCCCCGGGGGTCAAAACCGCGATGTGATCGAATTTGAGTGACCCGATGAAGTGATGCCCGCGCGCGGGGGGCCAGCCCTTGCCGGAATGGACCACCATGCCCGAGGGGGGCGATCGACGGGTCCCAGTAGAAGGCGGGTTGTTCCATGCCCGGCTTGGCCGTGCCCTCGCCGATCTTGGCACCGGAATAGTGGCGGCCATAGGAAATGACCGGCCAGCCGTAATTGGCGCCACGTCGAATCAGGTTCACCTCGTCGCCGCCGCGCGCGCCATGTTCGTTGACCCAGAGCCGCCCGTCGGGAGCGAGCGCCGCGCCCTGCGGGTTGCGGTGGCCATAGGACCAGATTTCGGGCCGCGCGCCCGCCTGCCCCACGAAGGGGTTGTTGGATGGAATGCGCCCATCGCGCGTGACGCGGATCACGCTGCCATTATGGCGCGCGAGATCCTGTGCCGACGGCCGATCGCCCCGGTCGCCGATGGTGAGAAACACCGTGCCATCCGGCGCCTCGACGATCCGGCCGCCGAAATGCCGCCCGCCGGATGATCCGGGCGTCATTTCAAAGATCACCCGCAGATCGCGCAGCCGGGTTCCGTCAAGCCGCGCCACGGCGAGCGCCGTGCCCTGCCCGCCGCGCTGGCGTTTGGCGAAACTCAGGAACACCGTGCCGCTTCGGGCAAAATCGCGGGCGACGGCGATGTCGAGCAGACCGCCCTGCCCGCGCGCGGCAACGTCTGGCAGGCCGGTGACCTGGCGACGGCTGCCATCGGGGGCGAGCCGCCACAACCGCCCGGCCCGTTCGGTGACGAGCATGTGCCCGTCGGGCAGAAACCCGAGAGACCAGGGCACGCGGAATCCTTCGGCCACGGATTCGATCAGCGCAGGCCCGAGCGGCGTGTCGATGCGGCGTGGTTCGGCCCCCGCGGGAATCGCGCCTGCCAGCAGGGACATGACGCCAAGAACGGCAAACAGAAAACGCATGAGAACCTCCTTTGCCGGGGCGATCCTAGCACGCTCGTCGCTGGCGTCTGCCAACGTTCACGTGAGCGAAACAATCGACCGGGAATTGCCCTGCCTCAAGTCGGGTTAAAGCTTTTCTTTTGAGTTCACCCGGAATAGGGTTCGCATCGGACTTATCGTTCCAACATGGGAGAAAATCATGAAGAAACTGATTGCTACAACCGCAGCGACGGCGCTGCTTGCTGGTGTGGCGAATGCCGAAGAGATCAAGATCGGCGTGCTTCTGGGCTTTACCGGTCCGATTGAATCGACCGTCGCGCATATGGGCCCTGCGGCCCATCTGGCGATCAAGGAAGTCAGCGACAGCGGGCTTCTGCTGGACGGCTCGACCGTGGTCGGCGTGAACGGCGACACCACCTGTATCGATTCCGCGGCCGCGACGGCCGCTGCCGAACGCCTGATCACCTCGGACGGGGTCAAGGGCATCGTCGGTGGCGACTGCTCGGGCGTAACCGGCGCGGTGCTCAACAACGTGGCGCTGCCCAACGGGGTCGTGATGATCTCGCCTTCGGCCACCTCGCCGGCGCTGAGCCACCGCAACAACGAGGATAACGGGCTGTTCTTCCGCACCGCGCCTTCGGATGCGCGCCAGGGTGTCGTG
The DNA here is from genome assembly GCF_008369105.1 of Aquicoccus porphyridii. GTDB lineage: Bacteria > Pseudomonadota > Alphaproteobacteria > Rhodobacterales > Rhodobacteraceae > Aquicoccus > Aquicoccus porphyridii. The sequence goes on along the minus strand of NZ_VINQ01000001.1, from coordinate 328,857 downwards.
ATGGCCGAAATCCTGATGGAGGAAGGCATCGACGAAGTCGCCGTGACCTATACCAACAACGACTACGGCAAGGGTCTCGCCGACAGTTTCCAGGCCGCGTTCGAAGAGATCGGCGGCGCGGTGACGATGACCGCGGCGCATGAAGACGGCAAGGCCGACTATTCGGCCGAAGTCGGTGCGCTTGCCTCGGCTGGCGGTCAGCGCCTGGTGGTTGCGGGTTATGTCGACCAGGGCGGTGCCGGGATCGTGCGCGCGGCGCTCGACACGGGTGCGTTCGACACGTTCCACTTCCCCGACGGCATGATGTCGGATGCGCTGGTCGAGAATTTCGGTTCCGAGATCAACGGATCGACCGGGCAACACCCCAGCCCCACAGCCGAACTGGTCGAGCGGTTCAAGGAAGTCGCGGCTGCATCCGGCGGCGACTGGGAGCCGACCACGCCGTTCACGCCGGAAAGCTATGACGCAGCGGCGCTGATCCTGCTGGCCATGCAGGCGGCAGGAACCTCCGATCCGAACGTCTACAAGGATCACATCATGGACGTGGCCAACGCCCCGGGCGAGCCGATCCAGGCCGGTGAGCTTGCCAAGGCGCTGGAGATTCTCGCCGATGGCGGCGATGTCGACTATGTCGGCGGCACCGGTGTCGAGCTGATCGAACCCGGCGAGGCCGCGGGTCTCTACCGCCAGGTCCTGATCAAGGACGGTGAGAACACGACGGTTCAGTTCCGCTGAACGCGCCGCGATAACCAACAGCATGCGGCCCTGCCTTGGCGGGGCCGTATGCCACGATAAACCGGCGGCAAACGCCGGACACCTCCGGGGAGAGGTCATACATGATAACCGTTGACGACGTGCACAAGCATTTCGGCGGGTTCCATGCCGTGGATGGGGCGACGCTCGAAATTGTCGAAGGGTCAATTACCGGGCTGATCGGTCCGAACGGCGCAGGAAAAACCACTCTTTTCAACGTGATCGCGGGCGTTCTTGAACCAACGTCCGGGCGCGTGACCATGTCAGGCGAAGACATTACCGGCCTGCCGCCGCATACGCTTTTCCACAAGGGGCTGCTCAGAACCTTCCAGATTGCGCATGAGTTCAGGTCAATGACCTGTCGCGAGAACCTCATGATGGTGCCGGGCGACCAGTCGGGGGAGCGGCTCTGGAATACGTGGTTCGGGCGCAGGCGCATCGCCGAGGAAGAACGCGCGCTGCGCGCCAAGGCCGACGAGGTGCTGGAATTTCTCACCATCGAGCACCTGGCCGACCAACGCGCGGACGAGGTGTCGGGTGGGCAGAAGAAACTGCTCGAACTTGGCCGGACGATGATGGTCGGTGCGAAGATCGTCTTTCTCGACGAGGTTGGCGCCGGGGTGAACCGGACACTGCTCAACACCATCGGCGATGCGATCATCCGGTTGAACAAGGAACGCAATTATACGTTCGTGGTGATCGAGCATGACATGGATTTCATCGACAAGCTCTGTGATCCGGTGATCTGCATGGCCGAGGGCAAGGTTCTGGCCCAGGGGTCGCTGGCCGAGATCAAGGCCAATGAACAGGTGATCGAGGCCTATCTCGGCACCGGATTGAAGAACAAGGCAAAGGCGGGGGTCGAAGCATGAGCAATGGCAGCAACCCCTATCGCAGCGACCGCGGCAACAAGGATCGCAGCATCACCAATCCGCATGGCGTGGGTGAAATCCCGTTGCGCGACAGCGGCAAGACGTCCCGGGTCGAAGGCGAGAACCCGTTTCTGATCGGCGAAAAGATGACCGGCGGTTACGCCAAGAACGCGCCCGATATCCTGCATGAATGCACCATCGCGGTGAACCCCGGCGAGATCGCGGTGATCGTGGGGCCCAACGGGGCCGGGAAGTCCACCGCGATGAAGGCGGTTTTCGGGATGCTCGACCTGCGCGAGGGGCGGGTTCTGCTCGATGGCGAGGATATCTCGGCGCTTTCACCACAGGACCGGGTGGCAAAGGGCATGGGGTTCGTGCCCCAGACCAACAATATCTTCACCTCGCTCACGGTCGAGGAAAACCTTGAAATGGGGGCGTTCATCCGGCGCGACGATATTTCCGACACCATGGCGCAGGTCTATGACCTGTTTCCCATCCTCAAGGAAAAGCGCAACCAGGCGGCGGGCGAATTATCGGGGGGACAGCGTCAACAGGTTGCCGTGGGCCGGTCGCTGATGACCCGGCCCAAGGTCCTGATGCTGGACGAGCCGACCGCCGGGGTCAGCCCGATCGTGATGGACGAGCTGTTTGACCGGATCATCGAGGTCGCCCGCACCGGGTTGCCGGTGCTGATGGTCGAGCAGAACGCGCGCCAGGCGCTCGGGATCGCGGATCGCGGTTTCGTTCTGGTGCAGGGGCGCAACGGGCATACCGGAACCGGCAAGGAATTACTGGCCGATCCCGAAGTCCGGGCGAGTTTCCTCGGCGGATGAGATACATGACGGTCATATCTGTCGCATTCATCGCCACGCAGGCGCAGGGCTATCCTTGCGTCTTCGAGACCGAATGCTTCGAGGATGAGAGCTGCATTTCAGCCGATTTCCGTGTCGAGGTGGATATTGCCGACCAGGCGATCATGACCGAGTTCGGCGATCTGGTGATCGTCGCGGTCAAGGAAACCGGGCGCCTGACCACGATGTTCGCCACCGGCGAGGGGTCGGAATACATGCTGTCGCTCACGCCACGGGGCGCACGCATGACCAGCCATGCCAATGACGGGCCGCAGGTCATCTCGTATCTCGGGCGCTGCGAGGGGGCATTCTGATGCACATCCCGATGCCCGTTCGACAACGAGAAGGCGCGCGGCGCGCGCGCAACAACAAACCCAAGACCCGCACGGCCATGCCGCAAAGCGGGCAGACAAGGGAAGGAAGCCGATGGACATCCTGAACGCATTGATCGTGCTGGCCAATTTCGTTCTGGTTCCGGCCATAACCTATGGCAGCCAGCTGGCGCTTGGGGCGCTGGGGGTGACGATGATCTATGGAATCCTGCGGTTCTCGAATTTCGCCCATGGCGATTCGATGGCCATGGGCACCATGGTCGCGATCCTGCTGACCTGGTTGTTCCAGTCGATGGGGATCAGCGCCGGGCCACTGCCCACCGCCCTGCTCGCCCTGCCTTTTGCCATTGCCGCGACCATCGTGTTCCTGCTCGTCACGGACAGGTTGGTCTATCGGTTCTACCGGCGGCAAAAGGCCAAGCCGATCATATTCGTCATGGCATCCCTGGGGGTCATGTTCGTTTACAATGGCCTTGTGCGTTTTGTCCTCGGGCCGGATGACCACCGCTTTACCGATGGCGAACGCTTCATCATCTCGGTGCGAGATTTCAAGGCGCTGACCGGTATGAGCGAAGGGCTTGCCATCCGCACCACGCAGGGACTCACCGTGATCACCGCGGTGATCGTCGTCGCGGCGCTGTTCTGGTTCCTCGGGCGCACCCGCACGGGCAAGTCGATGCGGGCCTATTCCGACAACGAGGACCTTGCGCTTCTCTCGGGCATCAATCCCGAGCGGGTGGTGATGTATACTTGGATGATCGTGGCCGGGCTCATCACCATTGCCGGGGTGCTTTACGGGCTGGACAAGAGTTTCAAGCCGTTCACCTATTTCCAGCTTCTGCTGCCGATCTTTGCCAGCGCCATCGTCGGTGGCCTGGGCAGTCCGCTCGGCGCCATCGCGGGCGGGTTCATCATCGCGTTTTCCGAGGTGACGATCACCTATGCGTGGAAGCGCGTGCTGACCTATGCGTTACCGGATGACCTTGCGCCATCCGGGCTCGTCCAGTTGCTTTCGACGGATTACAAATTCGCGGTCAGCTTCATGATCCTGGTGATCGTGCTGCTGTTCCGGCCCACCGGTATCTTCAGGGGGAAATCGGTATGAGCGAGACAATGAAAAACACGCTTCTGTTCGCGGCCGTTGCGGGGCTCATCATTCTCACCGGCTTCATGCAAAGCTGGAACTCGGCCCTGTTCATCATCAACATGGGGCTGATCAGCGCGATCATGGCGCTCGGGGTCAACCTGCAATGGGGCTTTGCGGGGCTGTTCAATGTCGGGGTCATGGGGTTTGTCGCGCTGGGCGGTCTGGCCGTGGTCCTGGTGTCGATGCCACCGGTGGGCGACGCATGGGCCGCGGGGGGCGCGCAGGTGCTCATCGGTCTGGTCCTTGGCGGCGCGACCATCGCGGGTGGGGTCGTGATCTATCAGAAGATGGCGCCGGGACGGGCGCGCACGCTGGCCATGATTGCCACGCTCGGGGTGGGCTTTTTCGTCTATCGCTTTGTTTTCGACGCGGGTGTCGAAGCCATCGAGGCGGTCAACCCGGCGGGCACCGGCTATCTCGGGGGGCTGGGCCTTCCGGTGCTGCTGGCCTGGCCGGTGGGCGGGTTGCTGGCGGCCGGGGCGGCGTGGTTCATCGGCAAGACCGCGCTGGGCCTGCGCTCGGACTACCTTGCCATTGCCACGCTGGGGATCGCCGAGATCGTCATCGCGGTTCTCAAGAACGAGGACTGGCTGTCGCGCGGGGTCAAGAACGTGGCCGGCCTGCCCCGCCCGGTGCCCAATGAGATCGACCTGCAACAAGATCCCGGTTTCGTTGCGCGGGCCGAGGGGCTGGGCATTGATCCGGTGATCGCATCGTCGCTTTATGTCAAGCTCGGCTATGCATTCCTTTTCCTGGTCGTTCTGGTGATTGTCCTCTGGCTGGCACAGCGCGCGCTGCATTCCCCATGGGGCCGGATGATGCGCGCGATTCGCGATAACGAGATCGCGGCCGAAGCGATGGGCAAGGACGTCACCGCGCGGCATTTGCAGGTCTTCATCCTGGGCAGCGCGATCTGCGGCATGGCGGGGGCGATGATGACCACGCTGGACGGGCAGTTGACGCCGAGTTCCTACCAACCGCTGCGCTTTACCTTCCTGGTCTGGGTGATGGTGATCGTCGGCGGATCGGGCAACAACCTTGGCTCGGTCCTGGGCGGGTTCCTGATCTGGTTCCTATGGGTGCAGGTCGAGCCGATCGGCCATTGGTTGATGAGCGTGATGACCTATAGCCTGGCCGAGGACAACGCGCTGCGCCTTCACCTGCTTGAATCGGCGGCGCATATGCGGCTTTTGACCATGGGCCTCATCCTGCTTCTGGTGCTGAGGTTCAGCCCGCGCGGCCTGATACCCGAGAAATGACCGAGTGGGGCGCACCGCGCCCCCTTCGCCCGGCCCCGGCGTGTCACCGCCCCTTGAACAGCCCGCCGAGGATGCCGCGCACGATGCGGCGCCCGGTTGTGCCGGTCAGTTCCTTCATCACCGTCCGGGTGAGCTGTTCGCCGATGCTGTCATCCGCGCGTGATCGCCGCGATGACGAGCGAGCGACACGGGCACCGGAATAGCGCCGGGCCTGCCGGAATTCGCGGTCGCTTTCCTCGGCTTCCGCTTCTTTCGCCTCTGCCTCTTCGGCCGCGCGGGCCGCGGCGGCGGCGCGTTCGGCCAGGATTTCATGTGCGGACTGGCGGTCCTGTTCGGTCTCGTATTTCCCGGCCAGTGGCGAGGCGGCGATCAGGGCTGCCCGCTCGCCCGGTTCGATCGGTCCGAGCTGCGACGAGGGCGGGCGGATGAGCGTGCGCTGCGCCATGCCGGGCACGCCCTTTTTTTCGAGCATCGAGGTCACAGCCTCGCCGACGCCGACCTCGCGGATCGCCTGTTCGATGTCGAGCGCCGGGTTATCGCGATAGGTCTGCGCGGCAAGGCGCAGGGCCTTGCGGTCGCGCGCGGTAAAGGCGCGCAGCGCATGCTGGACCCGGTTGCCAAGCTGACCCAGCACCGTGTCGGGCACATCCGCCGGGTTCTGGGTGACGAAGTAGACGCCCACCCCCTTTGACCGGATCAGGCGGGCCACCTGTTCGACCTTGTCGATCAGAACCTTGGGCGCGTCGTCAAACAGCAGATGCGCCTCGTCGAAAAAGAAGACGAGCCTGGGTTTCTCGGGGTTGCCCACCTCGGGGAGTTCCTCGAACAGCTCGGAGAGGAGCCACAGCAGGAAGGTCGCATAGAGCCGGGGCGAGCGCATCAGTTCGTCGGCGGCAAGGATGTTGATGCGCCCGCGCCCCTGCGGATCGGTTTGCAGCATGTCGGACAGATCGAGCGCGGGTTCGCCAAAGAACCGCGCCCCGCCCTGGTTTTCGAGCACCAGAAGACGGCGCTGGATCGCGCCGATCGACTGGGTGGCGATGGTTCCGTAACGGGTCGAAAGCGTTGCGCGGTTTTCGGCGACCCAGACCAGAAGCGCCTGCAGATCCTTGAAATCGAGGATCGGCAGGCCCTCGTCGTCGGCCAGCCGGAAGGCGATGTTGAGCACCCCTTCCTGTGCCTCGCTCAGGCCGAGCAGCCGCGACAGCAGAAGCGGCCCCATCTCGGCGACGGTGGTGCGGATCGGATGCCCCTGCCGTGCGAAGAGATCCCAGAAGGTGACGGGGAAGCCTTCGTAGGTGTAGTCGTCAAATCCGATCGTGCGCGCGCGGTCTGTAAAGGCGCCGTGGTGTTTGAACGTCGCGCTGCCGGGTTTGGCGATCCCGGCCAGATCGCCTTTGACATCGGCCACGAAGACCGGCACACCCTGCGCCGAGAACCCCTCGGCCATGATCTGAAGCGTGACGGTCTTGCCGGTGCCGGTCGCGCCCGCAACCAGCCCGTGACGGTTGGCATAGCCCAGAAGAAGGCCCTGCTTTTCGGCATAGCCTGCGCCGCCTCCACCGATGAAAATTGCGTCCTCCACGTCACTTTTCCTTCTTCCGCACCCGATGCACCGGTTGAACATACAATCTTAATCATTCGGTGCCAGACTGAATTGGTCCCGGGGTCTCGTGTCCTCTTGTGACCCTTGGGTTTACTTCCTCCCTGTCAGACTGGCCGCGCCTTCGGGCGCGGCTTTTTTCAAGGGAAATTTTCCCGGTTTTACCTGTTGACGCAACGGCTTGAACGTCATAGCGTTCCGGTAATGACTAAGTCGGCCAGTCCGACGGGGAGCAAAGACGAGAAAGAGGCCGCTTGGCCTCTTTTTCATTGTGCGGCAATGTTTCGGGCCAGATGATCCGCCCGGGACGAGTAGCCCCCGGCTGTCCCATCCACGGCAAGAACCCGCCACTCCGCGTTTCAAAGAACGCTGTTTTGCGCTGACATGCGGGCCACATCATGCTAGAGCCTGCGGCAACAAACACACAGCAAGACAAGACGGAAAACAGATATGCACAAGCTTCTCTCCAGCCTCTCCCTTGCAGCAGTTTTGGCGCTGGCGCCCGCGCTGCATGCGCAGGACACGACCACGGAACCGACAAATGACGAACCGGCCGCCGAGGCCGAAGGCACCACGCCCCTGGCCGAGGGGCTTTCGATGGGTGAAGAGGATGGCCCGCTTCCGGCCGAGCCTTATGTGAAGGCCGAGCATGGCGATTGGAAACTGCAATGTTTCCCGGTCGATGAAGGCGAAGAGCCGTGCCAGCTTTATCAACTCCTCAAGGATGAGGTGGGCACCGATGTGGCCGAGGTGGCGATTTTCCGTCTGCCATCGGGGGGTCAGGCAGTCGCGGGTGCGACCGTGACGGTTCCGCTTGAAACCCTTCTGACGGCGCAGCTCACCATTGCGGTCGACGGGGGCAAGGGCAAACGCTATCCGTTTTCCTTCTGCTCGCCGGTGGGCTGTTATGCGCGGATCGGCTTTACCGCCGACGACATCGCGGCGTTCAAACGCGGCGCCAAGGCGACCGTGACATTGGTGCCCGCGCCCGCACCGGATCAGACGGTGGATCTGGAAATGTCGCTTCTGGGGTTTTCGGCGGCTTTCGACGCCTCCACGGTCATCGAGAACTGATACCCCGGTCAACCCGACCGATGCGAAGGCCGCCCGTCAAGGGGCGGCCTTTTTCATGATGTGACATCAGACCTTTTTCAGTGCCAGAACCGCGTTGAGCCCGCCAAAGGCAAAGGCATTCGAGAGCGCCGCATCGACCCGCGCCTCGCGCGCCACGTTGGGCACCACGTCAAGCGCGCATTCCGGGTCGGGTTCCTCGTAGCCGATGGTGGGGGCGATCACCCCGTCGCGCAGCGCCATGATACAGGCCAGAAGCTCGACCGCGCCGGTGCCGCCGATCAGGTGGCCATGCATCGACTTGGTGGACGAGATCATCAGGTGATCGGCATGGGCGCCGAACACATCGGCCACGGCGGCGCATTCGGTCTTGTCATTGGCGGCGGTGCCCGTGCCATGCGCATTGATATAGCACACGTCCGACGCGTTCAGCCCCGCATCCTGAAGCGCCCCGGCGATGGCCCGCGCCGCGCCCTGTTTCGACGGCATCACGATATCAGCCGCATCCGATGACATGGCGAATCCCGCGACCTCGGCCATGACCTCGGCCCCGCGTTTCTTGGCATGCTCGTAGTCCTCGAACACGAACACGCCCGCGCCCTCGCCCTGAACCATGCCGTTGCGATTGGCCGAGAACGGGCGGCAGGCGTCCCGGGACATCACGCGCAGCCCCTCCCACGCCTTGACCCCGCCAAAGCAGAGCATCGATTCCGAGCCACCCGTCACCATCACCGGCGCCATGCCATGGCGCACCATCTGGAACGCCTGTGCCATGGCGTGGTTGGACGAGGCGCAGGCCGAGGCCACGGTAAAGCTCGGCCCCTTGAGGTTGAATTCCATGCTGACATGGCTGGCGGCGGCGTTGTTCATCAACTTGGGCACGACAAAGGGATGCACCCGGTTCTTGCCCTCTTCGTAGACGGTGCGGTAATTGTCGTCGAGCGTGGTCATGCCGCCACCGGAATTGCCCAGCACCACGCCGGAGCGGGCCGCCAACTCGCCGTGAAACTCAAGCCCCGCCTGGGCGATCGCTTCGCGCGCGGCGACGAGGGTGAATTGCGTGAACCGATCATAAAGCGACATCTGCTGGCGGTTGAAGATGCCTTCGGCCTCGAAGCCCTTGACCTGCCCGCCGATCTTGATGGCCAGCCGGTCAACATCGCGAATGTCGATCGGGCCGATGCCGCAACGCCCCTCGCGCATCGACTCCAGGGTCTCGGCAACGTCATGGCCAAGGGCGTTGATCGTCCCGGCCCCGGTGATGACGACGCGTTTCATGTCCCGATCAGGTCTTCTGTTCGGCGATCAGCCGCTCGATTCCCGCCACGATCGACGCGACCGAGGAAATGTCGAAATCGCTCTCCTTCGGGGCGTTGGCGTTGAACGGCACGGAGATGTCGAATGACTCTTCGATGGCGAAAATCGATTCCACAAGACCCAGGCTGTCGATGCCCAGATCCTCAAGCGTGCTCTCCATCGTCACATCCGAGGGCTCAAGCACCGCCTGTTCGGCAATGATCGCGATCACCTTGTCCTTCACGCTCATCACTCACGACCTCTTCTGTCATTCCTGAGGTTCATTTAATGCCTTTGGGCCTGAACCGGAACAGGGGATTTGCGACAATTGCGTAACACTCCCCTGCCCCGTGATCACTCGCCCGGGTCCAGCTCTGCAAGGCGCGCCTTCATCGCGGCGAATTCATCCATCATGCGCGGCAGGCGGCGCAGAGCCTTGTAGATATCGACATGCTGGTCCATCCGAACCGCGGGATAACCCAGCACAACGCGCCCGGCGGGCACCTTGCTGAGGATCACCGAGGCGCCCCCCGCGACCACCCGATCGCCCACGATGGTGTTGTCGGTCACGCCAACCTGCCCGCCGAGAACGACATTATTTCCGATCACGCTCGACCCGGCGACACCCACCATGCCGGCAAAAAGGCAATCGTGACCGATCACCACATTGTGCCCGATATGACCGAGGTTGTCGATCTTGGTGCCGTTGCCGATCCGGGTGGCGCGGATCGTGCCCGCATCAATGCAGGTGTTGCAGCCAAGCTCGACATCATCGCCGATTTCCACCGCGCCAAGACTGTGAATTCGCGCCCATGATTGCCCCTCGTCTTCGACCTTGGAGCCAAGACTTTCACGGGCCTGTTCCACGCTGTTGACCTCGGGGGTGACAAAGGAGAACCCGTCCATCCCGATGGTCGCGCCCGGATGGGCGATCAGGCGCGCCCCGATCCGCACACGCGGCCCGATCTTGACCCCGACATGCAAGAGGGCGTTCTCGCCGATCTCGCTCTCTGGACCGACATAGACCTGCGGGCCAAGCGTCGAGCCCGCCCCGATCCGCGCCCCTGCCCCGATCACGCTGAACGGGCCGATGGCGACATCCGCGCCGATATCGGCCCCGTCGCCGATGATTGCGCTGGGATGAATACCCGGCGTATAGCCCGGCCCCTTGTCCAGCGCGGCGGTCAGGCCAGCCATGGCAAAGCGGGGTCTGGCGGGAATGATCGCCGCCTCGAGCCCGAGGGCCTGCCAGTCGGCCCCCTCCCACAGCATCGCGGCGCGGGCCCGCCCGGCGGACAGGCTTTCGGCATATTTGCGGCGCGTCGCCAAAGCCAGATCCGCAGGCCCCGCATCGGCGGGCTCGGCCACGCCAGTGATCTCGATCGAAACATCGCCGAACGCCTTGGCTCCGAGCGCCTCGGCAATCTCGCTGATCGTCTGTCCCATTTGCCGTTCCCCGTTTGCTGCGGGGCCAGACTTACCCCTGAACCGGGCGCAGTGTCACCCCCGCCTTGGCCAGCGCCGACCATATCGCGGCATCACGTCCATAGATGTCGCGACGATACTGGGTGTTGCCCTTGGCCTTGGTAAAGGCGGTGCGATAGATCAGGTGCACCGGCACCGGCGTTTCAAGAGAAACACGGGTCTGCCGACCCGATTTCAGGATCTTCTGGAAAAACGGCTCCGGGTCGGCCTCTTGCCGGGACAACAGTTCATAGGCGAAATCGTAAGGATCGTTGAGCCGGATGCACCCGCTTGAATAGGCCCGGGTCTCGCGCGCGAAAAGGTGCTTTTCCGGCGTGTCATGCAGATAGATCGCATAAGGATTGGGGAACATGAACTTGACCGTCCCCAGGGCGTTGTTGCGGCTGGGCGGCTGACGCAGGTTGAACGGAAAGTTGCCCGCCGTGTAGCGGGCGAAATTCACCTGCCCGCGCGGCACGACGCGCCCGCGCGAATCCACCACTTGCAGATGTCGCAAGGCATTCGGATTGTTCTTGAGCCGTGGCAGGTAATCACGCCGCAGGATACCGCGGGGCACGGTCCAGTCGGGGTTGATTTCGAGATATGTCATCTCGTCGGAAAACTCTGGTGTCTGCTTGCCGCTCTTGCTCGAGCCGATTACCGCGCGGGTTTCGAAAGTCACGCTGCCATTGTCAAAGATTCTCGCCGTGAAATCGGTGATGTTGACGAGGATATGCCGATTCCGATGGTCGATGTTGACCCAGCGTTCGCGCTCCATCGCCACGAGGATCGATTTCAGCCGGTCCTCGACCCCGCGATTGATCTCGGTGATGGTGCCGGGCCCGGCCACGCCGTCGGGGGTCAGCCCATGATCGTTCTGGAAGCGCTGCACTGCCTGCTGCATCTCCGCGTCATAGCTTTGCGACATCGACCGGCGCAGATATCCCATTGCCGTCAGACGATCGCGCAAATCCACGACCTCGGCGCCCGACTGGCCCGGCTCAAGCGACTTGACCGCCACCGTCCTGCCCCAGCCACCGCGCGCGGCGATACTTTCAAGCCGCAGCTTTTCCTTCATGAGGCGGGCATATTCATGGCTCGAGGGCGGCAGGTCGCGAAAGAATTCGGCAGGGTTCGCCTGCATGATGCCGGAGAGATACGCGGCCCGCTCACGCAGGGGAACCTCGCGCTTGATCCCCTCGTCGATACGCGCGGGCACGAGCATCCCGGTCTCCAGATCGCGCGCGAGGCGCAGGAACCGGCGCGACATCTCGACCTCGACAAGACCCCGGTCGCGCGGGCTTCGGACATTCGCAAGCTGCGTCATCAGGCCTTGCGGGTCATAGCGTCCGCGTGGCAGGCCATGAAGTTCGGCCGCGTCGATGGCGGCAAACAGGGCCTTGCGCCGCTCGGTATCGCGCGCCGACGCGCCGGTCCAGATCGGTCGATAGTCATTGCCGCGGTAAAACCCGGCCAGAGCGTCGTCGCGCGCCGCGGCCTCGGCCACGGCCTGTTTGAAGGCCGTCACCTCGGCGCGCGCTGCGCCCGTCGTCACCAAGGATGCGAAAAGAATTGCCAGACCGATCGCCAGATGAACACCGATCCGCCATTGCCACCGAAGCATCGCCATGAATGTCCCCGAATCTGTTGTTATCCCATGATATATTCCTTTTCTGCCCGGCCCGCTGCGCTCTGTCCATTCACAAACATGCCAGCCTGTGCGTCCGGCGCGGACTGATGCAATCCCACATCTCCCGCTTTCCGGGTTACGGCATCTTCACCACAATCGCCGATATTTCAGCAAAATTCTGCCGAAATTACTTGATGGAAAGGTTTGAGGTGCACAACGGGCTTGGTCGGCGATTCGATTTATGCCATAAAAAATCTGCATCTGGGGATGAAATGGCAGGATACGCGTAACATCGCGTTAAGTCACAGGTAAGCGACGGGACGGCGCTTTTTACATGAATGATCAAAGCTCGCTGGGCATTTCAAGACGAGGACTTCTTGGATTGTTTGCAGCATCCGCAATCGCGGCAGCACCAACCTATCCGAAGGCCGCGGGATTTCTTCGTGGTGGCGGAGACATAAGACGGCTCAAGATGTATTCACCGCGAACCGGTGAAAAGATCGACATGATCTACTGGATCGAGGGCGACTATATCAAGGATGCGGTGAAGGAACTGACCTGGTTCATGCGCGACTGGCGCACCAACGATGTCAAGCACATCGACCTGCGCACAATCGACATCATGGCCGCGTCGCACAACCTTCTCGAGGTGCACGAGCCTTATATGCTTCTGTCGGGCTATCGCAGCCCGAAAACCAATGCCATGCTGCGCTCACGCTCGGGCGGTGTGGCCAAGAACTCGCTTCATCTCAAGGGACAGGCCGCCGATCTGCGCCTTGCCTCACGCTCGGTCAGCCAGATGGCACGGGCCGCCGCGTCCTGTCGGGCGGGTGGTGTCGGGCGGTATTCGGGTTCGAATTTCGTGCATATGGATTGCGGCCCGGTCCGCAGCTGGGGTCGATAACCCCTCCCCACCAAACGGTTTTCCAGAAAAACGCCTGCGCCACCCGCGCGGGCGTTTTCATGTCTCGCATGGGCTTTCACCGGGCTGTGAAAGCGGTCATGATACGGCATCACCGTTCCGCCCTGACCTTGCGCAAAGGATGCCCCGATGACACGACAGAACGACCATGGCCAACCGATCGGCGATCCGGTGCCCGGCCCGTTCCCGCGCCCACGACCGCCGCGCAGCGAAATGCCGGGCCGCTACGGCAGGCTCGTTCCGCTTGACCCGGCACATGCGCCCGCGCTCCATGCCGCCTATGCCTCGGCGCCGGACGGGCGGGGCTGGACCTATCTTCCCAATGGCCCCTATGAGCGCGAAGAAGACTATACCGATTGGGTGGTCGGGGCCGCGCAGAGCGACGATCCGCTGCATTTCACCGTGCTCGACGCCGATAACCGCCCGCTCGGCACTGCCAGTTTCCTGCGCATAGACCCGGGCGCGGGCGTGATCGAGGTGGGCTTCATCAATTTCTCGCACCTGATGCAGCGCAGCCGTCTTTCGACCGAGGCTATGTTCCTGATGATGGCGCGCGCCTTCGACGAGCTCGGCTATCGCCGCTATGAATGGAAATGCGACGCGCTCAACGCGCCGTCAATCGCGGCGGCGAAACGGCTGGGCTTTACCTATGAGGGCACGTTCCGGCAGGCCACTCATTACAAGGGGCGCAACCGCGATACCGCGTGGTTTTCCATCATCGACAGCGAATGGCCCGCCATCCGGGCCGAGTTCACCCGCTGGCTCGACCCTGCCAATTTCAACGCCGAAGATCGGCAGGTTACCCCGCTCAGGACAAGGTAAACGCCCCGCCCCTGGATCATCCGTTGATCGAGTATCGGCATGGTGCTGCGTGCGTTCTGTGCGAACTGCCGCCGCGTCGCGCTTTACCATGGCCGCGCCATGCCTAACCTTCCCCGGGGGAAAGCCGAGGGAGGAAACCCGATGTCCATCTATACCGAGAACGACGCCACCGGCCTTGCCGCGCTCGTGGCCGGGGGCGAGGTCACGCCGGATGAGTTGCTCGATGCCGCGCTGGAGCAGGCGGCGGCGTGGAACCCGCATCTCAACGCCGTCGTGCACATGCAAGAGGACGTGGCGCGCGCGAAGATCCGCGAGGGCCTGCCCGAGGGTCCGTTTCGCGGGGTGCCTTTCCTGATCAAGGATCTGGGCTGCGAGGCGGTGGATTTCCCGACCAATAACGGCTCGAAACTCTGCGAAGGCATGCGCTGGGGGTATGATTCGACGCTCTTCACCCGGTTCCGTGCCACCGGGCTCAATACGTTCGGTCGCACCACCTCGCCCGAGTTCGGTGTCGGCCCGGTGACCGAATCGCAGGTCTATGGTGCGCCGACCCGCAACCCGTGGAACCTCGGCCATACCTCGGGCGGAAGTTCGGGCGGATCGGGGGCCGCCGTGGCCGCGGGGATCGTGCCCGCCGCGCATGGCTCGGACGGGGGCGGATCGGTGCGCATTCCTGCCGCGTCGAGCGGGCTCGTGGGCTTCAAGCCCACCCGCGCGCGCCTGCCGATGGGCCCGGGCACGGGCGAGGGCTGGGGTGGTATGGCGATCGACGGGGTTCTCACGCGCTCGCTGCGCGATACCGCCGCGCTGCTCGACGCTGTCGCCGGCCCCGAATCCGGCGCACCCTATGCCGCCCCACCGATGGAGGAGGGCTTTGCCGCCGCCATGGGGCATGATCCGGGCCGGTTGCGCGTCCGCATGGTCACCACCACCTTTACCGGTGACGCGGTGCATCCCGACTGCGTGGCGGGTGTCGAGAACGCAGCGCGACTCCTTGAAGATCTCGGTCATGTGGTCGAGCCTTGGGCGCCTGAAGATGCGCTCGACGTGCCCGCCATGATGTGGGCCTGGACCAGGATCGTGGCCTGCGGCACGGCGGGGCGGGCATTGAAAATCCTCGGCGACCGGCCGCTCGATCCGGCGATGGTCGAGGGCGTGACCCGTGGCGCCATCGCCTATGCAAAGACCGTGAGCGGCACGGATTACCTTGACGCCGTGGGCCAGATCCACGCCTTTGGCCGCCGCATGGCGCATGCGTTCGACGATTGCGACATCATCCTTTCGCCCACCCTGCGCGAACCGCCCTGCAATGTCGGATATCTCAAGCCCGACAATGACGACTGGGCCGATTACCGCAACGGCGCGCACAGCGTTTTTGCCTATTCGCCCTTCACCGCGATCTTCAATGCCTCGGGCCAGCCTGCTGTTTCTCTGCCCCTGCACTGGGCGGGTGATCTGCCCGTGGGGGTGCATTTCGCGGCACCCTTCGGGGCGGATGCAAGGCTCATGTCGCTCTGCGGCCAGATCGAGCGCGCCGCGCCCTGGGCCGAGAAGCAGATGGAGGTGATCCGCCGCGGCCCGCCCGCGTGAAATTTTCGCGACAGACGCAACATCTTGTTGCGGCGCGGCATCGGCTCCGCTAGAGAGCGGGCACAGATGCGAATAGACGCGGTTTGCATGACTGATGCGCGGGGCCGGTTGCCGAAAGGCGGCTGGCCCCGTTTCATTTCGCACCCACCCCGGACCCCGATCCGGGGCCTCCCGGGCTACGCGCAGAGATCCCGGGGCAAACCCGGGACGGGGATGCAGGGTCACGTTGCGGGCGAAAAAGAAGAAGGCGCCAGATGCTCAGACGCGGTCCTTGCATGATCTGACGCCTTCCCCTGAACAATCGCCCCTTGCGGAGCCCTGTTCGGATGCTTCGGCTCTTGCGAACTTCTGCAAGCGGGATCAGGGTTTGCACCCCGTCCCCCCAACCGATCCGGACCACGGGGTTTCCCCCTGCCCCAACCGGCCAACGCGATGGCTTTGTTCGCCGCCTTCGGACTGACCCCGAAGGGCCTTTCTTTCGGCCAGCGTCCCTTGGCTCTCAACACGGGCTACGGTTCGGTGTAACCTATCCCTCGCCCGCTCCAGCCCCGGAAGACCTCCGCGTCCCGCTCCGGGTCTTGCGACCCCTTGCGTTAAATACAGGCTGCGCCCGAGAGGGTGAGTCGGGCAACAGAAAAATGATGGCTGAATGAAATTTCTTGGGGATAAACCACTGGAATTGCTTGGGGATTTCCTGTGGATGGGCGGAAATTTCGATGTGATTTGGCTGGTTTGCGGGAAAAGCCCACAGCCACATTGGTCAACGCATTTCGCGCCGGTCAAACCGTCATGAAAGCCCTTCCGGCGCCTTGACGTAACGGCCGTCTTTCCAGTTCGGGTCCTCGCGCCGCAGCTTGCGGGCGTTCCAAATCCCCGCCGGGATGCCGAGCACAAGCCCGAGCGCGCCGGCGGTGGCAAAAGCCCATGGCGAATACCACCCCGAAACGAAAAAGACGATCAGGGCGGCGCCGGTCAGGCAAAACACCCAGATAATACCAAGAACTGCTTTCCAACCATATTTCATGGTGACCTCCTTTCGGCTCACGCCAGGGAGGCAACGCGCGCTTGCTATACGTGTTCCGGCTCACCCGTCCATCTTCAGGGCCGAAATGAATGCCTCCTGCGGGATCTCCACTTTCCCGAACTGGCGCATCTTCTTTTTACCAGCTTTTTGTTTTTCAAGCAATTTCTTCTTCCGCGTCGCGTCTCCGCCATAGCATTTGGCGGTCACGTCCTTGCGCATGGCCGAGAGCGTCTCGCGCGCGATGACCTTGGCACCGATGGCGGCCTGGATCGGGATCTTGAACATGTGGCGCGGGATCAGCTCCTTGAGCTTTTCGCACATCGCCCGGCCACGCATCTCGGCCCGGTCGCGGTGGACCATCATGGCCAGCGCGTCCACCGGTTCGTCGTTGACCAGGATCGACATTTTCACGAGGTTGTCCTCGCGGTAGCCGATCATCTCGTAGTCAAAGCTGGCATAGCCCTTGGTCACCGATTTCAGCCGGTCGTAGAAATCGAAGACGACCTCGTTGAGCGGCAGGTCATAGACCGTCATGGCGCGCCCGCCGACATAGGTCAGGTCGAGTTGGATGCCGCGGCGTTCCTGGCAGAGCTTGAGCACGTCACCGAGATACTCATCGGGCACCAGGATGGTCGCCTTGATGCGCGGCTCCTCGATGCGCTCGACGAGGCTCATGTCGGGCATGTCGGCGGGGTTGTGCAGATCCTGCCGCGTGCCGTCCCGGCGGTAGACGTGATAGATGACCGAGGGCGCGGTGGTGATCAGTTCGATGTTGTATTCGCGTTCCAGCCGGTCGCGCACGACCTCGAGGTGCAGAAGCCCGAGAAAACCGCAGCGGAAACCGAACCCGAGGGCGGCAGAGGTCTCCATCTCGTAGGTGAAGGAGGCGTCGTTGAGCGCCAGTTTCTCGATCGCGTCGCGCAGATCCTCGAAATCGTTGGCATCGACCGGGAAAAGGCCGCAGAAAACCACCGGCACCGAGGGTTTGAAGCCTGGCAGCGGTTGGGCGCAGGGGCGTTTCTCATGTGTGATCGTGTCCCCGACGCGGGTGTCGCGGACCTGCTTGATCGAGGCGTTGAGGTAACCGATCTCGCCCGGTCCGAGCGCCCTGACATGGGTCATTGCGGGGCGGTAGACGCCCACGTCGTCCACGTCGTAGGTGCCCCCCGTTTTCATCATGCGAATGCGGTCGCCCTTTTTCAGGGTGCCATCGATGATGCGCACGATGCAGATCACCCCGAGATACTGGTCATACTTGGAATCGACCAGCATGGCCTTCAGGGGCGCGTCCGGGTCACCGCCGTGGGGCGGGGGCAGGCGCGTGACGATGGCCTCGAGCACGTCGGGGATGCCGACGCCGGTCTTGGCCGAGATCAGGCAGGCGTCGGAGGCGTCGATGCCGATCACGTCCTCGATTTGTTCGGCCACGCGCGCGGGGTCGGCCGCGGGCAGGTCGACCTTGTTCAGCACGGGGACAATCTCGTGATCCGCCTCGATGGCGGTATAGACATTGGCCAGCGTCTGCGCCTCGACGCCCTGCGTGGCGTCGACCACCAGCAGCGATCCCTCGACCGCGCGCATCGAGCGGCTCACCTCGTAGGCGAAATCCACGTGGCCGGGCGTGTCGATGAGGTTCAGGACGTAGGTGTGGCCATCTTTCGCGGGGTATTCGATGCGAACGGTGTTGGCCTTGATGGTGATGCCACGCTCGCGCTCGATATCCATCGCGTCAAGAAGCTGCTCCTTCATGTCGCGTTCGGCGACCGTGCCGGTGAGCTGGATCAACCGGTCGGCCAGCGTCGATTTGCCGTGGTCAATATGCGCCACGATCGAGAAATTGCGGATATGGGAAAGCTCTGTCATGGCTTGCATATGAAAGGGTTTTGACCCGCGGTCAATAGCGCGCGCACGTGTGGCTGCACCGCCCGTCCAGCCCCTTCATCTGACTGAAAATACCTCGGGGAGCGCGAGGGGCTGGCCCCTCGCACCAATCCTGAGCAGTCACGCAACGCCGCGTTCCTCTTTCCCTCGCCCCGGTTCCGCGTCACCATCGCCGCGAAAAGGAGGCCCCGCATGATCCCTTACAACGTTCTCGACCTCTCGCCGATCCCCGAAGGCGGCACCGCGGCGGATGCGCTGCGCAATACCGGCGATCTCGCGGTTCACGCCGAGAGCCTCGGTTACAGCCGCTTCTGGCTGGCCGAACATCACAACATGCCCGGCATTGCCTCGTCCTCGACTGCCGTGCTGATCGGCCATGTCGCGGGACGCACGACACGCATCCGCGTGGGTTCGGGCGGAATCATGTTGCCCAACCACGCGCCACTTGTCGTGGCCGAACAGTTCGGCACGCTGGCCACGCTTTACAGCGACCGGATCGACCTTGGCCTCGGGCGCGCGCCGGGCACCGACGGGCGCACCGCCCATGCGCTGCGCCGTGGCCGGATGGAGGATAATTTCCCCGACGAGGTGATCGAGCTGATGGGCTTTCTGAACCCCTCGCAACCGGGCCAGCCGGTGCGCGCGATCCCGGGTGAAGGCACGCAGGTGCCGATCTGGATCCTGGGCTCGTCGCTTTATGGCGCGCAACTGGCCGCGCATCTTGGCCTGCCCTATGCCTTCGCCTCGCATTTCGCCCCTGATGCGCTCGAAGCGGCGTCGGAAACCTATCGCCGGACGTTCCGGCCCGGTATCACCGATGAACCCCGCTTCATGATGGCGATCAACGTCTTTGCCGCCGAAACCGAGGCCGAGGCCCGGCTTTTGCGCTCTTCCCAGCTTCAGGCTTTCCTCAACCTGCGCAGCGGGCGCCCCGGCCCCCTGCCCGCCCCCCGGAGCGAAATCATCGGCAGCCCCCAGGCCGTCGATAATGCGGAGGCCGCGTTGCGCATTGCCGCTATCGGCACGCCCGAACAGGTGCATGAGAAACTGCAAGCGCTGATCGACCACCACAAGCCCGACGAGGTGATCCTCTCGGGCCAGATCCACGACCCCGCCGCCCGCCTCCGTTCGTTCGAGATCGCGGCCGAGGCGATGCGCGGGATCTGATCATGCATCTTGCTAATCCGCCGCCTGCATGATCGCGCTGACCGGGGTCAAGGCGACGTCCCGCGCGCGGTCCTCCAGCCCCCAGAGGAGAAGCGCCGTCACCGTGTCGGGCCGAAGCCGCCCGACCATCACGACACCATCCCCTTCGCCCCCGGCCTTGAGTGCGGCATAGTTCAGGAATCGCCTGATAACGCTTGGTTTTTCATCCTTGGCGTCGAAATCCCGAAAGATTGACGCCGCCGGAACGCCCGCCTTGCTGGCCAGTTTTCGCCCGGTGTCGAGCCCCTTGGGATAAAGCAACAGGCCGTGACCGGAATTCCCGACGATTTCGGTGACCTGCGTGACGATTTCCCGGCTCGACTGGATGCCGTCCCCGGGGGCTTCCATGACGCCCACCGCCTCCGGCACCCGGTCAAGCAGGACCTGCATCGCCACTTCCACGTCCCCTGCCCCGGCCCCCTCGGGCAGGTCGACCAGAGCCAGAACCTCGAACCCGGCCGCCCGGTAGATCGCCATCCGGTCCGCCGCCCCCGGACGGCTCGTATCGACCGCGAAACTCAGCGTGTAGGGAAAGGTCGACAGGGCTTCTATGCCGACGCTGGCGCTCGGATCGTCAATGAGAACGATTGCCATTTTCGGCTTGTTCTCAGGGGCTTCAAAGGGTTCGCTATATCTGACAAACGGCGGCTCGGATGTCGGCGCGGCGATTTCCGGCTGGCGCGTCTCGGGCGATGTTGGCGGTAGTGCCGCCGTGCCGATCATCGGGCGGTTTCCGGTGGTGACACGGTCGCCCTGTTCGGTCAGCCGCGTGGCCGGTTTCCCGATCGTGACGGCAGGGGCGGCACCCTGTTCGCCGGGTTCCGATGTATCGGGGCGCGCGACGCTGTCTTGCGTCTCCGCCTCCTCGCGTTCGGACCCGGGCGCCCCGGGCGTGGTCTCGACCCTGTCATCGCGATCTTCTTCGGCCTCCGGCTCGGCGGTGGATGGAGGCTCTTCATCGGGTCTCGGCTCTGGCTCCGCGGTGGTGATACTCTCACGCGGGCGCGCAGGTGCAGGATCAACCCTGATCACCAACTCTTCGGATTCTTCCGATTGGGGCATGTTCCCGGCTGCGGGTGCCGCCATCGCGCTCGGCTTTTCCGGCTTCGTTTCAACGCCTTGAAGGTCTGTTGTGATCTCGCCCGTGGAATCGGGCAGCGCGGGTTCGACCGGTGCCTCGCTCAGAACCGAAGGGGCTGGCGCCTCGGGGTCTTCGGTCGATGCAAAGGCTGTCTCCTCGGTCGCGGCTTCGGGCGGTCTGGGCTGGGCCGGATCGGTCGAGATCGACATCGCGGGCTCCTGCGCAGGTGCCGCTGGCGCGTCACCCGCCCCGGCCTGGGCAACCGGCGTATCGCTTTCGATCGAAAGCCCCGATGCGCCAGACTCTCCCGGGGTCGTCAGCCCGGCCCTCGGCTGCCCGGTTTGCGGAGCCACAGTCGGTCGCGTGTCGCTTGACTCCAGCGAGGCAAGGTCATCCCGCGCGGGGGCCTCGACCTGTGGAACCCCGGACATCTGCGGCCCGGGCTCTCCGGCGGGAAGCTCGGCCTGCTCATCCTTGCGCGACTGGTTGAACTCGGACCCGACCGGCACCCCCAAAGGCACCGCATCCGGTTTGGGCGGCTCCGGTGGAGCAACAACAAACGACAGGCCCACCGCGACCACTGCCGCGACGACGGCCCCCGCCGCGATACCGCTCAAAAACCCCCTTGCCACTGCATCCACCCCTTTTTTCCTGCTCGACGGGACAGTGCGCCCCTTGACGGTGCGCCGCAAGCCTGAGCAAGTATATCGCGACCCGGGGCCGGGCCTCCAGCCCCAATGACAAGAAGTTGGGCAAGATGCTGCTGTTGATCGACAATTATGACAGTTTCACCTATAATCTGGTGCATTTCCTTGGGGAATTGGGCGCCGAAGTCCTTGTGAAACGCAACGATGCGCTGGATGTGCAAGCCGCCATGGCACTCGATCCGGCCGGAATCCTGCTCTCGCCCGGCCCATGCGATCCGGACCAGGCCGGGATCTGCCTCGACCTCGTGCTGGCTGCCGCCGAGACACAGACGCCGCTGCTTGGCGTGTGCCTGGGTCATCAGACCATAGGACAGGCATTTGGTGGCAAGGTGGTGCGCTGCCACGAGATTGTGCATGGCAAGATGGGCCAGATTCGGCACGGCGGCAAAGGGGTCTTCAAAGGATTGCCGAGCCCGTTCGAGGCGACACGCTATCATTCGCTGATCGTCGACCGCGAGAGCCTGCCCGACACGCTCGAAATCACCGCCGAGCTTGAGGACGGGACCATCATGGGCCTGCAACACAAGACATTGCCCATTCACGGCGTGCAGTTTCACCCCGAGTCCATCGCCTCGCAACATGGCCATGCACTTCTCGGGAATTTCCTCGACGCGTTGAAGGTGCCGGCATGAGCGACCGTCTGAAACCCCTGATCGGCGCCGCCGCTGAGCGCGCGCTGACGCGCGACGAGGCCGAAACCGCTTTTGGCATCCTGTTCGACGGCGACGCCACGCCCAGCCAGATCGGCGGTTTGTTGATGGCCCTGCGCACACGCGGTGAAACGGTCGAGGAATATACCGCCGCCGCATCGGTGATGCGCGCCAAGTGCCACCACGTCAACGCCCCGGCAGGTGCGATGGACATCGTCGGCACCGGGGGGGACGGCAAGGGCACGCTCAACATCTCGACCGCGACCGCCTTCGTGGTGGCCGGCGCGGGGGTGCCGGTGGCCAAGCATGGCAACCGCAACCTGAGCTCGAAATCCGGCGCCGCCGATGCCCTTTCGGCGATGGGAATCAACGTCATGATCGGCCCGAAACTCGTTGAAAAGGCACTTGAAGCCTGCGGTATTGCCTTCATGATGGCACCGATGCACCACCCCGCCATGGCGCATGTCGGCCCATCCCGGGCCGAGCTTGGAACACGCACCATCTTCAACATTCTCGGACCGTTGACCAACCCCGCAGGGGTCAAGCGGCAGCTCACCGGCGCGTTCTCTCGCGATCTGATCCGCCCGATGGCCGAAACCCTCGGCCAACTCGGGAGCGAACGCGCATGGCTCGTTCACGGTTCCGACGGCACCGATGAGATGACGATCACCGGGGTGACATGGGTTTCGGCGCTGGAAGAAGACGGTTCTGTCCGCGAAGTCGAACTTCACCCCGAGGATTTCGGCTTGCCGGTGCATCCGTTCGAGGCCATCATCGGCGGTAGCCCGGAGGCAAACGCGCATGCGCTGCGCGCCTTGCTTTCTGGCGAAGCGTCGGCCTATCGCGACGCGGTTCTGCTCAATTCCGCGGCGGCACTGAACGTGGCCGGTCGGGTCGGCAATCTGCGCGACGGTGTCGAGATGGCGCGCGAAAGCATCGACTCGGGCGCTGCCAAGGCAAAGATCGACGCGCTGGTAACGATCACGACGGAGGCAAGATGACCGCCACAATCCTCGACAAGATCAAGGCCTACAAGCTGGAAGAGATCGCTGCGGACAAGGCGGCAAAGCCACTTGATGTGCTCGAGATTGAAGCCCGCGAGGCCCCGACGGTGCGACCCTTCGCAAGCGCGCTCTTTGACGCATCGCGCGAAGGTTATGGTCTGATCGCCGAGATCAAGAAGGCGAGCCCGTCCAAAGGCCTCATT
The DNA here is from genome assembly GCF_008369105.1 of Aquicoccus porphyridii. Taxonomy (GTDB): domain Bacteria; phylum Pseudomonadota; class Alphaproteobacteria; order Rhodobacterales; family Rhodobacteraceae; genus Aquicoccus; species Aquicoccus porphyridii. The sequence continues at coordinate 305,489 of NZ_VINQ01000001.1, read as the reverse complement.
CGCGCCGATTTCGACCCGCCCGCCCTCGCCCAGGCGTATCAATCGGGTGGTGCGACCTGTCTCTCCATTCTGACCGATACCCCCAGTTTCCAGGGCGACAAGACATATCTGAGCGCGGCACGTGCCGCGGTCGATCTTCCGGTTTTGCGCAAGGATTTCATGTATGATCCCTACCAGGTGATCGAGGCGCGCGCGCTTGGCGCCGACTGTATCCTCATCATCATGGCCAGCGTGTCGGACGAACAGGCGCTCGAACTTGAATCCGCTGCCGCGGAATGGGGTATGGACGCCTTGATCGAGGTTCATGAGCAAAGCGAGCTTGAACGCGCCGAAAAGCTGTCATCGCGTATGATCGGCATCAACAATCGCGATCTCAATACGTTCGAAACGTCGCTCGAGACGACGCGCCGCCTGTCGCGCATGGTTCCGCCCGATCGTCTGATCGTGTCCGAAAGCGGTCTCGACACGCCCGAGGATCTGGCCGATATCGCGCGGTTCGGTGCGCGCTGTTTCCTCGTCGGCGAGAGCCTGATGCGGCAGGATAATGTCGAACTCGCAACGCGCAATCTTCTTGCCCGCCCGCTCACCCCGGGGGGCGTGTAAATCATGGCGGAACTCACCCATTTCGACGCCAAGGGTGACGCCCACATGGTCGATGTCTCTGACAAGGACGACACCCACCGTGTCGCCACCGCCCGGGGATCGGTGCGCATGGCGGGCGCGACGCTCGATCTCATTTCCGAAGGTCGGGCCAGCAAGGGCGATGTTCTGTCGGTGGCGCGCCTCGCCGGCATCATGGGCGCGAAAAAGACCGCCGATCTCATACCCCTCTGCCACCCTCTCCCGGTGACCAAGGTCGCGGTCGATCTGTCGCTCGATCCCGATCTGCCCGGCGTCCGGATCGAGGCGACGGTCAAGACCACGGGCAAGACCGGCGTCGAAATGGAGGCGCTGACGGCCGTTTCGACCGCGGCCCTCACCGTCTATGACATGGTGAAGGCGGTGGACAAGGCGATGGTGATCTCCGATATCCGCGTCGTGTTGAAAGACGGCGGGAAATCGGGCCGCTTCGTCGCACCATGATCAGCGTCGATAAAGCCCTCGCAGAGCTTTTTGCGCTGGTGCAGCCGACCGCACATGAAACCATTCCGCTGCTTGCAGCGTCGGGCCGTGTTCTGGCCTCGGATGTCACCGCTCGCCGGGATCAGCCGCCGTTCCCGGCCTCGGCGATGGACGGGTATGCCCTGATCGCAGAAGAGGCCGATCTGCACGCACAATTCAAGGTCATCGGCGAGAGTGCGGCAGGTCATGGTTTCGCGGGCAAGGTCAAACCCGGACAGGCCGTGCGCATCTTTACCGGGGCACCGCTTCCCCAGGGGGCGAGCCGCGTCGTCATTCAAGAGGATGTCGAGCGGCGCGGCGACCTGATCACGATCACCGACGCGCAAACGGGCGGCACGAACATCCGCCCGCAAGGCGATGATTTCAAGGCTGGCGATGGCATCCGCGCACCGCGCGTCATCGGCCCGGCCGACCTTGCGTTGATGGCTGCAATGAATATCGCGCATGTCCCGGTTCACCGGAAACCGGTCGTGGCGTTGATTTCAACCGGCGACGAGTTGGTCATGCCCGGTGAAATGCCCGGGCGCGATCAGATCATCGCCTCGAACAGCTTTGGCATTCACGCGATGCTCGCGGCGTGGGGGGCAGAACCCCGCCTACTCCCGATCGCGCGGGACAATCGGGCAAGCCTCGAAACCGCGTTCCGGCTTGCGAAAGGCGCGGACCTTGTCGTCACGATCGGCGGGGCATCGGTCGGCGACCACGACATCGTTGGCGATGTGGCCGAAACCATGGGTCTGGACCGGGCCTTCTACAAGATCGCGATACGTCCGGGCAAACCGCTCATGGCGGGCCGGATGGGCGACGCGGCGATGGTGGGGCTGCCGGGCAATCCGGTATCCGCAATGGTCTGCGCGCGCGTGTTTCTGGCGCCGATGATCAGGGCCATGTTGGGGATGGGCGCGGACAGGGCCGCCGAACGGATGGCCGTTCTGACTCATGATCTCGCGGCAAATGGCCCGCGAGAGCATTACCAGCGCGCCCGGGTCGAGAATGGCCGCATCACCGTGGCCGGTCGACAGGACAGCGCGCTTCTCTCGGTCCTGGCTGACGCCAATGCACTGGCTGTCTCCGCGCCGAATGCCGATGCGCAGCCGGCCGGCACCGAAATCCGCTACATATCGTTCTAGCCCGAATGCCAATAATCGCGCGAAGTCGGGCGGGATGGTTGACACAAAACGGGAACATGTCTAGAACAAAGTGAAATAGTCGCCCGGAACGGAGGCAGACCATGCTGACCCGCAAACAACTCGACCTGCTGGAATTCATTCACAAACGCGTTCAACGCGACGGGGTTCCGCCTTCATTCGACGAGATGAAAGAAGCGTTGGACCTACGCTCGAAATCCGGCATCCACCGCCTTATCACCGCCCTGGAAGAGCGCGGGTTCATTCGCCGCCTCGCCCACCGGGCACGGGCCATTGAAATCGTCAAGCTGCCGGACAGTCTTGGCGGTGACGGCTCCGGCTTTCATCCCCGCGTGATCGACGGCGATCGGCAGGATACGAGGAAACCCGCCAACGCGATCGGCATCGAAGCGGTCGAGGCGTGCGAACTGCCGGTCATGGGCCGGATTGCCGCCGGTGTGCCGATAGAAGCGCTTCAGCATGCAACGCGCAACGTGGCCGTGCCGCAAGCGATGATACGCGGTGGTCAGGATCACTATGCGCTCGAGGTCAAGGGCGACTCGATGATCGACGCCGGGATCAATGACGGGGACGTGGTGATCATCCAACAGACGTCAACCGCCGAGAACGGGGATATCGTCGTTGCCCTGGTCGAGGATCACGAGGCGACATTGAAACGGTTTTTCCGGCGCGGCAACGCCATCGCGCTGGAAGCGGCCAACCCGGCCTACGAAACCCGCGTGTTCCCCGATGACAAGGTCAAGGTTCAGGGGCGCCTCGTCGGTCTGATTCGCACCTACTGACGCGATCGGCGCGCATTCCAAGGCCGATCGCCGGTGAATGCCCGGGCGGTAGTCATGATCGGCCCCCCGCCCGCCCTGTCGAAATGCAATGCCACGGCCCCCGTGCCCCGCATTCGTTGCGGATCGAACGCGTCACACGTCAGATCATCCGGCAATTTCGCATTGCTTACAACGATCTCGCCGTCGGTACAGTGCACCTCGGCAGCCGCACGTTTGCCGGTGACATGGATGATGTGAACCGGGCTTGAAGCGGTGACGACATCCCACCTTTCCGCCGACGCGCTCTGACTTTCCGGGTTGCCATCGTTCTCGAGCCAGTTCGACGCGACAAAACCCGCCCCCCGTGCCTTGCTGAGGGCGCGACCATCCGCCCCCATGACGCCGACCAGCGCCCCGCCTTCGGCGATCAGGACATCCGGCCGCTCGACCATGGCCCATGCCACCACCGACAGCGCGACCGGACCAAGGCCGACAAACCGCAAACGGCCCTGCCACAGGAACAGGATCAGGAATCCGAAGGCCATCAATGGCAGGACAAACCAATCCGGGCTTGGCACCGCGCCACGCGACCCTTCGATACCGGTAACCGTATGGGCCACCCCGAGAATCCAGTCGAGCCCCGCACCGGCAAGCTTGAACGGCACGTCATCCAGCCCCAGCGGCAGCAGGAGCGCGGCACAAACCAGCGCCGGAATGACCAATGTCCCCATCAGAGGCACCGACATCAGGTTGGCAATCAGCCCGAAATGCGCCGTCTGGTTGAAATGCGCCGCTCCGATCGGCCCCGTCGCCGCCCCGGCTACAGACGAAGAAATGACGACGGCCACGACCGCCCGCATCCAGGCGGCCCGCCCAATGTTGATCTTCGCATCACGAAGCCAACCGAACACGACAACAAGCGCCGTGGTCGCGGCGAATGACATCTGGAACCCCGGGCCAAGCAACGCCTCGGGCCGCAGGACCAGGATGATCGTTGCCGCAAGGCCAACCGCGCGCAGGGAAATCGCGCGCCGGTCGGCCATGATAGCCAGCAACGCAACCGCCACCATGACAAAGGCACGCTCGGTCGCCACGTTTCCACCCGAAAGGGCCAGATAGACCGCCGCGAACACGAGCGCGATCACGGCCGCGATCTTTTTCCCGGGCAGGCGCAATCCGAGGGGCGGAATGGCTGCCAGTCCGACACGCACAACGGCAAAGACGAATCCTGCCAAAAGCCCCATGTGAAGGCCGGAAATCGCCAGAAGATGCGCGAGATTGGACGCCCTGAGCGCCTCGAGCGCCTCGGGCCCCATACCGGCGCGGTCGCCCGTCATGATCGCCGCGGCAAAGGCCCCGGGTTGCCCCGGAAGGCGGGACTGAACATGGCGCGATAACGCAAGCCGCGCGCGCAACAGCATTTGCCCGGACCCGCCTGGTTCCAGTAGCAAAAGCGGCGTGCGCGCATAGCCCACCGCGCCCAGCTTCTGAAACCATGCATGACGCTGAAAATCGAACCCGCCCGGTTCAACCGGCCCGCCGGGCGGGGAAAGATGCGCCGTCACGATGACCGTCGCACCCGCACGCGGCACCGATCCATCGCCCCCGTGAAGCGATATGCGCACACGTTCCGGGCGCCGCTCCGGCGAAACCCGGGTGAGAACGACCTGATCGAGCGTGATGCGCGTTGCACCGCTTCCCGAGCGGTCAATACCGATCACCCGGCCTTCGACAGGCCCATAATAGCGCCATCCCAGAACGGGCCGTTCCAGCATTTGCGCCCGCGTCATGGCCAACCCGAATCCGAGCGAAACAAGAACCACCGCCCAGATGAAAGGCGCCCAGAGCGCCCCCGCATGCCGCGTCAGAAACGCACCAATGAGCCCGCCCAGGGCGATGACCGGCAGGATGAAACCGGATGGTTCGGCCCGAAGGCTGAAATACAAGCCGATCCCGCAAGCCAGGCACACGGGAACCCATGGAAAGAAGTGCCCCCTTTGTGCGAGAACAGCAGCTTCCATACGCCCCCAAAGCTGCATAGCTTGTCCTTGTCTTGGCGGATCATTAGACAGACCCCAAGCCTATCCAGCCATGGTTACCGAAAGATTAACGCTTATGACCGAACATGTCGTCACTCGCTTTGCCCCCTCGCCGACCGGGTTCCTCCATATCGGCGGTGCGCGCACTGCCTTGTTCAACTGGCTTTTCGCGCGCGGGCGCAACGGCAAATTCCTGCTTCGGATCGAAGACACCGACCGGGCGCGCTCAACCGCCGAAGCGACCGAGGCGATCCTCAAGGGGATGTCGTGGCTCGGGCTCAAGCATGACGGCGATGTGGTGAGCCAGTTCTCTTGCGCAAAACGCCATGCCGAGGTCGCCAAGACGATGCTGGATACCGGGCAAGCCTACAAGTGCTTCGCAACCCAGCAAGAGATCGAACAGTTTCGCGAACAGGCCCGCGCCGAAAAGCGCTCGACCTTTTTCAAAAGCCCGTGGCGCGACGCAGACCCGGCCAGCCATCCCGATCTGCCCTATGTCATCCGGCTGCGGGCGCCGCGTGAAGGCGAGACCGTCATTCGCGACAAGGTCCAGGGCGATGTCACGATCCGGAACGATCAGCTCGACGACATGGTCCTCCTGCGATCCGATGGAACACCCGTTTACATGCTCGCCGTCGTCGTCGACGATCACGACATGGGCGTGACCCATGTCATCCGGGGTGACGATCACCTCAACAACGCCGCGCGCCAGCAACTGATTTATGAAGCCATGGGATGGCAGGTGCCGGTCTGGGCTCACATTCCGCTCATCCACGGCCCGGATGGCAAGAAACTGTCAAAACGGCATGGTGCATTGGGTGTCGAGGAATACCAGGCCATGGGGTATCCGGCAGCCGGTCTTCGCAACTATCTCGCCCGGCTGGGCTGGAGCCATGGCGATGACGAATTCTTTACGGATGCCCAAGCCATCGAATGGTTCGACCTCGACGGGATCGGGCGCGCGCCCGCACGGTTCGATTTCAAGAAGCTCGAGAATATCTGTGGCCTCCACATGGCCGCCTCCGATGATGCTGCGCTGCTGCATGAACTGAATGGCTTTCGCGCCGCCACCGGACAGCCGGCCTTCACCGAGCAGAAAAATGAATTGCTGCTCGCGGCCATGCCGTTTCTGAAGGAACGCGCCAAGACCTTTCCGGAACTTATTGAAAAGGCGGCATTTATTCTTGAGGATCGCCCAATTCGACCGGATGAGAAGGCGGCCAAGGCCCTGGATTCTGCATCCCGTGGTATACTGAGAGAATTGACGCCGCATTTGCAAAATGCTAGCTGGTCCCGTGCTGATCTGGAACACCTCATGAACCGGTTCGCAGAGGAAAAGGGCACGAAATTCGGCAAGCTCGCTGGCCCGCTCAGGGCCGCATTGGCGGGACGGGCGGCAACGCCCAGCGTTTTCGACATGATGCTGGTGCTGGGACGCGACGAGACATTGGCCCGCCTGTCAGACGCCGCCAAGACATGAATGGCTTTGACCGCGATGAAAGTCGGAAGCCATAGGACACCCCCAAGCGATCCGCGCCGGGGTTACTTGAGGAAGGAAAAAGCATGACTGACAGCAGCAAGACCGCGACACTTACCATCGACGGCACATCTTACGACCTGCCACTGCTTTCGCCAACGGCCGGGCCGAATGTTATCGACATCAGGAAGCTCTATGCTCAGGCCGGTGTTTTCACCTACGATCCGGGCTATACTTCCACGGCATCCTGCGACAGCACCATCACCTATATCGACGGTGCCAAGGGCGAGCTTTTGCATCGCGGCTATCCGATTGATCAGCTTGCCGAGAAATCGCATTACCTCGAAGTCTGCTATCTGCTGCTCTACGACAACCTTCCCACTGCGGCGGAACTCGAAGCGTTCGAGGCCACGATCACGCGCCACACCATGATCCACGAGCAGATGCACAATTTCTTCCGTGGGTTCCGGCGCGATGCGCACCCGATGGCGACCATGGTCGGCGTCGTGGGCGCGATGTCGGCCTTCTATCATGACTCGACCGATATCTCCGATCCGCGCCAGCGCGAAATCGCATCGCATCGCATGATTGCCAAGATGCCGACCATTGCGGCGATGGCCTACAAGTATTCGATCGGGCAACCCTTCGTCTATCCGCGCAACGATCTCGATTACGCATCGAACTTCCTGCACATGTGCTTCGCCGTTCCGGCCGAACAATACGAGGTCGATCCGATCCTGTCGCGCGCGATGGACCGCATCTTCATCCTTCACGCCGATCACGAACAGAACGCGTCAACCTCCACTGTTCGCCTCGCCTCCTCCTCCGGGGCAAATCCTTTCGCGTGCATCGCCGCGGGCATTGCATGTCTCTGGGGCCCGGCCCATGGTGGTGCAAACCAGGCCTGCCTTGAAATGCTCAAGGAAATCGGATCGGTCGATCGCATTCCCGAATTCATCGCCCGGGCCAAGGACAAGGACGATCCGTTCCGCCTGATGGGCTTTGGCCATCGGGTCTACAAGAATTTCGATCCGCGCGCGAAGGTGATGAAGCAATCCGCGGACGAGGTTCTCGACCTGCTCGGCATCGAGAACAACCCGGTGCTCCAGGTCGCCAAGGAACTCGAGAAGCAGGCGCTGGACGATCCCTATTTCGCCGAGAAGAAGCTGTTTCCGAATGTCGATTTCTATTCCGGCATCATTCTCGAAGCGATGGGCTTCCCGACATCCATGTTCACGCCCATCTTCGCCCTGTCGCGCACCGTCGGCTGGATATCGCAGTGGAAAGAGCAATTGTCCGACCCGGCGCACAAGATCGGCCGCCCGCGTCAGCTCTATCTCGGGGAAACGGCGCGCGAATATGTCGACGTCGAGGACCGTTAAAACCTCCCGCCCACACCAATGAAAAAAGCCTCGGAGATGTCTCCGAGGCTTTTTTCTTGACCGGCACAAGGTTTTCAACGGCCTTCGAAATGCGCCTTTCGCTTTTCGAGAAACGCAACGACGCCTTCCATGAAATCCCGGCTCTTGCCGGCCTCGCCCTGAAGCTTGGCCTCGTTGTTCAACTGGGCCTCGAAATCATTGGCCCAGGTGCCGCGAATGGCCTGCTTGGTCAACTCATAGGCGCGCGTCGGCCCATCGGCCAGGTGCGCGGCCCGCGCGCGCCAATGCTCTTCGAACTGCGCATCCGGCACGGCCTCCCAGATCATGCCCCAGTCATCCGCCTGCCGGGCGCTGATCTTCTCGGCGAAAAGCGCCGCGCCCATCGCCTTGGCCATGCCCATGGTCCGCGGCAATACATACGTCCCTCCCGCATCGGGCATGAGGCCGATCCGCGTAAACGCCTGAAGGAAATAGGCACTCTCGGTCGCAATCACCACGTCCGCCGCCAGGGCGAGATTTGCACCGGCGCCAGCGGCCGCCCCGTTCACCGCCGAGATGACCGGCAGCGGCGAGTCGACAATGGCCTTGAGCATGGGATTGTATTCATCGCGCAAGCCCCTCTCGAGATCGAGCGCCCCGGCATTGGCGTCCCCCAGATCCTGACCTGAACAGAACGCTCCGCCCGCCCCCGTGATGACGATCACGCGCGCCCCGTCGTTCTCGGCGTGATGAATGGCGTCCGGTATCTCCGCACGCATCTGCGATGTCAGAGCATTCATTTTCTCCGGGCGGTTGAGCGTGATAACGGCAATCCGCTCAACCGTCTCGTAAGTGATCGCCTTGTAAACAACCATGCCTGTTCCTCGCTTGTGCAGTCGGGGTTCAATCAACCCTATCCGTACAGCCCGGAAAAGCGAAACCTCGCGTCAGCGGTTCATGATTTCCTCAAGCCGCTTGGCCTCGTCATCGCTCAGCGACGCCTCACCCGGGGCCTTGGCCCTCGACCGGCTGCGCAGGTAGAGCATGCCGCCGATCCCCGCGAAAAGCAGCATTCCGGGCCCTGCCCCCCAAAGAATCCAGTTGCTCCCGCCAAAGCGCGGTTTCAGCAGGACATACTCGCCATAGCGGCTGACAAGGAACTCCTTGACCTCCTCGTTGCTGTCGCCTTCGACGATCCGTTCGCGCACCAGAAGGCGCATGTCCCGGGCAAGCTCCGCGTTGCTGTCGTCGATGCTCTCGTTGCGACAGACAAGACAGCGCAGATCCTTGGAGACCTCCCGCGCCCGCGCTTCGAGCGCCGGATCGTCCAGCATTTCGTCCGGCTGAACCGCGTATACGGGTTGGGCCAGTAGCACCAAGATCAGGAGAATGTTCCTCATTCGGCAGGAACCCCTTGCAAGCGTGATGATTTCCTGGACCCGGCGGCAACCCGGTAGCGCCGGTCCGAAAGGCTCAGAAACCCGCCAAGCGCCATCAGGATCGAGCCACCCCAGATCCAGTTGGCCAGCGGCTTGATGTAGACACGCATCGCCCAGCCCCCGGCCTGTTGCGGATCGCCGATCACGACATAGATATCGCGCAGGAACCCGTTGTCGATCGCGGCCTCGGTCGTGGGCTGCCCGGCAACCGGATAGACCCGTTTTTCGGGTCGCAGGGTGGTTATGAGGTTCCCACCGCGCGCCACGTCGACAAGGGCCATCGTCGACACGTAGTTCGGCCCCTGCACCTGTTCCACGTTCCGCAAGGTGATCTCGTACCGACCGACGTCAAAACTCTCGTCGGTCTGGACGACACGGATATCTTCCATTTCCCACGCCAGAAGCCCGGCAACGCCCGCCATCGTGACGCCAAGGCCGGAATGCGCGACGGCCTTGCCCCAATCCGATCTTGGAAGCCGCGCCAAACGCGCCAGCCGATTGCGGCCATTTCCGCCACGCCCGGCGCGCGACAGGACATCAATAACGGCCCCGACCACCAGCCATGTGCCCAGCATCATGCCCACCGGCCCGAGCGCACTACGCCCGGATTGAATCGCCCAGACCAGGGCGAGCACCGCCAGGGCCAGCGCCAGGGCTGGCCAAAGCGCCCGCACCGTTCGCCCGATGCGTGCCCGTTTCCACGGCAACATCGACCCGATCGGCAATATGAGGCCCAGGATGACCATGAACGGCGTGAAGGCCTGGTTGAAGAACGGCTCACCAACCGACAGCTTGCGGTCAAAGAGCATCTCGCTGATCAGCGGCCAAATGGTCCCGATGAACACCACGAACGTGGCAACGACCAGCAGGACATTATTGGCCACCAGCGCCGATTCCCGGCTGACCAACCCGAAAACCCCCTTGGCTTCCATGACGCTCGCGCGCGCCGCAAAGAGTGTCAGCCCGCCACCGACGAACACCCCCATGATCAAGAGCAGGAACACCCCGCGCTCGGGGTCGGTTGCAAAGGCATGAACACTCGTGATGATCCCCGACCGGGTGATAAATGCCCCCAGCAGCGAGAACCCGAACGCGATGATGGCAAGCAGCACCGTCCAGCTTTTCAGGCTTTCACGCTTTTCCACGACGACGGATGAATGCAGCAGGGCGACCGCGATCAACCAGGGCATGAAGCTGGCATTCTCAACCGGGTCCCAGAACCAGAACCCGCCCCAGCCGAGTTCATAATAGGCCCACCAACTGCCAAGCCCGATTCCGATGGTCAGGAACATCCACGCCGCAAGCGTCCATGGCCGCACCCACCGCCCCCATGCTGCGTCGACCCGCCCTTCGATCAACGCGGCAATGGCAAAGGAAAACGCCATCGAAAGCCCGACATACCCGAGATAAAGGAACGGCGGATGAAAGGCCAAACCGGGGTCTTGCAACAGCGGGTTGAGATCGCGCCCGTCAAACGGCGCGACATCCATCCGCAGGAACGGGTTGGACGTGAACAGGATAAAGGCGAAAAAGGCCGCACCGATCGACCCCTGAACCGCGAGGATGCGGGCACGCAAGGTCGGCGGCAAATTGCCCCCGAACCATTGCGCCATGGCCCCGAACAACGTGACGATCAGCACCCAGAGCAGCATCGAGCCCTCGTGATTGCCCCAGACGCCAGTCACCTTGTAGAGCAACGGCTTGTCGGTATGGCTGTTGGAGACCACCAGTTGCAGCGAGAAATCCGACGTCACGAAGGCATAGGTCAGCGCGGCAAACGCAACGACCGTAAGGAAAAACTGCACATTCGCGGCCGGTTCGGCAAAGGCCATCCACCCGGGCCAACGCCGATCCGCCCCAACGAGCGGCACAACGGTTTGCAGACAGGCCGTCACGAAGGCCAGGATGAGGGCGAAATGTCCAAGCTCTGCTATCATAGGGCGTGTTATAGACGCCTCGCAGGCCACGTCCAATGACAAACACTCGAAATGCCTGTTCACTTTGTCGCGCCCCCGGACCGGTCGCGCTCAACGGCCGATATCTGCCCCCCTCCGCCACCCGCTCAACGCCGGATTCGCCTCCGGCTCGATGATCGCCAGGTCGAGCCTCGCATCCGTGCCCGCCCCCGCCATTCCGATTCCACCCGGGGCGGTTTTCGAATGCTCAAGCCGCTCCAGATTGCCGAGAACCTTCGGAACGGCCGCGAGGGACTGGCCGATCTGGCGTTGAAACTCCTGTCCCTTGGCCTGGTGCCGCGCCCCGAAATAAAAGCTCACGATTGCGCCCAGAAGCCACCACAACGGCTCGGGAACGAGGGCAATCCCCTGCATGCGCGAGGCAAACCAGATTGGATCGACCATCGCCGCGATGAAAAGACCAAGCGTTCCAAACGCAAGCGCCGGTCGCGGCAATCGGTTGAGCCCGTCAATCATCCTGTCGAACAGGCCCTTTCGGGGTTGCGCGAACTCGCTGCCGAACTGCGCCATCGCCTTGGCGCGCATTTCGCCTTCGCGTATCCCGGCGGCTTCGGCATTCTCGCGAAACACCTCCACCGTGTTTTTCACCCCGCGCCCGCCATCGCCAAAGACCAGCGACACGATCCGTTCGATCAACCCCATGATGCGACCCTCTCGCGAAACTGTTCGTGGCTGAGATGATAGCGCGGGTCGATGAACTCTTCCGCGCGGGTGATCCAGCCGCCCTTGCCCCCGGCGCGTGTGCGTGCGAACTTGCGCGATGCTGGGCGGTGATCGGCAAGCCGGAAATAGTAGTTGCGCCGGGCGATGCCATACGCATCGACGATATGCTCCGGGGCAGCCCCCGCCGCGTCATGCGCAGCCAACGCGGTCACCGGGCCGATCGCCCCGTCCACCCCGACCTCGTGACCCATCTGGCGCAACAGCCGTTGCAGGATCTTCACGGCATTCGCACCGGCATTGACATACATGTCGAACACGCTCGGCCAAAGCGCCTCGGGCAGCATGTCGATGCGGGGTCGCTCGAAATAGTGGGTGATGAAGATGTCGACCGCCTCGGAACGGCTCAGAAGGTGGACATCGGCAACACCCACCACGCCATCCCGGTCGAGATCCAGCCCCAACCGACGCATGGTATGGATGGTGACGCCATGGTTTGTCGCGCCCCCGGGATCGTCGGGATCATTGACGAACCCGCCTTCACGGGCGACGATCTCTTCGGCAATATCGCGGACAGTTCGCATCTCGGACCTTTCACCGGTATCGGTGAAAAGCCTGATCGCAACAGGTTAACGGCGCCTTCAGCTACCGTCCGGCTCCTGGTAGACGCCTTGTTCCTTCAAGGCATCGACCACCTCGCGCGGCATGTAGGTCTCGTCATGTTTGGCAAGGATTTCAGAGGCTTCAAAGACGCCGTTCACGTAACGCCCGGTGCCGATCATGCCCTGGTTCTCGGCAAAGAGATCGGGCAACACGCCGGCATAGGTCACCCTGACCGTTTCCCCGCCATCGGTGACGTTGAAGCTCACCACCTCGCCTTGTCCACGCACGATGCTGCCCTCTTCGACCAGACCGCCAAGGCGGAAGGTCTCGGTTTCCGCAGGGGGTTCCGCCACGATCTGCGTGGGCGAGCGAAAGAAATTGATGCCATCGCGCATCGCGTAACCGATCAACCCGGTGGATATGACCAGCGCGACAGCGGCCAACAGGATGACCTGCACGCGGCGTTTCTTCTTCAGCCCCTTCATGATGCAACCTCGCTCGTGATCCCCCTCAGGGGAAACAGGGCGCCAACATGAGCCCCTGTGTCTCTTCAAGACCTAGCATCAGATTGGCATTCTGCAAGGCCTGCCCGCTGCTACCTTTTGTCAGGTTATCCAAGGCGGCAACGACGATCGCCCGCCCCGCGATACGATCCCCAGTCACCCCGATATGGCAGAAATTGCTGCCCCGCACATGATGCGTGCTCGGCGTCTCGCCGAACGGCAAGACCTCGATAAACGGCTCGCTGGCATAGGCCTTGGCCAGCGTCTCATGCACCTGCCGCGCATCGCCACTCACATATCCCGTCGCCAGGATTCCGCGGTTGGCCGGAACCAGATGCGGCGTGAACTGGATTTTCACATCCCGCCCGGCCAGTTTCGACAGCTCCTGGTCGAACTCGCCCAGGTGACGATGCGTGCCCCCCACGGCATAGGCGTTGTAGCCCTCGGACATCTCCGCATGCAGCAGGTTTTCCTTGAGACTGCGCCCCGCACCCGACACCGCACATTTGAGGTCGAGAATGATATCGTCAAGCCCGATCACATCCGCCGCGATCAACGGGTGAAGCATATATTGCCCGGTGGCCGCGTTGCACCCCGTGCCCGCCACCAGCCGGGCCTCGCGGATTTCGTCGCGGTAGAACTCGGTCAGGCCGTAAACCGCTTCCTTCTGCATCTCGATTGCCGAATGCGGATTGCCATACCACTTTTCATAGGCGTCCGGATCGCGCAGCCGAAAATCCGCGCTCAGATCGACGATCCGAAGGTTTTTCGGCAGCCCGGAAATCACTTCCTGGCTGGTCTTGTGCGGCAAGGCGCAGAAACACAGATCAACGCCGTCAAAGTCGATCTCGTCAAAGCCGACCATATCGGGCAGCGCGAGATGGCGCAGATGCGGAAACACCTGCGCGAGGCTCTGCCCGGCCTTGGAATGCGCCCCAAGTGCTGCAATTTCAATGCCGCCATGCGTTGCAATAAGGCGGATCAGCTCGGCACCGGTATAGCCCGAGGCACCCAGAATGGCGATTCTATGGGTCATGACAAACCCCTTTTCATGTTGTTCGATGATGTTGTGACGAAAAACCGGATGAGGCTCAAGCGGCCTCGAACTCGATTCGTCGTCGCAGGAATTGCGTGGCGCGGCTGCTCACGGTTTTCGGATCACCCGTGGTCAGGAACCGCGCACCCTCGCCCCGGCCCAGCATCTTGGGGTGCCGTGCGAGGTAATCGGCAAGGCTCTCGGCCACCAGGTTGGCCTGGCTGAACACCTTGACCCCGGGGCCAAGCGCCGCCTCGAACTCTTTTTCCATCAGCGGATAATGCGTGCAGCCCAGAACCGCGGCCTGCGGTATCGGCATCTTGCGCCTCAACGCATCGACATGGGATCTGACCAGCGCCTCGGCCAGGATCATGTCACCCTCTTCGATCGCATCCACCACACCGCCACAGGCCTGCGCCTCGACATCCACCCCGATGGCGCGAAAGGCCAATTCGCGCTGAAAGGCACGGCTCGCCACGGTGGTCGGCGTGGCAAACAGCGCCACGTTCTTCACCTCGACCTCGCGCGGCGGGGAATTGTCGCCCCATTGCCGCTCGGTCAGCGCCTCGATCAACGGCACGAAAACCCCAAGCACCCGCTTGTCGGTCGGAACCCAGCTTTCCTGCATCCGCCGCAAGGCCGCAGCGCTGGCGGTGTTACAGGCCAGAATGACAAGATCGCACCCCTCGGCCCAAAGCCGCTCGACCGCCTGGCAGGTCAGTTGATAGATGTCATCGGCGTCGCGCACGCCATAGGGCGCATGGGCATTGTCGGCCATATACACGAAAGGCACATCCGGCAGACGCTTTGTCACCGCATCCCAGACCGTCAGGCCACCCAGCCCACTGTCGAAAATCCCTACTGCCATCTGCCCTGCCCGGGTTACGCGCGATACTTGTCTTCGAATTCGAAACCGCATTCGGACGAATCCATCGGCCTCGGAGACAGGTCATAGGTTGATTTGCGCAGGAAATCCATCATTGCTTTGGCGTCTTTCGCCCGCGCGTCCAGGGCGGTTCGGCAAATCGGTTTGCCGATCACCACATCGACATCCGTATCCACCCGCGCGCGAAACTCCTTGATCAGAAGCCCCATCCGAAGCGAGGAATGCAGGTGGCTGGCCAGTTGGAAAAGACGGCTGGTCGATCCATCAAAGAAAACCGGAACAACCGTGGCGTCGGATTTGGCAACCATGCGCGCGGTAAAGGCCCGCCAACCGGGGTCGAGCGGTTGCGAAAACGGCCGCGCGGCCGTGCTCACCGTGCCGCCCGGGAAAATCCCGATCGCCCCGCCCTGCCCCAGGTAACGCAGCGCTTCCTTGCGGGTTTCAAGATTGAGAGCAACCGCCTCCCTCGTCCCGTCAAACGAAATCGGCAGGATAACCCGGTTGAGATCCTCGGCCTTGCGAAAGACCTGGTGCGCCAGGATTCGGAAATTGCCCCGCGCCCGGTTCAGGATATGCCCCATCATGAGCCCGTCGAGAATGCCATAGGGATGATTGGCAATCAGGATCAGCGGCCCGTTCGCCGGGATATTCGCAAGGCTCCCGTCCAGCACGTTGAGCCGCAGATTGTAGCGCTCGACGATCACGTCCCAGAAATCCCGCCCCGACGCGATCTCGTGCTCATAGCCCTGCGCGCGCCGGATGAGACCGATCCGCCCGGTGACGTTCTCCATGAACCGGATCAGGGCGCGTCCCGCGCGGGTCTCGGCGGAATGCGCATAGGAAATATCACGGGCAATGTCGCGCTGTCGCATCACTCGGCTCTGCTGATCGGGCCTGACCTTGGCCGCTTCCCGCACGGAATCCGGCCAGGGTCATGTTATGACATCACCATGACAGTTTCATGTCATCGGCCCCGCGCGCATGACCCGCGGATGCCGGTCTTGCTATTCTGCCGCCTCAACAACCCGCTCGGGCGCGCCGGTCAGTTCTGCGAGGATCTCCGCGCGCCGCTGCGCCGCCTTGTCGGCATTGGCCGCCTTCACCGGCCCGAACCCGCGCACCTTCAGAGGCAATTCCGCCAGTTCCGCGATCAATTCACGGTTGGACGCATCCACCTTCGGCAGCCATTCGGCCATGTCGGCCTCGTATTGCGCGATCAGCGCGCGTTCCGCCTTGCGCTCCTCGCTGCGCCCGAACGGGTCGAGCGCGGTGCCGCGCAGGCGCTTCATCCCCGCCAGAAGCCTGAACCATTTCACCATGCCGGGTCCGAATTCGCGCTTGATCGGGCGCCCGTCCGATCCCTCTTTCGACAGGATCGGCGGCGCGAGGTGAAACAACATGCGGAAATCGCCGTCAAACTCGGCCTTGGCTTTCTCAAGCGTGCTCAGGTGCAACCGCGCCACCTCGTATTCGTCCTTGTAGGCGAGAACCTTGTGATAGCCCTTCGCCACGGCTTCCTTGAGGCGCGCATCCTCCACAGCATCAACCAGTTTGCGATAACGGTTGGCCAACCGCTTGCCCTGGTACGCCTTCAGATGCTCGGCACGAAACGCGATCCGATCCTCCAGCGTCTTGGGTTTTTCAACACCCCCCGGGCTCAGGATTCCCTGAACCTCCTCGGGGTGCAGCACGGCCCAACGCCCGATATCGAACGCCCGAAGATTGCCCTCGATCGCCGTCCCGTTGAGGCGGATCGCATCGGCGATCGCATCATGGCTCACCGGGATGAGGCCCATCTGCCATGCCCCGCCGAATACCATCATGTTCGAAAAGATGCTGTCGCCCAACGTGATCCGGGCAAGGTCCGAGGCATCGAACAGGCTCAGCCGCTCGCGCAACCGCGCCTGCAACTGCAATTCCAGCCGATCGACCGGGATACGGAACTCGGTGTCACGGGCAAAATCGCCGGTGATGATCTCGTGGCTGTTGATCACCGCACCGGTGCGCCCCGCACTGGTCAGGCCCAGCGTCTTGGCCCCGGCGCTCACCACCAGGTCACCACCGATCAGCGCATGCGCCTCGCCGGTGGCGACGCGCACCGCGTTGATGTCCCCGGGCGCGTTGGCGATGCGCACATGGATATGCACCGCGCCGCCTTTCTGCGCCAGCCCGGCCATTTCCATCATGCCCGCGCCCAACCCGTCGATCTGGGCCGCCTGTGCGAGAACCGCGCCGATGGTGACGACCCCGGTGCCACCGACCCCGGTGATCACCACGTTATGCGTGCCGTCGATCTTCGGCAGCTCGGGCTGGGGCAGGTCCGGCAGGTCAAGATCGGTCGTCGCCTCTTTCCTGACCTTCGCCCCCTCAAGTGTCACGAAACTCGGGCAGAACCCGTTGAGGCACGAGAAATCCTTGTTGCAGGATGACTGGTCGATCGCCCGCTTGCGGCCCAGCTCGGTCTCGACCGGCACGATCGAGACACAGTTCGACTGCACCCCGCAATCACCACAGCCCTCGCAGACATCCGTGTTGATGAACACCCGCTTGTCGATATCGGGAAACGTCCCGCGCTTGCGCCGGCGGCGCTTCTCGGCGGCACAGGTCTGGATGTAAAGAATCGCCGATACGCCCTTGTATTCACGGAATTTCTTCTGCACCGCTTCGAAATCCGCGCGTTCGTGCTTTTCGATCCCGGCCGGGAATTCCGAGAAATCCACATCCTCTTTCTGGTCATGGACCACCGCGACATGCTCGATCCCGAAGGCCTTCAATTCCTGCGCGATCTGGTGCGCCGAAAGCCCCCCTTCATGGGTCTGCCCGCCGGTCATGGCCACGGCATCGTTGTAGAGGATCTTGTAGGTGATGTTCACACCCGCGGCGATGGCCGCAACGATGGCGAGGCGCCCCGAGTGGTTATAGGTGCCGTCGCCGAGGTTCTGGAACACGTGATCGCGGTTCGAAAACGGCGCCTCGCCGATCCAGTTGGCCCCTTCCCCGCCCATATGGGTAAAGCCGAGGGTTTCACGATCCATCCATTGCACCATGTAGTGACAGCCGATCCCGGCATAGGCGCGGCTGCCCTCGGGCACCTTGGTCGACGTGTTGTGCGGACAGCCCGAGCAGTAATAGGCCAGCCGCGTGGCAATCTCTTCGGCATTGTCGCCGGCCCGCGCCTGTGACAGCTCGGCCAGCCCGGCCTTGATCCGTTCGGTGCCGCGCCCCTCTTCGATGAAGATCTGGCCGAGCTTCTCCGCGATCCCGATCGGGTCGAGCGCGCCGCGCGTCGGGAACAGTTCCTCGCGGTGCATGCCACCCGCACCGCCCTTGTACCAACCATAGACCCGCCTGCCACGGCGGTCGTCGAAAATCGCCTCCTTGATCTGCACCTCGATCAACTTGCGCTTTTCTTCCACCACCACGATCAGGTCGAGCCCCTCGGCCCAATCGTGAAACCCCTTCATGTCGAGCGGAAAGGTCTGGCCGACCTTGTAGGTGGTAATGCCAAGGCGCTCGGCCTCATCGGCGTCCACGCCCAAAAGCGCGAGCGCATGTTCCAGGTCGAGCCAGTTCTTGCCCGCCGCGACAAGCCCGATCTTGGCCCCTGCCTTGCCCAGGACACGCCGGTCCATGCGGTTGGCATGGCTGAACGCCTCGGCCGCAAAGCGCTTGTAGTCGATCATCCGCGCCTCCTGGTCAGGCGGTGTATCGACAAGACGTATGTTCAGCCCGCCCTCCGGCATCGGAAAGTCGGGGGTCAGCAGTTGCACACGGTCAGGGCGGCCATCCACCACCGCCGTCGCTTCGATCGTGTCCTTCATCGTCTTGAGACCGACCCACAGCCCCGAGAACCGGCTCAGAGCATAGCCGTAAATGCCGTAATCCAGAATTTCCTGCACACCCGCCGGGCTCACCACCGGCATATAGGCATCGACCAGCGCCCATTCGCTCTGATGCAACACGGTCGAGGATTCGCCGGTATGGTCATCGCCCATCGCCATCAGAACCCCGCCATTCGCGCTGGTTCCGGCCATGTTGGCATGGCGCATCACATCGCCGGTGCGATCCACGCCCGGGCCTTTCCCGTACCAAAGGCCGAAAACGCCGTCGAACTTGCCCTCGCCGCGCAACTCGGCCTGCTGGCTGCCCCACAACGCCGTCGCGGCCAGGTCCTCGTTCAGCCCCGGTTCGAACTTGATGTCCTGCTGCGTGAGGATGGATCGCGCCCGCGCCATCGTAAGATCCACCGCACCGAGCGGCGATCCGCGATAGCCCGTGACATATCCCGCCGTGTTCAGACCCGCCTGCATGTCGCGCTGTTTCTGGGTCAGCATCAGCCGGACAAGCGCCTGCGTCCCGTTCAAGAGCACCTGTGACTTTTCAAGGTCGTATCGGTCCTGCAATGTCACCTGTTGCTTGCTCATCGCGCGTCTCCCATCGCTTTCGTGCCGAATTTCACGTCAACACTGCCCCGTTCCGAAGCATAGACTAATATTAGGTCACAGTATATGACCTAACAAAAGGAAAATTTTCCCTCGGCCCCACGATTCTGTGAGGATTGAACTGCCATTGCGCGTCGTTTCGTGCGAATAGGGATCAGCGGACAGAAAGTTGCGATCATGGATTGGGATAAACTCAGAATCTTTCACGCGGTGGCCGATGCCGGCTCGCTCACCCATGCTGGTGACTCGCTCCATCTGAGCCAGTCTGCGGTTTCCCGGCAGATTCGGGCGCTCGAGGAATCCTTGAACACGACCCTGTTTCACCGCCATGCGCGCGGGCTGATTCTCACGGAACAGGGCGAGCTTCTGTTCGATGCGACCCGGGCGATGCTCAAACGTCTCGACGCCGCCACGGCGCGCATTCGCGACAGCGAGGACGAGGTTTTCGGCGAATTGCGCGTGACCACGACCACCGGGTTCGGTACGCTCTGGCTCGCGCCGCGGCTCACAGCACTTTACGAGAAGTATCCGGAACTCAAGATCGACCTGATGCTTGAAGAGCGCGTGCTCGACCTGCCCATGCGCGAGGCCGACGTCGCCATCCGGATGAAAGAACCCTCACAGGCCGACCTGATCCGCAAACGCCTCATGAGCGTGCGCATGCGGCTTTACGCATCGCCCGAATATCTCGCCCGCGCGGGCACGCCGCAAACCCTGACCGATCTCAACAAGCACCGGCTCATCTGTCAGAATGTCAGCGCCACGCAGGTCGGGGCCGGCGCCACCCTGGTTCAGGAACTGCTCAGTCACGAGATTTCCTCGCTGCTGACCGTGAACAACTATTACGGCGTGCTCCAGGGGGTTCTGCACAATCTCGGAATCGGTGTCTTGCCGGATTACGTGATCCAGGAATTTCCGAATCTTCAACAGGTTCTGCCCGAGGTCGACTCGGGCGAAATCCCCGTATTTCTCGCCTATCCAGAGGAGTTGCGCCAATCCAAGAGGATCGCCGCGTTCCGCGATTTCGTGCAGGAAGAGATCACGGCCTATCGTAAACGGGTTAAAAATCAGGCGGTTAAGTAACAGGTTAAGCAGACATGCACATACTGCATATCGGCCATGATGCAGTTGCGGCATTATTGTGCTTGATCGTGCAGGGCACGCCACTTATTTCAGCTTCTGACGGTGATGTTCGATGGTTATCGCATCACTTTCATACCTCCCTGTTGGACTTAGGCCGAGCTTAGTGCTCGGCCTTTTTTTTGGCGCAACGCACAGCGCCAGA
The DNA here is from genome assembly GCF_008369105.1 of Aquicoccus porphyridii. Classification (GTDB taxonomy): domain Bacteria; phylum Pseudomonadota; class Alphaproteobacteria; order Rhodobacterales; family Rhodobacteraceae; genus Aquicoccus; species Aquicoccus porphyridii. The sequence continues at coordinate 284,751 of NZ_VINQ01000001.1, read as the reverse complement.
AATCCCGCGCTTGCGCCATTCCCCGACCGCTATCTGCCAAAACACTGTGCAGAAAATGAAAAGGGCCACCCGAAGGCGGCCCTTTCCGAAACAATGTCGAAACACTCAGCGTTTCGAGAACTGGAAGCTCCGGCGCGCCTTGCGCTTGCCGTATTTCTTCCGTTCCACAACCCGGCTGTCGCGGGTCAGGAAACCGGCGGCCTTGAGCGCGCTGCGCAGGGCCGGGTCATAAAGCTGAAGCGCTTTCGAGATGCCGTGCTTGACCGCACCGGCCTGCCCCGAAAGACCACCGCCCTTGACCGTCGCCAGCACGTCGAACTGGTCTTCCACACCGGCAACCGAGAACGGCTGGCGCAGGATCATCTGCAACACCGGACGGGCGAAATACTTGCCCATTTCCTTGCCGTTCACGACGACCTTGCCCGACCCGGGCTTGATCCAGACGCGGGCAACCGCATCCTTGCGCTTGCCGGTGGCATAGGACCGGCCCAATGCGTCACGCACGGGCTCACGCGGGGTTTCTGCTTCCACAACGGGGGCTGCGGCGCCTTCGGCCACCTGACCCAGTTCTTCGAGCGAGTTCACTTGATCGGTCATCTCTCTCAGCTCCGCGTGTTTTTCTTGTTCATGGATTTCACATCCAGCACATCGGGATTTTGTGCTTCATGCGGATGCTCAGCCCCGGCATAGACGCGCAGGTTGGTCATCTGCTTGCGCGACAGGCGGTTACCCGGCAGCATGCGTTTGACCGCCTGCATCACCAACCGCTCGGGATGCGCACCTTCGAGGATCTGACCGGCGCTGCGGCTCTTGATCCCGCCGGGATACCCGGTGTGCCAGTAATGCAGCTTGTCGGTGCGTTTCTTTCCCGTCATCTGCACCTTGTCGGCGTTGATGACGATCACGTTGTCGCCCATGTCCATATGCGGCGTGAAGCTGGCTTTGTGCTTGCCGCGCAAACGCATGGCAACGATCGAGGCAAGGCGGCCCAGAACAACGCCTTCGGCGTCGATCAGGATCCATTTCTTGTCGATATCTGCCGGCGTCGCAGAAAAGGTTTTCATGTTTGAAACCCCATTATCGTGTTTCGGTTTGATCGTGTTTGGCTGTCCGCCCCTGTGTCGACCTCGGGGCCGACAGGCGTGATGGGCGGGTTATATAGATGCAGCGCGCACAGTCAAGCGGGTTTGGGCAGGATAAATCGCCTGAAAACAACAGCTTGTAAATATGGTATCAATATACCCCATCATCCACGCCGGTTTTCTCGCCACATGATCAGCGCCCCTGCCCCGACGATCAGCACCACCCCCGGGAACAGCGTGTCAATCGGCGCTTCGCCAAAGACCAGCCAGCCGAGGCAGAAGGCGCTCAATATCCCGAAATACCCGAACGGCGCCAGGATTGACGGCGCCGCGCTGCGATAGGCCAGCATCATGAACAACACCCCGACCCCGCCGAGGATACCCATCCCGAAGATCAGCCCGGCATCGGCCAGGCTGTGCAACGGGCTGAACTCGGTGGTGAACGCGGCGAGGATGATCGCCCCCACCGCCGCCGCCGCCGAGGAATAGAGATAAAGCAGCCCGTTCGACACTTCGGGGCCGAAGAACCGCACCGTCACCATCGAAATCGCATAGCAAAGTGCCGCCGCGACCGGCAGCAACCCGGCCAGCGAAAACGCCTCCGACCCCGGCTTGAGGATCAGAACCACCCCCACGAAACCCACCAGAAGCGCCGCAACCCGCCACGGCCCGACCCGTTCCCCCAGCAGGACAACGGACAAGAGCACGACAAAGAGCGCGTTGGTCTGCCCCAGCGTCGCCACCGTCGCCAGTTCCAGCCGCGCCAACGCCGAGTAGAAGAAGAGCTGCGCCAGCGCCACGGCAAACCCGCGCCCGATCGCCAGCGGCCAGTTCGCGATCCTGAGCGACGAGCCGCGCAACCGCAACTCCCCGGTCCAGATCAACAGCGCCAGCGACGGCACGATCCCCAGCACGTTGCGATAGGCCGAAAGCTCCGGCGCCGCATAGCGCGCCGACAGGATGCGCACCAGGAGGCTCATGATGTCAAAGCAAAGGATCGCCAGCAACAACAACCCGATCGCCTTGAGCGCCCGGCGAAATTCGGTCTGACCTGCGGATTCGATGGATTCTGCGGACACGGTCTCGCCTCCCCGCCCCATCAAAACCCATTGTCCCGCCGCGACAAGGCAGGCCCGGGTATTTCCGCCTTTTGCGACGCAACGGAACCTCAGCGCGCGAAAAAATCGCGCATCACCCCATTTCTCCCTTGATCGACTCGAACACACCGCCTAGATGCGCCTCACTTTCGGGACCGATCCCAACTTCGATGGCATCGGGGGGGCGCTAAGGGACCGACTGGATTCAATCTGCTGGAAAGAAGGGGAGCGCCATGAAAGACGCCAACCTCTTCCAACTGGGGATCGGTCTGGAAACAGGCGCCCATGAGGAAGACACCGCCCGCGGTCTCAAAGCCGCGAACGATCACGGGCCATTCGCCCGCGACATTTTCGACAACAGCCGCGATGACCATTTCATCCGCCGCGACGGGGCCGTGTTCGCCGGCACCCATCTCATCATCGAGGTGGTGAACGGCACCGGTCTCGACGACGAGGCGCGCATCGCGCAGGCGTTCCGCGATTGCGTGGACACCTGCGGCGCGACGCTGCTGCACATCCACACGCACAAATTCTCGCCCCAGGGCGTTTCGGGCGTGGCCGTGCTCGCCGAAAGCCACATCTCGGTGCATACATGGCCGGAAATCGGCTATGGCGCCTTCGATGTCTTCATGTGCGGCGACGCCCGGCCCTGGCTCGCGGTGGACGTTCTGAAACGGGCGTTCGACACCGGCGATGTGCGCGTGAAAGAGCTCAAGCGCGGCGAAGGCGTGGTCTCCGAGGCGGGGGTGGCGGCATGAGCGACTGGTCGACCGAAACGCTCCATGCCGATTACGCGCAATCGCTGCGCATCGACCGGCTGCTTTACGACAGCGAGACCGAACACCAGCGCCTGCGCGTGTTCGAGAACCCCACCTTCGGGCGCGTTCTGACCCTCGACGGCGTGGTGCAGACCACCGAGGGCGACAACGCGATCTATCACGAGATGCTGACCCATGTGCCGATCCTCGCGCATGGCGCGGCGCGGCGCGTGCTGATCGTGGGCGGCGGCGATGGCGGCATGGCGCGCGAGGTTCTCAGACATGCCAACGTCGAACACGTCACCATGGTCGAGATCGACGCCGGCGTGGTGGAGTTCTCGAAAGAATACCTCCCCGCCCTCAGCCAGGGCGCGTTCGACGATCCCCGGCTCGATCTCGTCATCGCGGATGGGGCCGATTTCATGAAAACCACGTCCGGCGGGTTCGACGTGATCATCGTCGATTCCACCGACCCGATCGGCCCGGGCGAGGTGCTCTTTACCGACACCTTCTATGGCCATGCCAAGCGCGCGCTCGCCCCGAACGGCATTCTCGTCACCCAAAACGGCGTGCCCTTCATGCAACCCGAAGAGCTCACCAACACGATGCGCGCCTTCCGCGCGCTCTTCGCCGATGCCACCTGCTACCTCGCCACCGTGCCCACCTATGCCGGTGGCCCGATGGCGTTTGGCTGGGGCACCGACGGCGATGCGCGCGCCACCCCGCTCGACGTGCTCACGGGTCGCTTCGACGCAGCGGGGCTTACACCGTTCTACTACACCCCCGCCGTGCACAGGGCCGCCTTCGCCCTGCCCGGCTATGTGCAGCGGCTGATTCCCTGACCGGAAGGGCTTGGGCGGGGCTTCTCCGAACATGCACGAGGGCGAGCGCCGGGCCGGGGGATGGCGCTCGCCCGGGCGGCTGCGCCGCTGTTCCGGGCGGGGCGGGTCCATCAAGGGTCTCGATATGTCACCTTATTTGGTCTTTTGCGCCAAGCACATCCAACAAAAGGGCGGCGCCCGGCCCGGGGTGGGGGTGCGAAGCGCCCGCCGTCACGCCAAACGCGTGCCGCTGGCACGACGGGCGGGTCGGGCGCTGCCCGAACTGCAAGCAGCCCGGGCGGGGTGGGTTCGATAGAGTGCAACACTCTATAATGCCTCCGTGCCTATCGGGGTGACATCGCACGTCGCCGTTAGGGCGTCGAGCGGCAGGAATGCGCAGGGAGCGGGCTTTGCAAACACTAGGCGGTTTCCCGACAGCAGACCTTCGCGCAATGCGCGGCGATCAACGGCAGGGACCCTAATTCACTTTATCCATGAACATCGCGATCATGTCCTCGGGGCCAGATAGTGCTTGCAGTGCAGGATCACTGCTCATCGTGCAGCCAACAACACCGGCAAGTTTTTCTTCAATCCTGATATGGAACATGCCTGATGCGTCTGGCCCGATCTGCGATGAAGCAATGCCCATCTCTCTGGCGATCTCTGGTCCACCAAGGTAAGTTTCGACAACTTCTCCAATCATCGAGCGACAGGCATCGATGGTCGCAATTTCACGAAAGACTGAGCGCCAGCCATTCGCGTCCGCCGCTACGTCGAGATATCGCCATTCTGTTGGGTATTGCTGAGCGCCAACCGGTGCCGCCATTACGGTAAGTGCTAGTAGTACACGCCGCATTTGTCCCGTCCTCAATGAATATGGTTTGGTTTGAGGTTCTCAGATTTATGGGGGTATGGCAACGGCAGCTCTTTCGCATGGCCGACGGCAATCAGTCCTGACGCATCCCTTGATGAACGACCGGTCCGGTGAAGTAGCGTCGCGGCATCAGCGCAAGTTGTGAATAGCCGCCTAGGGCTGCCTGCCGACATCGCCTCGGATCTCGCGAACGACAGTTCCGACCCGCAGTTTGCCAGTTCACTGCTCATCCGGCGAAGGTCAGCTATCGCGGCCTAGCACCGGGAGCGACGGTTCCGCTTCGGGGCTGGCAGCCGTCATCCGCTTTCAGTTGGTTTCAACACAGTCGCAAAATTTCGCGATCTCGTGTGACCAGCAAGAGCAGCCATAAAATTCGGATACCTATCCGATCAAACGCAACCTGCCCCAACGCGTTTCAGGTCTGCACGAAGACACCCCGACCGAAACGCGCTCTCCGCCCACCCTATTAACCTTTCCACGGTTAACAAATGGTTGATTTCCCCGGCAGCCGGGCGGCAGCCGGAAGTCAGCCGGATGTCACCCCCCCGTTTTCCGGCCATGATTCGAGTGTTAACCGCCCCCCGGCGGCAGCGAATAGGTGAGTGATGCACGCGCCACCGGCGCCGCCTCGCCTTCCGAAAAGATCAGCACATCGCCCACCGCCAGCACCCGCCCGAGCTTGAGCAACCGGCACTGCGCAATGAGGTCCGCCCCCGCCGCGGGCTTGCGCATGAAGTCGATCGTGGCATTGGTCGTCACCGCCAGCGCGCGGCGCCCCACCATGGCCAGCGTGATCGCGTAAACCGCGCAATCTGCTAGAGAAAACATGCTCGGCCCCGAAACCGTGCCGCCCGGTCGCAAGTGCCGATCCGCCACCTTGAGCCGCAGATCGACCTCCATCTCGGCCAGCCGGTCCACCGCGAAATCGCTGCGCACCTGGGGAAAGACCTCCTCGAGATAGGCCATCAATTCCTCGGCGTTCATCTGTAGCGGCATGTCTTCCCTCCTCGCCCGTTCCGCCCTAGGATTGCCGCCAAAGAGAGGGGAGAACAAGATGGCTCTGCTTGAACGTAACGACACCGGCCCAATCGCACACCTGCACCTCAACGACCCGACCCGCCTCAACGCCCTGTCCGACGAAATGCTCGCCGCCCTGCAATCGCAATTTGATGCGTTGAAACAGGACGTTACGATCCGCGCCGTGGTGATCTCGGGCGAGGGCAAGGCGTTCTGCGCCGGCCACGATCTCAAGCAGATGCAGCAGGGGCGCCAGGCCGAAGATGGCGGTCGCGCCTATTTCAAGGATCTCTTCGACCGCTGCACACGCGTGATGATGAGCATTCGCGAAATGCCGCAACCGGTCATCGCCATGCCCCACGGCATCGCCACCGCCGCAGGTTGCCAGCTTGTCGCCTCCTGCGACATGGCCGTCGCGGCTGAAGGCACACGCTTTGGTGTCAACGGCGTCAATATCGGGCTGTTCTGCTCGACTCCAATGGTGGCCCTCTCGCGCAATGTCCCGCGCAAGCAGGCGTTCGAAATGCTCACCACCGGGGAATTCATCGACACCGACCGCGCCCTTGCCATCGGCCTGATCAACCGCGTTGCATCGCCCGACAGCCTCGAGGCCGAAACCATGCAACTCGCCGAAACCGTCGCGTCCAAGCTTTCGGCCGCCGTCACCATCGGCAAGCGCGCCTTCTACGACCAGGTCGAGATGACCCTGGACGAGGCCTATGCCCATACCGGTGCGGTGATGGTCGAAAACATGCTCTGGCGCGACACCAACGAAGGCATCGCCGCCTTCATCGAAAAGCGCCCGCCCGACTGGCAAAGCTGATGCCCTGAGCGGGCATGCCGTCCGGTTGGTTTGTTTCCATATGACTGCCTCATATTTTCCGCATTCGTCATTGTTTTGCTCCAATCGAGGGTGCTAACCAAAACCCGACCAAGGGCATGGATGAAATGACTGCCGTCATGCACAAGCGGGTCATCGGCGGTAATATGTCTCTCCAAGCCTCTCTCTCGGGCTGCCGAAATTCCGGAACCGGTGACCCGCTCTGCTTTCCACGCCACCGGCACGCCACGGCGCTGGTCGCCGCACTCAACCTGCTGACCATCAACGGACCCTTTCCAAACCCCGCTCGATCCCCTACATCCGGCGTCATGACGGAAACGCTTCACATCATCGGTGGCGGGCTCGCCGGGTCCGAGGCCGCATGGCAGGCCGCCCGCATGGGCATACCTGTCATCATCCACGAAATGCGCCCCCATGTCGGCACCTTCGCCCACAGAACCGGCGACCTCGCGGAAATGGTCTGTTCGAATTCATTCCGGTCGGATGACAGCGAGCAGAATGCCGTGGGCCTCCTGCATTGGGAGATGCGACAGGCCGACGGGCTCATCATGGCGACGGCTGATCGCCACAGGCTGCCCGCAGGCGGTGCGCTGGCGGTGGATCGTGATCCCTTTGCCCAATCCGTGACACGCACGCTGCTCGATCATCCGCTGATCACGCTGGAAACCGGCGAGATCACCGCCCTGCCCGATCATGGCCACTGGATCATCGCCACCGGGCCGCTGACCTCATCCGCGCTCGGCGCCGCGATCCAGGCCGAAACCGGCGCCGAACGGCTCGCCTTTTTCGATGCGATCGCGCCCATCGTCTATGCCGACAGCATCGACATGTCCGTCGCATGGATGCAATCGCGTTATGACAAGGGCGAGACCGAGGCGGAACAAAAGGCCTATCTCAACTGCCCGATGACCCGCGATCAATACGAGGCGTTCATCGACGCGCTTCTGGCCGCCGACAAGACCGAGTTTCACGAAGGCGAGACCGCAGGATATTTCGACGGCTGCCTCCCCATCGAAGTGATGGCCGAACGCGGTCGCGAAACCCTCCGCCATGGCCCGATGAAGCCGGTGGGCCTTACCAACGCGCACAAGCCCGATGAAAAGCCCTACGCGGTGGTGCAGCTACGCCGCGATAATGCGCTGGGCACGCTCTATAATATCGTAGGTTTCCAAACCAAGATGAAGTATGGCGCGCAAGCCTCTGTATTCAAAATGATTCCGGGACTTGAAGATGCCAGTTTCGCGCGCCTTGGGGGTATTCATCGCAACACGTTCATCAATTCCCCGACGCTGCTCGACAACCAGATGCGCCTGCGTTCGAAGCCCCATATCCGCTTTGCCGGTCAGGTCACCGGTGTCGAGGGCTATGTCGAATCCTCGGCCATGGGGCTTTTGGCGGGACGCATGGCCGCCAGTGCGATTCTGGGCCACGACCTGCCCCCACCCCCGCCGACAACGGCCATGGGCGCGCTGATCACCCACATCACCGGCGGCGCCGAGGCCAAAACCTTTCAGCCGATGAACGTCAATTTCGGCCTTTTTCCCCCGGTCGAGGGGCTCAAGGGCGGGCGGCGCGGCCGCAAGGATCGCTACCAGGCCTATACCGACCGCGCCAAAACCGATTGGCGCGACTGGCTCGCCCAATATGCGCTGGACGCGGCGTGACCCTGCGCATTATGATCGTCGCATGTCCAAGGAATATCTCGACAAGGTCTATGAACTGACCGAAGGCGGCGACAGCCGCGCACTCTATGCCGAATGGGCCGAAACCTACGAGGCCGAGCTGGCCGCGAACGGTTACGCGACACCCACCCGCATTGCCACCGCCCTGGCCCGGTTTTCGAAGGATAAATCGGCGCCCCTTCTCGATTACGGATGTGGCACGGGACTGTCTGGCGCCGCCCTGCACAAGGCGGGTTTCACGACCATCGACGGCATCGACGCGACCCCGGAAATGCTCGAAATCGCGCGCACCAAATCGGTCTATCGCAACCTCGATCTGGCCAACCCGGCGCAACCCGCCCCGATCACACCCGGCGCCCACTCCATGATCGCGGCCATCGGCGTCATCGGCATCGGCGCGGCGCCGCTCTCGCTATTCGACGAGTTGATGACGGCATTGCCACGCGGTGGACTTTTTGCCTTTTCGTTCAACGATCACTCACTTGAGCAGCCGGAATACGAGGCCAAGATCATGGAATGGACCGATGGTGGCGCGTCGCGGTTGCTGTGCCGGGAACATGGCGACCATATCCCCGGAAAAGACCTTAAGTCCAACATCTACGTTCTTGAAAAAGCGTGACTTTCCGAACCCGCTTTGCCCCGTCTCCGACCGGTCCGCTACATCTGGGTCACGCCTATTCGGCTTTGCTCGCCGATGATCTTGCACAGCGCGCCGGGGGCGAATGCCTGCTCAGGATCGAGGATATCGACCAGAGCCGTTCCCGCCCCGAATGGGAGGCACAGATCTACGACGATCTCGCATGGCTGGGCCTTGCATGGCCAGAGCCTGTCATGCGCCAATCCGACCGGCTGGCCGACTATCGTGCGGCGCTCGCCCATCTCTGGTCGCGTGGCCTGCTCTATTCCTGCTCCTGCAACCGGCGCGACATTGCCGCCGCGGCCAGCGCCCCACAGGAAGGCGGCGCGCCCCTCATTGGCCCCGATGGCATCGTCTATCCCGGCACCTGCCGCCCTGCGCATCCACCCTCGGGGCCGTGCCCCGACGCTGCCCTGCGCCTCGACATGGCCCGCGCCACGGCATTGATCGCGGCCCAGCCGATGCGCCCACCGCTCGGGTTCACCGAAGAGGGCGCAGGCCCCGATGGCGAAACCGGCCTGATCGACATCCCGTTCGACTGGTTGCTCTCGCATGTGGGCGACGTGGTGCTCGGGCGGCGCGGCATGGCGGGGTCGTATCACCTGTCGGTCGTGCTCGACGACGCCGCACAGGGCATTACCCATGTCGTGCGCGGTGAGGATTTGTTCAGCGCAACCGCGATTCACGTCGTGTTGCAGCGACTCCTGCAACTCCCCACCCCGGTCTATCACCACCACCGTCTGATCCGCGACGAGGCCGGAAAACGCCTTGCAAAACGCGACGACGCCCGCGCCATCGCCACCTACCGCACAGAAGGCAGCAGCCGACAGGACATTTGCGCCCTCGTCGGGCTCTGACAAGTGGCATGCTGTGCAAACACGACGTCGCATGACGGCTCGATAGACGAAACAGTTACGCCCAACCTTCCGTAGAACAGCCCTCAATCTGTCCGGGGTGATTGTCCTCGCGCAGATATTGACGCTGCGTCCGATCGCCATCTTCATCGCCGCCGTGAACGCGGGTATCCTGGCGTTCGACTTTCTCTTCAAGATTTTGTTCTGAAAGGATTCCCATGAAGCCCGTCAAGGCAGATGGCCCCGGCTACAGACACTGTGCGGCAGGCAGGCAAATGGTCCGCAGCGCGGCCACCAATCCGCATCGAAGCCGATGGCAAGCTTGCGCACGCTGGCAGGCTGTCCGACACGACGCGGCGCGAAGGCTGTCTCGCGGCATGATCCGGGTCCTGATTACCGCTCTCATCGCCGCGCCGGGCTTGGCTGCCGCGCAAACCCTCGATATCCAGCCGGTGGCGCAAGGCATCTGGGCGCTTGTTGGTCCCAAGGAACAGCGCAACCCCGAAAATCTCGGCAACAACGCCACCTTTGGCGTCGTGGTCACCGACGATGGCGTGGTGCTCATCGACCCGGGCGGATCGTGGCAGGGGGCCGCGATGATCGACGCCACCATCGACACGATCACCGACCAACCCGTGACCCACGTGATCAACACCGGCGGGCAGGATCACCGCTGGCTCGGCAATGGCTACTGGCAGGCGCAGGGCGCGACCATACTAGCCTCGAAAGCCGCGATCGAAGACCAACAGGATCGCGGCTCGATGCAGATGAGCAATCTGTCACAACTGATCGGTGACGGGCTTGAAGGGACCATGCCCTCCCACGCGGATGTCACCTTCGAAACCAAGCACACGCTTGCAACTGGAGGAGTCACCTTCGAGATCATGCATTTCGGACAGGCCCATACGCCCGGTGACAGCCTTGTCTGGCTTGCCGACCATGATGTGATGTTCACCGGCGATATCGTCTATGTCGACCGCATACTTGGCGTCGGGGGCCAGTCCAATGTCAAAAGCTGGATCGCCACCTTCGAGGCCATGGAAGCCTTCGATCCCGGCCATATCGTGCCCGGCCACGGACAGGCGACCGACCTCTCCACCGCACGCCGGGACAGCTATGATTACCTTGTCAACCTGCGCACGAGAATCGGTGCATTGATCGACGCGGGCGGGGATATCATGGATGCGCCGGGCATCGACCAATCCGCCTGGTCTTACCTCGAACAATTCGAAAGCCTCGCAGGCCGCAACGCGCAAACCACCTACGAACAGATGGAGTGGGAATGAACCAGCGCGCACCGGGGCACGCGCCTCCCGGGCGCGTGCGGCTCGGATTCATCAAATGATGGCATCCTCATCAAAAAGCGGGTCCTCTTCGAGTTGCGTCGAGAGAAATTCCAACGTTTCCTCCGCGTCATCCGTATCGGCGACCTGCGCCACATGAAACAGCGCATCGCCCTCGTTCACGCTCGGAAACACGGTGCGCCCGACGATCAACCCCGCACGGTCCGCATCGACGGGTATTTCGACCTCGCCGAACGGGTCCGAGACAACGGCCAGTGTCTCGCCCGCCTCGACCATGTCGCCCTCGGATTTGAAGGATCTGAGCAACCCGCCCTGTGGCGCGCGCAGCCAGCGGCTGGATATCGACACCAGCGACTTGCGTCTCGGTTTCGATATACCCTTTGACGGAAGCATCTGCCGATCCCGCAACACCCGCAGAATGCCGCTCACACCGGCCCGCACGGCCATCTCGTCAAAGCGCAACGCCTCGCCCGCTTCATAAAGCAGGACATCGACACCCGACTCCTTGGCCGCCGCGCGCAAAGAACCCTCACGCAACCGCGAGTAAAGAATCACCGGCGCGCCAAACACGCGGGCCAATCGAAATGTTTCGCGATTGTTGGGTGAAATCCTGATCTGGGGCATGTTCGTGCGATGCACGGCAGCCGAATGCAGGTCGATTCCCAGATCACAGCGCGCGACGATTTCATCCATGAAGATATGCGCCAGACGCGACGCGAGCGAGCCACCCTCGGTGCCGGGAAAACACCTGTTGAGGTCGCGACGGTCGGGCAGATACCTGGAATTGCTCAGGAAACCGAAGGCATTGACGATCGGCACCGCGACAAGCGTGCCACGCAGACTTTTCAGGCTGGGCATGCGCAGCAGGCGACGCACGATCTCGACGCCGATGATCTCGTCCCCATGCACCCCCGCACTCACGAACACGACCGGCCCATCGCGCCGACCATGGATGACGTGGGTCGACATCGTGACCGGGGTGTGATCCGACATTACGCTGACCGGAAGGTCGACCGTGCGGCGTGTGCCGGGAGCGACCGTCTGCTGGCCGATCCGGAAAGGGGCACGCTTTACCATCTGCTAGAGCTTCTCGTGCGAGTCACCCGTCTCATCCCGTGATGCGGCCAGAAGCATGTTGCGTCTCCTGACAACTTCGACACCGCCTCGATTATCGGCATCGCCCGCCCCCATGACAACCGCCAACGGGGCGTAGGCCCTGCGTTCGTCACCGTCTGGCCCGGTATCATCCCCCTACCTCCCGATCACCGGCAACGGGCCGCTGGCAAACGGGCTGAGCCGTTGTGGACCATCCGCGCGAATAACGATGTTTTCCTCATGCACCATGAAAACCCCCTCCGCCGTCTCGATCCCGGGTTCAAGCGTGATCACCATCCCCGGTTGCAGTTCGGTATCATCCCGCGCGCTCAACGACAGCCCCTCGGTCAGTTGCATCCCCAACCCGTGGCCCAGCCGCCCGGCGGTTTCACCTGTGCCCACGACGCGCGCCATCGCCGCCCAGACGTCGCGCGCCCGCGCACCGGGCTGTGCCGCCGCCTCGCCCGCCAGCGTCGCCTCGATCAGATGCGACCACGCGGCCTCGGCCCTCGGATTGGCCGTGCCAATGGCAAAATTCCGGTCGAAATCGCAGAAATACCCGTCCCACACCGCGCCGGTATCGAGCATCAGAACATCGCCTTCGGCCAATGGCGTCTCGTCAGCGGGCGAAATCACATCGGAATAGCCCAACGGCCCCGCCCCGCCCGCCACGTAGGGCACCCAATCCGCGCCCTCCTCCAGCAGCAGACGCTGGAACCCGCGAAACACCTCCTCCATGGCGACGCCCGGGCGCGCAACCTCGCCCATCCGCTCGAAGGCCCGGCCCGCGATGGCACAGCTTTGCGCGATCTTGGCGATTTCATCCTCGGATTTCACCGCCCGCAGCCGCGCAACAATGCCGTCATCGTCGCCGAAATCAATGCCCACGGCCTGCAACCGCCCGAAATCGGCCAGCGGCATCCGCAGATGTGTCTCAGGGCCCGACGGAATGCCGACCTTGCCACCCCGCGCCACCTCGTGCAGCGCCTTGCCGAGCAGGCTCACCCCGTCATCGGCAGGGTTGGGCGCGGCCCATGTGCGGATGTCGCGCAACCATGTCCGCCCCATCAGGGCCGCCCCGATCGACGGGATCACCGCGATCGGCTCGCCCGCCATGGGCAGGATCACAAACCACGGGCGCGACGGGCTTTCCCAGAACCGCGTGAGAAATCCGGTGAAATAACGAATATCGGGTTCGGTCGTCAGCAACAGCGCAGCGAGCCCCAACCGCTCCATGGCGGCCTGCGCCCGGTCGACGCGCGCGCGATACTCCGCCTCGGAAAAGCCGCGCATCATTCCGGCGCCTCGCTCAGGATGCACAGCACCCGCGCATCCGGCCCCAGCGGTTCCATCGCCAAAAGCGCCGCCAGCCCGGCCCCACCCGACGGCGTGCTCGCCAACCCCGCCTCGGCCAGTCGCGGCATCGCCGCCGCCGCCTCATCCTCGCTGATCGTGACGAAATCATCCGCATCGCGCGCCAGCCCCTTGAGCGCGATGAGCGAGGGTTCCTTGCAATCGAGCCGCCCCATGGCCGAAACCGGCCCTTGCGTGACCACCGCTCGTCCCGCCCGCACGCTCTCCATCAACGCCGGAGCCGCGTCCGGCTCGACCACCACGATCTGCGGGTAATCACCCCATGCCGCGCGGAACGCGGCCGCACAGGCCCCGGCCAGCCCGCCAACACCCGCCTGCAACAGGATATGGGTGGGCGGCTCGTCCATCGCCTGCACCACCTCGTCGGCCAGCGCCAGGTATCCCTCCATCACCCGCCATGGCCGGTCGAAATAGCCGGGCCAAGACGAATCGGACAACAGCATCCACGCGTTATCTTCAGCCGCTTGCATCGCCGCGCGCATGCTCTCCTCATAGGTGGCGCCGGCACGCTCCACCTGTGCACCGATCCCACGCAGGCGCGCGGCAAAGGTTTCGGGCACGGCATCGCTCAGATAGATCGCCGCACGTGCGCCGAATGCCATCGCGCCCGCCGCGACCGACAGCCCGTGATTACCCGCGCTCGCCGCGACATAGGTGCGCCCCCGCGCCCGGCCCTCTGCCGCATCGCGCGCGATCACATAGGCCGCGCCAAGCGCCTTGAAACTGCCCAGCCCCATCCGGGTGCGCTCATCCTTGACAAAAACCTCACCCGCACCTGCAAAGCCGTCACACCGGACAAGTGGGGTCGGATCATGAAACGGGCAGCGTGCCAGGAGCGCGCCCACGTCGCGCGCGTCTGCGGCGGGCCAGGGCACATCCCCAAGCGTCCCCTCTGCCAGTCCCCTGCCTCGCCACGGATTGTTGAATTTGCGCATGCCCTGCCCCCTTTTTTCGTCGCCAGTCTTGGTCTTTTGCCACACGGCTGCAACCCCATAGCGCGTGCCATCCGCATCCTGTCCCGAATACGCTCCGCCGGGCATCTCGCACAGGCCATAAACGCGGTGCTTGCCCCTTCCATGCCCCGCTCCCTTGTCGTATGAGGACGCCAGCCAACGGACAAGGGCGCCGGAACCCGGGGGACACGCGAAAATGACCGAACCTGCCATCACCGAAGACCTGATCGACGCGCATGGGCTCAAACCCGACGAATACGCGCGCATCCTTGAAATCATCGGGCGGCAGCCGACATTTACCGAGCTTGGCATCTTCTCGGCCATGTGGAACGAACATTGTTCCTACAAATCCTCCAAGACATGGCTGCGCACCCTGCCCACGACCGGGCCACAGGTGATCTGCGGACCGGGCGAGAACGCCGGCGTGATCGACATCGGCGACAACCAGGCTGTGATCTTCAAGATGGAGAGCCACAACCATCCCTCCTATATCGAACCCTACCAGGGCGCGGCGACCGGCGTGGGTGGTATCCTGCGCGATGTCTTCACCATGGGCGCGCGCCCCATCGCCGCGATGAACTCGCTGTCCTTTGGCGAAACCAGCCACCCAAAGACCCGGCAACTGGTGCATGGCGTGGTCGAAGGCATCGGCGGCTATGGTAATTGTTTCGGCGTTCCCACGGTGGGGGGCGAGGTCCGGTTCGATCCAGCCTATAACGGCAATTGCCTCGTCAATGCCTTTGCCGCCGGGTTGGCCGATGCGGATCGCATCTTCTATTCCGCCGCCAGCGGCGTCGGCATGCCGGTGGTCTATCTCGGTGCCAAGACCGGGCGCGACGGCGTCGGCGGTGCCACCATGGCCAGCGCCGAGTTCGACGAGTCGATCGAGGAAAAACGCCCCACCGTTCAGGTCGGCGACCCGTTCACCGAGAAACGCCTGATGGAGGCGACGCTTGAACTGATGGCCACCGGCGCGGTCATCTCGATCCAGGATATGGGCGCGGCGGGCCTGACCTGTTCGGCGGTCGAGATGGGCGACAAGGGCGGGCTTGGCGTCAAGTTGCAACTCGACGACGTGCCCCAGCGCGAGGCGGCGATGACCGCCTACGAGATGATGCTCTCGGAAAGCCAGGAACGCATGCTGATGGTCTTGCGCCCCGAGAAAGAGGCCGAGGCCCGAGCGGTGTTTGAGAAATGGGATCTCGATTTCGCCATCGTCGGCGAAACCATCCCCGAAGATCGCTTCCTGATCCTGCACGGCAATTCGGTCATGGCGGATCTGCCGCTCTCCAAGCTTTCTTCGGAAGCCCCGGAATATGACCGCCCCTGGGTCGAAACCCCGCCCGCCGAACCGCTCGATCCCGAAAGCGTGCCGGGGATCGACCCGATCGACGGGTTGCGCGCGCTGATCTCATCGCCAAATTATGCCGCAAAGCAATGGGTTTACGAACAATACGACACCATGGTCATGGCCGACACGGTACGCACGCCCGGCTTTGGCGCGGGCGTGACCCGGGTGCATGACACCGGCAAGATGCTGGCTTTCACCTCGGACGTGACCCCGCGCTATGTCAAGGCCAACCCTGAAATGGGCGGCAAGCAGGCCGTGGCCGAGGCCTATCGCAACCTCACCGCCACCGGCGCCACGCCGCTGGCCAGCACCGACAACCTCAATTTTGGCAATCCCGAGAAGCCCGAGATCATGGGACAGTTCGTCGGCGCGATCAAAGGCATCGGCGCGGCGGTCGCCGCACTCGACATGCCGATCGTGTCGGGCAATGTCTCGCTTTACAACGAAACCGACGGTGTCGCGATCCTGCCCACACCGACGATTGCCGCCGTCGGCCTGATCAAGTCCGAGGACGAGGCCATTCTCGGTCTGCCGCGCGATGGTCACGTGGCCCTGCTCATGGGCGAGACCCAGGGTCATCTGGGTCAGTCGGCCTTGCTCGCCGAGGTCTTCAACCGTGTTGAGGGCGACGCCCCGCCGGTCGATCTCGACGCCGAAAAGCGCAATGGCGATTTCATCCGCACCAACCACGCGCTGATCAAGGCCTGCACCGACCTCTCCGATGGCGGCCTCGCGCTGGCCGCGTTCGAGATGGCCGAAGCAGGCGGCGTCGGCGTGCAGATCGACAGCGACGACATGGCCGATCTCTTCGGCGAGGATCAGGCGCGTTACCTCGTCGCCTGCAACTTCGATCAGGCCGAGGCGCTGATGCTCGCCGCCGGTCAGGCGGGCGTGACCATCCGCACGGTCGGGCGCTTCACCGGCACAGATGTCAGGTTCGGCAAAAGTGCCGCCCCGCTCGAAGATCTTGCCGCGACCTATCGGGCATCCTTCGAAACAGTGCTGGGCTGATCATCAGGGCAGCACCCGGAAATCCAGACGCACATCCGCAAGATGTCTTTGCACAACAACCGGCAACCTCCCTTGCACCCACGCCGCGCGCGACCTAGATTCACCTGAAACCATGAGGGAGAACCATCGAAATGCCGCTTTATGCGCATGAACTCGAAAACCTGCTCCGCGAGAGCTTCCCGAACGCCCAGATCACGGTCGAGGGCGCAGACGGGCGTCACATGTCGGCCCTCGTGATCGACGAGGGATTTCGCGGAATGAACCGGGTGCAGCAGCAACGCACCGTTTACGCCGCACTCAAAGGCAAGATGGACGGCCCTGAAGGAGAACTTCACGCGCTGGCCCTGACCACACGCGCACCCGACTGACCCTGAAGGAGCGCCGCTCATGGACCCCCGCCTGATCGCCGCACTGATCCTGTCACCCTTTGTGCTGGTGTTTCTCTATGCCGGTATTCACGAATACAGGCGCTACAAATCCGAAGGACGCGCCCAATACGGGCTTCAATATGACGAGGAAACCGGCACGACCCATGTGACCGCCCTGTCAGAGGATGAAGACGGGTATGACCATGAGGATTTTGACCCGAACGAGGTCAACGCCAACAAGGATGACAAGAACGTTTGACGCCAAGGCCCCAAGCCCATCGCGCCGGATGAAATCGGCGCAGCCCAAGCAAAGGATAATGACATGACCGACGCAAAGACACAGATCAACGAAACAGTCACAGCCAACGACGTGGTGCTTTTCATGAAAGGCACCAAGGCCATGCCACAATGCGGTTTCTCCTCGCGCGTGGCCGGGGTGCTGAACTACATAGGCGTCGATTTTCTCGATGTGAACGTGCTCGCCGATGACGCCATCCGTCAGGGCATCAAGGACTATTCCGACTGGCCCACCATTCCCCAGCTTTACGTCAAGGGCGAGTTTGTCGGCGGGTGCGACATCATCACCGAGATGACCCTCTCGGGCGAGCTTGACCAGCTTTTCGAGAAGAGCGGCGTGACCTATGACAAGGACGCCGCCGAGAAGATCCGCGAAGCCAACGCGTAAAGTCGACCGGGGCCGCGTGGCCCCGCTTCACGGCCCGGCCGGGTCACGCTTGCCGATACGAAGCCATATCCCGTCCTTGCCGCGCACCGTCAGATGGGCCACCGGCATGGCCGGGCGCTCGGCAACCAGATCGAACCGATAGGCCCGTACCAGCATCGACAGGATGAGCGGCCCCTCGATCATCGCGAACCCCGACCCCGGGCAGACGCGCTGCCCGGCCGAGAACGGGATATAGGCATTGCGCAAACAGGTCTTGCCGTTCTCGGTCTGAAACCGTGCCGGATCGAACGCATCGGGCCGCTCCCAAAGCCGTTCATGCCGGTGCAGATGCCACGGCGACAGCACGATCTGGCTGGCCTTGGGCACATCGCGATCGCGGAAACGTTCCGGGCACGTCGCCTCGCGCACCATCATCGGCACCGGTGGATAAAGCCGCATCGCCTCGCGAAAGACATCGCGCGAGACCCTGAGCTTCGACACGGTCGAGAAATAGACCTTTTCGGGATCGAACGCCGCCCGCGCCTCGTCCGCCACCCGCTCCTGCCACTCGGGATGCATCGCCAGAAGATAAAGCGACCATGCCAGCGCACTCGCCGATGTTTCATGTCCGGCGAGGAAAAAGATCGCCACCTGATCGACCATTTCATCGGTGCCGAACCGCTCCCCGGTCTCGGGGTCGGGCGTGGTCATGATCTTGGTGGCCAGATCATCAGGCGCGCGCTCCGCTTCGATCGCGCGCATCCGTTCGGCAGTCAGTTGCGTGATCAGCGTCCGGATCTTGCGCGCGGTGCGCCGCGTCTCGCGGCTGTGAAAGCGCGGGAACCATTTCGGCAGGGGCAGAACCGCGCCGAGATTGAGCACCGGCTGGGCACGCTGATGCTCGCGAAAGGTCTCGAACACCTGCCCCGCCACCTGGTGCTCGATCGGGATGGAAAACAACGTGCGAAAGATCACATCCGCCGCCGCATGGCTGGTCTGGGCCTCGATCTCGACCGGCACACCCCCCGCCAACGGGGCCAGCCGCGCCACCGCCGCCTGTCCCGCATCCCACATCGCCGGAAACACATCGCGCAACCGCCCGCCCTCGAAGGCCGGGTCGATGATCCGGCGCTGGCGTTTCCAGGTCTCGCCATTGGTGACAAAGACCGAGTTGCCCAGAAGCGGCGCCAGCCCCTCGCGAATCCGGTCAGACTTGGGAAAATCATCCGGTCGCTTGCGCAGCACCAGATCGACCAGCTCGGGCTGATTGCACATGTAAGAGCGAAAGAACGGCGTTCGAAACTCGGCCATCCACGCGCGATAAAGCCGGGCCGGCTGGGCCGAAAGGATATCCGCGCGAAACAGCCTGGCATAGCGCCAGAGCGACACGCGCCCCACGCGCGCCGGCGGCTTTGGCGGGCGCGGTGGCTGTGGCGGATCAGGCGGCAGAGCGGTCATCATCCCTCACGGAAGCATATTTCGACGCGGGCTTTTCAATCCGCGATTTCGATGGGTTCCGTCCTGCAAATCGCGCCGCCAGAGTGCACGGCCCGGCGGTGATGCGAAAGTAGTCATAATCGCGCACCCGGTCGAACGCGCAAAGATACTGGAAATGCAGCCGGAAGAACCGCCAGCGCAGTTCCTTCCAGCGCTCGGGGCTCAATGTCTGGGTGAAGGCCGCCGAGATCACCAGCGGCCAGCGTTTGTCTGGCGGCGCCACGCCCGAAACCGCAACCGGATCGCAAAGCGCAAAGGCGCAGCCATCACCGGGCGCGGTCACGTCGACCCACGTGATTTCCTCTCGGGCCGAGAGATAGCGCAGATCGGTGCGCAGCCGGTCGGCACGCGGCAGGAACGACACCATCGGCACCACCTGCCCGAGGCTCAGAAATCCGAGCGCCGGACCATCCTTCGGCAATCGGCCCGCGCGGATCAGATCGGCCAGGATCGACACCGCCAGATGCGCGCCCGACGAATGCCCCACCACCAGAACTTCGTCCACGTCCTCGCGCAACGCGGCGGCGATGATATCGCCGAACTCTCTCAACCGCTCTTCCAACTCGGGCGGGTTCTCCCCGCGGAGCTGGGCCGAATAGGCATAATCATGCATCAGGTAATAGGCGAAAAATCGACCGTCGCGCTTGCGGAACCACTCCAGCACGAAGGGCACAACGATCAACCCGCCCCATGCCGCCCAGGGGTGCAGCAGGGCCAATCCTCGGCCCAGACCCCATGCGATCCCCAGCGCCAGCGCCAGTTGCACGAGCAGGAAAACCACCGGGTAAAGCGCCGCGATCACCGGACCCTTGCGCAGACGCATCAACCGCCACAGCGCACCCGATCCGATATATATCCACGCGGTGCGCAGCAGTTGCACATAGGTCGCCACGATCCCAAGCCCCATGCTGTCGCGCACGATATCCGACCAGACCAGAACCTCGACATCGGTCTCGGTCTCGGCCCCGTCCATCTGCGCGATGACATGCCAGCCATAGGCGCCACCGCCGGTCTTGGGAGTCAACGCGATCTCGTAACCCGACAGCGCCGCCTGCGCCGCGCCCTCCTTGCGGTAAAGCTCGCGATATCGGCGGGGGTGAATCGGATCATAGCCGGGGATGTAAAACACCCGGCGGCGCTTCACGGCCTGTGACGGTTCCTTGCGCATCGACTGCCCCTTTTCGGACAAAGCCTAGCCGATCACTTGGGCAAGAGTAAGACGCAAGACGATCCCGCCCGCCTTACCCCAGCGCGGCCAGCCCCGGGAACGTCTCAAGCAGCCAGTAAGAGAAGCTCGCAAACCCGCCGGTCAGCATCAACAGGCCAATGGTCCACAGCAGCAAGCCCATCACCTTTTCGATCTGTTCGAGATGGCGCTTCATCCAGCCCATGAACCCGTCCAGGCGCGGCAGGAAAGCAGCGACAAGAATGAACGGCACCCCCAGCCCCATGGCATAGATCCCCAGAAGGAACGTGCCGCGCGTCACATCTGCCTCGCTCGCCGCAAGGCTCAGGATCGCGCCCAGTTGCGGCCCGATACAGGGGGTCCAGCCAAAGGCAAAGGCCAGCCCGAGGATATAGGCCCCAAAGGCGGTTCCGCCGCGGTCGCCCGCATCCATCCGCGCCTCGCGATCAAGAAACCCGATCCGGTAAATCCCGATGAAATGCGCCCCGAACCCCATGACAAGAATACCGGCAATCGCGTTGAACCAGCTCTGATATTGCAGGAACAGCGTTCCCGCCACCGAGGCGGTGAACCCGAGCATCAGGAACACGGTTGAAAGCCCCAGCACGAAGAACAGCGCCGGCCCGATCGCGCGATTGCGCCCCTCGTTCAGATCCGAGACGGAAACCCCGGACAGATACGCAAGATAAGGTGGCACGATAGGCAGCACGCAAGGGCTGAGAAAGGACAGCACACCGGCGAAAACCGCCACCAGCATCGCGGGCAAAAGGCCCGCATCTATGATCTCGATTCCGAACATGTCTTCCCCTTACGCCATCGCGCGCACGGCGTCACGCGACGTGATGTCACAAAGCCGTTGGCCGTAATGTGAACATGAACGAGCCGCGTTTCAAAAGCAGAACGCCGCGCGGTTTCGCGCGGCGTTCACCCGTCATTTCGTCGTCACCGTCTCAGCCGCGGCCAAGCGACCACCAACCGCGCTTCTTGGGCGCTTTCTTGGCCGGCGCCTTCGTCGCGTCCTGCTTGGTGTCCTCCGCCGCCGCCGCCTGCGTGACCGACGATGCGTCTTCCGTCACCTTCGCATCACCGTCTCCGGCGCTGGCGGCAACCGCCTCGGATTGCTTGGCCGTTGCCGGTTCCTGGGGGGCTTGCTCAGGCGGGGTATCCACCCCGTTCGACTTGGCTTCCGCCTCGGGTGCGCTGTCTGCCGCGGCAGCGGTCTTGGTCGTTTTCGACCGCGAAGAGGTGCTGCGCTTCGCCCTCGGCTTGGGCTTCGGCTTTTCGTCCGGCTTCACAGCCGCCGCATCCGCCTCGGCCGACTCGTCGGCGGGTTTTTCCGCCACGGGCGCAGCGGCCTCCACAGGGCCGGTCGCCGGTTTCGCCGTGCTCTTGCTGCGTGTGCGCGACACGGTGGTGCCGGATTTGGCCGTCCTCGATCTGGACGGTTTGGGCTTTTCCGCCTCCGCATCGGCCGGTTTGCCATCCTCGCCAGCCTGGGCAGCCTCGTCCACTCCGGCCGCTTCGGCCTCCTTGGCCGGAGCTTTGGCCGTCGATTTCGATCTCGACGAGGACCGGGTCGATTTCGCCTTGGGCGCATCGGATTTCTCGGCGGTCGTCTCTTTGGCCGGTTCTTCCGTGGGCGCGACCGCATCGGACTGCGCCACTTGCTCAGCCTCGGACTCGGTGTTGCGATCCTCGCTCGACGTCTCGGCCCCGTTGCCGGATTTGGACGACCGGCTCCGACGACGACGGCGGCGGCGCTTCTTGGGCTTTTCCTCTTCGCCCTCGGCCTGCCCCGTTTCCACCTGCGTGGGCGCGCTGTCCTCTTCGGTTTCAACGTCGCTGTCGATATCGTCCATCAGGGATGTATCGACCGACACCACATGTGCGCTGACATCCGCAACGACCCGCGAGGCGGTCTTGAACTTCTCAAGGCTGAAATCGGGCGAGATCAGCATCGGATCGCCTTCGATCCGCACGCTCAGAGTATACCGCGCCTCGATCTGTGCGATGTGGTCGCGCTTCTGGTTCATCAGGAAATTGGCGATCCCCACCGGGCATTTCACCAGAACCTCGCGCGAGCGACCGCGCGTGCCCTCTTCCTCGATCTGCCGCAGAATGCTCAGCGACAGGCTGTCATCCGAACGGATGAGCCCGGTGCCGTGGCAATGCGGGCACGGCTGCGTTGTCGCCTCGATCATGCCCGGGCGCAGCCGCTGGCGCGACATTTCCATCAGGCCAAAGCCCGAAATACGCCCGACCTGAATACGCGCCCGATCAGTCTTGAGCTTGTCCTTGATCCGCTTTTCAACCGCCGCATTGTTGCGGCGCTCGTCCATGTCGATAAAGTCGATCACGATCAGCCCGGCCAGGTCGCGCAGACGCAACTGGCGTGCCACCTCTTCGGCGGCCTCCAAGTTGGTCTTGAGCGCGGTCTCCTCGATCGAGCCTTCCTTGGTCGCCCGTCCCGAGTTGACGTCGATCGCCACCAGCGCCTCGGTCACACCGATCACGATATATCCGCCCGACTTGAGTTGAACACTCGGGTTGAACATCGAACTGAGATAGCTCTCGACCTGGAACCGCGCAAAGAGCGGCAGCCCCTCGTGGTAATGCTTCACGTTCTTGGCGTGGGACGGCATGATCATCTTCATGAAGTCCTTGGCGATGCGATAACCGCGCTCGCCCTCGACCAGAACCTCGTCGATCTCGCGATTGTAGAGGTCGCGGATCGAGCGTTTGATCAGGTCGCCCTCTTCATAGATCTTTGCCGGCGCGATGGATTTCAGCGTCAGCTCGCGGATCTGTTCCCACAGCCGTTGCAGATACTCGTAATCGCGCTTGATCTCGCTCTTGGTGCGCTTGGCCCCCGCCGTGCGGATGATCAGGCCCGCACCCTGCGGCACGTCGATCTCGTTGGCGATTTCCTTGAGCTTCTTGCGGTCCGGCGCGTTGGTGATCTTGCGGCTGATGCCGCCGCCCCGCGCGGTGTTGGGCATGAGCACGCAATAGCGGCCCGCAAGCGACAGATAGGTGGTCAGCGCCGCACCCTTGTTGCCGCGCTCTTCCTTGACGACCTGCACCAGGAGAATCTGGCGCACCTTGATCACTTCCTGGATCTTGTAGCGGCGCGCACGCGGTTTGCGGGGCGGGCGGATGTCTTCGCTGTCATCGTCATCTGCAACAGATTCGATGCTGTCATCCTTGGCGGCGGCATTAGCGGCCTGCGCGTTGCCGTTGCCCACGTCATTGTCGGTATCGCCGTTTGCGGTATCATCCGGCTCTTCCACCGGGGTCTCGCCCACCATATCCATCGGCGAGGCGCCCTCGGGAACCTCTTCGCCTTCAAGGTCGATGGTCTCCATTCCCGAGATGTCACGCCCGCCTTCACCCGGCTGCGCATCGCTCGACGCGACCGCATCGTCGGACTTGATCGCCTCGGCACTGGTCTTCTTCGAAGACGAGCGCCGACTGCGCGAACGCGAGGGCTTTTTCTCGTCTTCTTCCTCGCGCGCCTTCAGCGACTCGACATAGGCGCGCTCTTCTTCCATCAGCTTTTCACGGTCGGCGACCGGGATCTGGTAGTAATCGGGATGAATTTCCGAAAAAGCGAGAAAGCCGTGGCGGTTGCCGCCGTAATCGACAAAGGCCGCCTGAAGCGACGGTTCGACCCGTGTAACCTTGGCTAGGTAGATATTGCCAGCAAGCTGGCGTTTGTTCTCGGACTCGAAGTCGAATTCCTCAACCTTGTTTCCGTCCACCACCACGACGCGGGTTTCCTCCGCGTGGGTGGCATCGATAAGCATTTTCTTGGCCATGTGATCCATTTGCATGACAACAGGACCGCCACCACCCCGGGGGGCGCGATCGGTCTTGCGGCATGTCTGTTTCTGGCAACGAACGCCGCGCGGCAGGCGCGGGCAACAAGGCCCCCTGCTCTCACACTCAATGGTCGCGCGCGCTTCATCGCGGTTCTTCTCCGGCTGCGCCCGACATGCGGTGCCGCAGCCCGTTCATTCGTCCGGAGCACCCCATGGGGTGACGGACCTTTCATGTGGCCCCAAGCGGGACCCATTCATCCTGTCCGAACATGCCGGTTTTGAAACCTACACCTGTCCTGACAGTGAAACTCTCTCGGCACTCGGCAGACGGGCCTGTGCCATACTCCTACATAAGGGCATGGATGGGGCGATTACAATGCCGAAATGAGCATAGCGCCATTTTGGCAAAGGCCCGGACGCCCCGCAAACCCGCCCCGGCAGCCCGGTTTCACAGGTAATCGGACCGTTGCAGCCCGTATTTCGCCATCTTCTCGTTGAGTGTCCGGCGCGGCAGGCACAGCTCGTCCATCACGTTGGAAATACTGCCCTTGTGGCGGCGCATCGTGTTGTCGATCAGCATCCGCTCGAACGCCTCGACATATTCCTTGAGCGGCTTGCCCTCGGTCGTCATCACCGGTTGCATGTCCTCGTGATCGCTCATCAGAAGCGAGGTGATCGACCCCTGCCCGCGTCGCGATTGCAACACCGCGCGTTCGGCCACGTTGATCAATTGCCGCACATTGCCCGGCCACGGCGCCTGCAAGAGCTGCGCGGCTTCCTGTGCGCTGACCTTGGGCGCATCACAGCCATATTCATCGGCGAACTGCTCCGAGAGCCGGGTAAACAGCGTCAGGATATCCTCGCCGCGCTGACGCAGCGGCGGCACGGTGATACGCAGCGCGGCCAGGCGATAGAACAGATCCGCGCGCAACGCATCCTCGCAGGTCTTGCCCTGCTCCTGGAGGTTGGAAATGGCGATGATCCGGGTTTCGGGCGGCGTGCCCTCGTCGTTGACAAAGCTCAAAAGCTTGCCCTGCACCGCATCGGGCAGGGCCTCGACATCCTCAAGGATGAGCGACCCCCCACGTGCCTCCTCGACCGCCGGAAGCTGGCTGTCCTCGGGCATCATCGGCCCGAACAGCCGCTTTGACAACGCATCCTCTTCCAGCGCCGAACAGCTCACCAGCACGAATTTCTTCCCGGCCCGCGCCCCCACCGCATGCAGCGCGTGCGCCACCAGCGTCTTGCCGGTGCCGGTCTCGCCGTCGATCAGGACATGACCATCCGCCTGCCCCAAATCGAGGATATCCTCGCGCAGCCGCTCCATCACCGGGCTCACCCCGATGAGCTTTTTCATCAGCTGCCCGCCATCGCTGAGCTCCCGGCGCAGCGCGCGGTTGTCCAGCACGAGGCGCCGCGCATGGGCGGCCTTCTTGGCCAGTTCGCTCATCCGGTCGGGGTTGAACGGCTTTTCGAGGAAATCAAAGGCGCCTACGCGCATCGCCTCAACCGCCATCGGCACGTCGCCGTGACCGGTGATCATGATCACCGGCAGGGCACTGTCCTGCCCCATCAGCTTCTTCAAGAACTGCATCCCGTCCATGCCGGGCATCTTTATGTCGGAAATCACGATGCCCGGGTAATCCGGGCCCAGTTTCTTCAGCGCATCCTCGGCGCTGGCGAATGTCTCGGTGTCATAGCCCGACAACGCCAACCACTGGCTGATCGACTGGCGCATGTCCTGCTCGTCATCGATGATCGCGATCTTCATAGCCTTGGCCATCACACTCTTCCCTTGATGCCATACGTACAACCTTGCGGGCTACTCGGCCGCGCGGGTCTCTTCCTCTTCAAAGATAGGCAACCGCATTTCGAATACAGCCCCTCCGCCTTCGGCATTGCGCGCCGTCAGACGTCCGCCAAGGTCGTTCACGATCCCGGAGGAAATGGCAAGCCCCAGCCCGACCCCCTCGCCCGGTTGCTTGGTGGTGTAGAACGGCTCGAACAGGGATTCGAGATTCTCGATCCCGTGCCCGTTGTCACGCACGCTGAGCGTGGCGGTTTCACCCGCAGCCAGAAGAATGTCGATCTCGGGGGCGTCCACGCCCTGCGTCGCATCGAGCGCGTTGCGCAGAAGGTTGATGATCACCTGCTCGATCCGCAGCCGGTCACCCATCACCCTCACCGGCCGGTCGGGTATCGCGCGGGTGATCCGCACCTTGCGGCGCTTGAGTTGCGGCTCCATCATCGCCAGCGCCGAAACCACCGCTTCGCCCATGTTTACAGGGGCAAGTGAATCGCCCGCCTTGCGCGCATAGCTCTTCAACTGTCGCGTGATCGCCCCCATCCGCTCGATCAGGTCGTCGATCCGCTGAAACGACGACAGCGCCTCCTCGGGCCGGCTGCGCTGCAACAGGAGGGCAGCCCCCGCCAGATAGGTCTTCATCGCCGCCAGCGGCTGGTTCAACTCGTGCGAAACCGCCGCCGACATCTCGCCCAGAACCGCCAGTTTCGAGCTTTGCTCAAGGGTCTGCTCGGCCACTTCCAGCTTGCCCTGCATCCTCTGGCGTTCGGCGATTTCCCGCTGCAGACGCTGGTTCAATGCGCGAAGTTCGGCCGACTCGCGTTGAAACAGCGCCATGCGCACCGCCGTCTTGCGGCTGAGAAAGTAGAACGCCAACGCCAAGAGGATCGCGAATCCCATGATCTCGAGCGCCAGAAAGGCGTTCACCTTCTCGCGCACGCTGGCATAGGGGGTAAAGGTCGCGATCCGCCAGCCGCGAAACGACACCCGCCCCTCCATCCGCATCACCGCCTCGCCCTGCACATAGGCATCGGCCGGCAGCGACGTCCAGTCGGCGGTGGCGCGGATCGCCCGCTCTATGGCACTGCCCACCGGGGCACGTCTCAACGCCTCGGCCTCGGTCAGCCCACGCCAGCGCGGCTCCGTCGCAAGAACGATCGTGCCGGTCGAATCGATCACGATCACCGCTTCGGAAATCCCCGCCCATGCGCGTTCGAATTTTTGCAGATCGACCTCGACCGCGATCACGCCCAGCGTCTGCCCCTGCCAGTCCACCCGCCGCGCATAGGTAAAGCGATAGCCCCCCGCCTCGCGCTCCGTGACCGAGAACACCGTGCTGCTCGATCGCAGCGCATCGACGAAATACCGGCCCTGCCGATGGCTTTCGCCCAGCCGATTGCGATCGGTCGCGGCCACCGTGCGCCCGTCTCGGTCCAGCAGCATGAGAGACGCCGCACCGATTTCCTCGACGAACGAGATAAGCCGTTGGGTCGACTGGCTGAAATCGCCGGAATTGAGCGCCCCGATCAGCGCCGGATCGCGCGCCAGAAGCTGCGGCACGATGGCATTGCGCCGCAGTTCGCTGACAAGATTGCCCGAATAAAGCGCAAGGCGCAGCTCGGCCCGATTGCGCGTGGTCTGGGTAAACCGCTCGGTCAGCAGGTGGTTGGTAACAACCACCGTCGCCACCGCGATAATGATCAACAGCCCCAGCGCGATCCGCGTCCGCCACCCGGTCAGGCGCGTGCGACGCTCACGTGGATCAGAACTGGGAACCGGAAGCCTTGCCATCACACCAGCTTACGCCCCGCCGTGCGCCCGCTCAAGCGCGGGAACGCCCGGGACGCACACCAGAACGGCCTCGCCACCCGAAACGCGCAGAATACCGCCGATCCTTACGGACACCCGCCCGCAAAGGCCCGCTTTGCCCGGCGCATTCCGCCCCTCAGGCCAGCGCCAGCGCGTCCATCAGGCCATCGAACATCGCCTTGCCGTCGGTCCCGCCATGGGCCGCCTCGGCCATGCGCTCGGGATGCGGCATCATCCCCAGCACCCGACGGTTCTTCGAGACCACACCGGCGATATCGGCCACCGACCCGTTGGGATTGTTCACATAGGAAAAAGCAATCCGCCCTTCGTCTCGCAACTGCGCCAGCTTGGCGTCGTCCACGAAATAATTCCCGTCATGATGCGCGATCGGCACGGTAATCACCTGCCCCGGCTTGTATCCGCGCAGGTAAACCGTATCGCAATCCTCGACCCGCAATTCGACCGGCTTGCAGATATACTTGAGATTGCCATTGCGGCGCAGCGCCCCGGGTAGCAGCCCGGTTTCGGTCAGCACCTGGAACCCGTTGCAGACGCCAAGAACATACCCGCCGCGCTCGGCATGGGCCACGACCGAGCGGCAGATCGGCGAATTGGCCGCGATCGCCCCGCAGCGCAGGTAATCGCCAAAGGAAAAGCCCCCGGGGATACCCACCATGTCGACGCCCGCGGGCAGGTCGGTATCCTTGTGCCAGACCATGCTGACCTTCGCCCCCGCGCTCTCAAGCGCCACGGCAAGATCACGGTCGCAATTCGACCCCGGAAAGACGATGACGGCTGCATGCATGGACCCGGCTCCTTGTCCTATCGCGTGAAATCGGTGATCACCGCCACCCCCGGCGGCGCAGGGGCATCAAAGGCGGCCAGCTCACCGCTCACCTCGCCCAGGGTGATATGCCGCGTGACCAGCGGTGACAAGTCCACCTGCCCACCCTCGATCAGCGAAAGCAGGCTGGGATAGCGCCACGCGGGCATGCCGCGCGTGCCATAGATCGCCAACTGCCCGGAATAGACCGCATCCATCGGCAGATGCATCTTCACATGATCGCCCGCGGGCATGCCGACCATGACCATCCGCCCCAGCTTGCGCAGGCTCTGGATCGCACCCACCACCGTCACCTCGATCCCCAGCGCCTCAAGCGCCACATCGGCGCCACCGCCGGTGATCTCGCGCACCGCCTCGGCCGCGTCCACGTCCGCCGCATTGACCACGGCATCGGCACCCAGCCCGCTTGCATAGTCGAGCTTGTCCTGCACGACATCCACCACGACGACCCGCGCACCCAATGCCCGCCCCAGCAAAAGCGCCGCCGTGCCCACGCCACCACCGCCAAAGACCGCCAGCCATTCGCCAGCACGCAACCCCACCCGCCCGGTCAGCGCATGCCAGGCCGTGGTGACGCGACAGCCCAGCCCGGCGGCCAAGGCCGGCGCGATGCTTTCGGGCAACGCGGTCAGGTTGTGATCGGCAAAGGGCACCGCGATCCGTTCGGCAAAGGCCCCCGGGATGGTAAAACCCGGCACCGCCTGATCGGCACAGGCGGTCTGGTTGCCCGCCGCACAGTCCGGGCATTGCCCACAGGCCAGGATGAACGGCGCGATCACCCGGTCGCCGACGCGCCAGCGCCGCACCCCGGGGCCGACCTCGACCACCTCGCCACAGAACTCGTGCCCCGGCACATGCGGCAGATGCACATCCGGGTCCGCGCCGGTCCACGCATGCCAATCGCTGCGACAGACCCCACAGGCCAGCAGGTTGAGAACCACACCGCCCGCCCCCGCCACCGGCTCGGGCAGATCCACGATCTCAAGCGGTGCACGCCACGCAGTCAGTTGAGCAGCCTTCATTGCGCCCCCTATCACGGGATGGAGTTCATTCCACGCGCCCCGCCCCAACCGGCGCCGCGCATCACATCTCGATCCGGTAACTCTCGATCACCGTGTTGGCGAGCAGCTTCTCGCACATCTCGCGCACCGTCGCCTCGGTCGTGCCGGTCGCGAGGTCAAGCTCGATCACCTTGCCCTGCCGCACCCCTTCGACACCGTCGAACCCCAACGCGCCAAGCGCATGCTGCACCGCCGCCCCCTGCGGGTCGAGCACACCCTCTTTCAGCATCACATAAACCTTCGCCTTCATGGCCTGACCCCCGTCATCCTGCGCAGGCGCGCCTGCTTCATCTTGCCCAAAATACTCAATCCCGCCCGCGTCGCGGGCATTGTCGCCTCAGTTGATCAAGGTCGGCTTGATCGGCACCGCCGACCCCTTGGGCATCACGCCCAGCCGCCGGGCCACTTCCGTATAGGCATCGGTGAGCGACCCAAGATCACGCCGGAACACGTCCTTGTCGAGCTTCTGCCCCGTCGCCACGTCCCACAACCGGCAGGAATCCGGGCTGATCTCGTCGGCCACGATCAACCGCTGGAAATCGCCGTCATAGACCCGGCCCACCTCGATCTTGAAATCGACGAGCTTGATCCCGACCCCGTACATCACGCCCGACAGGAAATCGTTCACCCTGAGCGCGAGGCTCACGATGTCGTCCATGTCCTGCTGGCTGGCCCAGCCGAAGGCGGCGATATGCTCTTCCCCGACCAGTGGATCGCCCAGCCCGTCATCCTTGTAGCAATATTCGATGATCGGGCGCGGCAGGGCCGTGCCCTCCTCGATCCCCAACCGCTTCGACAGCGATCCGGCGGCAAAGTTGCGCACGATGATCTCGAGCGGGATGATCTCGCAGGCGCGCACGAGTTGCTCGCGCATGTTGAGCCGCCGGATGAAATGGTTGGGCACGCCGATATTGGTCAGCCCGGTCATGAAATATTCGCTGAGCATGTTGTTGAGCACGCCCTTGCCCTCGATCACGTCTTTCTTTTCCGCGTTGAACGCGGTGGCGTCATCCTTGAAATACTGAACGATCGTGCCGGGCTCGGGTCCCTCGAACAGGGTCTTGGCCTTGCCTTCGTAAATCTTCTTGCGACGTGCCATGGGGGCTCCTCAAGCGTGGCCGCGGCTGAGTCCCCGGCCATGCGTTCTCATATTCCATAGGCCGCAATGTCGCAAGATGCGGTCCGGGTCTTGCGCAGACCGCCCCGGACCGGCATATCAGGAACAACCGAAACGCCATGCGGAGACATGACCCCCATGACCACATTCGACGACCGTGAAAGGGCATTCGAAAACAAGTATGCCCATGACGAGGAAATGAAGTTCCGCGCTGCCAACCGCGCCAACAAGCTTCTGGGCCTCTGGGCGGCCGAACTTCTGGGCAAGACCGGTGAAGACGCAAACACCTACGCGCTCGAAGTCGTGAAATCCGATTTCGAGGAACCCGGCCACGAAGATGTCGTGCGCAAGGTGGCCGCCGATCTGGGCGACATCGCCGATGCCGACACCATTCGCGCCAAGCTGACCGAGCTGGGCCCGGTGGCCAAACAGCAGGTCATGAACGAGGTCTGAGCCCGAACCGGCCGCCGCAGGCCGATCCCTCCGCGCGGGCGTTTTGCTCCGCGCGATTTTCTCTCGGTCATCCCTCACGCCGATCTCGCGCCCATAATCATCATGCGTGATTTGAAATTGCGCGCAGAATGCGGGTATGTAAGGGGACGATCCGACAATCCTTGAACGGGGCCCGACATGACCAATCCGCTGCAACGCCTGCTTGACACCCGCGATTGGCTGATGGCCGATGGCGCGACCGGCACCAACCTGTTCAACATGGGGCTGGAATCCGGCGAACCGCCCGAAATGTGGAACGTCGACCACCCCGACCGCATCCGCACGCTCTATCGCGGCGCGGTCGAGGCCGGGTCGGACCTTTTCCTGACCAATTCCTTCGGTGGCAACGCCGCGCGCCTCAAACTCCACGGCGCCGAGAAACGCGCCCGCGAGTTGTCGCGCATTTCCGCCGAACTGGGGCGCGACGTGGCCGATGCCGCCGGACGCACGGTGATCGTGGCCGGGTCGGTCGGCCCGACGGGCGAGATCATGGCGCCGATGGGCGCACTCACCCATGACCTCGCGGTCGAGATCTTCCATGAACAGGCCGAAGGTCTCAAGGAAGGCGGCGCCGACGTGCTCTGGCTCGAGACCATCTCCGCCCCCGAGGAATACAAGGCTGCGGCCGAAGCATTTTCGCTCGCCGGGATGCCGTGGTGCGGCACGATGAGCTTTGACACGGCAGGCCGCACCATGATGGGTGTGACCTCTTCGGCCATGGTCGATATGGTCGAAGGATTGCCCAACCCGCCGATCGCCTTCGGGGCGAATTGCGGCGTCGGCGCCTCCGACCTGCTGCGCACCGTTCTGGGATTTGTCGCGCAAGGCTCCGAACGCCCGATCATCGCCAAGGGCAACGCGGGCATCCCGAAATATCACGACGGTCATATCCACTATGACGGCACGCCCGAACTGATGGCCGATTACGCCGTTCTGGCCCGCGATTGCGGGGTGAAACTCATCGGCGGGTGTTGCGGCACCATGCCCGATCACTTGAGGAAAATGCGCGAAGCCCTTGAAAACACGCCCAAAGGCCCGCGCCCGACACTGGACCAGATCACCTCGCGCCTGGGCGCCTTCTCGTCGGCCGCCGATGGCACGGGCGAGGATGACACGCCCAAACGCCGCCCGCGCCGCCGCCGCGCCTGATCGTCACGCTCCGGCCGCGCGCATCCCCGCGCGCGGCGCGGCAGCCCTCGGGTTAGCCGCGGCGCGTCGACGCCGGGTGGCACCGCGCCCCCCCTTTGATGGCAGGCTTGGTCACTCTGGCTCGCCCCATCACCGAATACATTCGCATGTCGGCAAATCTCCTCGCCCAACGGCTTGCCCCCTGTCAAACCCGCATATGACGCAACGGAATCCCGCCAATGGTTGCAGGGTTGTCATGAATTCGGTGTCATGGTCCTCAAGCGAACAGCGACGGACAAGGACAGGGAAGGAACCGCACATGAACACCCTCACCACAGCAACGCTGGCCCTCGCACTGGGGGCCGGGTCGGTCATGGCCGAAAACCGCATCGACACGATCCGCCCCGACGCGCCCGAACGTGCCGCCATCGGGGATTTTCCCGTCGGCGTGCAGGAGCGCAGCTTCACCATGCCCGACCGCGTCGATATCCTGAACGTGACCGAAGACGCCACCCCGACCTACGAGCGCCCGCTCACGGTGGAAATCTGGTATCCGGCCGCCCCCGGCACCGAGCCGGGCACCACCTACGAGACCGTGATCCGCGACGGCCAGACCCCGACCACCCTGCATGGCCGCGCCGCCCGCGACGCCGCCCCGGCAACAGGCACGTTCCCCCTCGTGGTGATCAGCCATGGCTATCCCGGCAACCGGTTCCTGATGTCGCATCTCGGCGAAAATCTCGCCTCCAAGGGCTATGTCACCGTCTCGGTGGATCACACCGACAGCACCTATTCCGACCAGGCGGCATTCGGCTCGACCCTCCTGAACCGCCCTTGGGACCAGAGGGCAGTGATCGACTTCATGGCCGGGCTCGATGACCCGATCGGCGACATCACCGATGCGACCACCACCGGCGTGATCGGCTATTCCATGGGCGGCTACGGCGCGCTCATCTTCGGCGGTGCGGGCGTCACGCAACAGGCGGTCGACTACACCTGGGGCACGCCAAAGGGCCTCTTGGCCGCCAACATGGCCGGCACCGACAGCCACGAGTCACTCATCGACGAGCGGGTCAAGGCCATCATCGCCATTGGCCCCTGGGGCAAGAACCGCGCGTTCTGGGATGAAACCGGGCTGGCCGGGCTGCGCAAGCCGACGCTGATCATGGCCGGATCGGTCGATGACGTGTCAAGCTACCCCGCGATGCGCCAGATCTTCGAACAGGCCACCGGCACCGACCGCCACCTCCTGACCTTCATCGGGGCCAATCACAACGCCGCCGCCCCGATCCCCGCCCCGGCCGAGAGCTATCAACCCTCGCCGCATCTCGATTTCATCCCCTTCTCCCATTACGCCGACGCGGTCTGGGACACCGCGCGCATGAACAACATCACCCAGCATTTCGCCACCGCCTTCATGGACCTGCACCTGCGCAACGACACCGAGGCCGCGCAATTCCTCGATCTCGTCGAATATGCCGAGGACGGGGTGCATGCGCTGAACGACGATGGCAGCCCAAAACCCGAACACAGCCATTGGGCAGGGTTTGCTCCACGCACCGCCGCCGGTCTGCGGTTCGAAACGCGGGCCAAGGGCGAATGAAAGGCCAGGCCATGCGCGAACGCGACATCACGCTGAACGGACAGCCATTCCACCTCCACGAATGGGGCGACCCCGGCCAACCGGTGATCCTCTGCCTGCACGGCTTTCCCGAATATGGCGGCGCATGGGCCGATCTCGCCCCGCATCTCGCGGGCTATCACCTGATCGCCCCCGATCAACGCGGCTATGGCCAGAGCTGGGCACCGCATGACGTGGGCGAATACACCGCCTCGAAACTCGTGGGCGACATGGCCGAGCTGATCGCGGCGCTCGACATCGCGCCCTGCACCGTGCTGGGCCATGACTGGGGCGCGGCGGTGGCCTACGGGCTGGCGATGATGCGGCCCTACCTCGTGGCACAGCTCGTTATCGTCAACGGCGTCCACCCCGCCCCGTTCCAGCGCGCCATCGCTGCCGGCGGGGCCCAGACCGAAGCGTCGCAATATATCCACTACCTGCGCCGCGACGGCTCCGAGGATGCGCTTGCCGAAAACGATTTCGAGAAACTGCTGGCGCTCTTCTCCGCCAAGATGGACCTCTCATGGCTCTCCGGCGACCGCCTGGCCGCTTACAAGGCGGCATGGTCAGGCCCCGGGCGACTGCGCGGCATGATCAACTGGTATCGCGCCTCGCCGCTGCGCGTGGCCAAACCGGGCCAGCCCATCACCGACCTGCCCGACCTGCCCCGCGAGCGGCTCATGGTGCGCCAGCCGCACCTGCTCATCTGGGGCGCGGATGACACTGCCCTGCTCCCCGACGCGACCGAGGGGCTCGAAGACTATGCCCCGAACCTCACCCGCGTGGAGATCGACGGGGCCGATCACTGGGTCTGTCACCAGAAACCCGAAACCGTCGCCCGCGCGATCCGCGTCTGGCTCGAGGCTCAGAACAAGCGCAACTGATCACCGACGCGCGGCGGCACCCGAAAGAGATCGCAGCGCAATCCCGGCTGCCCCTCGGCCAGCCCGAGTCGGCGCGCCGCCGTCTTGAACCGCGCGCCGATCATCCGCGCATGCGGCCCCTCGCCCCGCATCCGGTGGCTCCAGCGCGCATCATATTCCTTGCCCCCGTGCATCTCGCGCAGCCGCGCCATCACCTTGCCCGCCCGCCCCGGTTCATGCGCCTGCAGCCATTCCTGCACCAGCGGCGATACCTCGCGCGGCAGCCGCAGCATGATCCAGCTCGCCGCATCCGCACCCGCATCCCGCCCCGCTTCCAGGATCGCCTCGATCTCGTGATCGGTCAGCCCCGGCACCACCGGCGACACCATGAGCCGCACAGGAATACCCGCCTCCGAGAGCCGCCGGATCACCGCCAACCGGCGGGAGGGGCGCGGCACCCGCGGCTCCATCCGGCGCGCGACATCGTTGTCCAGCGTCGTCACCGACACGCCCACCCGCACCAGCCCGTCGCGCGCCATAGGCGCCAGGATGTCGATGTCACGCTCAATGAGCGCTCCCTTGGTCACGATTGCAACCGGGTGCCGGAAATCGCGCAACACCTCCAGACAACGGCGCATGATTTCCTGCGTCTTCTCGACCGGCTGATAGGGGTCGGTATTGGTCCCGATGGCAAGCGGCGCCACCCGGTAGGATCGTGCCGACAATTCCCGCGCCAGAACCTCCGGCGCGTTCTCCTTGGCCACCAGCCGTGTCTCGAAATCAAGCCCCGGCGACAGGCCCAGATAGGCATGGCTCGGCCGCGCGAAACAATAGACACAGCCATGTTCGCATCCCCGATAAGGGTTGATCGACCGGTCGAACGGCAGGTCGGGCGAGCGGTTATAGGTGATGATCCGCCCTGCCCGCTCCACCCGCAGTTCTGTCCCGAACCCCGCGCGGGCCTCGGGAATGTCCCATCCGTCATGCGCCTCGACCCGCGCCAGCCGTTCGAACCGCCCCGCCACGTTCGACAGCGCGCCGCGCCCGCGCCTGCGCGTGTGCTCCACGATGTCACCAAATTCGTCCATGATCCGCAAAATAGAACATACCGCGAACATCTGCAATGAAACTCATGTTCCACATGCAGATTTTTCGCGCCGTGCTGACGGGAATTCACGGTATAAGTCGGTCAATGCGTCGCGCATGTCGCAATCCGGACAGTCCGGTTGCGACAATCCGGCAATAGCATCGGGAAACCCGCGCCACCCGATCAACCGCGGCGCCCAACGACAAAGGAAACACCCATGTCCGAGGAAGAAGAAGACATCATCCTCAGCGAACTCGACGACGACGATCTCGTCGCCCAGATGTTCGACGACCTCTATGACGGCCTCAAGGAAGAGATCGAGGAAGGCGTGAACATCCTTCTCGAACGCGGCTGGACCCCCTACAAGATCCTGACCGAGGCGCTGGTCGGCGGCATGAAGATCGTCGGTGACGATTTCCGCGACGGTATCCTTTTTGTCCCCGAGGTGCTGCTCGCGGCCAACGCGATGAAAGGCGGCATGTATATCCTCAAGCCGCTGCTCGCCGAAACCGGCGCGCCGCGCATGGGCAAGATGGTGATTGGCACGGTCAAGGGCGACATCCACGACATCGGCAAGAACCTCGTCTCGATGATGATGGAAGGCGCCGGGTTCGAAGTCGTCGACCTTGGCATCAACAACGCGGTCGAGGCCTATCTCGAAGCGCTCGAGGCCGAGGAACCCGACATTCTCGGCATGTCGGCCCTGCTGACGACCACCATGCCCTATATGAAGGTCGTGATCGACACGATGATCGAACAGGGCAAACGCGACGATTTCATCGTGCTCGTGGGCGGCGCCCCGCTGAACGAGGAATTCGGCCGCGCGATCGGCGCCGACGCCTATTGCCGCGATGCCGCCGTCGCGGTGGAAACCGCGAAAACCCTCGTGTCGCGCAAGCACAACCAGGGCGCAACGGTCTGAGGTGTTTCGGGAAACACCCGATACACACGGTATCGCCGATATCGCAAGAGCGCCAAGCGCGGTAGACTCGAGGCGATTCGAATGTTGCCCGAAACGCTATGGGCGGCGCGCAATGCGCCGCGCTGTGCCATGATACCCGACGACGAAACCCTGACAGAAGCCGGCCTTGCCCTCACGGGCGCCAGGGCGCGGCTTCTGCTCGTGGCCTGCGGCGCGCTCGCCCGCGAGATCATCGCGCTGAAAGAGATGAACGGCTGGGATCACGTCGATCTGGTCTGCCTGCCCGCGATCCTGCACAACACGCCCGACCGGATCACCGAACGGGTGGCCGAAACGGTCACGGCCCACCGCGACCGCTACGACCGGATCTTCGTCGTCTACGCCGATTGCGGCACCGGCGGGCAATTGTGGGAAAAATGCAGGGAACTGGGCGTCGAAATGATCCCCGGCCCGCATTGTTATTCGTTCTTCGAGGGCAACACCGCCTTCGCCGCCCGTTCCGAGGATGAGATCACCACCTTCTACCTCACCGATTTCCTTGCCCGCCAGTTCGACGCCTTCGTGTGGAAACCGCTCGGCCTCGACCGCCACCCGCAATTGCTCGACACCTATTTCGGCCATTACGAGAAACTGGTCTATCTTGCCCAGAGCGAGGATGACGCGCTCACCGAAAAGGCCCGAGAGGCCGCCACCCGGCTCGGCCTGAGCTTCGAGCGCCGCTTCACCGGCTATGGCGATCTTGCAACGCAACTGGCCAAACAGGCCCGCACCTGACCCGGTGACCACCCCCGCCCCCCTGCGCATGACACGGCCCGGGTTTTCGAGTATTTTTCCCAAGAAAGAACAGACAGTTGGGCAAGGCCCCCTGCTCTTTCCTGGTGGAAATACTCGAATCCCCGCCCGAACACCGCCATCCCGCACATGAAAAGGCCGCCCCGGCGGGACGGCCCTTCTGGTCTGTGCGGCTTGTCGATGCGGCGGGCCGGAGGCCCGGCTTATTCGTCGTCCAGCGTCTCGACGACCTTTTGCAGCTCGTCCTTGCTGACCTCCTTCTCGCTGACCGTGGCCAGCTCGAAGGCGTAATCGACAACCTTGTCCTCGAAGATCGGCGCGCGCAGTTGCTGCTGCATCTGCTGGTTCTGCTGGATGAACTCGAAGAACTGGCGCTCCTGACCGGGGTATTGCCGTGCCTGGTTCATGATCGCCTGCGTCATCTCGGCATCGGTCACCTCGACCTCGGCCTTCTGGCCCAGCTCGGCCAGCAACAGGCCGAGACGCACCCGGCGCTCGGCCAGCTTGGTGTGCTCGTCGCTCACCTCGACCTCGCCGTGGTCATGGCCTTCCACCTCGGGGTTTTCCTCGTGCCAGAGCTGATGCGCGATCTGCTTGGCCTCGGCCTCGACAAGGCTCGGCGGCAGATCAAAGCTCACCGCCTCGTCGAGCGCGTCCAGCAGCGCGCGTTTCATCACCGCGCGGGCCGCACCCGAATATTCTTCCTCCAGCCGCTTGGCCACGTCGGCCTTGAGCGCGGCCAGGTCCTCGGCGCCGAATTTCTGCGCCAACTCGTCGTTGATCTCGGCCTTCTTGGGCGCCTTCACCTCTTTCACGGTGCAGGAGAACACGGCCTCTTTCCCGGCCAAGTGCTCGGCCTGGTAATCCTCGGGGAAATTCACCGTCACATCGGGCTCGTCACCGGCCTTGACGCCGACCAGTTGCTCCTCGAAGCCGGGGATGAACGACCCCGAGCCCAGAACCAGCGGGTAATCCTCGGCCGACCCGCCCTCGAAGGCTTCGCCATCGACGCGGCCGACAAAATCGAACACCACCTGGTCGCCGTCCTTGGCCTTGGTGCCCTTCTTGCGCGGCTCGAAATCCTGCGCCGTCTCGGCCAGGTTCTCCAGCGCCTCGTTCACCTCGTCCTCGCCGGCCTTGACGACCATCTTTTCAAGCGAGATCGCCTTGAGATCGACCTCGGGGATCTCGGGCAGCGCCTCATAGGACATCTCGACGGTGACGTCGTCGCCCTCTTTCCAGTTCTCGCCATCGACCATCTCGATCTTGGGCTGAAGCGCGGGGCGGTCGCCGGTCTCCTCGAAATGCTGGCCCATCGCCTCGTCGATCGATTCCTGCATCGCTTCGCCAAGGATGCGCTGGCCGAACTGCTTTTTCAAAAGCGCCATCGGCACCTTGCCCTTGCGAAAGCCCTTCATCTCGATATCGGGCTGGGCCTCGGCCAGTTTCTGGTTGACCTTGTCATCCAGTTCCTGCGCCGTGAGCAGCAGTTGATAGGCGCGCTTGAGGCCGTCGTTCAGGGTCTCGGTGACTTGCATGTGCTTCCTCGCATGAGCTTAACAGGCCGCCCGTCCGGCAGCCTGACGAAATTTGCGCCTTCCTAATGGCGGCATTGGGGGGGATCAACCCTGAATCGCCGCCACCCGTCTCTGGCCGGAAAACGCCGTGTCGGGGCTTTTGGTGCGGGTGAGAGGACTCGAACCTCCACGCCTTGCGGCGCCAGAACCTAAATCTGGTGCGTCTACCAGTTCCGCCACACCCGCACGCGCCCGCCTTCTAGCAAAGCCCCCTGACCATGGCGAGGGCAAATCCACCGGATGTGTCGACGAAAAAACAGGCGACATTAACCCGCTCTTGTCATAAGCTGTGACAAAACAATAAGGCAGTAAGAGCAGGTTTGCCCAATGACACAGATCCCCAAGGGGTCGTTCGCCGCGTCACCGCGCGTCGACGATCCAGAACGTACATCCATCTCCAACGGTTTTCCCATCGGCAGCACGATCCTCACGCTCGACGGCGCGCTGCCGGTCGAACATCTGAGCCCCGGTGACAGGATCATCACCCGCAATCGCGGCATGGTGCTCCTGCACGGGCTGAAAGCCCGGCGCGCGCGGGTCGAAACGGTGCAGATCGCCGCCGGATCGCTGGGCCAGGGCGTCCCGGCGGCCGACATTCTCATCCCCGCCGATCAGCGGGTTCTCCTGCGCGATTGGCGGGCCGAGGCGCTCTTTGGCCGCGAACAGGCCCTCGTCGCCGCGCGTGACCTGGTCGATGGCGAATTCATCCGCCGGGGTCCGGTCCGCGACCTGCGGCTCTTCGACCTCATCTTCGACGCGCCCCATATCCTCTATGTCGACGGGCTCGAACTGTCCTGCGAGCCCCCCGAACCGCTGCGCCGCGCAGCCTGAGCATCCGGCTCAGACGCCAAGCGCGCGCAACACCCGGGGCAATTCTTCGGACAGGTCTTCGGCAATCAAGCCGGGGCCAAAGCTGCGGGCACATTCCACATGCAGCCATGCCGCCGTCTCGGCGGCCTCAAGCGGTGCAAACCCGCGCGCCAGCAGCCCGGTGATGAACCCTGCCAGCACATCACCCGACCCGGCGGTGGCCAGCCACGGCGCGGCGCGGTCGTAAACCGCCCCGTTGATGACGCAGGCCCCGTCCGGCCCCGCGATCACCGTATCGGCCCCCTTGAACAGGACCACGCACCCCGCCCGCGCCGCCGCCTCGCGCGTCGCATCCACCTTGGAAAACCCCGGGCCTTCGGTGGCAGGCGCCGCCAGCTTCTCGGCAAGATCGGGAAACAGCCGCGCAAACTCGCCCCCGTGGGGGGTGAGAACGCAGCCATCATGCAGCCGTTTGAACAGGTCTTGCGGATCATCCTCGAACGCCGTCAGCGCATCGGCATCCAGCACCAGCGCCCGCGCCGGACCGTCAGGATCGTCCGCGCCCAAGGCCGCCGCCACCAGATCGCGTGCGCGCCCGACCCCCAACCCCGGCCCGAGGCAAAGCGCGTTGATCCGCCCATCCTCCAGCACCCGGGCCAGCCCCGCGCCATCCTCGACGCGGGCCAGCATGATCGCGGTGATCTGGCTCGCCACCTCCATCTGCGCCGACCCCGGCACCCCCAGCGTGACCAGCCCGGCGCCCATCCGAAGCGCCCCCCGCGCCGCCAGCCGCGCGGCACCGCTGCGCCCGGCCCCGCCCGACAGGACCAGCGCGTGACCGCTGGCATATTTGTGCCCCGCCACCGCCTTGCCGGCGCAAGACGGGTGCGCGATCCGAACCGCGCCCGAGGCCGCCCCGCTCAACCCGATATCACAGACCCGCAACCGCCCCGACCGCCCCGGCCCCTCGGCGAGGTAATGCCCCAGCTTGGCACGATGAAACGTGACCGTCAGATCGGCAAAGCCGACAGGCCCCAACGCCCGCCCGCTATCGGCATCCATGACCGAGGCGATATCCACCGCCACGATGCGCGGGCGATTCCGCGCACCCGCGCAGGCCCGGATCGGCGTGGTGGCATCCTCGGACACCGGTCGTGTCAGCCCGGTGCCGAACAGCGCATCCACCACCAGGTCGGCCTGCATCGCGCCCCCGGCCCCGGACCAATCCCCGACCGGCCCCATGGCCGCCCATCGCACGCAATTCGCCTTCGCATCCGGCGGCAGCCGCTCGGCGTCGCCCACAAGGAACAGCGCCACCTCCCAGCCCCAGTCCTTCAGGAGCCGCGCCACCACGAACCCGTCGCCACCGTTGTTGCCCGGCCCGCACAGCACCACCGCACGATGCGGCGCCGCCGCCAGTTCCGGCCATTCCTCGAACAGCGCCGCGACCACGCCCCGCCCGGCGCGCTCCATCAGTTCGCGCCCCGAAACCGCGCCGCTTTCGATCGCCGCGGCTTCGATTGCCCGCATCTGCCCCGCCGTCAGCACCTCGGTCATGTTCCGGCCTCTCCCGATTCACTTTCGCCCAGAATAAAGGCTCCGTGCCTAAATTTTAGGCGCGCCTTCGTTTTCACCCCGACAGCACCGCCCGGCACCAGCCTATCGAATTGTGCCCGCCCACGGGAAGTGCTGAGTCACACCCGAATGCATTGCGAGGGAGGCCCCCATGAAAAAGATCGAAGCCATCATCAAGCCATTCAAGCTCGATGAAGTCAAAGAGGCGCTGCAAGAAGTCGGCGTTCAGGGGCTCTCGGTGATCGAGGTCAAGGGTTTCGGCCGCCAGAAAGGCCATACCGAGCTTTACCGCGGCGCCGAATACGTGGTCGATTTCCTGCCCAAGGTCAAACTCGAGGTGGTGCTTGACGACGATCTCGTCGAACAGGCCATCGAGGCCATCGTCGAGGCCGCCAAGACCGACAAGATCGGCGACGGCAAGATCTTCGTCTCGCCCATCGAACAGGCGATCCGCATCCGCACCGGCGAAACCGGCTCCGACGCGCTCTGACGCGCCGCTTCATCACGGCCCGGCGGCGCAGCCACAGGCCCAGCCACAAACACACATCGAACCATTCTACAGACGAAAAGGACCAACGGAATGAGCATCAAGGACATCCTCAACACGATCAAGGACGAGGCGGTCGACTATGTCGATATCCGTTTCACCGACCCGCGCGGCAAGCTCCAGCATGTTACCGTCATGGCCGATCAGGTCGACGAGGATTTCCTCGAAGAGGGCTTCATGTTCGACGGCTCCTCGATCGCCGGCTGGAAGAGCATCGAAGCCTCCGACATGAAGCTCATGCCCGACACCGAAAGCGCCTATCTCGACCCGTTCTATGCCGAGAAAACCCTCTGCGTGCATTGCTCGGTCGTCGAACCCGACACCGGTGAACCCTATGCCCGCGACCCGCGCGGCACCGCCCAGAAGGCCGAGGCCTATCTCAAGGCGTCGGGCATCGGCGACACCTCGTTCTGGGGGCCCGAGGCGGAATTCTTCCTGTTCGACGACGTGCGCTTTTCCAACACCATGAACAAGGTCAGCTACGAGGTCGACGCCATCGACGGCGCGTGGAACTCGGACACCGAGTACGAAATGGGCAACACCGGCCACCGCCCCGGCGTCAAGGGCGGCTATTTCCCGGTCAACCCGGTCGATGACGGCCAGGACATCCGCTCGGAAATGCTCTCGACCATGAAGCGCCTCGGCATGAAGGTCGACAAGCACCACCACGAAGTGGCCTCGTGCCAGCACGAGCTCGGCCTGATCTTCGACAGCCTCACCAAGCAGGCCGACGAGCTTCAGAAATACAAATACGTCATCCACAACGTCGCCGCCGCCTATGGCAAATCGGCCACCTTCATGCCGAAACCGATCTATGGCGACAACGGCACCGGCATGCATTGCAACATGTCGATCTGGAAAGACGGCAAGCCGCTCTTCGCCGGTGACAAATATGCCGACCTCAGCCAGGAGGCGCTCTGGTTCATCGGCGGCATCCTCAAGCACGCCAAGACGCTCAACGCCTTCACCAAC
The DNA here is from genome assembly GCF_008369105.1 of Aquicoccus porphyridii. Taxonomy (GTDB): domain Bacteria; phylum Pseudomonadota; class Alphaproteobacteria; order Rhodobacterales; family Rhodobacteraceae; genus Aquicoccus; species Aquicoccus porphyridii. Next base: position 241,443 of record NZ_VINQ01000001.1, on the reverse strand, counting down.
CCCTCGACCAACAGCTACAAGCGCCTGATCCCCGGCTTCGAGGCTCCAGTGCTGCGTGCCTATTCCGCCCGCAACCGCTCGGGCTGCGTGCGCATCCCATGGACCGAAAGCCCCAAGGCCAAGCGCGTCGAGGCCCGATTCCCCGATCCTTCGGCCAACCCCTACCTGTGCTTTGCCGCACTGCTGATGGCCGGGCTCGACGGCATCAAGTCCAAGATCGACCCGGGCGAGGCGATGGACAAGAACCTCTACGACCTGCCCGCCGAGGAGCTCGCCGGCATCCCCACCGTCTGTGGGTCACTGCGCGAGGCGCTCGACTGCCTTGCCAACGATCACGACTTCCTGCTTGCGGGCGACGTCTTCACCAAGGACCAGATCGAGGGCTATATCGACCTCAAGATGGAAGAGGTCGAACTCTTCGAGCACACCCCCCACCCGGTCGAATTCGGCATGTATTACAGCTGCTGAAGCCCGGCATCGGAATCAACGAAGGGCGCCCCCAGCGGGCGCCCTTTTTCGTTGCGCAGATGACGGGCCACCGCGCCCCCCCCGCCGCGCAGCTACGCGCCCTGACCCTTCTTGCGGGCGAGGCGTTTCTTGCGCAATTCCCGCGCCTTGTCCTGCATGTCGACGGTCCTGTCCGTCTCGTCGACGATTTCCGCCCCGAGAAGCGTCTCGATCACGTCTTCGATGGTCGCGATTCCGGCCGTGCCACCATAGCTGTCGACCACAAGGGCCACATGCTCGCGCCGCTTGATGAAATCGTTGAACAACTGGAAGACGTTGTAATCTTCCGGCACCACGAGGATATCGCGGATGAACGAACTCAACGGCTTGTCGTCCGACTCGTCGATGAGGTGTTCAAGAACATCGTCCTTGAGAATATATCCGACGATGGTTTCCGACGTTGCTTCTTCGCGCAGCGGAATACGTGAATAGGTCAGCTCGTCCTGGTAATCGTAGAACTCCCGCGCTGTCATCGTCTGCGGTGCGGTCACCAGCACGGTGCGCGGCGTCATGATGTCCCGGATCTTGTGGGCCTTGAATTGCAATATGCTCTCGATGACCTGGATCTCGCTCTGATCGAGATGCCCTTCCTCCGACCCGATCTGCGCCATGGCCAGAAAATCGGTCCTGCTGAAAATCTGCTTTTCCTTGTCGGCGTTGAAGACGCCGGTAACCAACTGGCAAATCCACACGAAAGGCGCCAGCACCTTCACGATCAGGTCAAGCGACCGGGCGGTGAACGGCGCCAGCATGCGCCAGTTGGTGGCGCCGATCGTCTTGGGAATGATCTCCGAGAGGATCAGGATCGCGGCGGTCATCGCGACCGGAACGATCAGCCCGGTGATCAACGGGTTGCTATCGGCCCAGATCTGGGTCGCCTGCGCACCGACGCCGATCGCCCCGACCGTGTGCGCGATCGTGTTCAGCGTCAGAATGCCCGCCAGCGGGCGGTCGATGTTGTTCTTGAAATCCTTCAGGATCTGGCCGGACCTGCTCCCCTTGTTGAGCTCGATCTGCATGTAGGAGGGCGAAATGCTCAAAAGCACCGCCTCCCACAGCGAACAGAAGAAGGAAACCGCAATGGAAAGAGACAGGAAGGCGATGAACAGGCTAATCATGGTGTCCTTTTCTCGAAATCTGGTTTGTCCAAGGGAACAATGGTCTGATGACCCGCGAGGTTACTGTTGCTCCTGTTGCAATACAACATGGAAGGGCCCGGTCAAACCGGCATCTCCACCCATCACCGCGCGCCCCGTTAACCTAACAAAGGGTTAACCGTCGCCCTGTCACCCGGCAGCCGGGCGGCAGCCGGACAGCAGCCGGATGTCACCCCCCCGCAAATCGGGTCCCGGGCGACGTTAACCATTGTGGGCGCGGCATCGCCACGCACGAAAAACCCCCGCCCGGACAACCGGACGGGGGCAACCAAAGACCCGGAAAACCGTTTGGGGAAACTGGTTACATATCAAGCGCTTGCTTGATCTCGTTCAGGATTTCCTCAAGCATTTCAGGATTGTCGCGCGCGCTCTCCAGCCCGGTCTTGAGCAGCATCTTCTCACCCGAACCAATGCTCTCGCTCCCGTCAATCATCTCCACGACCCGGTCGAAATCGAACCCGTCCACGGTCAACGCCTCACCCGTCTCACCCGCGCTCTCATCCGCCGTTTCACTCATGGCTTCATCGGAGGTTTCTGCAGTAGAATCAGTGTCTTCTGCCGCCGACTCGTCGGTCGTTTCAGGCGCCTCATCCGTGGTTTCGCCACTCGTATCCGTGGTCTCGCCACCTGCATTCTCATCCGTAGTTTCGACACTCGCATCCGCATCCGTGGTCACGTCGGCTGTATCCCCGGTGGCGTCATCATCCGTCGAAGTCTCCTCGGTGGTGTCCGCCGTATCGCTGGTCTCACCTTGCGTGGTGTCGGTCGACTCCTCGTCGGAATCGGTGGCGTTTTCCACAGCATCATCAATGGCTTGTTCGGCATCCTCGACGGCCTCCTCGGCCATCTCGCCAGCGGCTTCGGCTGCCTCTTCGGCGGCTTGCGCGGCCTCTTCGGCGGCCTCGCTCACGGATTCTGTTGCCTCATCCGCGGCATCAGAAGCAGTATCACCCGCTTGCGTACCCGTTTCCGACATCGTTTCAACGGCTTCGTCCACGCTCTGGCCGGTCCACACGAAATACCCGATCCCGAGCACGGCAACCGCCACCACGACCCAAAGCAAATTTTTCATGATCTTCATCCTCTCACACTCGTCGTCCCCACCCTACAAGGGGATCGACCTTGGACATGTCAAATGCGATCCAACCACGCAACCCGCAAGGGGAAAACCTCGGTCAAATGGCCCTTTTCCGCCGAATTTTGCCGCTTGAAGTGCGGCCCGGCCAAGTTTACCGTGCAGACTCGGATTTCCGGAAAACAATCGAAGGACAAAAACCATAGCTCGCAGACCTCACAACGCGCCACCCACGCGCGACACCGGACCCCGCGTCAATGATCGCATCCGCGCAACCGAGATTCGCCTGATCGGCGCCGAGGGTGAAAATGTCGGGGTTGTCACCCCGGAACGTGCCCTTGAAATGGCCGAAGAGGTCGGACTCGACCTTGTCGAGATTTCGCCCAATGCCAATCCACCGGTCTGCAAGATCATGGATTTCGGCAAGTATAAATACGAACAGCAAAAGCGTGAATCCGAGGCCCGGAAAAAGCAAAAGACCATTGAAATCAAAGAGGTCAAGTTCCGCCCCAACACCGATACGCATGACTATGACGTCAAGATGCGCAACGTGGTGAAATTTCTCGAGGGCGGTGACAAGGTCAAGATCACGCTGCGATTCCGGGGCCGCGAGATGGCGCACCAGAATCTCGGGCGCGGGTTGCTCGAGCGGGTCGCCGAAGACGTCAAGGAGATCGGCAAGGTCGAGAACATGCCGAAAATGGAAGGGCGCCAGATGATCATGATGATCGCGCCCCTGCCACAGAAATGACCGGCTGACAGTGCACGCGACGCCCCGCCGCCCGAAAGGTCGCGCGGGGCGTTTTCATTTTCGTAAAGATTGGGCGCCAACATGTGGGAAGAACGTTTCGCGACGCCGGATTATCTCTTCGGAAAAGAACCCGCACAGTTTCTTCTCGATCATGCGGATATTTTTCAACCCGGCCTCTCCGTGCTCTCGGTCGCCGACGGCGAAGGGCGCAATTCGGTCCATCTCGCGCAGCGCGGTTTGCAGGTGACAGCCCTCGAATTCGCCCCTTCGGCCATCGCCAAGGCCCGCATCCTGGCCGATGAGCGCGGCGTTACGGTCGATTTTCGCCGGTTCGACGTTCTGACACAGGAGTTCGACGGGACTTACGACATCGTGCTCGGTGTTTTCATCCAGTTCGTCGGCCCGGCCGAGCGCGCGCAACTTTTCCGCAAGATGCAGGACGCGACGAAACCCGGCGGGCTCATGATGCTGCACGGCTACACCCCCGAGCAGATTGCCCACGGCACCGGCGGCCCGCCTGACGTGCGCAACATGTATACCTGCAAGACCCTGTCCGAGAGCTTCCTCGGATGGGAAATTCATGAATGCCGAGAATACGAACGCGAGGTGCAGGAGGGGCGCGGCCATTCCGGCCTGTCGGCCCTGATCGACTTTATCGCGCGCAAACCGGAATAGAAAACGCGGGCCACCCGGACCCGCGTTTTCCCTGATTTTCCATAACCTTAGCCTGCCGATTCCACCGCGCGACGGGTCATCACGCCAACCAAGTGCGCACGATACGCGGCGCTGCCATGCAGGTCCGACATCATCCCGTCCGCGGAAAGCGCCAGCCCGGCCACCGCATCCGCTGAAAACGCGCCCGAAAGTGCCGCCTCGGCCTCGCTCCAGCGGAACACGCCGCCTTCGCTCGCCCCGGTCACGGCCACCCGCACGCCATCTGCGTATTTCGCGACGAACACCCCGACCAGCGCAAAGCGCGACGCGGGCTGTTCGAACTTCTGGTAGTTGGCCTTTTCAGGGATCGGGAAACGCACCTCGGTGATGATCTCGCCCTCGTCGAGGGCGGTCTCGAACAACCCCGTGAAGTAATCATCCGCCGCGATCTCGCGCTTGTTGGTGACCACCGTCGCCCCCGAACCCAGCACCGCCGCCGGATAGCAGGCCGCCGGGTCGTTGTTGGCGATGCTGCCACCGATGGTGCCCCGGTTGCGTACCGCCGGATCGCCGATATGGCTCGCCAGCGCCGCCAGCGCCGGGTAATCCGCCGCCGCCTCGCGCGCCACCGTCGCATGGGTGGCGCCACCGCCCACGCAAAGCGCGCCGTCATCACCCTTGCGCACGCCCTTGATCTCATCGATCGCGCCAAGGCTTACCAGTTTCGACGGCATTGCAAGGCGCTGTTTCAGCGTCGGGATCAGGGTCTGCCCGCCGCCAAGCGCCTGTGCGTCCTCGGTTGCAAGCGCCTTTTCCGCCTCGGCAAGCGTGGAGGGCCGTTCAAAATCAAATGCATACATGTCCTCGTCCTCCTTATGCGTTCATCGCCGCCCAGACACGCGCGGGGCTCACCGGCATGTCGATGTGATCCACCTTGTGACCGCCCGAATGCAGCGCGTCGATCACCGCGTTCACGACCGCCGGGGGCGACCCGATGGCACCGGCCTCGCCACAGCCCTTCACGCCCAGCGGGTTGTGGGTGCAGGGCGTCTGGCTCGAATGATCGACGTCATAGAACGGCACGTCATCGGCCCGTGGCATGGCGTAATCCATGAACGAGGCGCTCAGGATCTGACCGCTTTCATCATAGACACAGTTTTCCAGCAGCGCCTGCCCGATCCCCTGTCCGATCCCGCCATGCACCTGCCCGTCGACGATCATCGGGTTGATGATGTTGCCAAAATCGTCGGCTGCGGCGAACCGCTTGATCTCGACCTTGCCGGTTTCGGGATCGACCTCGACCTCACAGGCATAGGCCCCGGCCGGATAGGTAAAGTTCGACGGATCGTAAAACGCCGTCTCCTCCAACCCCGGTTCGATCTCGTCGAGCGGATAGTTATGCGGCACATAGGCCGCCAGGGTCACATCGCCCCAGGCCACCGACTTGTCGGTGCCCGCCACGCTGAACTGCCCGTCCTTCAACTCGATATCCGCCTCGCTGGCCTCCATCAGGTGGGCGGCGATCTTCTTGGCCTTGTTGATCACCTTCTCGGCGGCGCGCACCATGGCGCTCCCGCCCACTGCGATCGAGCGCGAGCCATAGGTACCCATGCCCATCGGCGTGTTGGCCGTATCGCCATGCTCGATCTCGACCATATCCGCGTCGATCCCGATCATGTCGGCGATCACCTGCGGGAATGTCGTCTCGTGGCCCTGCCCGTGACTGTGCGATCCGGTCATGACCACGATCCCGCCGGTGGCGTTCACCCGCACGGTCGCGCTCTCGTAGAGCCCGGCCCGCGCGCCCAACTGGCCCACCAATTGCGAGGGCGCGATGCCACAGGCCTCGATATAGCAGTTGAGCCCGAGACCCCGCAGTTTCCCACGCGCCTCGCTCTCCTTGCGCCGCGCCTCGAACCCCGAGAGATCGGCCATCTTTTCAAGCACATCCATCGTGCCGTTATAATCGCCCGTGTCATATTCCACCGCCACCGGCGTGGCATAGGGGAACTCGGTCACGAAATTCTGCCGGCGCAGTGCGATCGGGTCCACGCCCAGCTCGCGCGCGGCCTTGTCGATCACCCGCTCAAGCTGGAACGTCGCCTCGGGCCGCCCGGCACCGCGATAGGCATCGACCGGCACCGTGTTGGTAAAGACCGCCTTGACGTTCACATAGATGAGCGGCGTCTTGTAATTGCCTGCCATCAACGTCCCGTGCAGCCATGTCGGCACCGAAGGCGCGAAGGTCGAGAGGTAAGCCCCCATATTCGCATAGGTTTCGGTGCGGATCGCGGTGAAATTGTTGTCCTTGTCCAGCGCCAGTTCGATCTTCGTCACATGGTCGCGACCATGCGCGTCCGAGATGAACGCCTCGGACCGGCTGGATGTCCACTTCACCGGCCGGTTCACCGCCTTGGCGGCAAAGGTGCAGAACGCCTCTTCGGCATAGTGAAAGATCTTCGAGCCAAAGCCACCGCCCACATCGGGCGCCACGACGCGCAGCTTGTGCTCGGGAATGCCCAGCACGAAAGCCCCCATCAGAAGGCGGATCACATGCGGGTTCTGGCTCGTGGTATAAAGCGTGTGCTCACCCGTGGCGCGGTTGAAATCACCCACCGCCACGCGCGGTTCCATCGGGTTGGCGACCAGCCGCTGGTTCTTCAATTCCAGCGTGGTGACATGCGCGGCCTCGTTGATGGCCTTGTCCACCGCCTCGCGGTTCTCCTCGACGAACCCCCAGTCATAGCAGAGGTTCGAGCTCAGATCGTCATGCACCTTCGTCGCATCATCCTTGAGCGCCGCTTTCATGTCGACCACCGCCGGAAGGTCCTCGATATCCACCTCGATCGCCTCGGCGGCATCGCGTGCCTGCTCGGCGGTCTCGGCCACCACGGCGGCAATCGGGTCGCCCACGTGACGCACCTTGCCCTGTGCCAGAACCGGGTGCGCCGGTTCCTGCATCGGTTGCCCATGCCGGTCGGTCACGCACCAGCCGCAGGGAAGCCCGCCCACGCCCTCGAAATCCGCCCCGGTAAAGACGCGGATGACACCCGGCATGCCCTCGGCTTCGCTGGTGTCGACCTTGGTCAACCGGCCATGCGCCACGTCCGAGCGCAGGAAATGCACATAGGCCTGGCCGTTCACGTTGATATCATCGGTATAATTGCCCGCGCCGGTCAGAAACCGCACGTCCTCGCGCCGTTTGCTACTGGCGCCAATGCCTTCATGATCCTTCGGCATTCCAAATTCCTCCCATTTGCGGCGGGATCACACCCACCCTACGCCTCATTCGGCGGCAATCGCGCCCACGTTCTGGCCGGATGCGGCCATGATCGCCTTGACGATGTTGTGATAGCCGGTGCAGCGGCAGAGATTGCCCTCGAGGTAGTCGCGGATCTCGGCCTCGCTCGGCTTGGGGTTGTCTTTCAGAAGCGCCGCAGCGCTCATCACCATACCCGGTGTGCAGAACCCGCATTGCAGCCCGTGATGCTCCTGAAAGGCGGCCTGGATGGCGTTCAACGTGCCGTCCGGCGCAGCCTGGCCCTCGATGGTGGCCACCTCGGCCCCCTCGGCCTCGAGTGCGAACATGGTGCAGGCTTTCACGGCCTCACCGTCCACATGCACCACGCAGGCGCCGCATTGGCTGGTGTCACAGCCGACATGCGTGCCGGTAAGGCCCATCGTGTCGCGAAGAAATGAACTCAGCAGCGTGCGCCCTTCGACATCGCCGGACGCAGGTTTGCCGTTCACGGTCATGCTGACCTGTGGCATAGGCTCCTCCCAGATTTGGTTTTGTGTTGTTCTGGTGCAAGTTAAACACGGGTCACCCCGGTTGAGAACCCAGAATTTTTCCGCTCGGCGTTTTTCCCGCCCTCACGATTTCGTGCCCGGCCCCGGCGCCTTGCCCGCGCGCGCCTTGCCGCGCCGCGGCATCGGGCGCGTCGGAATCTCCTTGAGAAGCCCGCCCACCCCCATCGCGGCAATGTCTTCGTGGCTGACCTCAACGCCACAAACCACCCGGCTCAGCACCCAGTCGGCCCCGTTGAGCGCGGGCGAGCGCGCACAACCCGGCAGCCCGATCACCGGGCGTTGACCAAGTGCGCCGATAAACAGAAGGTTTCCTGGATCAACCGGCATGCCGAAACGATCGACACGGCCCCCGGCCCGGCGCAACGCCTCGGGGCCAGTATCCGCCGAATCCGAAGTCGCCGATCCGGTCAGGATCAGGATCGCCGCACCCCGCGCCCCGGCCAGGGCCTGCGCCAGCGCCCCGGTCTCATGCGGCACACGCACCACCTCGGCCAATTCCACGCCTAATGCTTCAAGCCGCCCGGCAATCGCATCACGCCCCTTCTCGCCCGCGCCACCCGCGATCTCGGTGACGATCAGGCTCGCACTGGCGATTTCCGGCCGGGCCAGCCGCAGCGATCCACGCGCATGGTCGGCGGCGCGCGCCACATCCTCGCCCGGCACCCCGTATGAAATGATCTTGACCGTCGCGACCATCCCGCCGCTCGCCATCTGTTGAAACGGCGGCACCGTCGCCACGGTAATCATCGGGTTCACCCGGTTGGCCTCGCGCAACCGCACCGCGTCCAGGAGGACGACACCGGGGCCATCGGCAATCACGTTGACCCGGCCGGTAAAGGCACGGCTGAGGCTCAGCCCATCGCCCATGCCCTCGATCGACGCCGCGGCGACAAGGCTTGCGGCTTCATCCTCGTGCAGATCACCGGGCCCGAGCCGCGCCACCGTCACATCCGTGATCCCGGCCTCCTCAAGCGACACGATATGATCCGCACTCAGAACCTGCCCCTTGCGCAGTCGCTTTTTTCCAACCGTGACGGAATGCGCCAGTATCGCCCCTTCGGCATCCTTTATGGCAGCCGGGCCAAACTTCATCCCTTCCTCAACACCGTCAGGCACTCGGCCAGGATCGACACCGCGATTTCCGCCGGTCCCGCCGCACCGATATCCAGACCCACGGGCGCATGAATCCGCCCGATCTCCTCGTCGGAAAACCCGGCCTCGTCGAGGCGCGCCACGCGCTTGGCATGGGTCCGGGTCGATCCCAGCGCACCGATATAGAACACCTCGGATCGCAGCGCCGCCATCAGCGCCGGATCGTCAAGCTTCGGATCATGGGTCAGCAGAACCAGTGCCGTGCGCCCATCGAGCCCCAACGCGGTCACCGCCTCATCGGGCCAGTCATCAAGAATGGTCTCACCCGGAAACCGCTCGGACGAGCCAAAGGCCGGGCGCGGGTCGACCAACAGCGGATCGAACCCCGCGAGCCGCGCCATCGGCACCAATGCCTGCGCGATATGCACCGCGCCCACGATGATCATGCGCAGGGGCGGATTGTGGATGGTCACGAAACTGCCATCCTCTTCAAACCCCGAGCGGTCCATGCGGAAGCGCTGCTCGAACCCCTCGCGCACCAGCCGTCGAGCGCTCTCTTGCGGTGGCGAGACCACCGCGACCCGCTCGCGCGCCGCCCGCGCCGTGACCAGCTCTTCCAGCAGGGCCACCGGCAGAACCGGGCCGACCGGCTCGACCATCACACGAATCGTGCCACCACAGGCCAGCCCCACGGCAAAGGCATCCCCGTCCGAGACGCCATATTCCAGCATCCGCGGTGCGCCGTCCTCCAGCGCCTCCAGCGCCTCGGCCACCACCGCACCCTCGACACAGCCGCCCGAGACCGACCCTTCGATCGTGCCTTCGTCCGAGATCGCCAATTGCGCCCCCACCCGGCGCGGCGCGCTGCCCCACGTCTCGACCACCGTGGCCAGCGCCACCTTGCGGCCCGCCTGCATCCAGTCGAGCGCGATTTCGGGAATGTTGTCGAAACGGTCCATGGTTTTCCCCCAATCAGGCCCCCCCTCACCAAACAAAAGAAAGCAGTCACCCGCAAGGGGCAGCCGTTCGCATTTGCATGATCGGTCAAATTTCGCTCTGCCGACGCCTCGGCGATCAGCGTGACACCCTCGCGGCCCGGCCACGTCAACCCGGCTCCGCAAAAATGCCCCCTCGGACCGTCAATCACCCGTCAAGCATTGCCATCAGCCGCGACTTCTCGCCCATGTCGTCGGGGCGCGAAATCGCGATGGCAAGTTCCTCCAGCGTGGCGACAGAATGGCCCGCGCGGAAACTGTCGACATGCGGCAACATCGCGCGGATGCCCGCGGCCCTGGGTGCGAACCCGTCCCAACGCAGCAGCGGGTTGAGCCAGATCAGGCGACGGGCCGAAAGATGTAGCCGCTCGATCTCCTTTTCCAGAAGCGCCGTATCGTCCCGGTCAAGCCCGTCGGAGATGAGCAGCACCACGGCCCCCTGCCCCGTCACCCGGCGCGACCAGTCACGGTTGAACGCATGCAGGCTCTCGCCGATCCGCGTGCCACCTTCCCAGTCCTGCGCCTGTGCCCCGGCGGCCTTCAGCGCCTGATCGACATCGCGGGTGGCGAGATGCCGGGTGATGTTGGTCAGCCGTGTGCCAAAGGTGAAGGCATGCACCCTGGACCAGCCCGCACCCTTGTGATTGGCCACTGCGTGCAGGAAATGCAGCACCATACGGCTATATTGGCTCATCGAGCCGGAAATATCGCACAGCACCACGAGGTTGGGCCAGCGCGGGCGCGGCGCCTTCATCTGGAGCTTGCGCAATTCGCCCCCGGCCCGCATCGCCGCGCGCAGCGTGCGCCGCCCGTCGATCTCGCGGCCATGGATCGCGGCCATGCCTCGGCGCGTCGGGATCGGTTTGACCGGCAGCCGCAACCGCGCCAGCATGCGCTTGGCCTCGGCGATCTCGGCGGTGCTCATCTGCTCGAAATCAAGCGTTCTGAGGCGCTCCTCGCGCGACATGGTGCGCGAGGCGTCGATCTCGATCTGCACCTCCTCGCCGCTCTCCTCGATCTCGGGCAGGTCACGCTCGACCCCGTCGAGCAGCGCCTCGGCCGCGCGTTTCTCGGCCGCCTCGGCGCGGCGTTCCTCCTGCACGCCGCGAATGGCGGGCAGCATCATCGACATCATGTGCTCCATGTAGCGCGGATCGCGCCAGTAGAGGCGGAAAAGCTGGGCAAAGACCCGGCGATGCTCGGGCCGGTTCACGAAACAGGCATGCAGAACCCAGTAGAAATCGGTTTTCTCGGTGAACCCGGCTGCCTCGACCGCGCGGATCGCGTCGATCACCCGCCCCGGCCCGATCGGCAGACCGGCCTTGCGCAGCGCCCGCGCGAAATGGGTGATGTTATGCGCCAGTCGGGGCTGCTCGGGCAGATCGAGCGGCGGCAGTTCCGTCATCGACCGTCCTGGGGGCGCTGCCCCCAAGGCGCAAAACGCGCCGCGTTTTGTCGCCCCCCCGGAGTATTTCGGGCAAGATGAAGCATCACGCCGGTTCGAGCGAGGATTTCACCTCATCCAGAATGCGCTTGGCCTCGGACCCCTGGAGTTTCTGGATGTCGTCCTGATATTTCAGGATCGCCCCCAGCGTATCGGCAATGACCTCGGGGCTGAGGTCGAGCACATCGAGCGCCAAGAGGCATTTGGCCCAGTCGATGGTTTCCGCCACACCCGGTTTCTTGAACAGATCCTCGGAGCGCAACCTCTGAACGAAGGCCACGACCTGTTGCGACAGGTGCTCGGCCGCCTCTGGCGCGCGGGCATGCAGGATCTCGATCTCGCGCTCGAAGCTGGGGTAATCGACCCAGTGATAGAGACAGCGCCGCTTCAAGGCGTCATGCACCTCGCGCGTGCGGTTCGAGGTCAGGATGACGATCGGCGGCTCGGGCGCGCGGATCGTGCCCAGCTCCGGGATCGTCACCTGGAAATCGCTGAGCGCCTCCAGCAGGAATGCCTCGAACGGCTCGTCGGTGCGATCGAGCTCGTCAATGAGCAGGATCGGCGCACCACCCGGCTGCGGGCGCATCGCCTGCAGGAGCGGGCGCTCGATCAGGTAATCCTCGGTGAACAACTCGGTCTTGAGCATGTCCGCATCGGCCCCGCCCGCCGCCTCGGCGGCGCGGATCGCGATCATCTGCTCGGCGAAATTCCATTCGTAAACCGCCGTGGCCGCATCGAGCCCCTCGTAGCATTGCAACCGGATCAGCCGCCGCCCCAGACCGCTGGCCAGCGCCTTGGCGATCTCGGTCTTGCCGACCCCCGCCTCGCCCTCGAGAAACAGCGGTCGGCCCAGCCGGAGCGCCAGGAAAACGACCGTGGCCAGCGCCCGCCCGCAGACGTAATCCTGCCCGGCCAGCATCGCCTGTACGTCGTCAATGGATGTCATGTCGCGCATGGCGGTCCTCCCTGCGACAACGACTGCATGGCCCGCGCCACAAGGTCAAGTCACAGCCTGTCACGGAATTGTCCCACCACGGGGCGGACCACGGGGCTGAAATTCACGAAAGATTGACGTTTTTCACCCCGGATGCCATGGTTCAGGGAAAGAACAAGATGCCAGAATGGTCGTGAATGGCCATGGCACCAGGGCGGGCAATGACGGGCAGAGGCATGCGTGAAGGTTCCGGCACAAGGGCGGGGGTGCGTCAATGCGCATAACGGCCGTCACCTGCGTCAAGAACGAGGGTCCGTTCCTTCTGGAATGGATCGCGTTCAACCGCCTGATCGGCGTGACCGATCACCTGTTTTACTCCAACGACTGCACTGACGGCACCGACCGGCTGCTCGATGCGTTGCAGGCCCGCGGGATGGTGCAGCACCTGCCCAACCCGGCCGAGGGGCGCAATTACCAGATGGAGGCGCTCAAGGACGCCAAGAAGCGCGAGATCGTGACCGAGGCCGACTGGCTCTGGGTCGCCGATGTCGATGAGTTTCTCAACATCCATGTGGGCGATCACACCATCCCGGCCCTGATCGCGGCCTGCGGCGATCCACAGGCGATATCCCTCACCTTCCAGTTCTTCGCCAATTGCGACATAGACACCTTCGAGGATCGGCCGGTGATCGAGCAATTCACCCGCTCGCACAATCCCGACCTGTGGGGTGGCGAAACTGCGATCGAGGTCAAGACACTGGTGCGCCACGATTTTCCGGTGCAGTATTACGGCGCGCACCGGCCGTTTTTCCGCGACAAGCTGCCAAAGAAGAAACGCCCCGCATGGACCGACGGGTCGGGCCGCGAGGTGTCGCATCGGTTCCTTGTCGCCGCCAATCCGCGCCGCATCCGCAGGTTTCCGGCCAAGGGCGCGCGCGCGTTTGCCACGCTCAATCATTACGCGCTGCGTTCGCTCGACAGCTATCTCGTCAAGAACGACCGCGGCGACGTCAACCGCGAGAACCGCGCCTTCGACGACACCTATTGGCGCGAGCGCAATGACGATGCCTTTTCCGATCTCTCGATACAACGCTACCTGCCCGCATTGCGCGACGCCTTGGCCGAGATGAAAAGCGATCCCGACATCGCCGCCCTGCATGACGAATGCGTCGCCCGCCACATCGCCAAACGTGATGAGCTTCTGGCCCGTGAAGAATATCGCGCGATGCGCGCGCAGTTGCGCAGCGCCTCGAAACTGCCCCCCGAGGAAGAAGCGATGCTGATCGACCTGGGGCTGGCTTCATGAACGAATTGATCGTCGTCAATCTCGGCCTGCCCAAATCCGGCACCACGACGCTTGCCAATGCGTTGCGCAAGGCCGGGTTCAGCGTGGCCGACTACCGCATCCGGCGGCGCGACACCGACCGGCCCAAACTGCGCGGGCGCTTTGTCGCGGGGCAGATGTATCACGGCTATTTCACCACCGGCGACCCGCTCGAAACGCTGGATGAATTCAACGCCTTCACCGAGATCAGCCTGATGCGCCGCGGCCAGTCGATCTGGCCCCAGACCGACTGGGGCGTGATCGACGCGATCCGCCAGCATCATCCGCAGGTTCGCTTTCTCGCCTCGTCCCGCGACCCGATGGATCAGGCGCTGAGCATGCTGCGCTGGTCCGACATGGGCACCGAGCGGCTACCGCGCCTGACCGTGCCGGGCCTGCCGCGCGGCTATGGCCAGACCACGCATGAGCGTGCCAAATGGATTGCCGCGCATCACGCCTTTCTGCGCAAGGTGTTCGAAGGCGACGCTGCGTTCCTCGAATACGATGTCGCCGATCCCGAGGCGCCGAACAGGATCGGGGCCTTTCTCGGCCACGATCTTCCATGGTGGGGGCGGCTCAACGCCAACCCCGACACGGCCCGCAAGGGCGATGACACGGCAGGCAGGGTGGCGTAATGCGTATCGTGGTCCATATCGGTCTCGAACAGGTCGGCGCGTTGCGCCTGCAACAGGTGCTCGATCAGAAACGCGAGCAATTGCTGTCCAAGGGTGTGCTTTATCCGCGCTCGCCCGGGGGCAAGAACCACACCCGGCTCTACATGGCCGTGACCGACCCCGCCCATATCGACCCGTTGCGCTTCAATCGCGGCTACATCCTCCCCGAGGCACAGGACGCGCTCCACGCCGAAGTCGCCGCCGGTCTCGCTCGCGAGGTCGAAACCCACCGCCCCGAGTTGATGATCCTCTCAGCCAGCCAACTTGGCAGCTCCCTCGCCAGCCGGTCCGAGCTTGAGCGGCTGCACGCCCTGCTGGCGCCGCTCTCCGACGACATCCGCATCCTCGCCCATATCGACGAACAGGGGCGGCTTCTCGCACGGCGCTATGCCGAGCAGGTGTTCGAAGGGCGCGCGGCCTCGCTCGAGCTTGAGCTTGAAATGGCCGGAACCTCGGACTGGTGGGATGACGCGCTGCTTGACGCCCATGCCATCGACCCGCAGGCGGGCCAGTTTCTCGAGACACAGGCGCCGCCGTTCTGGCTCGATTATCCCCGGCTGGTGCGCCATTGGGAGGGGGTGTTCGGCCCCGGCGCGGTCACGCTGCGACCCTATGATCCGGCACTCTTTTACGGGTCCGAGGTGACCGAGGAAATCCGCGCCGCATTCGGCATCGCCCCCACCATCGGCAAGGCCACGCCCGACACCATCCCACCGGAACCCGCGGCGGCATGGCTGGCCCGGGCACGGCAACTCAACGCATTGCTGCTCAAGGTTCTGTCCAGCCGCCAGAAGGTGCTGCCGCGCATGCTTTGGCGCAAGTTCCTCACCGAGATCGAGATCCCCGGAGACCCGATCGCTCCGGGCAGTCTCGCCGAGGTTTCCCGCGCATTCGAACCCGCCAACAAGGCCCTGGTCAAGGCCCACCCGGCACTGACCCCCACCAGCCTCAAACGCGACCGCGCCCTGCCCGCCTGGCAAGAGGTCGACCCCGGCAACGGCTATCGTGCCTCGCAGTATCTTTTGGGTTTCATGTGGCGCATCGACAAGGCCACGCGCGAGGAGCGCAAGGCCAAGCTCGACGCGCTGGCCCGGCTCGAAAACGGCACCGACCCCGCCACCCCCACGCCCCAACCGGACACGGTTACCCCGACACCAGACACCGGCCTCAGCCCCACCGCGCAGATCGTCTTGCCCCCCCTCGCCAAACAGAATTTCGCCAAGCTGCAGCACTCCTCCTTTGCCCCGCACAACCGGCTGGGCGCGGTGAACGAAGAGGAACTGGCCGCCGCCTACACCCCGGTGCCACCGCGCGCCCTGCTGCCCGGGAGCACCGGCAACGTCATCGTCGGCTGCATGAAGAACGAGGCGCCCTATATCGTCGAATGGGTCGCCTATCACCGCGCCATGGGCGTCGACAATTTCCTGATCTACACCAACGACTGCACCGACGGGACGACCGAAATCCTCGACCGGTTGCAAGAGATGGGCGTGCTCCAGCACCGCAACAACGACAACTGGAAAGGCAACTCGCCCCAGCAATACGCCCTCAACCAGGCCCTCAAGGAAGGCGTGATCCGCAATGCCGAATGGATCACCCATATCGACGTCGACGAATTCATCAACGTGCGCTGCGGCAACGGCACGCTGGATGATTTCTTCGAACACGTGCCCGACGCCACCAATGTCGCGATGACATGGCGGCTCTTTGGCCATAACGGCGTGACGCGGCTCAGCGACGATTTCGTCATCGACCAGTTCGACACCTGCGCCCCCAAGTTCTGCCCCAAGCCGCACACCGTCTGGGGCTTCAAGACCATGTTCCGCAACATCGGCGCCTACGAGAAGATCTCGTGCCACCGCCCCAACAAGCTCGACGAGTCGTTCAAGTCCCGCGTGAAATGGGTCAACGGATCGGGCCGCGACATGACCGGCGAGGCAGCCGAGAACGGCTGGCGCAGCTCCAAGAAATCCATCGGCTATGACCTCTTGCAACTCAATCACTACGCGCTGCGCTCGGCCGAAAGCTTCCTCATAAAACGCCAGCGCGGACGTGCGCTCCACGTCGACCGCTCGATCGGGATCAACTACTGGATTCGCATGGACTGGTCCGATTTCCGCGACATCACGATCAAGCGCAACATCCCTCGCCTGCGCGCCGAGTACGACCGGCTCATGGCCGACGACACCCTGCGCACCTGGCATCAAAAGGGCCTCGCATGGCACCGCGCCAAGGCCGAGGAACTGCACGCCATCCCCGAATTCCAGGACCTTTACGACCAGGCGCTCAAGCTGAAACTGACCGAGACCGAGCGCGTCGCCTACGCCCTCGCCCTCGATATGGAGAGTTGACATGGACGCCCCACGCGCTGACCCGCCGGACACGGCAGCAGACCTGATCCAATCGCGCGGGCTGCGCTTTCCCAACGATCCCGCGATCCTCAGTCCCCGCATCCGCCAGTCGCTGCGCAAGAACGCCTATGAAAAGCTCGAATCCGAAGCGGTGCTGCGCGTTGCGCGCGCGGGCGACACCGTGCTCGAACTCGGTGCGGGCATCGGCTACATGTCCACCCTGATCGCGACCAAGAAGCCGGTCACGGCCATCCACAGCTTCGAGGCCAACCCCAACCTGATCGACTATATCCACCGCGTCCATTCCGAGAATGGCGTCACCAACGCCACCGTGCACAACGCGCTGCTGGCCCCCAAGGCCTCCGGGCCGGTCGATTTCTACGTGCGCAAGAACCTGTTGGCCTCCTCGCTCGACAAGACCGCCACCGACGAGTCCGCGATCACCTCGACCGAACAGGTCGCCGTGCGCGATATCAACGACACCTTCACCGAAATCCGGCCCAGCGTTCTGGTGTGCGACATCGAAGGCGCCGAGGCCAGCATCCTGCCCGCGCTTGACTATGAGGGCCTGCGCGCCGCGGTGATCGAGTTGCACCCGCAATGGATCGGCCCCGAGGGCGTGCGCGCCGTCTTTGACGCGATGCACCGCGCCGGACTGACCTATTTCCCGCGCTGGTCGCACCGCAAGGTGATCGTCTTTCGTCGCTCATGGTCGGTTGTGAACCCTTGAAAATCCTCGCCGTTCTCACCGTCCGCAACGAAGCCGCCTACCTCCTGGAATGGCTCGCTCATCACCAGACGGCCGGCATCACCGATTTCCTCGTATTCTCGAACGATTGTGACGACGGCACCGATCTGATGCTCGACCGGCTGGCCGAGATGGGCCTGCTGACCCATGTCCGCAATGACGGCCCGCATGACAAGGGCGGTATTCAGTTCACGGCGATGAAACTCGCCGACAAACGCCCCGAAGTGGCGGCGGCCGACTGGATCATCACGCTCGACGCGGATGAATTCATCAATATCCATGTCGGCGATCACACCGTCCCCGCCCTCCTGGCCGCCCTGCCCGAGGCCAGCGCCATCACCCTCACCTGGCGGCTCTTCGGCTCGTCCGATATCGTCCGCTACGAGGATCGCCCGGTGACCGATCAGTTCACCCGCGCCGCCCCCGCGGTGATGTATTGGCCGTGGCGCGCGTCGATGTTCAAGACCCTGTTTCGCAATGACGACACGTATGCCAAGCTCGGGGTTCACCGCCCACGCAAACCCGATCCCGACCGGCTGCACAGCGCGCGCTGGTTCGACGGCGAAGGGCGCGAACTGCCATCCCAGTTTCTCACGCGCCAGATCTTTTCACCCTTTGGCCGACCCAATCACGGCCTTGCTCAACTCAATCACTATCCCCTTGGTTCGATGGAGAATTTCGTGATCAAGGCCGACCGGGGCCGGGCCGTGCACAACGCCCATATGCTCGATCTCGACTACTGGGTCGAGCGCAACTACAATACCGAAACCGACACCACCATCGCCGCCCTGGCCCCCCGTCGCGATGCCGCGCTGGCCGCGCTCAAATCCGACCCGGGGCTCGCCGCGCTACACGATGCGGCGGTCGCATGGCGCAAGGCCCGGTTTCACGAGTTGATGCAGGATGAACCATACCGCGCGCTTTTTGGCCGCCTTCTGCAAACCCCGCCCTCGCGCCCCGTGCGTCCAGAAGAGGCGCGCCTCATTCTGTATCACGCCCGTCTTGGCCAATCGCGCGACGCGGCCACGACCACAACCACGACCACCGGGCCGCGCCGCTGAACCGCCCGGAAACAGCCTGAAATTCCCACGGATTCTTCTCAATTCCGCCCGAATCCATGCATAATTACTGACCCAGCAAAAGGTCGGCATCTGCGCGTATCGCAGCCCGGCGAGGCAAAGGCAGTCACGATGCAGGATAAGCCGCAAACATTCGAAACGCCGCCCATGGTCGATCTCGACAAGGCCGCGTGGCTCACGCGTCTTGCCGACGTGGCCGAAGAGCATGGCCATTTTCAACCGCTCGGGAAACATCATCTCGCCGCCTTTGTCGATGCCGGCGCGACCCTTCTGGTCAGCTTCGAAACACTTCAGGGCATCCGCGCGCTCTCCGAGCGCGCACAGCCACTGGGATGGGATTGTGTCAGGACGCTGGGTTGGTCCAGCCTCACGCTGATCTCCGAAGGTGATACGTGGTTTCGCGATCGCAATGTCTATGGCTATTTCGACCGGCTGATCGACGACGGGTTCTTCGACGAGTTCGACACCATCGTCTTTTATGGCGCCGGCCCATGCGGATATGCCGCCGCCGCCTTCTCGGTCGCGGCACCGGGTGCGCGCGTGGTCGCGATCCAGCCACAGGCCACGCTCGATCCGCGCGTCACCGAATGGGACGATCGTTTCACCGAGATGCGCCGCATCTCTTTCACCGACCGCTACGGTTACGCCCCCGACATGATCGACGCCGCAGACCGGGCTTTCGTGCTTTACGACCCCGAGGTCACGCTCGACGCGATGCATGCGGCACTCTTCACCCGGCCCAATGTCACGAAATTCCGGATGCGCTTCATGGGTTCGGCGATCCAGTCCGACCTGATCGAGATGAACCATCTGGTCGCCCTGCTCGACCGGGCCGCGAACGGCACGCTCGACACGACCAGCTTTGCCCGCCTGATGCGCGACCGCCGCGACCACCCGCCCTATCTGCGCAGCCTGCTTGCCGCCATCGACCGGCAGGACCGGCCGTGGCTCGCCACCATGCTCTGCCGCAACGTGCTTGCCCGACGCAATGATGCCCCGCGCTTCGCCCGCCGCCTCAAGCAGCTCGAACGCGAGGCGCAGGACGGAAATTTCGCAATCCCGCCCGCCCGGCTCTGACAGCACTGGAAAGCGCCTGCGCTTTGCGCTAATCGGCTGGCATGACCACGCTCACCATCCGCCGCCCCGACGACTGGCACCTGCATCTGCGCGATGGCGCGATGCTGCGCGCCGTCCTGCCCGAAACCGCGCGCCATTTCGCCCGCGCGATCATCATGCCCAACCTCGTGCCCCCCGTCGTGACCGGGGCCGAGGCGATGGCCTATCGCGGGCGGATCATGGCGGCGCTGCCCGATGGCGCCGATTTCACACCGCTGATGACGCTCTATCTCACCGAAGAGACCGACCCCGACGACCTCGCCGCCGCGCACGCCTCGGGCCTCGTCACCGCGGTCAAGCTCTACCCGGCTGGCGCCACCACCAACTCGGCCTCCGGCGTGCAGGATTTCGACCGCGTCCGCCCCGTGCTGGAAAAGATGGCCGAGATCGGCTGCCCGCTCTGCGTCCATGGCGAGGTGACCGACCCCGATGTCGACATCTTCGACCGCGAGGCGGTGTTCATCGACCGCGTGCTCGACCCGATCCGCCGCGCCACGCCCGGCCTGCGCGTGGTGATGGAACATATCACCACCTCCGACGGCGTCGATTACGTCCGCTCCGCCGACCGCGATCTCGGCGCCACCATCACCACACACCACCTGATCATCAACCGCAACCACATCCTCGTGGGCGGGATTCGACCGCATTACTACTGCCTGCCCGTGGCCAAGCGCGAAACCCACCGCCTCGCCCTGCGCAAAGCGGCCACCGGCGGAGACCCGCGGTTCTTCCTGGGCACCGACAGCGCACCGCATGTCGACGCGGCCAAGGAAACCGGCTGCGGCTGTGCGGGCTGTTTCACCGCCACCAACACCATGGCCCTGCTCGCCCATGTGTTCGAGGCGGAAAACGCGCTCGACCGGCTCGAAGGCTTCGCCGCGCTCAACGGTCCCGCCTTCTATGGCCTGCCGCCCAACGAGACGACCCTCACTCTCACCAAATCCGACACGCCCACGACCTTCCCGGCAAAGATCGAAACCGGCGATGGCCCCGTCACCGTCTTCGATCCGGGCTTCCCGGTCTATTGGAGCACCCCTTGATCCCCTTCATCTGACCCCAAATACCTCGGGGGGTCCGGGGGGCTGGCCCCCCGGCGCCCTGCACCAGAACAAAGGCCGACCCAATGATCCCCTCCACCTACCCCGCCCAGGACGAAATCGCCCGCCTCACTGCCCGCATGCTGCTGGAAATCGAGGCCGTCCATTTCAACGCGCGCGAGCCGTTCACCCTCGCCTCCGGCCTGCCCAGCCCGACCTATATCGACTGCCGCAAGCTGATCTCCTTTCCCCGCATCCGCTCCACGCTGATGGATTTCCTCACCGTCACGGTGATGCGCAACGCCGGTTTCGAGGCGTTCGACAACATCGCCGGCGGCGAGACGGCGGGCATTCCCTTCGCGGCCCTTGTGGCCGAACGGATGAGCCTGCCCATGACCTATGTGCGAAAAAAGCCCAAGGGCTACGGCCGCAACGCCCGCATCGAAGGCGCCATGAGCGAGGGCCAGCGCGTGCTTCTGGTCGAGGATCTCACCACCGATGGCGGCTCGAAGCTCAGCTTCGTCGACGCGATCCGCGACACCGGCGCCACCTGCGCCCACACCGCGGTGATCTTCTATTACGGCATCTTCCCCGAAACCGAAAAGACGCTGGGCGATCACGGCATCACCCTGCACCACCTGTGCACATGGCGCGACGTTCTGGCCGAGGCCCGTGCCCAGGGTGCGTTTGATTCCGAAACGCTTGCCGGGGTCGAATCCTTCCTCGACGATCCGCGCAAGTGGCAGGAAGAAAACAAGAAATAAAATTGCTGGGGATAAGCCGGGATAACCCGGAAACGAGAATCACTGACCCACCATAGATCTTGTGTTAAGTTCCCACCGAGCAACCCTATCTTGGCAACAAGATCGGCGAAAAGCCTTTTCCACCGGTTTGTCCGGCAGATCTCCACAGACTTTTCCCGATTGGCGCGCCCGCTCCGATAGGGCTAGAACACTCAGGTCCGATCAGGGGATGGACCACATACACCAAGAGGACAGGCATGAACGAGATCGCAGCCTTCAACCCGACCGGGGCGGAGATTCAGAGTCCCGACTCGATTCCGCATTCGATCGAGGCAGAACAGCAGTTGCTGGGCGCGATCCTCACCAACAACGACATCTACGACAAGGTCGCCTCGATCATCGGGCCGCAGCATTTCTACGATCCGGTCCATGCCCGCATCTTTGAAACCGCTGCCGCTCGCATCGCCAAGAACAACCTCGCCTCTCCGGTCACGCTCAAGGCCTTCTTCGAGGATGACGACGGGCTCAAGGAACTGGGCGGCCCGGCCTATCTCGCCCGGCTCGCCGGGGCGGCAATCTCGGCCTTCGCGGTCAAGGATTACGCCCAGCTCATCTATGACCTCGCCGTGCGCCGCGATCTCATCCGCCTCGGTCAGGACATCGCCGCAAAGGCCGCCAAGGTCGAGGTCGGCTCGGAACCCCGGGAACAGATCGTCGAGGCCGAACAGGCGCTCTACCAACTTGCCGAACAGGGCCAGGCCGAGGGCGGCTTTCAAAGCTTTCTCAAGGCTGTCACCGATGCGGTCAATGTCGCCAACGCGGCCTATCAGCGCGACGGCGGCCTCGCCGGCATCGCCACCGGGCTCGTTGACCTCGACAAGAAACTCGGCGGGCTGCACAAATCCGACCTCCTGATCCTTGCCGGGCGCCCCTCGATGGGCAAGACCTCGCTTGCCACCAACATCGCCTTCAACGTGGCCAAGGCCTATCGCCGCGGCGTCCGCCCCGATGGCACCGAGGGCGCGCTCGATGGCGGCGTCGTCGGCTTCTTCTCGCTCGAAATGAGCGCCGAACAACTCGCCAGCCGCATCCTCGCCGAAGCCTCGGAAATCTCGAGCCACAAGATCCGCCAGGGCGACATGGACGAGGGCGAATTCCGCCGTTTCGTCGACGCGGCCAAGACCCTTGAATCCTGCCCGCTTTTCATCGACGACACCGCCGCCATCCCGATTGCCCAATTGGCCGCACGGGCGCGGCGTCTCAAACGCACCCACGGGCTCGACCTGCTGATCGTCGACTACCTGCAACTGGTGCGCGGCATGGCCGATAACCGGGTGCAGGAGATCGGCGAGATTTCGATGGGCCTCAAGGCCATCGCCAAGGAACTCAACATCCCCGTCATCGCCCTTAGTCAGCTTTCGCGGCAGGTCGAAAGCCGCGAGGACAAGCGCCCGCAGCTTTCCGACCTGCGCGAATCCGGCTCGATCGAACAGGATTCCGACGTGGTCATGTTCGTCTTCCGCGAGGAATATTACGTCGAACGCGAAAAACCATCCGATGAAAAGCTCGATGAAATGGCCTCATGGCAGGACCGCATGTCGCGGCTGCATGGCAAGGCCGAGGTGATTATCGGCAAACAGCGTCACGGCCCGATCGGCTCGATCGAACTCAGTTTCGAAAGCGAATTCACCCGCTTCGGAAACCTCGTCAAACCATGGCAACAGGGCGATGCGGGCGATTTCTGAGATGTCGATCCATGATTTCATGGCCGCCTACAAACGGGTCTGGGAGAACCGCGACAGCGAAGGTTTTGCCGCGCTCTTCACCGAAACCGGCCAATACTGGAACACCCCCTTCCAGGTGCAGGACAGCTTCGAGGCGCGCAAGACCTATTGGGACCGGATCAAGCTGCAGGAAGACATCTCGCTTTCCTACGAGGTTCTGGGCGAAACCCCGACCGGCGGCTTTGCCCACTGGCACGTCGAATATCAGGTCGCCTCGGAGGAACTGTTCGAGATCTGGGCCCGCTCCACCGGCACCGGCCTGCCCGACCGCGCGCCCGGCGATCCGCTGCCGCGCATGATCCTCGACGGCACGCTCCTCGGCCGGTTCGACACCGCCGGAAAAGCCACCGACGTGCGCATCTGGTGGCATTCCACCGCCCGGTAACCCTGATCCTGCGCAAATGTAACTCGACAAGCCGCACCCCGCCGCGCCTCAATGGGGCCATGCGTGCCCTGATTGCCCTCCTGCTCTGTCTGGCGCTGCCACTGCGCGCCGAAGAGGTCGATGTGAAGCTGCTCCTCGCGGTCGACGTCTCGCGCTCGATGCAGTTTCACGAGCTCGAGATCCAGCGCCGCGGCTATGCCGAAGCCCTGCAAAGCCCCGAGGTGATCGCGGCCATCACCGGCGGCATGATCGGCACCATCGCGCTCAGCTATGTCGAATGGGCCGGCGCGGGGTCACATCGCGTGGTCGTGCCCTGGACCCGCATCGCCAGCGCAGAGGATGCAGCGCGCGTGGCCGAGATCATCCACGCCAATTTCGAAACCACCCTGCGCCAGACCTCGATCTCCTCCGCGCTCGACTTTTCCATTACTCACCTTGAGAACAGCGATTTCAAAGGCTTGCGCCGCGTTATTGATGTATCGGGCGACGGGCCCAACAATGACGGCCCGCCCGTCACCGCCGCCCGCGATCGGGCACTGGCCCGGGGCATCATCATCAACGGCCTGCCGCTGATGACCCGCGATGCGATGTCCGACCGCTGGGGCATTCCCGATCTCGACGCCTATTACCGCAACTGTGTCATCGCTGGCCCCGGCGCCTTTGTCATCCCGGTGCTTGACTGGCAGGAATTCGCCCACGCCGTGCGCCGCAAGCTGGTTCTCGAAATCGCCGGTCTCGCACCGCCCGCCACGCCCCGCGTGATCCCGGTCGCCGCCTATGACTGCCTCATCGGCGAGAAAATATGGCACCGCAACATGCAACGCTACTGGCTGGAACCATGAGCGCCCGGTTTCCCCTTGACCCTGCGCCAATCCATGGCATGAACCCGGCATGGCGACCGGAAAACTCACAATCGACCTCGACGCGCTGGTACAGAACTGGCGCACACTTGCCGACCACACCACCGGCGAGGCCGCCGCGGTGGTCAAGGCCGATGGCTACGGGCTGGGCATCGCCCGGGTGGCGCGCGCGCTGGCCCGCGCCGGGGTGCGCCGCTTTTTCGTCGCCGTCGCCGAAGAAGGCGCCACCCTGCGCCAGACCCTCGGGCCGGGCCCCGAGATCAACGTGATGTCGGGCCACATGCCGGGCGATACCGACATGATCGGCGATCTCGACCTCACGCCGATGATCAATTCCTACGATCAACTCCTGCGCCATCTCGAATCGCTCCCCGGGGCGCAGTTCGGCATCCAGCTCGACACCGGCATGAACCGCCTCGGCATGGAAGCCGCCGAATGGTCCGCCCTGCGCGACATCGCCGTGGCGCAGAACCCGACGCTCATCATGTCGCATCTCGCCTGTTCCGACGAACCCGACCACCCGATGAACCGCCAGCAACTCGACCAGTTCCACGCCATGACCGAGGGGCTGCAACTCCCGCGTTCGCTCGCCGCGACGGGCGGCATCCTGTTGGGCGAGGACTATCACTTCGACATCACCCGCCCGGGCATCGGCCTCTATGGCGGGCGCCCGTTCGAAGCGGCCGCACCCGTGGTGCGCCTCGACCTGCCGGTGATCCAGACCCGCGATCTCGAACCGGGCGAAACCGTCGGCTACGGCAACACCTGGACCGCGACCGAGCCGACCCGCGTCGCCACCGTCTCGGGCGGCTACGCCGACGGCATCCACCGAATCCTGACCAATCGCGGCCAGTTCCATTTCGGCGCCACCCCCTGCCCGATCCTCGGCCGCGTCTCGATGGACCTCATCGGCATCGACGTCACCCACCTTGGCACCGACCCGGCCGAGCTGACCCTGATCGGCGAACATCAACCGATCGACAATGTCGCCGACACGGCCCAGACCATCGGCTACGAGATCCTCACCTCCCTGGGGGCGCGCTACGACCGGCGCTATAGCGGCGGATGAGCCTGACCGCCCCCCTCGCCACCCTGGGCCGCACCATCCTGTCGGCGCTCGCCCTGATCGGGCGGGTCGCGCTCTTTGCGCTCTCGACCGTCACCCATCTCTTTCGCCCGCCCTTTTACGGGCGCGAATTTCTTCATGCGCTGGTCCAGATCGGCTGGCTCTCGCTGCCCGTGGTGGGGCTGACCGCGCTCTTCACCGGCGGCGCGCTGGCGCTCCAGATCTATGCCGGCGGATCACGCTTCAACGCCGAATCCGTGGTGCCCTCGATCGTCGCCATCGGCATGGCGCGCGAACTTGGCCCCGTGCTGGGCGGGCTCATGGTCGCCGCGCGCGTCGCCTCCTCCATCGCCGCCGAGATCGGCACGATGAAAGTCACCGAACAGATCGACGCGCTGGTGACGCTCTCGACCCACCCGATGAAATACCTCACCCTGCCCCGCGTTCTCGCCGCCACCCTCGCCGTGCCGATCCTCGTCGCGGTGGGCGATTCCATCGGCATCATGGGCGGCTACCTCGTCGGCATCACGCGGCTTGAATTCAACGCCGCCGCCTATCTCAAGAACACCGCCGACTTCCTCGAACTCTGGGATGTGGTCTCGGGCATGATCAAGGGCGCGGTCTTCGGCTTCATCGTCGCCACGATGGGTTGTTTCTACGGCATGCAATCGGGCCGCGGGGCGCAGGGTGTGGGGCGCGCCACAAAATCCGCCGTGGTCGCCGCAAGCGTGCTGATCCTCGCCGCCAACTACATCCTCACCGAACTCTTCTTCTCGGCATGACCCACCCGCTTGTCCCATACCCAAGGCACACGCCACGCCCGCCCCGGTCTTCATCTGGCTCGAAATACCTCGGGGTCCGGGGCAGAGCCCCGGTCGCCCTCAACCACATGGTCCGCCGATGATCGAACTTCAGAACGTCCACAAGGCTTTCGGCGCCAACAAGGTGCTCCGCGGCGTGACCCTCTCGATCCCGCGCGGCAGGTCGCTTGTCATCATCGGCGGCTCGGGCACCGGCAAGTCGGTGGCGCTGAAATGCATCCTCGGCCTCATCGAACCCGACAGCGGCACCATCACCGTCGACGGCAAGGACGTGCATGCGGGCGACCGCGACGCCTTTCTCGCCCGCTTCGGGATGCTGTTCCAGGGCGGCGCGCTCTTTGATTCCCTCCCGGTCTGGCAGAACGTCGCCTTCCGCCTGCTGCGCGGCTCGCTCAAACGCCCCAAACCCGAGGCCCGCGACATCGCCATCGAGAAACTGCGCCGTGTCGGTCTGAAACCGGAAACCGCCGATCTCTTCCCGGCCGAGCTTTCGGGCGGCATGCAGAAACGCGTCGGCCTCGCCCGCGCCATCGCCGCCGAACCCGAGATCATCTTTTTCGACGAGCCCACCACCGGGCTCGATCCGATCATGGCCGGCGTGATCAACGACCTGATCCGCGAAATCGTGGTCGAGATGGGCGCCACGGCGATGACCATCACCCATGACATGTCCTCGGTGCGCGCCATTGCCGACAACGTGGCGATGCTGCATGACGGGGTGATCAAATGGACCGGGCCGGTGACCGGGATGGACAATTCCGGCGATCCCTATCTCGACCAGTTCATCAACGGGCGCGCGACCGGCCCGATCGAGGCGGTTCGTTAAAGCGTTTCGGGAAATACCGGATACATCATGAATCGCAAATGTCCCGAGAGCGCGAAGCGCGGCAGGGCATTTGCGATGCGGCTATTTCCCGAAACGCAACCACCGTCACGGTGGGGTCACGTTTGGCCGATTTTCCGCCAGTTGCGCATGCCCGCGCGCCCCGGCAGCCGGGGAACAGCCGCGCGGCAGCCGGATGTCACCCCCCCGATTCGCGCCCATCTCCAGAGGTTAACGCACATCTTGCCCGGCCGGTCCGCACCACGTAAACACACGCCGAACCTACCTTCGGAGGGCGCCATGCTGCGGCTCGTCAACCTGTCCCTGATCGTGCTTTTCCCGATCGCGTGGTTTGCTCCGCTGATGCGCGCGGGCATCAACCTGCCGCTCTTTGGCACAAGCGAGATCAGCGTCATCTCCGGCCTGCAAACCCTTTGGAAAACTGATGTTTTCCTGGCTTTGGCCGTCACGTTCCTTGCCCTGTTCGCCCCGTATCTCAAGACCATCGGCCTGGCATTGGTGCATTTTGACCTGCTCTCTCCCCGACTTCTTCCGGTGCTGCATCTTCTGGGCAAGCTGGCCATGGCCGACATTTTCCTGATCGCGCTCTACATCACCGTGATCAAAGGCATCGGCATCGGCCGGGTCGAAACCGCCTGGGGCCTTTACCTCTTCACCGCCTGCATCCTCGCCACCCTCGCCGTGGGCATGTTGACGGAACGTAAAATTCTATCAAGAACAGCTGCTTAAGAGCAGGAATTCACGTCCCAGACGCCAGGCAGAATCAATCGGCATCGACACGAAACCCCCGCCGCGCGCGACGAAACGGGACCCG
Source organism: Aquicoccus porphyridii (assembly GCF_008369105.1). Taxonomy (GTDB): domain Bacteria; phylum Pseudomonadota; class Alphaproteobacteria; order Rhodobacterales; family Rhodobacteraceae; genus Aquicoccus; species Aquicoccus porphyridii. The sequence goes on along the minus strand of NZ_VINQ01000001.1, from coordinate 213,378 downwards.
CGCGCATGCAAAGATCGATGTTAAGGTTTCCCAGGCATGCTGGATTGAAGATTCTTTTTTCCTTTTGTGGTTTGACGCGACGCACCGGCTCATGCATCACGCAAAGCATGGCGAAAAACCCGAGTTTCACCTGCACCGCCTGCGGCGCACATTCCACCAAATGGTCCGGCCGCTGCGATTCGTGCGGCCAGTGGAATTCCATTATCGAAGAGCGCCCGCTGTCCAGCGGCCCCGCTTCAAAATCGCTTGGAACACGCCGCGGCGCCTCGGTGACACTGAGCGACCTTGGCACACAGGAGTCCCCACCCCCGCGCAGCGAAAGCGGGCTGAACGAGCTTGATCGCGTCCTCGGCGGCGGCCTTGTGCCGGCCTCGGCGATTCTTGTCGGCGGCGATCCCGGCATAGGCAAGTCCACCCTGCTCTTGCAAGCGACCGCGGCTTTCGCTCGTAAGGGCATGAAAACAATATATGTTTCCGGTGAAGAGGCCAGCGCCCAGATACGCATGAGGGCGGCCCGGCTCAACCTCATGGATGCGCCGGTGCAGATTGCTGCCGAAACCAACCTGCGCGACATCCTGACCACGCTCGAAGCCGAACGCCCGGGCCTCGTCATCATCGACTCGATCCAGACGATGTGGGCCGACAATGTAGAAAGCGCCCCCGGATCGGTCTCGCAAGTGCGGGCCGCCGCGCATGAGCTGACCAGTTTCGCCAAGCGCATGGGCATTTCGGTCATTCTCGTCGGCCACGTGACCAAGGACGGTCAAATCGCGGGCCCCCGCGTCGTCGAGCACATGGTAGATACGGTGCTCTATTTCGAGGGTGAGCGCGGCCATCAGTTCCGCATCCTGCGCGCCGTCAAGAACCGCTTCGGCCCCGCCGATGAAATCGGCGTGTTCGAGATGACCGGCAGCGGGCTGGCCGAGGTCACCAACCCGTCGGCCCTGTTTCTTTCCGAACGGGGCGACCCCTCTCCCGGTTCGGCCGTTTTCGCTGGAATCGAAGGAACGCGGCCTCTTCTCGTTGAATTTCAAGCCCTTGTCGCCCCTTCTTCACTCTCCCAGCCACGGCGAACCGTGGTCGGATGGGATGGCGGTCGTCTTTCGATGATCCTTGCCGTGCTCGAAGCGCGTTGCGGTATTCCCTTTGCCGGCCTCGACGTCTATCTTAACGTCGCGGGCGGGATGAAAATCTCGGAACCCGCCGCGGATCTTGCCGTTGCTGCCGCGCTCTTGTCCGCGCGCGAGGATACAAGCCTTCCAACGGATACGGTTATTTTCGGCGAAATCAGTCTATCCGGCGCCCTGCGCGCGGCATCACAAGGCGAAAACAGGTTGAAAGAAGCGCAAAAACTTGGTTTCACCTCGGCCATCATTCCGTCAGGCGGAAAATCTGTCGATATTCCGGGCCTCAGCCTGAACCGTTTCGGCGACCTGACAGGTTTTGTAGGAGACATGTTCGGCGCAGGCTGACATCGGGAAAAAAGAGAAAAGGACAGACATGGAAGGCTTTACCCTAGTCGACGGTGGCGTCGCGTTGGTCATCGTGATCTCGGCTCTTCTGGCCTATTCCCGCGGTTTTGTCCGTGAAGCGCTCGCCATTGCGGGGTGGATCGTTGCGGCAGTTGTCGCTTTCATCTTCGCGCCGCAGGTTCAACCCCTGGTCAAGGAAATCCCGGTTGTCGGCAGTTTCCTGTCAGATAGTTGCGAATTGTCCATGATCGCGGGTTTTGCCGCGATTTTTGCACTTGCGCTTGTCATCGCATCGCTTTTCACGCCGCTTTTTGCATCCCTGGTCCAGCGTTCTGCCCTGGGCGGGTTGGATCAAGGCGCAGGTTTTTTGTTCGGCGTATTCCGTGGTGTCCTGCTGATCGCGATCGCGTTTTTCGTTTATGAGACCGTAGTCGCCAGCCAGGATATCCAGATGATCGACGATAGCCGGTCTCATCGGGTCTTTGCCCAACTGACCGGCCGCATCGAGGACGGAAATCCGCAACAGGCGCTTGGCTGGATCACACGGCAATATGAAGAGCTCGTCGGCACTTGTTCATCGGGCCAGTAATGCGTGACGAGGCGACACCGACCTCATCTGCGATAAATTGTGATCCTTTCGTGACACCGGCCGCCAGACCTAATAAGAGGGGAGCACGCGAAGTGATGGATTCGGAGCCACCAGTCTTGTCCCGCCCCATGCCCCCTGCCCACCCTTTTGACGATGACAAGCTAAAAGAAGAATGCGGCGTCTTTGGCGTGATCGGTTTGACGGATGCTGCGAATTTTGTGGCGCTTGGCCTGCATGCGTTGCAGCATCGTGGGCAGGAAGCCGGTGGAATCGTCAGTCACGATGCCGATGAGGGTTTCAATTCGGCCCGACGTTTCGGATATGTCCGTGATAATTTTACCAAGCAATCATTGATGGAGACCCTGCCCGGCCCATTGGCGATCGGCCATGTGCGTTATTCCACGGCGGGTTCGAAAGTTGCGCAAATCCGTGATGTGCAACCGTTTTTCGGCGAGTTCTCGATGGGCGGCGCCGCCATCGCGCATAATGGCAATCTCACCAATGCCGAAGCCTTGCGCCGTGAATTGATCGAGCGCGGCTCGATCTTCCAAAGTTCTTCGGACAGCGAATGCATCATTCACCTGATGGCGCGGTCCTTGCAACGCGACATCCCCGAGCGGATGCAGGATGCGCTGCGCCGGGTCGAAGGGGCGTTTTCGATTGTTGCGATGACGCAGAGCAAATTGATCGGCGTGCGTGATCCGTTGGGCGTCCGCCCGTTGGTCATGGGCCGAATCGGTGATGGATGGGTGCTTAGCTCGGAGACCTGCGCACTCGATATCATCGGCGCCGAATTCGAGCGTGAGATTGCACCCGGCGAAATGGTCGTGATCGATGACGACGGTGTTGAAAGCCATTTTCCGTTTCGTCGCCAAAAGTCACGGTTCTGTGTCTTCGAGCATGTCTATTTCTCGCGTCCGGACAGCATCATCGGCGGTCGGTCAGTCTATGAAACTCGGCGGCAGATCGGCGTCGAATTGGCGCGTGAGGCCCCGGTCGAGGCCGATATCATCTGCGCGGTGCCCGACAGCGGAACGCCGGCGGCCATCGGCTATGCCCATGAAAGCGGTATCCCTTTCGGGATGGGCATCATCCGCAACCAGTATATGGGGCGCACCTTCATCGAGCCGACCGAACAGATCCGCAACATGGGTGTCCGGCTCAAGCTGAATGTCAATCGTGCACTGGTTCGCGGCAAGCGCGTCGTTCTGGTTGATGACAGCGTCGTGCGTGGAACCACCAGCCGCAAGATCAAGGAGATGATCCTCGATGCCGGCGCGCGGGAAGTTCATTTCCGAATCGCCAGCCCGCCAACGGCTTGGCCCTGTTTCTATGGCGTCGATACGCCGCAACGCGAAAAGCTCCTAGCGGCAACCATGAGCGAAGAGGAAATGCGTCAACATCTTAATGTTGACAGCCTCAAGTTCGTTTCGCTGGACGGTCTTTACCGCGCGGTTGGCGAAGCGAGCGGACGCGATGCAAATAGTCCGCAATATTGCGATGCCTGTTTCTCAGGGGAATATCCGGTGGCCCCTTCGGACATGATCGAAAAAGGTTTCGAGTTGAAAGCCGCCGAGTAACCAGACCACCGATTGGCGTTTTTCTGCGCATGCGAAACAGGCGCCACACTCGGCGCTTTAAGCGCGTTCGTTTTGGGCCTATGGCCGGTTTCCCAACCAGCCAAAAGGAACCCAAGCCCAAAATGTCCGATCAGCAACCAATCTCAGACAGCGCCGCGAACGTCGGCGCTCTTGCCACATCGCGCGGCACATTGCCCCGTGGTCGGACGGTGCTTATCGGCACTTTTGGCAACGAAGATTCCCCGGGCGCACTCTTGCGTGGGCCTTCAGGTCGGGTGCAGCGCGTAGAGCTGGGCGATGACGCCTTGGGCGGCAAGGTGACCGCGATCGGCAACGGCGCCATCGCGATCGCGTCAGGGAGCAGAACAAAAGTGCTGCATTTGCCCTGATTCACCTTGCGGTGCGGGTTTCGGCCCGTGCTGGACGAGACGCCGCACACAGTCCCCTGCCCCCTTGACGTCGGCCGTCAATCCGCCCACACCACGAGCATGGAAAAGAAGATCGCTCTCATAACCGGTGCGTCCCGTGGTCTTGGAGCAGGGCTTGCAGAAGCCCTCTGCAATACCCATCACATCGTAGCTGTCGCCCGCACCACAGGCGCGCTGGAAGAGTTGGATGATCGCATTCAGGCAAAAGGCGGCAATGCGACACTGGCCCCGATGGATATCGCAAAGGCGGATGCCATGGCCCAGTTGTGCAGATCGATCTACGATCGATGGGGCAAGGTCGATATCTGGGCGCATTGTGCGATCCACGCGGCCCCCCTGTCACCAGCGGATCATATAGACGCGAAAGACTGGGACAAATCTGTCTCGATCAATGTCGCGGCGAGCGGCACGTTGATTGCCTTTGTCGCCCCCTTGCTCGGCGAAAATGGCACGGCACTTTTCTTTGATGATCCGCATGCCGGCGAAAAATTCTTTGGCGCCTACGGGGCCACGAAGGCTGCACAGATTGCCCTTGCCAAAAGCTGGGCGGCGGAAAAAGCCAAGTCTAAGACGCAGGTGCATATTCTCACCCCCCAACCCATGGCAACGGCCACGCGTGCCCGTTTTTTCCCCGGCGAGGATCGCGTCCCTTTGGCCGCGCCACGGGATGAAGCACTGCGGCTATTGCAGATCACCGAACTGCGCGACGTGCGCGGTGAAGACAAATAGACACAAATCCTGACGAACTTCTTAACCGGTCGTGCACGCATGCCGTTTTGTCTGGTTCATGGCAGGGCAGAACAGCTATAGAATGAGCAATCAAAGGGCCGATCATGCGTATTCTCATCACAAATGACGACGGAATCAACGCACCCGGGCTTGCAGTGCTGCACGAGATCGCAACCGAGCTTGCAGGGTCCGATGGCGAGGTCTGGACTGTTGCCCCGGCTTTCGAGCAATCCGGCGTGGCCCATTGCATCAGTTACACGCATCCGATGATGATCGCCAAGATGGGCGAGCGCCGCTATGCCGCCGAAGGCAGCCCCGCCGATTGCGTCATGGCCGGGCTGCATGACGTGATGGGGGACCGTCCGGACCTGATCCTTTCCGGCGTGAACCGCGGCAACAATTCGGCCGAGAACGCGCTTTACTCCGGCACGCTGGGCGGTGCCATGGAAGGCGCGCTTCAACGCATCACGTCTTTTGCGCTGTCGCAATATCTCGGACCGCAGAATGTCCACGCCGATGATCCGTTCGAGGCCGCACGTGCGCATGGGGCCGATGTGATCCGGCGCGTTCTGAGCACCAACCCCAAAGAGACCTCGGATTACCAGTTGTTCTACAACATCAACTTTCCACCGGTCGGGGCGGCGTCGGTCGCAGGTGTGCGGGCCGCGGCGCAGGGCTTTCGCGAACATACGCGCTTCACGGTAGAACCGCATCATTCCCCGTCGGGACGAAAGTTCCTTTGGGTTCGAGGGGGCGAACAGCACAGGCCGACGGCACCGGGAACGGATGCCAATGTAAATCTGGATGGTTACATATCCGTTACCCCAATGCGCGCCGATCTGACAGCACATGACGTACTCGACACCCTCAAGGCGATCGAATGAGTGACTCACGCGATATCGCGGAACGCCAGATGCGGTTTCTTTTCGCGCTACGCTCAAAAGGGGTGACCGATCAGCAGGTTCTGGCAGCGATGGAAAAGATCGACCGCGGGCTTTTTGTTCGCGGGCTTTTTGCCGAGCGCGCCTATGAGGACATGCCGTTGCCGATTGCCTGTGGTCAAACGATCTCGCAACCATCGGTGGTTGGGCTCATGACGCAGGCGCTTGCCGTTTCCCCGCGTGACAAGGTTCTCGAAGTCGGCACCGGTTCGGGCTACCAGGCGGCTATTCTGAGCCAGTTGGCAAGGCGGGTCTATACGGTCGACCGGCACCGGCGGCTGGTTCAGGAGGCCTCTGCCCTGTTTGCCTCGCTCGACATCAACAATATCATTGCAATGACCTCGGATGGCAGCTTTGGCCTGCCCGATCAGGCCCCGTTCGATCGTATCATCGTGACCGCAGCTGCCGAAGACCCGCCAGGGCCGCTCTTGGCCCAACTGAAGATCGGCGGTATCATGGTGGTTCCGGTCGGACGGTCCGACACGGTGCAGAGCCTGATCAAGGTGACACGCGATGAGAACGGTTTCGATTATGACGAGTTGCGGCCCGTGCGTTTCGTTCCCTTGCTTGAAGGGCTCGGCAAGGATACGTAGGGCCACGCGGTAAAGTGAACCCAAGCCTCGGCCGAACAAGGGGCAGGATGAGGATTTAAAGATGAGCTTTTCCAAGCACTTGAAATCGTATCTTCTGGCCAGCGCGGCAGTCGCGCTCGCTGCCTGCGAACAGCCTCTGGATTTCGATATGCGGGGGGCTTTCGGTTCGGGCTTGAACACGGCCGAAGCGGCCCGCACGGCAACGGCGAAGCGCCCGGATGCGGATGACCGTGGCGTTATCTCCTATCCGAATTACCAGGTCGTCATCGCACGGCGCGGTGATACGGTGGCTGATCTTGCAGCCCGTGTCGGAACGGATCGAGAGGCGTTGGCGCGCTATAACGGTTTGCAAGTGGATGACAATTTGCGGGCAGGCGAGGTCGTGGCCCTGCCGCGTCGGGTCGCAGAACCCTCGCCGCAGACCGGTTCGCCGACAACGGGACCGATCCAGCCGCCGGGGGTCGACATCACGGCGCTGGCTGGCGGTGCGATTGACCGGGCCGGAGACCAAAGGGTCGAAACCACCACGCTCGATGCTGTCAAACAACCCGAAAAACCGAAGGTTACCAGAGGGTTGGAGCCCAAGCGGCACAAGGTTGTCCGGGGTGAGACGGTCTATACCATCTCGCGGCTCTACGGGGTGAGCGTTCGTTCGCTTGCCGAATGGAACGGGCTGGGAAGCGATTTCAAGATTCGCGAGGGTCAATACCTGCTGATTCCGGTGCCCGAAACCCCGGCCCCGAAGCGCGCGACCCCTGCCCCGGCGACCGAACAACCCGGCCAGGGCTCGCCAACGCCGACCCCGCCAAGCGCGGCCAGACCCTTGCCTGCGGAGCGGACACAGCCGGTTGCCGAAACCACCCCTGCCACCACGGAATCCGCCCAGGCGCAGCCGCGAACTCCCTCGGGGGGGCAGTTCGCCTATCCGGTTCAGGGGCGAATTATTCGTGAATATTCAAATGGTAAGAATGACGGCATCGACTTTACGGCGGCCCCCGGTTCGGCTGTGACCGCGGCCGAGGCGGGCACCGTGGTCTCGGTGACGAAATCGACCGAGAACGTGCAATTCGTGGTGATCAAGCACTCGAATTCGCTGGCCACGGTCTATGTCAACGTGGACAAGGTTGCCGTGAAGAATGGCGACACGGTCAGGCGTGGGCAGAAAATTGCCGCCATGCCAGACGGCAGCCCGCCATATGTCCAGTTTCAGGTCGCGAAAGGCACCACGCAGGTCGATCCGATGCCGTATCTTCAATAAGTCTGAACGGGGCGTCCCGCGTGGTTAATGCCCGCCACAGGCCAAAAAACAGGGGGGTGATACTCGCGCACCCCCCGGCTGCCATCCGGCTGTCGGCTGCTGCCCTGAAGACCATCACGAAAATTGGTTAACCCGGCGTTCGATCCGGCCCGATCAGTCCAGCCGAATTCCCTTGCGGCCGGCCAGGTCGGTTACATATTGCCACGCAACGCGGCCCGACCTTGCGCCGCGTGTCGCCTGCCATTCGACCGCTTCGGCGCGCAGATCATCATCCGAGATCGAAATCCCGAAATGATCGCAATAGCCCCGGATCATCGACAGGTATTCATCTTGCGAGCACGGGTGGAAGCCGAGCCATAACCCGAACCGGTCAGAGAGCGACACCTTTTCCTCGACCGCCTCGGAAGGGTTGATCGCGGTGGAGCGTTCATTCTCGATCATGTCGCGGGGCATGAGGTGGCGACGGTTCGAGGTGGCATAGAACACCACGTTGTCGGGCCGCCCCTCGATCCCGCCATCGAGCACGGCCTTGAGCGACTTGTAGTGCTGATCGTCATGGGAAAACGAAAGGTCGTCGCAGAAGAGCAAGAAGCGGCAATCGGGGGCCGATCGCAAGAGATTCAGCAGACGCCCGACCGAGGGCAGGTCTTCGCGCTGAAGCTCGACGAGCTTGAGCGGTAACCCCTCGGCCACCACCGTGCCGTGCACGGCCTTTACCAGAGAGGATTTGCCCATGCCGCGCGCGCCCCACAGAAGGGCGTTGTTGGCGGGCAGGCCACGCGCGAACTGGCGCGTATTGATCAACAGCGTATCGCGCGACCGGTCCACCCCCAGAAGCAGGGAAAGATCGACCCGGGATATCCGTGCGACGGGGTCGAGCCGGTCAGGTTCGACATGCCACAGAAAGCCATCGGCCTGCGAGAAATCAGGGCCGGGATAGGGCGCGGGTGCCATGCGTTCGAGGGCGGCGGCGATGCGCGTGAGAGTCTTCTTGGTCATCGAGTCTTGTCTACCATCCCGTCATCGGGATCGTCGTCATCATCATCGTCATCGTCATCATCGCCCTCATCCTCGGATTCCTGCTCGGCGATCTCGTCGTCCAGCTCGCGCATGAGCGGGTCGTCGAACTCCTCTTCGGGATCGCTCGGTGGCGTGTCACCGGGGTCTTCGTCCTCGTCCTCTTCGAACCAGAGTCCTTGCGCCCTCAGGTCGGCCTCGCGCTTTTTCTCGACATGGCGGACGAGGAAGATCGAGACTTCGTATAGGCCATAGACCACGGTGAACAGGATCAGTTGCGTGACGACATCGGGTGGCGTGACCAGTGCGGCCAGCAACAGGATGCCGACCATCGCGTATTTGCGCACGTTGCCCAGCCCCTCTGCGCTGACCAGCCCGGCCTTGCCCATCAGCGTGAGCAGCACCGGAAGCTGGAAACAGAGACCGAAGGCGATAATGAACTTGAGCGTGATGTCGAGCGACTCGTTCACCTTACCGAAGAAGGTGATCTTGAGGCCCTCGCGCGAGGAAGGAACAATGGCGGTATCGGATGGCACTTCGCCCGCTGCGACCGCCAGGAGATTGGCGAAGATCGAGCTGACATCGGCAAAACCGAGAAAGAAGCGCATCGCCAGCGGTGTGACGACGAATTGCGCGAACGATGCGCCGAGAAGGAACATCACCGGCGAGGCGATCAGGAACGGCAGGAAGGCCGATTTCTCGGACCGGTAGAGACCGGGCGCCACAAAGCGCCACATCTGTGCGCCGATCACCGGAAAGGCCAGCGCAAAGCCAAAGACCATCGAGATGCGAAACAGCGTGAACAGGTATTCCTGTGGCGAGGTATATTGCAGCGTCGGGTCGGGATCGCCCATCGAACGCAGCGTTTCCTCGATCGGGAAGAGCAGGAATTGCAGGATCGGTTCGGCCACGGTGAAGGCCAGAACGATGCCCACGATGAACGCCAGAACCGAGCGGATGAGTCGCGTGCGCAATTCCGCCAGATGCTCGATCAGCGGGGCGGAACTGTCCTCGATATCGTCTTGGGCGTCTGATGGGCTCATGACAGGTTACCCGCCTTGTTGGTCGGTTTTCTTGGCTGCCGGTTTTCTGGCGGCGGTTTTCTTGGTGGTCGGTTTCTTGGACGCCGGCTTTTTGGCGGTCGTTTTCGCGGCTGCCTGTTCGGCCTTGGGTTTGGCGGCGGCTTTTCTCGGAGCCTTGCTCGCTGTCTTTTTCGCAGCCGGTTTCTTGGCGGGGCTGGAGGCGTCGGCCGGGGGTTTGGCTGACGCGCTGGCGGCCTCACCGGCTGTCTCACTGGCGGGTTGTGTGCCATCCTTGGCGGCACGCGCGAGGCGGGCCTCTTCGGCCGTGCGCGCGGCGGCCTTGTTGGCGGCCGATTCCTGGATCTTGCGCTTGGCTTCCTGGCGCTCTTCCGCAAGCTTGGCGGTTTCGGACTCGGGGTCCCATTTCTGGAAATCCGCCGCCTCCTTGACCGCGTCGAGCCCCATCTTCTTGGGGTCGGCGATCGAGCGCAGGGAATTGGCCGTGTCCTTCATGCCGGATTCATCCGCCGCCTCGTTCATGGCACGGCTGAACTCGCGGGCCATGCCGCGTGCCTTGCCCACGAACTCGCCCACTTTCCTGAACAGGACGGGCAGGTCCTTGGGCCCCACGACGATCAGCGCGACGATACCGATCACCAGAAGCTCGGTCCAGCCAAGGTCAAGCATGGAGGGTTCAGACCTTGTCTTTTTCGTCTTCGGGCGTCACGTCCTTGGCTTCGTCGGCGGCCTGGTTTTCAAGCTCTTCGGAGCCATCTTTCACGCCTTTCTTGAAGGCGGTGATGCCTTTGCCGACCTCGCCCATGAGCGAGCTGATCTTGCCGCGACCGAACAGCACCAGCACGACAACAGCGATGAGCAGGAGGCCCGGAAGGCCGATATTGTTGAGCATTTGACTTCTCCCTAGTCCGGGGTCACGCGGCAGGTGCCGCCATGCGCCCGGTGAATTGTGACCGTTTATCTAATCTCTCGCGCGCCCGGATGAAAGACGCAATAGGCCGCATGGGGCGGGTTGGGGCCGATTTTCTTGTATCACGGGGGGTGCGAGGCACGAGATCGGTGCGATTTGACACCTTTTGACCGGCACGCGGCGGCCACGACAAGCGATGCCCAGCAAGGTTTGGCCAAGATGTTACCAGCGTTCCGGCGCAAGGCAACACGCCCGGGGCGCAGCGTCACATCGCGGGGCCGCAATGTGATGCTTGCAGCCCCCGACGCTTCGGGGTAGGCGATTTGCCATGACAGATGCCGTCCTTTCCCCGGTCGATGACCGCCGCGCCAAGCGAAACGTGACGATTCTCGTTCTCGCACAGGCGATTCTGGGCGCGCAGATGCCGATGATCTTTACCATTGGCGGGCTGGCCGGGCAGTCGCTTGCGCCGAATCCGTGCTGGGCGACGCTTCCGATCTCGCTGATCGTGCTGGGCTCGATGCTGGCGGCGACACCGGTTTCCGGGATCATGCAGAAATACGGGCGGCGCGCGGGATTCTTTCTCGGGACCGGGTTCGGAGCGATGGGCGGTGTCGTGGGGGCCTATGGTCTTTTTACCGCGTCCTTCCCGATCTTCCTGTTCGGTTCGCTTTTGACCGGGGTCTACATGTCGGCGCATGGCTTTTATCGTTTTGCCGCCGCCGACACGGCCAGTGACGCGTTCCGGCCCAAGGCGATTTCCTATGTGATGGCAGGCGGTCTTGCCTCGGCGATCATCGGGCCGCAACTGGTGAAATTCACCGCCGATGCGATGGTGATTCCGTTCATGGGCACCTATCTGGCGGTGATCCTGACCAACGTGCTGGGCTCGGCGCTGTTTCTCTTCCTCGACATCCCCAAGCCGCCCGCACCCAAGCCGGGCAGCGCCCGAGGCCGCACGCGGCGCGAATTGATCACAACCCCGATCATCGCGGTTTCGGTGATCTGTGCGATGGTCTCTTATGCGCTGATGAACCTCGTCATGACCTCGACACCGCTGGCCGTGGTGGGCTGCGGGTTCGACACCAGCACGGCGGCGGATATCGTGAGCGCACATGTTCTGGCGATGTATGTGCCGAGTTTCTTCACCGGCCACCTGATCGCGCGCTTCGGGGTCAAGACGATCGTGGCCACGGGGCTGGCAATCCTTGCGGGCGCGGGCGCTGTGGCGCTTCAGGGTGTGGAGTTGGAGAATTTCTATATCGCCTTGATCCTGCTGGGCGTTGGATGGAATTTCGGCTTTATCGGTGCGACGACCATGCTGGCCGGATCGCATACCCCCGAGGAGCGGGGACGGATGCAGGGGATGAACGACCTCATCGTGTTCGGTGGTGTGACCGTCGCCTCGCTCGCCTCGGGTGGGTTGATGAACTGCTCGGGCGGCGATGCGTTGGCCGGATGGGCCAGCGTCAACCTTGCGATGGGACCGTTCCTGATGCTGGCGGGCGGGGCACTGATCTGGTTCTGGTTCAGCCGCAAGGACGAACTGGCGTAACCGCTACCACCGTCCGGTGAGGGCGGTTTTCATCAGAGACAGGCGCGCGCGAAACGGGGTGTCGAGCCCGCCTTTTCGCACATGTTCGGGCCTCGCTCGGGCGGCCCGGAGCATCCGGGCAGTGCCCGCCATGGGCAGGAAGGCCGGGCGCAGGCTTGGCGGCACGGGGGTGCGGCGCGCGCGGTTCAGGTGGTCGAGCCCGGCCTCGGCCAGCGCGCGGATGCCCGCATCGCTGTCATCGGGCAGCGGATGACGCCCTGCGGCCATGAGGACAGGCACGGCGGCCAGCCAGTTGGCCACGCCGAGAGCAACTCCCGCGTCCTGCGCCACCGCCTCGCCCCCCTGCCCCAGTAGCCCGACCGCCACCTGCATCAGTCGGCCAGACGTGTCGGACAGGTAATCGGTGAGCGCCGAGTCACTGGCGAATGGATCGGAATAGATGTCCCACTGCCGCGCCTCGATCAGCGGGATGAGTGCGCGGGCCTGATCGGGAGCGAGAGTGTGCGCCAGCGGCAGCACCACCTCGTGCCGCCGCACCACGCCGCCCGCGGCAATCTCTTCCAGCGCTTCGATCCACCATTGCAGGCGGATCTCGGCGATCCCCGGCTCGGATGTGACCCAGGGCGCCCGGGCCACCTCGACATTGAAGGCATAGAGCGGAAAGAGCTTTTCGCGCGCTTGCACCGGCGCGGCCATGGTGGCGCGGAACCGGTGCGGATCGCCCTTTTGCACGATCTCGGCGCAGGCGGCGATATCCTCGCTCATCCCAAGGCCTCGGCGATCAGGGCGACGGTGCGTTTCGCGCTCACCACGCCCAGGTGATCGACCCCGGGCAGGATTTCATAGCGCCCGTCGGGATTGACCGGCGCGAGAAGCGGTTCATAGGCGGATGCATCGAACGCCTCGTCCTGCGCGCCGGCAATCAGCAGGAAGGGCGGCAGCGCAGCGGCGTCGGCGAGGTAATCGCGGCGCGGCGCATAAGACTGGTTGAGCCGCCAGCTATAGGCCAGTGTCGCCTGATCTCCCAAAGGGCCATTGCGCAGCGCGGCTGGCATGGCGAATTCGATCGCGGTGAGACCGTCGAGCGCATGGAACCCAACCGCGTTGAGCATCGACAGGCCGATGATCCGGCGCGTCAAGGGGCGCGCCCAACCACCCGAATCGGGCCGCGTCGTCGGCGCGTCGTATTGCAGGAATGGCGCCAGCAGGATTGCCCGATCTATCAGGCCATCATGGGCGCCGCCCGCGAAGCGCACCACAAGCCCACCCCCCGAGGAATGGCCCAGCAGAACGACCGGTTGCCCGGGCTTTGCCTGCGCCTCGATCAGGGCGGCGACATCATCCTCGAGCTGGCCGATATATTGCAGGTCGCCGCGTTCGCCCGGACCCCGGAAATGACCGCGCAGGGGGGGCGTGATGATCTCGGCCGATCCTTCGAGCGCACGGGCCAGTTTCGCGAACTGGCCATCGTGCCAGCCCGAGCCATGCAGCATGACGAGAAGCGGCCGCCCCGGGGGGGCCGGCAGATGCCCGGCGCTGTAGAGGCTCCCATCCTCCGCCGTGACCTCGATCCGGGGCAGCGGTTCGGCCGGATCATCCGTCACAACAGATGCAAAATCAAGTGTTTGTCCGTCACTCTTCATGTGGCCCGGCGATTGCGACAGGATCAGGACAAGCGCGACCGAGAGGTAGATACCGACCGAGACGAGAAGGAAGGACAGCACCTTCAGAACCATGCCGCCACCCTAGCCCTTTGCCCCGTCGCGCAGGAGTTTCCAGTTCACCGCGTCAAGCAGGGCGTCGAAACTGGCGTCGACTATGTTGGCGCTGACCCCCACGGTGGACCAGCGTCGGCCCTGCCCGTCCTGGCTGTCGATGATGACGCGGGTGACGGCCTCGGTGCCGCCTTGCGTGATGCGGACCTTGAAATCCACCAGTTTCACATCGTCGATCAATGACTGGTAGCTGCCCAGATCCTTGGCCAGCGCCTTGGACAGCGCGTTGACCGGGCCGCGATCCGATCCGCTTTCATCAAGGCTTTCGGAAACCGATAGCTTCTTGTCACCATCGACCTTGACCACTACGACCGCCTCGGAGAGCGAGACCATGCGGTCATACTTGTTCTTGCGCCGCTCGACCGTCACCTTGTAGCGCTTGACCTCGAAAAACTCGGGCATCTGGCCCAATTCGCGCCGCGCGAGCAGTTCGAAACTGGCCTGTGCGCTGTCATAGGTATAGCCCATCGCCTCGCGCGTCTTGATCTCTTCGAGGATGCGAGGCAGCGCCGGATCGCCCGGTGGCACCTCGATCCCGGCCTCGGCGAGGCGGCGGCGCAGGTTCGATTGGCCCGCCTGGTTCGACATCGGGATGATGCGGGTGTTGCCGACCGCCTCGGGGTCGATATGTTCGTAAGTGGTGGGGTCCTTGAGGATGGCACTCGCGTGCAGCCCGGCCTTGTGGGCAAAGGCCGAGGCGCCGACATAGGGCGCCTGTCGCGTGGGCACGCGGTTGAGGATATCGTCAAGCTGGCGGCTGGCCTGGGTGAGGGTTTTCAGCGCGTCATGCGTGATGCCGGTCTCGAAGGTGCTGGCATAGGGTTCCTTGAGCAGAAGCGTGGGGATGAGCGTGGTGAGGTTGGCGTTGCCGCAGCGTTCGCCTAGCCCGTTGAGCGTGCCCTGCACCTGTCGCGCGCCCGCGTCGATGGCGGCAAGACTGCCCGCGACGGCGCTTTCGGTGTCGTTATGAGTGTGGATGCCGAGGCGGTCGCCCGGCACGCCCGCCTCGATCACCGCGCGGGTGATGTCGTGGATCTCGGCGGGCAGCGTGCCGCCATTGGTATCGCACAGCACGACCCAGCGTGCGCCCGCGTGGAAGGCCGCGAGCACGCAATCGAGCGCATAGGGCGCATTGGCCTTGTAACCGTCGAAGAAATGCTCGGCATCGAACAGCGCCTCACGACCCTGCGCCACCATATGCGCTATGCTGGCGCGGATGTTTTCAAGGTTTTCCTCAAGCGTGATTCCGAGTGCTCGTTCGACGTGGAAATCATGGGTCTTGCCGACGAGGCAGACGGCCGATGTGCCCGCGTTCATCACCTCGGCCAGCACGTCGTCGTTCTCGGCGCTGCGACCGGCGCGCTTGGTCATCCCGAAGGCGGTGAAGGTGGCGCGGGTTTTCGGGGCTTCGTGGAAGAATGCGCTGTCGGTCGGGTTGGCGCCCGGCCAGCCGCCTTCGATGTAATCGACGCCGAGCGCGTCGAGGGTTTTCGCGATGGCCTGTTTCTCGGGGGTCGAGAATTGCACGCCCTGTGTTTGCTGGCCGTCCCGCAGGGTGGTGTCGTAAATGTAGAGGCGTTCGGTCATGGGCGGACCTTTCTTCCTTCACGGCGCGGGGCGACCAGCCCCGTGCCACGTCCTCCCCTCCCCCCGGGAGGGCGCTCTGGCGATAGGGTTTTCCGTTCAGCGGTCGTTCGGAGCGCAGTTGAGAATACTATCACTTCACAACTTCCCTTTGCCACTCACTCAAGACGTGCCGAAGATACGTTGGAACAATGTCCGCTTGGGAGAAACTCCAAGCTCCTTCGCCCTGTGGCCTATGACCAAGTGCCAAGTGTTCTTCCTCACCAAGAGAATGAGCATAGTCCATGACATTTTTGGCATCCACCGCCGACACTTCTGTCCCCGACGGGGCGTCAGTGATCTTGATTCCCCTTTCAAGAAGCCAGTCGCGGATTTCATCCGCTCGCTCGAAATTGCGTTCTCTTTTGGCAGCCATCCGCGCTTCAATGATGTCGGAGACGATATCATTCCATCCCGACTTCTGGGACCATTCCGGCACGTCCTTCCCCATTAGCCCGATTAATTGAAGAGAAGCCCGCAGGGCCGGGGTGTCGCCTGCATTCGAAAGCTGGTGGAGTTCTGTGATGACCAGCGCTGTATTGAGGTCGTCGGAAAGAGCTTGCTCAATCGCACCGTAGGGTTCGGCCCCATCGACCGCTTCTGATACCTGTCCGTACCACTTCCTGAGCGTCGCCTCCGCCTCCCGCGCCTTCTCCGCCGTCCAATCCATCGGCTTGCGGTAATGCGTGGAGAGGAACACGAACCGGATCACCTCGCCCGGCACTCCCTGCTCCAGCAAATCCCGCACGGTGAAGAAATTGCCCAAGCTCTTGGACATCTTCTTGCCCTCGACCTGGAGCATTTCGTTATGCATCCAGACTTTCGCGAAATCGCCCTCGGGGTGGGCGCAGCAGCTTTGGGCGATCTCGTTTTCATGGTGCGGGAACATCAGGTCGTTGCCGCCGCCATGGATGTCGAAGCTTTCGCCCAGAAGTTCGAAGGCCATCGCCGAGCATTCGATATGCCAGCCGGGGCGGCCGCGGCCCCAGGGGCTGTCCCAGCCCGGCAGGTCATCTGAGGAGGGCTTCCACAGCACGAAATCCATCGGGTTGCGCTTGTAGGGGGCGACCTCGACCCTTGCCCCGGCGATCATGTCATCGACCGAGCGGCCCGAAAGCTTGCCGTAATGCTCGCGCCACGAGTCGACGGCAAAAAGCACGTGGCCCTCGGCCTCGTAGGCGTGGCCCTTGACGATCAGGTCTTCGATCATCGCCACCATCTGGGGGATGTATTGCGTGGCGCGCGGCATGTGGCTGGGTTCAAGCGCGCCCAACTCGCCCATGTCGTCGAGAAACCATTGCGTCGTCTCGGCGGTGATCTCGGAAATCTCGCGCCCCGACTCGGCGGCGCGGGCGTTGATCTTGTCATCGACGTCGGTGAAATTGCGCACATAGGTCACGTGATCCGACCCGTAGACATGGCGCAAAAGGCGATAGAGCACGTCAAACACGACAACGGGCCGCGCATTGCCCAGATGCGCGCGGTCATAGACCGTGGGGCCGCAGACATACATCCGCACATTGTCGGGGTCGATCGGATCGAACCGCTCTTTCTTGCGGGTTCGGGTGTTGTAAAGCTTGATCTCGGTCATGTTGCCTTCGTGCCCTCGCGTGCGGCTGCGCGGCGGGCTTAGCAATTTCATTTCAAAGAGGAAACAGAAGAACAACCCGCCCGGTGGTCGGGGAGCCCGACCTATGTCAGCCGATAATACAGCAGATGGTGATGCAGGTTGCGTTCATGGGCGCGACACTAGGAGATTTCGCAGCCCCTGCCAAGAGCGATTGACAATCCGGGGGCGCATCTGCTGCATGAGCCGACTTCACGACAGGAGATTCCCGGCATGGCGCTTTCAAAGCGGATCACGACATTGACATCCGACGCATCGGGCGGGTGGGATTTGTTTCTCAGGGCCCGGGCGATGAAGGCCGCGGGCGTCGATGTGACCGAGTTGACGATCGGCGAGCATGACATTCGCACCGATCCGGCCATCCTTGACGAGATGCACCGCGCGGCGCTGGCCGGTCATACCGGCTATGCCGACATTCCGGGCATTCCCGCGCTGCGCGACGAGGTGGCGGCGCGGATCGAGGCGGCGAGCGGGGTCAAGACCACCCGTGACAACGTGCTGGTCACGCCGGGCGGGCAATCGGGGCTTTTCGCATCCCACATGGCGCTGTGCGATCCGGGGCAGAACGCGCTTTTCATCGACCCCTATTACGCGACCTATCCCGGCACGATCCGGGGTGCCGGGGCAATCCCCTGCCCCGTGGCCGCGCGTCCGGAGAACGGGTTTCAACCCGACCCGGCGGATATCGACGTGGTGGCGGCCGGGGGGGCGGCATCCCTCATGATCAACACGCCCAACAACCCCACCGGGGTGGTCTATTCCCGCGAAACGCTGGAAGGGATCGCCGAGGTGGCGCGTGCCCGCGACCTCTGGCTCATCTCGGACGAGGTCTATGACAGCCAGGTCTGGGAGGGGCGGCACCTGTCGATCCGCGCAATCGAGGGGATGGCCGAACGCACGCTGGTCGTGGGCTCGATGTCGAAAAGCCATGCCATGACCGGCAGCCGCATCGGCTGGGTCGTGGGGCCGCAGGAGGTGGTGGGGCACATGATCAACCTCTCGACCCACACCACCTATGGCGTGGCGGGGTATATCCAGGACGCTGCGCTTTTCGCGCTGCGCCGCGGCGCGCGTGCCGAGGAGGAGGTCGCCGCGCCGTTCCGGCGGCGGCGCGAGATCGCGCTCGGGGTGCTTGCCGGGCAGAACGCGCTGCGGCTGGTGCCGCCACAGGGGGCGATGTACCTGATGCTCGACATCCGCGCGACGGGGATGAGCGGTTCGGGTTTCGCCGAGAAACTGCTGGACGAGTGCCACATCGCGGTGATGCCGGGCGAAAGCTTTGGCGCGGCGGCGGCGGGGCATATCCGGGTTGCGATGACCATCGAGGATTCCGCGTTCGGCAACGCCTTGAAAAAGCTGGTTGATTTCGCGCAGGCGCAAATCTGATTGATTCGCGGCAGAGTGTTACCGTATCCTCGTGCCAGTTCATTTGACGCACGAGAGATTGCCATGAAACGGATTTTGATCGGCTGGTTGCTGCTGGCCCTGTGTCTGGCCGTGCCTGCGGGCGCGCAGACCTATCCCGACCCCGAAACCATCACCGTGAACGATTTCGCAGGGCTTTTGCCGCCCGAGGCCGAGGCGGAAATCGCTGCGGAGCTGGACGCGCTGCGCGACGAGACGGGGATTGAGTTCACCGTCGTCACCCTGTCGCGCAAGGAGGTTTTCGCCCCGGATCAGGATCTTGAAACCTTTGCCGCCGGTTTGTTCGATCAATGGGGAATCGGGGATGCGAGCCGCAATGACGGCATCCTGTTGCTGGTCTTGCGGGGCGACCGCGAGGTGCGGTTGGAGCTGGGGTTGGGCTTTGACAACGCCTGGAATCGCGAAGCAGAGGCGGTGATCGACCGCGCGGTTCTGCCGGAATTTCGCGAGGATCGCTATGAGGCGGGCATCCGTGCGGGCGTGCGCGAGACGATCGCCACCATCGCGCGCCCCTTTCATGCAGGCCAGCCTGCACCGGAACGCAAAAGCGGTGGCGGCGCATGGATGGGCGCCCTGTTCGTTCTGCCCATTCTCTTGCTGATCTTCTGGCGCAGCATCAAGGACAGGTTCGCCTCGATCGGCAAATGCCCGCAATGCGGCGAACGCGGCGGCCTGTCGGTCACGCGGCGGACGATCCGACCGGCCAGCAACACCATCAACGGCCTGGGCCGACGCACCATCACCTGTCGCAATTGCGGCTATCACAGTGACGAGGATTACTCGATCTCGAAGGTGCGGTCATCGAGCTCCAAGTCGGGGTTCGGCGGCGGCAAATCCGGTGGCGGCGGGGCCTCGGGGCGCTGGTAACACGGCCTACCCCAGCCGATTACCGGATCGGTTCGAGGCGCCTCAAGCGGGTTTCACCTACAACTCGATCTCGTCACCCGGCGCGACCTCGTCCCGCTCCTGTTCGAGCGGGGTCTTGCGGCGGATGATGATATCGCCATTGGGCAGCATCTCGGGCGGATGGTAGACGGTGAAATCGTCGATCTTGTTCATAAGCTCACCGAGGGCGGGCCCCATTTCCTCGACGAACCGACGCAGCCCCGGCTCAACCTCGTCCGAGAATTCGCGCAAATCGTCGAGTGCCGGTTCCATCTCGCGCATGATCCCCTCGAGGAAAAGCCGCGCGCCTTCCTCCATCAGGGAAAAGCCCCGCTCGTCCTCTTGCTCCTGCGCGATCACGGGGGCGGCAAGGCACAGCGACAGGGCAATGGCCAGAACATGTTTCATGCACCCAATATAACTCGAACGGACAACGATTTTAAGACGGCAGGTCGATATCGAGCGTGACCGGGAAGTGATCGGAAGCGGAAATCAGCGCATTGCGCAACTCCGGCAACCGGTAGCAATCGGCATCGTCGAACGGATGCCAGATGCGCCAGCGCGGATTGTATGCGCGCAGATCGGCGGAAATCATGATGTAATCGAGCAGCGCCTCGAGAAAGCGGCTCTGATCGGCGAGATAGAAGCGCGCGGTGCTGGGCCGCGGCCCCACGCGGCGTTTCAGGATCTGACGGGCATGCGGATCGTGGAGCGGAACGCCATCATCCTCGCCCATCACGATCTCGACCGAGGAGCGGCCGAACAGATCCTCGTATTCGTCGAGCCCCGGACCATCGTTGAGATCACCCAGAACGATGAGCGGTGTGCCCGCATCGAGGTGATATTCGATCCGGCGGCGCAGCCATATCGCCTGTGCCAGTTGCTTGCGCCGGTTCTGGATCGCCAGCCGCATGATCGCATCCTTGCCCCGCGCACCATGCGGCGCCTTGGACTTGAGATGCGCGCCGATCATGCGGAATTCGAACCCACCTGCGGTGCGCATCGCCAGTTCAAGGGGCGGTTTCGAGAAGCGGACAAGATCCTCAGTCGCGTCGAAATCAAGGTCGATGCGAAAGACGCTGTCGAAACGCGGTGCCCCATGCGCGCCCTTCTTGCCGGTCTCGTCACCCATCGGATCATGCCGCACTGTCAGCCGGTCGGGATCGTGGAGCAGGGCAATCTCCTGCTGGGTGTCGTTGTCGAACCCCATCACCGCCCGGCGTGCGCGCAAGTCAAACACCCGGGCAAAGTTTTCCAATGCTGAAACGGTGTTGCGACGACTATTGTGGTCGGGGGCCTCGATCACCATGACGGCATCCGCGTCGAGCGCGGTAAAGACCATGCCCAGGGCCTCGACCTGGGTGGCGCGCGTCACCTCGAATCGTCCCGACGGGCGGTCATCCATCAAAAGCTGGCCCGCATCGTCAAAAAGGCTGTTGAACCACTCGACGTTATAGGTCGCGATGCGCATCGGCGCGGGCCCTTTCGCGCTGGATTTCTTCCCAGGCGTCATTGATCGCGATCATGCGCTTTTCGGCCAGTTTCAACGCCTCTTCGGGCAGGCCCCGGGCCAGAAGGCGGTCGGGGTGGGTATCCCGCACCTGTTCGCGCCACGCGGCACGAATCTCGGGCAGAGGGGTCGCATGATCGACGCCCAGAACGTCATAGGGATCGGGCCGTGCATCGGGAACGAAACGCGCGCGCAACCTGCGGAACTTGGCCTCGGGCAGGTCCAGGATTTCGGCCACACGGGCGAGGAATGCATCCTCTTTGGGGTGGTATTCGCCATCCGCCACGGCGATGTGAAACAGCCCCTCCATCAGATCGCAAAGCGTGTCGGAGCCGTCACCGAACATCGCCTTGATCTTCCTGGCGTATTCTTCGTATCCCGCGACATCCTGCCGGGCGAGGTTGAAGACACGCGCGGCGCCCGCCTCGTCCTCCTTCGCGATCTGGAACACCTCGCGAAAGGCCTTGACCTCATCGCGCGTCACCTGCCCGTCGGCCTTGGCCATCTTGGCCCCGAGCGCGATCACCGCGATGGTGAAGGCGACCGAGCGTTCAGGCGGGCTGCGCAAATGTTCGAACACGGCCGACAGCGACTCACCGTGGGTGAGCGCGGAAACGGCGGCTGTGATGCGGGACCAGATCGACATGGGCAAGAACGTAACCTGTTGCGGGGCGGCTGTCAGTGCGCGATGGGGGCGCAGGTCAGAGAATTTTCTGCATCAGCACAAGATCAAGCCATTGGCCCCATTTATGCCCCACCTCGCGAAGCGTGCCGCAGGTCTCGAACCCCAGCCGGGCGTGAAAGGCGACCGAGCCAGGGTTGGCGCCACTGATCCCGGCCATCAGCACATGTATGCCATCCCTGCGCGCCGCCTCTTCGAGCGCCGACATGAGCGCGCGCCCCAGGCCGCGCCCGCGTCCCTCGGGCGCCAGTTGAATGGTCAATTCGCGGGTATGGGCATAGCCGGGACCGCCCCGGAACGGGCCATAGGTGGCAAATCCCGTGATCGCGTCGCCCTCTTCGGCGACGATAAATCCCGGTGCCCGCTCAGCCATCATCGCAATGAGCCCCGCTTCGGTCTTTTCCTCGGTGGTGAAGGTCACCGTGGTGTCGCGGATGATGTGGTTCCAGATCGCGGCGATTGGCGCGGCATCCCCGGGCGCGGCGGGACGGATCATTCCAGCACCCGGCGCCCCGACGGCGTCGAGAACTCTGCCCGCAGGCTCTTGTCGCCCTGTTCGATCACGATCCGCGCATCCGCCAGCAGATGGCGCAAGGTGGAACGCAGCGCCGCGGCCACCGGCGAAGTGACGATCAGGCGTTCGAGCCGTATCCCGGTGGAGGCAAGCCGGGTCGAGGGGTGTGGCGTGTTCCCCCATGCGATCACCGCGGGATAGGTTCCCTCAAGCGGCAGATGCCCATTCTCGCCGGCGGCCATTTGCCAATGCAAATCATCGCGCCGCTGATCGGTGGCTGGGCCCATTCCGGCAGGCGAAAGCGCCAGCGCCTCGTCGATATCCCCGGTCTGGCAGATCCAGTTGGCCAGTCGGGGCGGGCCGGTGAAATCATCGAGATCGAACCAGCGCCGACGCCCGGGATCGGGCGCGTCGGGATCAATGGCGATGGCTTCGAGATAGATTCCGTCCTCGAGCCCCAAAAGCACGTTATGCGTGCCAAAATTGGCGTGTTTGCCGCCCGGCTGCGTCGCAACGCCAAGCGCCGCCTCGATATGGGCGCGTCCCTCTTCCAGGTCGGTGGCCGCCACCGCGAGATGATCGAGTTTCAGCATGGCACGTCCCTCATGTCGCCCATTGGATCACGGCCCAGAGCGTGGCCAGGACCGTGGGATAGAATCCTGCGCCGAAACCGGCGGATTTGACAAGTGGCGAAAGGTGATAGCCCAGCCAGTAAACCAGCCGCGCGAGGGCAAAGCCCACCCCCATCCAGATCACCACCAGCCCGCCCAGCGTCAGCGCCACGAACGGCCAGAGCGCAAGGGCGATGACAAGCTGTTCAACCGTGTTCGACAAGACCCGCTGGTCGATCTCGGCAGGCGATCCGGGGCGCAGCGCGCCGCCGGTGATGACATCGGTATCGCGCAACCGCCGCAGGGCGAGCACGCCAACCATCACCAGCGCCACCAGTCCTCCGGGCAGGAAGGCAGTGATCAGCACCGTGTTGAGCGGCATGAACGGGGCCGATCTCGACAGCGGAATCCAAAGTAACACGATGGCCAGGGCCAGCCCGATCCCCTGCCCCAGAACGATCCTCATACGTAGCGACATGCCCCCTCCTTCATCTTGCGGGAAATACTCTCGGGGGGAAGGTGCGGATTGCAAGGGCAATCTGCACCTTTGGGGGGCAGACAGCCCCCCAATAGGCACGGCACCCGGATCAGGCCCGGGCAGCGCGGATCAACTCGAGGATTTCCTGCGCGGCTTGGGGGATGTTGGTGCCCGGCCCGAAGATCGCCTTGACGCCGGCCTTCTTGAGGAAATCGTAATCCTGTTGCGGGATCACCCCGCCGCAGATCACGATGATATCCTCGGCATCCTTCTTCTTCAGCTCCTCGATCAGTTGCGGCGCAAGTGTCTTGTGCCCTGCCGCCTGTGAGCTGATGCCGACCACATGCACGTCATTGTCGACCGCATCCTGCGCAGCCTCTTCGGGGGTCTGGAACAGCGGTCCCACATCCACGTCAAAGCCGATATCGGCAAAGGCGGTGGCGATCACCTTGGCGCCGCGGTCATGGCCGTCCTGCCCCATCTTGACCACCAGGAGCCGCGGGCGGCGGCCCTCCGCCTCGGCGAATTCCTCGATGCTCTTCTGGATCGCCGCAAAGCCTTCGTCGCCTTCATAGGCGGCGCCATAGACCCCGGCGAGCGTCTTGACCTCGGCCCGGTGACGGCCGAATTCCTTTTCCATTGCCATGCTGATTTCCCCCACTGAGGCCCGTGCGCGGGCCGCTTCGACCGCCGCTTCGAGCAGGTTGCCGCCCTCTTTGGCGCGGCGGGTCAGTTCATCGAGCGCGACCACGCAGGCCGCATCGTCGCGCGTCGCGCGGATTTTCTCCAGTCTTGCGATCTGGCTTTGACGGACCTTGACGTTATCGACGTCGAGAATGTCGATCGGGTCTTCCTTGTCCTTGCGATACTTGTTGACCCCGACGATCACCTCTTCGCCGCGGTCGATCATCGCCTGGCGGGTGGCCGCGGTTTCCTCGATCCTGAGCTTGGGCATGCCACTGGCGACTGCCTTGGTCATGCCGCCCATCTCCTCGACCTCTTCCATCAACTCCCAGGCCTTTTCAGCCAGTTCATGGGTCAGGCTTTCGACGTAATAGGAGCCGGCCAGCGGATCGACCACGTTGGTGATGCCGGTTTCCTCTTGCAGGATGAGCTGCGTGTTGCGCGCGATCCGGGCCGAGAAATCGGTGGGCAGCGCGATCGCCTCGTCGAGCGCGTTGGTGTGCAGGCTTTGCGTGCCGCCCAGCACCGCCGACATCGCCTCATAGGCGGTGCGGATCACGTTGTTATAGGGGTCCTGTTCCTGCAGGCTGACGCCGCTCGTCTGGCAATGGGTGCGCAGCATCTTGGAGCGTTCGTTCTGCGCGCCGAACTCGGTCATGATCCGGTGCCAGAGCAGCCGGGCGGCGCGCAGCTTGGCCGCTTCCATGAAGAAATTCATGCCGATGGCAAAGAAGAACGACAGTCGCCCGGCGAACCTGTCCACGTCCATCCCGGCCTCGATCGCCGCGCGGACATATTCGCGCCCGTCGGCCAGCGTGTAGGCCAGCTCCTGCACGAGGTTCGCGCCCGCCTCTTGCATGTGGTAGCCGGAAATCGAGATGGAATTGAATTTCGGCATCTCGTTCGACGTGTATTCGATGATGTCCGAGATGATCCGCATCGAGGGTTCGGGCGGGTAGATATAGGTGTTGCGGACCATGAATTCCTTGAGAATGTCGTTCTGGATGGTGCCGCTGAGCGCCGAGCGGTCATGGCCCTGCTCTTCGCCGACCACGATGAAGCTGGCGAGAACCGGAATCACCGCGCCGTTCATCGTCATCGAGACCGAAACCTGATCGAGCGGGATGCCGTCGAAGAGGATTTTCATGTCCTCGACCGAATCGATGGCTACGCCGGCCTTGCCCACGTCACCCACCACGCGCGGGTGATCGCTGTCATAGCCGCGGTGCGTGGCAAGATCGAAGGCAACCGAGACGCCCTGCTGTCCGGCGGCGAGGTTGCGCCGGTAAAAGGCGTTCGAATCCTCGGCCGTGGAAAACCCCGCATATTGCCGGATCGTCCAGGGGCGACCGGCATACATCGTCGCCTTGACGCCACGGGTAAAGGGCTCGAACCCCGGCACGCTATCCATATGGGGCAGTTCGGCCGTGTCTTCCCCGGTATAAAGCGGCTTGACCGCGATCCCTTCGAGCGTGTGCCACGTCAGATCATCGAGCGGGCGGCCACGAAGCTCTTTCTCAGCCAGTTTGCGCCATGCGTCCATCTTGTCCGTCATCGTCTTGTCCTCTTGTCTTCGCCCCGTCCGGCGGGTTCATCCCGCCTGTCTGAAGGGTGGATTCCTTGATCAGCCGCACCGCCCCACCGGCCCCGGAGGCAAGATGGAACAGATCGTCGGCATGGATTTCGCGCAACGCCGCAGCCTGCGCATCGTCAAAGGGGGACCAGCGGCCCGCGCCGGAGGGCAACAGGGCCGGGTCTTCGCCGCGCAGCGCAAGAACCTCGCGCAGTGCGGGCAGATCCGACGCGCGATTGAGCCAGGGCGGACGGGTCTCGCGCGGGGCAGTCACGGCCCCGTCCAGCATGTGCCAGAGACGTCTTTCAGGGCGACCCGCCAGCTCTTCGTGAACATGCACTTGTATCCCGACGCCGGGAAAAGCGGTGGCGATCTCGTCCACGAGGGTGCGCCAGCTACGTCCCTGGGTCACGAAACGGTCGAGATCGTCCGTGCCCGGCACCGCCCGCCCGCGCATGACCCCATAGCTCAGCGACGAGGCCCAGAATGCATCGAGCCCCCGCACCGCCAGCACGATTCGCGTCACCCGCCCATCGAAGGCAGTGGCAAAGCGCGCAAGACGCGCGCCCGCATCGCGGTAAAACCGGCGCTGACGCAGGTTGCGGCGCACCGAGCCGAGAATATTCTCGTCACTGATGATGACATGGCGCACCCCCTTGCGCGCCGCCGTTTCGAGTTGCAGCGCAATGCGGCCGCGGGCGCGATCGAGCTGCGCCCCGGGATCGCCACCCGGGACGGGTATCACCCCGCTCAGAAGACCGGCCTGGCGCGTGCGCATCGGGCCCCAGAAGCCCACCCCCTGCGCGCGCAGGGCCCCGGCATTGCTGCGCAGATAGTGTTGCAGCGTGGTCGAGGCCGTGCGATGCGCCCCGATATGCAATATGACATCCATGAAACGTGCCGCCCTGTGAAGCGCCGCCCGGACCGGCGACATGGTGAGAACGCCCATCATCCTGCACCCCCTTTCGTCACAAAGCGTTTAACGGAAGCATTTTTTATGCATTCTTGCAAAACGGCGGTCGTATTGGGGTAAAACGCGCCTATATGAAAACCCGAAGGAGACCATATGAAACCTGTTCTTGCCCTTGTTATGACTGTGTTTCTTGCCTCGGCCAGTGCCGCGCAGGAACGTCTGCCCGAGACCATCTCGCCGAATGTTCCCAAGGGAGAAGAACTGGATTTTGAACAATTCCTTTGGAAAAACCGGCTCGTCATCGTCTTCGCCGACAGCCCCAACGATCCGCAATTCGTTGAGCAGATGCGCATCCTGGCGGACCGCCCGGAGGCACTGGAAGAGCGGGATGTGATCGTTCTGACCGACACCGACCCCGCCGGACGCAGCGCAATGCGCCTGAAGTTCCGGCCACGCGGTTTCATGCTGCTTTTGCTGAGCAAGGACGGGACCATATACCTGCGCAAGCCATTGCCATGGGATGTGCGTGAGTTGACACGCTCGATCGACAAGATGCCGCTCAGACAACAGGAAGTCAGGCGCAGGATAGAGCAGGAGTCGTGAGCGCCGATCATTGGATTGCCCCGCTGGTCAGCACGACGTGGCGGCGCACAGGATCGAGTACGGCAAAGGCGCCGTCGGGCGCAGAATACACCAGAACCGAGGGCGACACGGTCAGCGCGCTGTGAAAGGCCTGCCGGGTGGCCTCGGTCATGCAGGGGCGCGCGGCAAGCCCGGTCTCCCGCAGGGCAAGGCCGGTGGGACGGTCGGCATTCATCAGCGCGAGAAACAATACATCGACCGAGCTATCGGGTGTCGAGATCGCGAATGCACCCGCCTGTGCGCCGCTTCCGATCACCGCCTCGGCGCTGGCAAAAAGCGGCACGCGCGATTTCACCTCGCCGCTCTGGGCGCGAAAGACGGCGGCAGTGCAGTGGCGCTGCGAGGCGAAATGAAGCGTCTCGCCGATATCGAACCAGTGCTCGGCCAGCGCCCGCGCCTCATCCTCGGAATGCCGGTCGCAGGCGGCCACGAGCACAAGCGCGGCAAGGGCCGCCCGGCGCCATGACATGAGCCACCTGCTCTGCATCGCGTTTACTCGAACTCCATGATCACGTCGTCCACGGCGAGGCTGTCGCCGGGGCCGGCGTTGATCTTCGACACCACGGCCTTTTTCTCGGCCCGCAGGATGTTTTCCATTTTCATCGCCTCGACCGTGCAAAGCGCCTGCCCCTCCTGAACCTCCTGGCCCACCTCGACATCGACCTTTACGATCAGGCCGGGCATCGGGCAGAGCAGCAGTTTGGAGGTATCAGCCGCAAGTTTCTCGGGCATTAAGGCGGCCAGTTCGGCCTGGCGCGGGGTGCGCACATGCACCTTGAGGTCGGCACCCCGGCTGCGAAGACGGAACCCGCCGGAAATCTTGCCCACCTTGAGGACGAGCGGTTCACCATCGACCGTCATCCCGACCAGTTGATCGCCCGGGGTCCAGTCGCCGGTGACACGGTGCCGGGTGCCGTCGGCAAAGGTCACGGTGGCACCTTCGGGGTCAGCGGCAATGCTGGTGGGAAAGCTTTCGCCCTGGAGCGTCACGACCCAATCCGAGCCGACGCGGCGTTCGTGGTTGTCCATCCGGCCGGAAATCTGGCTGCGGCGGATTTCGGCGACGCGGTGCATGGCGGCCGCCGAGGCCGCGATCCGGCGCAGGGTGATCTCGGGCAGGCTCACGCCCTCGAAACCCTCGGGCCATTCCTCGGCGATGAAGGCGGTGGTCATGTCGCCCGAGACGAACTTCGGATGATCCATCACCGCGCTGAGGAAGGGAAGGTTGTGGCCGATGCCCTCGATCTCGAAACTGTCGAGCGCGATGCGCATATGCTCGATCGCCTCGTCGCGGGTCGGGGCCCATGTGCAGAGCTTGGCGATCATCGGGTCGTAATACATCGAGATCTCGCCGCCCTCATAGACGCCGGTGTCGTTGCGCACCACGCGATCGGCCTTGACCACCTCGGCGGGCGGGCGGTAACGCGAGAGCCGCCCGATCGAGGGCAGGAAACCGCGATAGGGATCTTCGGCGTAAAGCCGGTTCTCGATCGCCCAGCCGTTGAGTTTCACATCGTCCTGCGTGATCGAGAGCGGCTCGCCATTTGCCACGCGGATCATCTGTTCGACCAGATCGACCCCGGTGATCAGTTCTGTGACCGGGTGTTCGACCTGAAGACGGGTGTTCATTTCAAGGAAAAAGAAGTTCTTTTCCCCGTCGACAATGAATTCCACCGTGCCCGCCGAGGCATAGCCCACGGCCTTGGCCAGTGCGACCGCCTGTTCGCCCATGGCGCGGCGGGTGGCTTCGTCGAGGAAGGGGCTGGGCGCTTCTTCGACAACCTTCTGGTTGCGGCGCTGGATCGAGCATTCGCGCTCGCCGAGGTAGATGCCGTTGCCATGCGTGTCGCACAGCACCTGGATCTCGATGTGACGCGGTTGGGTCACGAATTTCTCGATGAAGATCCGGTCATCGCCAAAGCTGCTGGCCGCCTCGTTCTTGGAGCTTTGAAAGCCCTCGCGCGCCTCGTCGTCGGTCCAGGCGATGCGCATCCCCTTGCCACCGCCGCCGGCGCTGGCCTTGATCATCACCGGGTAGCCGATCTCGTTCGAGATCTTCACCGCCTCCTCGGCATCCTCGATGAGGCCCATGTAGCCGGGCACGGTCGAGACTTCGGCCTCCTGTGCGAGCTTCTTGGAGGTGATCTTGTCGCCCATCGCCTCGATCGCACCCTTGGGCGGGCCGATGAAGGCGACATTCGCGGCCGCGAGCGCTTCGGCGAATTTCGGGTTCTCGGAAAGAAATCCATAGCCGGGATGCACCGCCTCGGCGCCGCTTTGCTTGATCGCCTGCATCACCTTGTCGATCACGATATAGGATTGGTTGGCCGGGGCCGGGCCGATATGCACCGCCTCGTCGGCCATCTGAACATGCAGCGCCTGCCGGTCGGCATCCGAGTAGATCGCAACCGTGGCGATACCCATCCTGCGGGCGGTCTTGATCACGCGGCAGGCGATCTCGCCCCGGTTGGCAATCAGGATCTTCTTGAACATGTCTCGTCCCTTCCGTTTCTTGGCTGCGGAGGAACGTCCCCCGAAGCGAACGCAACAAAACGGCCACCGCGGGTGATGCCCGCGATGGCCGTGGATGCATGTGATGGCCCGAAGGCCGGTATCAGACGCGCGCGATCAGCAGCGCGACGGGTATTTCTGGCAATAGGCGACGTTGGCCGCGGCACCGACAACCGCACCGGTGCCGACGCTGCCGTTGAGCACGACGGCCGTGGCCGCCCCGGCCCCGCCCCCCATGAGCGCCTGTTCGACCGCCGTGTCACCGCAGGCCGCGACAAGCCCGAGGGATAGAAGGGCGAGAGCCCGAACCGTGAGTTTGATTTGCATGATATGCCTCTTGACGTTGTTCTTCTTATACACCCCCAAATGCCGCACCCATGCCCGGAATGAAAGCTGTTTTCATCCGGACAGGCAGTCGCGGCAAGCACTCGCCCATCTTGTCCAACCGCGCCTTCACAAAGGAAAAAACGGGGCGAACGGCCTTGGGGACAGCCAGTTCGCCCCATAGGGGAAGGGTAACGGTTCAGACAATGTGTCTCGGCCCGAACGTGGGCCGCCACTACGCTTTTGACGATGTCGCATTGCGCACGTTCTGCCAAGCGCCCCGCCTCCCGCACTTCGAAATGGGCCGATCTCTGCCGAAACGCGGATAGGTTGAGCGAGATCATGCCAACTCCCCCCCGAAAACCTCGGGGAAAGAGCGGCGGGCGACCTCGACATCAATGCGCAAAAGCGCCTCGTAACTTGCGGGGTCGAACGGATCTTCGGCGGGAATCACCTCGCGCCCGAACAGCCATGAGATTCGCCCGGCATCGAGATTGCCGCGCTCGAACGGCTGATCGCCGAAATGTTCCCAGAGCGCGGCGAGAAACACCGCGTCGGCGCGGCGATCGGGCGGTCTTCGGTCGCGATAGCGTTCACGCGCGACGATCGGTGTGACGCCACGCGGATTGGCCCGCCGGATGGTGAATTGAAAATCGGTGCCGGGCAGACGCCCGGGAAAGCCACGATGTTTCAGCATGCCACACCTCGCAACGCGGCGCGGCGCAGGCCGACATGGTGGCAAAGCGGGACGGGCACAACGGCCCGCCCCGAAGTCCGGTTACTTGTATTTGCCGGTATAGGTCGGCTCGACCGAGATGGGCTCGGGTTCGACGACGATGTATTCTTCTTCCTGTTGGGCACAGGCCGCCACGAGGGCGACAAATCCCACAGCAAGAATGCTCTTGATGGCTTTCGACATCTGCTTCTCCTGTCTCTTTTCTTGCACAGGCCGGAACGTGAATGCCCCTCCTGCCCCTCGTACGAGGTCAGGGTCGCCTGGAGGAAACCCCCCGCCACGATACAAGAAAGCCGCGCCAAAAGAAACTTATCCACAGCATTCCGCCTGTATTGTGATCCGAAAGCCTCAATCGCCACCCGGCGCAAGTTTTGGGCCGCAAGATATTGTGGCTGCATCAGAACTCCTCCCAGATGCAGGCGCCGTTCTCGATCGAGAACGCCTCAAAGAACTGGGTTGCGTCGGGGTCGGGCTGACCGAACGCGACGGCGCGGTCAGATAGGGAGATCACGATCCTGTCCACCGGTTCGGGCGTGGCCGCAACATGGGGCATGGCATAGGAATCACAAAGAAATTCCATGTCACCGATCCGCTCCGAGAAATCCGGCGCGTCAACCCCGGCGATGTCCGGCGCGATGAAACGAAACCGCGCATAGGTCAGCAACCCGTCGGGTTTGACGTCGAGAAACATCTCGTGCAACTCGGCATCGAGCCCCGATGGCAAGGGCGGCACCGGCATCGCGCCAGGATCGCCTGCCGACGCCTTGGCCCCCGCCGCAACCATCGCCACACCGGCCAGCGCGCATAGCCCCCGGCCCCGACGACGCGCGCCGGTGTCGAAGGCCCGGGATTTATGGCCCACGCTGCGGGCTGTTCGAAAAGGGGATGGCATGCCGGACCTCAAAGCGGGATATTGTCGTGCTTTTTCCACGGGTTCTGGAGCTTCTTGTTGCGCAGGGCCGCAAAGGCGCGAGCCACGCGCCGACGGGTCGAATGCGGCTGGATCACCTCGTCGATGAACCCGCGTTCGGCGGCCACGAATGGATTGGCGAAGCGTTCTTCATAATCCTTGGTGTGCTGCGCGATCTTCTCGGCATTGCCCAGATCGGCGCGGTGAATGATCTCGGTCGCGCCCTTGGCGCCCATCACCGCGATCTCGGCAGTAGGCCAGGCATAGTTGAAATCGCCGCGCAGGTGTTTCGAGGCCATCACGTCGTATGCCCCGCCATAGGCCTTGCGGGTGATCACCGTGACCTTGGGCACCGTCGCCTCGCCATAGGCAAAGAGAAGCTTGGCACCATGTTTGATCACGCCACCGAATTCCTGCCCTGTTCCGGGCAGGAATCCGGGTACGTCGACGAAGGTCAGGATCGGAATTTCGAAGGCATCGCAGAACCTTACGAACCGCGCGGCCTTGCGAGAGCTGTCGATGTCGAGGCACCCGGCCAGCACCATCGGCTGATTGGCGACGACGCCGACGGTGCGCCCTTCGAGCCGGATGAAACCGGTGATGATATTCTTGGCGAAATCTTCCTGGATCTCGTAGAAATCGCCCTCGTCCCCGACCTTGTGGATCAATTCCTTCATGTCATAGGGCGTGTTGGGGTTTTCCGGAATGAGCGTATCGAGGCTTTCCTCGATCCTCGAGGGATCGTCAAAGAAGGGCCGCACCGGGGCCTTGTCGCGGTTGTTGAGCGGCAGGAAATCGACCAGGCGGCGCACCTCGGCCAGTGCCTCGACATCGTTTTCGAATGCGCCATCGGCGACGCTGGATTTCTTGGTGTGGGTGCTGGCTCCGCCCAGTTCCTCGGCGGTGACGACCTCGTTGGTCACGGTTTTGACCACGTCGGGGCCGGTGACGAACATGTAGGACGAATCCTTGACCATGAAGATGAAGTCGGTCATCGCCGGGGAATAGACCGCGCCGCCCGCGCAGGGGCCCATGATCACGGAAATCTGCGGCACCACGCCGCTCGCCATGATGTTGCGCTGGAACACCTCGGCATAGCCGGCGAGGCTGGCGACGCCTTCCTGGATACGTGCGCCGCCCGAGTCGTTGAGCCCGATCACCGGCGCGCCATTCTGCATCGCCATGTCCATGATCTTGCAGATCTTCTCGGCGTGGGTTTCCGAAAGCGAACCGCCGAAGACGGTGAAATCCTGTGAGAAAACATAAACTTGACGGCCATTGATCGTGCCCCACCCGGTCACGACACCGTCGCCGTAGGGCCGCTGTGCCTCCATCCCGAAATCGGTGCAGCGGTGGGCCTTGAACATGTCGAACTCTTCGAAACTGTCCTCGTCGAGCAGCAGTTCGATGCGTTCGCGGGCGGTCAGCTTGCCCTTGGCGTGCTGTGCCTCGATGCGTTTTTCCCCACCGCCCTGGCGGGCGATGGCGCGGCGGTTGTCGAGCTCCTGAAGGATGTCTTTCATGAAAGTCCCCTTTGCGAATTTGGCGCAGCATACCGGTGCGGCGCCAGTGGCAAAAGGAAAATTCGGCAAATTTGCAAAATCGAGCAAACTATAAACTTGCAAAATGCAAATTCGCGAATGTCGCGACGGCAAGGGAAAAACAGGTGCCGTGCGTCTGGTATTCCGGAACAGAAACTGGTCAAGTGACGCGGTCGGGCCTTTTTAACCTGTGAAGCATCACAGCCGACACGTTACACAATCCGATTAAAGATGTCCTTATGCAAGCGTACCCCCCTGCCCGTTTTCTCGACAAGCACAGCCCGCCGCATCTCGGAACCCTGATCGGGTTGACCGGAATCGCGGCGCTGGCGATGAACCTGTTCCTGCCCTCGCTGCCCGGCATGGCGGCGCATTTCGGGGTGACGCCGGGGGTCATGGGGCTTTCGGTCGGGCTTTTCCTGCTGGTCAACGCGGTCCTGCAACTCGTGGTGGGGCCGATCTCGGACAGGTTCGGGCGGCGGCGGGTGATCATCGGCTCGCTGGTGGCCTATTGCGTGGCCTCGCTGGGGTGCATATTCGCGCCCAATGCGCTGGTTTTCCTGAGTTTCCGGATGTTGCAGGCCAGCATCGCGGTGGCCATGGTGCTGAGCCGGGCGGTGGTGCGCGACATCACGCCGGGGGACAAGGCGGGCGCGCGGATCGCCTATGTCACGATGGGCATGGCGGTGGTGCCGATGTTCGGCCCGGCGGTGGGCGGTCTCGCCGAGCAGTATTTCGGCTGGCAGGCGAATTTCTGGATCCTGTTCGTGGCGGGGCTGGTCGGGCTTGCGGTGGCCTGGGCCGATCTCGGCGAGACGGCGCAGAAGAGCGAGATCACGCTGATCCAGCAATATCGCGAGATGCCCGAGCTGCTGCGCAGCCCGCGTTTCTGGGGCTACAGCATGGCGGCGACCTGTTCGGCGGGGACGTTCTTTTCGTTCCTGGGCGGTGCGCCCTTCGTGGCCACGGATGTTTTTCTGCTGAAACCACAAGAGCTTGGCATCTATTTCGCGGCCCCTGCACTGGGTTATTTCTTCGGCAATTTCGCCGCCGGGCGTTACTCGGCGCGGATTGGTGGCGACCGGATGGTGCTGATCGGGATGGTGATCCTGCTGATCGCCGCGGGCACGTCGCTGATGATGTCGCTGCTGGGTTTGCAAACCCTCGTGACTTTTTTCGCGCTGATGGTGCCGGTCGGATTCGGCAATGGCATGTCGATTCCCAACGCGGTGTCGGGCACGTTGTCGGTGCGCCCAAAGCTGGCGGGAACGGCCTCCGGGCTGGGCGGCGCGATGATGCTGGCCGGGGGTGCGGGGCTTTCTGCGCTGGCGGGATGGGCGCTTGAAGGGGGGCAGACGGCGACACCGCTGGTGCTCATCCAGACGCTCTCGTCGGCGGGTGGCGTGCTGGCGATCCTTTACGTCATACGCCGCGCGGCGCGGCTGGGCGCGGCCGGATTGGACGGGCCTTAACCTTTCGCAGACACCCCGAATCCGGGGGGTGACATCCGGCTGTTTCCCGGCTGCCACCCGGCTGCCGGGTGACGCGGCCTTGGCCGAACGGCCAATCGTGAACAGGGCGCGCGGTGACTTTGCAAGCCGCACAGTTTGCAATAGCATGTTTGCAGATTTGCAAGCCCGCGAAAGGTGCCCGATGGCCAATCCCCGAATCTATGCCGGTGCCAAGCTGCGCGAGACCCGCCGCCGCCTTGGACTCACCCAGAAGGATTTCGCCGCCAAGCTGGGCGTGTCCCTGCCCTATCTCAACCAGATGGAAAACAACAAGCGCCCGGTCAGCACCACGGTGGTGCTGGCACTGGCGCAGGAATTCGGGTTCGACGTGACCGAGTTGGCCAGCGGCGACAGCGAGCGGCTGGTTTCGGACATGCGCGAGGCGATGGCCGACCCGGTCTTTGCCGATGATCCGCCGCCGCTCGCCGATCTGCGATTGACCGCCTCGAACGCGCCGGGGCTGGCGCGGGCGTTCCTGAAACTGCACCGGGCCTATCGCCAGACCCATGAGCGTCTGGCCAGCCTTGACGAGGCGCTGGGGCGCGAGGATGCGCGGATGCAGGCCAGCCCATGGGACGAGGTGCGCGATTTCTTTCACTATTGCGACAATTACATCGACGCGGTGGATCGCGCCGCCGAACATTTCGCGCAAGGTGCGGGCCCCGGGGGCATCGCCGCCCACGCGGTGCAGGCGCTGCGCGCCGAGGGGATCACCGTGCAGGAGGACGATACCGAGACCCTACGCCGGTTCGACAGCGAGGCGCGGGTTCTCACGCTGTCGGCGCGGGTGGCCCCCGAGACGCGGACCTTTCAACTCCTGTTGCAAATGGCGCTGCTGCGGCAGGATCAACTGCTCGAAGCGATGCTCGACCTGGCGCGGTTCCAGTCGCACGAGGCGCGCGCCATCGCCAAGATCGGGCTGGCCAACTATTTCGCGGGGGCGGCATTGATGCCGTATGGCGCGTTCCTTGCGGCGGCGCGCGAGACGCGGCACGACCTTGAGCGGTTGGCCCAGCTTTTCGGTGCCTCGATCGAGCAGGTGGCGCACCGGCTTTCCACGCTGCAACGGCCCGGGGCCAAGGGCATTCCGTTCTTTTTCGTGCGGGTCGACCAGGCGGGCACGATCACCAAGCGCCACAGCGCCACGCGGCTGCAATTCGCGCGGTTCGGCGGGGCCTGCCCGTTGTGGAACGTGCATCGGGCGTTCGAGACGCCGGGGCGGTTCCTGCGGCAACTGGCCGAGACGCCGGACGGGGTGCGCTATCTTTCCATCGCGCGGGACGTGAGCAAGCCGGGCGGCCATTTCGGCGCGCCGGTGCGGCGCTTTGCCATCGCGCTCGGCTGCGAGGTGGCGCATGCCGGGAACCTTGTCTATGGCGACGGGCTCGACGTGGGGGACAAGCAGAATTTCGAGCCGATCGGCATTTCCTGTCGCATCTGCGAGCGGGTGAAATGCCATCAGCGCGCGGTGCCGCCGCTGGAACGGCGGTTGACGATCGACGCGGATCGGCGCGGGGTTCTACCCTACGAGGTCGGCTAAGCCCGCGCCGCGCGATCAACCCTTGGTGAGAAAGCCGTAGATCTCGTCCTTGAGATGGGCGCGGTGCTTGCGCAGCGCGGTTTCGGCCCGGTCATCCATCGGTTCGACATTGGTTTCGGCGCGATGCACGGCGCGGTTGATCTCGTGATATTCCTCGGCGAGCCGGGCAAAATGCATATCGGAGGTTTTCAGCCGGGTCATTGCCTCGGCGTGTTCGGGAAATTCCTCGTGCAGCTCGTGCGGGGTGTTGGACATGCGCGTTTCTCCTGTTGTGCCATGCTTTGGTCCGGGCATCCTAGGACGGTGCCGGGACGCCAGACTTTGACACGGATCAAGGCCGGCGGTTTTTCACTCCCGCCGCCAGGCCGGTCACAGCGCATAGATTCGGTCGGCGGTGGATTTGAAAAGCGCGTCCTGTGTGGCGCTGTCATAGCGCGCGGCGAGCTTCTTCATCGCGTTCCAGTAGGTCACGTATCCCACCGAGAGCTTGTCGACCGGGAAATTGCTTTCGAACATGCAGCGCTCGGGGCCGAAACAGTCGATCATGTGGTGGTAGTAATGCGCCTGTGCCGTCACGATCTCGTCCGAGGTGGGAGGCAGCGCGCGCCCGTCCCAGCCAAAGCCGTTGACCGGCATGGCGAGGCCACCGAGTTTCGCCACCACGTTGGGGCATTCGGCGATCTGCGCCATCTCGCGCTGCCACTCGGCAAAGCGCGCCTCGCGCTGACCGGCGAAACGATGCGTGCCGAGGGGCGTGCCGAAATGGTTGAGGATGATCGTGGTATCCGGGCAGGCGCGTACAAGGGCGAGGAACTCGGCGTTCTGCGGATGGAAATGCCATGTGTCATAGGTGAGCCCGCGTTCGCCCAGGGTTGCGACGCCACGCTGGAAATCGGGATCGAGATAGAGATGCGGCACCGGCTGGCCCTGGAACATGAACTTCTCGCGCTCCTCGTCCCAGGCGCCGGCATGGCGGATGCCGCGAAAGAGCGGGCTGGCCGATTGGTGCGCGTCAAGCACGGTGTTGAGCGTGTCGGGGGACAGTCGCAGGTCGGCATGGGCGACGATCGCGGCGATCTGTGCCTTGTGCGGGGTCTTGGCGGCCGTGTCGGCGATGGCCTGCACGTAATGGCTTTCGGCGATGGGGGCCATGGGATCGGGATCGCCCCGGGTATAGCCCGCGCCGCATTCGATGAAGACCGTCCGGGTGACATTATGGCCCGACTGGGTGTCGGCCCAGAGGTCAGCGAGTTCGTAGGAGCTTCCCAGCCGCTCGGGCCAGAGGTGGTGATGCGGGTCGGTGATTTCACGCGCGGGGTCGATGATCGGCTCGTCGATCTGCGCGTGCCAGTCGTTCAGGTCCTTGGGAAATCGCATGGCGGGCCTCCTCCTGCGGGAATCCTAGGGGACATCAGGCGCAATCGGCAATTGTTCCGTAGCGTCGACAGGACGGGACCGGGGCGGCATGTCGGGACCGCGCAAGGTCAGCGTTGCGCGGTCTTCCAGTCGGGGTGAATCCAGGGCCGATCGTTGGCCGCGGGCAGCGGGCCGCGCCCGAGGATGTGGTCGGCAGCCTTTTCGCCCACCATGATCGACGGGCCGTTGAGGTTGCCATTGGTGATGCGCGGGAAGATCGAGCTGTCGGCGACGCGCAGGCCGTCGACGCCGATCACGCGGCATTCCGGGTCGACCACGGCCGTGGGATCATCGACGGCCCCCATCTTGCAGGTGCCGCAGGGGTGATAGGCGCTCTCGGCATGTTCGCGGATGAAGGCGTCGATCTCGTCGTCGCTCTCGACCGCCTCGCCGGGCTGGATCTCGTGGCGGCGGTAGGGGGCGAAGGCCGGTTGCTGGAATATCTCGCGGGTGAGGCGGATGCAGCGGCGGAAATCGCGCCAGTCGGCATCGGTGCTCATGTAGTTGAAGAAGATGCGCGGCGCCTCGGCCGGGTCGGACGAGCGCAGGGTGATCTGCCCGCGCGAAGGGCTGCGCATCGGGCCGGTATGGGCCTGGAAGCCATGGCCTTCGGAGGCGGCGCGGCCATCGTAGCGCACGGCGAAGGGCAGGAAATGATACTGGATATCGGGATATTCCACCCCCGCCGCCGAGCGGATGAAGGCGCAGGATTCGAAATTGTTGGTGGCCCCCAGCCCGGTCTTGGTGAAGAGCCATTGCGCGCCGATCAGGGCCTTGGAGAAGATGTTCCAGTGCTTGTAGAGCGTGATCGGTTGCGACGCCGCGATCTGGAAATAGACCTCGAGGTGATCCTGAAGGTTCTGCCCCACGCCGGGGCGGTCGGCGAGGGCAGTGATCCCGTGTTCCGCCAGATGCGCGGCGGGGCCAATGCCAGACAGCATCAGGAGCTTGGGCGAGTTGAAGGCCGAGGCCGCGACGATCACCTCGGCGCGGGCCTCGATGATTTCGGTTCCGCCCCGGCGGGCGATCTCGACCCCGGTGGCGCGACGATCCTCGAACACGATGCGCGAGGCAAGGCCACGCATAACGGTGCAAAGCCCGGTCTTGAGCGCCGGTTTGAGATAGGCATTGGCCGCCGACCAGCGCCGACCTTTCCAGACGGTCTGTTCGAACGGGCCGAAGCCCTCCTGCTTTTCGCCGTTGTAATCCTCGGTCAGTTGATAACCGGCCTCGCGCCCGGCCTCGACGAAGGCATGGTAGAGCGGGTTGCGGCGCGGGCCACGGGTGATGTGGAGCGGGCCGTCATGGCCGCGCCAGGCCGGGTCGCCGCCATGGCCGCCCTCGTGCCAGTTCTCCATCCGCTTGTAATAGGGCAGCACGTCGGCAAAGCCCCAGCCACGCGCGCCGGTTTCGGCCCAATGGTCGAAATCGCGCGCATGGCCGCGCACATAGACCATGCCGTTGATCGAGCTCGATCCGCCGATCACCTTGCCGCGCGGCGCGACAAGGCGACGCCCGCCAAGGCCGGGTTCGGGTTCGGTCATGTAGCCCCAGTCATAGCGCGACATGTTCATCGGGTAAGAGAGCGCGGCAGGCATCTGGATGAACGGCCCGATATCGGTACCGCCATGTTCGATGACGATGACGCTGTGCCCGGCCTCGGTCAGACGGTAGGCCATGGCGCAGCCCGCGCTGCCCGCGCCGATGATGACGTAATCGGCTTGCATCAGAACGTGTTCCTCAAACTGTCATAGGACACCATCACCGTCCTGGCATAGGCAGGCCGGTCGCAAAGCCGCGCGTAATAGGCGGCCAGCGCCGGCATCTCGCGCCGGTCGAGGTCGGTGTCGAAATAGCGAAAAAGCACATGGCCGAACTGGATATCGGCCAACGTGAAGTCATCGCCGCAAAGATAGTCATGCGCGAGAAGGCGTGGCACGGCCTTGGCCAGCTCGGCCTCGAACCGGTCGAGATTGGTGCGTATCGTTGCGGTGTCGCGGCGCGCGGGGGTGGTGCGGGTGTGGCGCCAGAAGACCGGGCCGGTAAAGTTCCGCGCCACGTCATGCTTGGCCCATTCCGCCCACATGTCGACCTGTGCGCGGCGCAACGGATCGCGCGGCCAGAAGGCATCGTCGCCATGCTCCCCCGCCAGGTAGCGCAGAATCGCCGCCGTCTCGAACAGGGCGGTCTCGCCGAGTTTCAGCACCGGAATCCTGCCATGCGGGTTCATCGCCCGGAATTCCGGCGTATCGAGCCCGCCATGGACCTCGCCGTAATCCAGCCGTTCATAGGCAAGGCCCAGCTCCTCCATCCCCCAGAGCAGCGCCTGCACGTTGGACGAGGTGGCGCGACCATAGACCGTCAGCATCGCGCCCCCCGGATTTTCCCAGACAGAACCGCCACGATCATTCGCCCCGCGGGAAACGCTGGCTCTCTTCGAGCGTGTTGAGGTCCATGTGGTTGCGCATGTAGCGCTCGGAGGCCTTTTGCAGCGGCTGGTAATCCCAGGGGTAATAGCCGCCCTGTCGCAGCGCCTCGTAAACCACCCAGCGGCGGGCCTGGGACTGGCGCACCTCGGCGTCGAATTGTTCAAGATCCCAGCGCGCGGCCGCCTCGACGCGGAAAAGCTCAAGCACCTTGGCATAGTCCTTGTCTTCGGCGAGGTTGGTCAGTTCGTCGGGGTCGTTTTCCACGTCGAACAATTGCTCGGGATCGAGCGCGCAATTGGTGTATTTCCAGCGCCCCGCGCGCAGGGCGATCATCGGCGAATAGGACGCCTCGGCGGCGTATTCCATCGCGACCGGGCTGTTGCGGATGTGCCCCTGCCCCAGCGCGACAAGGCTTTCGCCGGTAGTCCAGGGCATGACCTCGTCCATGCTCACCCCGGCGAGTTCGCAAAGCGTCG
Organism: Aquicoccus porphyridii; assembly: GCF_008369105.1. Taxonomy (GTDB): domain Bacteria; phylum Pseudomonadota; class Alphaproteobacteria; order Rhodobacterales; family Rhodobacteraceae; genus Aquicoccus; species Aquicoccus porphyridii. The sequence continues at coordinate 172,930 of NZ_VINQ01000001.1, read as the reverse complement.
GGCAGATGTCGATGGTCGAGACCGGCTCGCCCACGCAGCCCGGGTTCATCGTCTCGGGAGCCGAGATCATCAGCGGCACCCGCGCCGAGCCTTCGTAAAAGGACATCTTGAACCACAACCCGCGCTCGCCCAGCATGTCGCCGTGATCGGAGACGAAAACGATGATCGCCTCTTGCCGCGTGGCCTCGAGCGCCGCCATCACCTCGCCGATCTTGTCGTCGAGATAGGAAATATTGGCGAAATAGGCGCGACGCGAGCGGGCCACGTTGTCGTCGGTGATCTCGAAGCTGCGCCAGTCATTGGCGTCGAAGATGCGTTGCGAATGCGGGTCCTGATCCTCGTAGGGGATCGGGCCGACGCGGGGTGCGAGGTGGTCACAATCCTCGTAAAGATCCCAGTATTTGCGCCGCGCCACGTAAGGGTCATGCGGGTGGGTGAAACTGACCGTGAGGCACCAGGGCCGCGCATCGTGTCCGCGCGCGAGGTCATAGATCTTCTGCACGCCGTGAAACGCCACCTCGTCGTCATATTCCATCTGGTTGGAGATCTCGGCCACGCCCGCGCCGGTGACCGACCCGAGGTTGTGATACCACCAGTCGATCCGCTCGCCCGGTTTGCGGTAGTCCGGCGTCCAGCCGAAATCGGGCGGGTAGATATCGGTGGTCAAACGCTGCTCAAACCCGTGAAGCTGATCCGGGCCGACGAAATGCATCTTGCCCGAAAGGCAGGTCTGATAGCCCGCGCGGCGCAGGTGGTGGGCATAGGTGGGGATCGAGGAGGCGAATTCGGCGGCGTTGTCGTAGACGCCGTTCTGCGAAGGCAGTTGGCCCGACATGAAGGCCGCCCGCCCCGGCGCGCAGAGGGGCGAGGCGGAATAGGCGTTGGCAAAGCGGGTCGAGCGTTCGGCCAGCCGGGCGAGGTTGGGCGTGTGCAGCCAAGCCTCGGGGCCGTCGGGAAACAGCGTGCCGTTCAACTGATCGACCATGAAGATGAGAATGTTGGGTTTGCTCATGTCGGTGCCCTTTCCAGTTCGAGCCGCGCGTAGCCCATGACTTGTTCGACGGCCGCATCGCCGTCGGGTGTGCCATGACCGAGCGATTGGCGCAGGTAGACGCCGTCAATCAGGGCCGCCACCCGTTCGGCAACCGGCCAGGCCCGTGCGCCCAACGGATCGCGCAGCGCATGGCACAGGTTGGAGCGGATGCGCCTGTGATAGATGTCGAGCAGGCGCCGTGCCTCGTCCGACACCTGTGCAAGCACATAGAAGTTGAGCCAGGCCGCGACCGTGTCGGCCCGGAAATTGCGCGGGCTGAACGAGGCGCGCACCACCGCCTCGACCCGTTCGGCGGGGCCGGTCGCCATCACCAGCGCGCCGCGCACCTCGGCGGCATAGACCCCCATCGTGTAGCGCATCGCAGCGACGAAAATCTGTTCCTTGCCACCGAAATAGTGATGCGCCAGCGCCGATGACATGCCCGCACGACGCGCGATCTGGCTCACGGTCACGCCCAGCGTGCCGTGTTCGCCGATCTCGGCAATCGTTGCTTTCACCAGAGCCTCGCGTCGGATAGGCTCCATCCCGAGCTTGGGCATGTTATCCTCAAATTGCTTGCCCGCAAAGCTAGAATGGTTTTTATTGACTCGTCAATCAAAGAAAAAACTAGGGAGACAGAAAATGACCTTCAAGACCACGATTTCCGCCCTTGCCCTGATGGCCACGGGCACGGTGGCCGCCGCGCAATGCAACACGGTTACCTTCTCGGATGTGGGCTGGACCGACATCACGGCCACCACCGCGGCCACCAGTGTCGTGCTCGAGGCGCTGGGATACGAGACCGATATCAAGCTTCTGTCGGTGCCGGTGACCTATACCGCGCTGGCCAGTGGCGATGTCGACGTGTTCCTTGGCAACTGGATGCCCACGATGGAGGCCGATATCGCCCCCTATCGCGAGGCGGGCACGGTCGACACGGTGCGCATGAACCTTGACGGTGCGAAATACACGCTGGCGGTCAACAAGCCGGCGATGGAAATGGGCATCGGTGATTTCGCCGATATCGCGGAGCATCGCGATGCGCTGGGCGAACAGATCTACGGCATCGAGCCGGGCAATGACGGCAACCGTCTGATCATGGACATGATCGAGGCCGATGCCTTTGGCCTCGACGGGTTCAGCGTCACGGAAAGCAGCGAACAGGGCATGCTGGCGCAGGTCGACCGGGCCACGCGGCGCGGTGAGCCGATCGTCTTCCTGGGCTGGGAGCCGCACCCGATGAACGCCAATTACGAGATGGGGTATCTCACCGGCGGTGATGACTGGTTCGGGCCCAACCTTGGCGGCGCGACGGTGCATACCAACACGCGTTCGGGTTATGTCGGTGAATGCCCCAACGTGGGGGCCCTGCTCGAAAACCTGAGCTTCACGCTGGCCATGGAGAACGAGATCATGGCTGCGATCCTCAACGATGGCGAAGCGCCCGACGATGCGGCGCGGGGCTGGCTCAAGGCGAACCCGGACACCTATGCAGCCTGGCTTGACGGTGTGACCACGAAGGACGGTGGTGATGCCGTCGAAGCGGTGAACGCCGCGCTGGGGATGTAAGAGGATTTGACCGTTTATCGCCAGACAAAGGGTCCCGCCGATTGGCGGGATCTTCTGGCCGACCCCCTCAAACAATGGCGGGCGGGCTTCTCAGCCATGGCCGCGGCCCGAAGCTGGGAAGCCAGTTTTCCACCGGAAGTGGCTGCATCGCTGGGTGACAGCGTCGAATTGCAAATCGCAATTGTCGAGCACAAGGTGCGAATGCCCGGGATCGGGTATCCGTCCCAATGCGATGTGTTTGCCCTGACCCGTGCGGATGGCACCGATCAGGCCGTCGCGATAGAAGCGAAGGTAAACGAACCGTTCGGTCGCACCATCGGGGAATGGCTCGGCCCTTCCCCGTCCGCCAACAAGTTGGAGCGGCTCGGCACCATCTGCGCGTGGTTTGGGCATAGTATGCCACCGCTAGGATTGCGTTATCAACTGTTTCACCGAACAGCGGCGGCAATCGTGGAGGCGCGGCGGTTTCATCGACCCATGGCGGCGATGGTCGTGCAATCATTCAGCCCTGGCCGGATGTGGTTTGACGATTTCGCCACGTTTTCAGAATGGCTCACCGGACTGCCGTTGTCGGATGATCATGCCGAGACGGAACTGCCTGATGGGCTGCGCCTGCGTCTGGCCTGGGCACAGGGCGACAGCCGCTACCTGGAGGATATTGGAACGTGAACTGGCTGACCGAGACGAAAATACCCGTGGGCAAGACCGCGAAACAGGCGTTTGACTGGTTGCAGGACGCGGGCGAGCCGTTTTTCGACGCGCTGTCGCTGATCATGGAAATGCTGATCGAGGGCATTCTCTGGGTGTTGCAGAGCCCGCCCGAACTTGTCGTCGTGGCGGGGTTCATGGCGCTGACATGGGTGTTGCAGCGGGGCTGGAAAATGCCGCTTCTGGTGGGCCTCGGTTTTCTCTTCATCCTCAACCAGGGCTATTGGGAAGAGACCACCGAGAGCCTTACCCTGGTTCTGTCGGCCTGTGTCGTGTGCATGTCGGTCGGGGTGCCCATCGGCATCGCCGCCGCGCACCGGCCGCGGCTTTATGCATGGATGCGCCCGGTTCTCGACCTGATGCAGACCCTGCCGACCTTTGTCTACCTGATCCCGGCGATCGTGTTCTTCGGCATCGGCATGGTGCCCGGGCTGATCGCAACGGTGATCTTCGTGCTGCCCGCGCCTATCCGGCTCACGCATCTGGGCATCACCTCGACGCCGCAGCCGCTGATCGAGGCGGCGCAGGCTTTTGGCGCCACGAAACGCCAGCTTCTGTGGAAGGTCGAGCTGCCCTTTGCGCTGCCGCAGATCATGACCGGGCTCAACCAGACGATCATGCTGTCTCTGTCGATGGTCGTCATCGCGGCGCTGGTCGGGGCAAGCGGGCTGGGCGTGCCGGTGGTGCGCGCGCTCAACACCGTGAACACCGCGCTGGGCTTTGAATCGGGCATCGTCATCGTGGTGGTGGCGATCATGCTCGACCGCATGCTGAGGATCGAACGCAAATGACCGGACCCGAGACAAAGACCGCCCCGGCCGTGATCTTCGACAAGGTGTCGATCGTGTTTGGCGACCACCCCGACCACGCGCTGCCGCTGATGGACGAGGGGCAGGAACGCAGCGAGATCCAGGCCGCCACCGGCCAGGTGCTGGGCGTGCATGATTGCGCGCTCGAGGTTCAGGAGGGCGAGATCCTTGTCCTCATGGGCCTGTCGGGATCGGGCAAATCAACGCTTTTGCGGGCGGTCAACGGGCTCAACCCCGTGGCGCGCGGCGCGGTGCATGTGCGCAAGGGTGGCGCGATGATCGACATCACCCATGCCGGGGCGCAGACCCTGCGCCAGATGCGGCTGTCGCATATCTCGATGGTGTTCCAGGCCTTTGGCCTGCTGCCATGGCGCACGGTGCGCGAGAATGTCGGGCTGGGTCTCGAACTGGGCGGCATGGGGGTGCGCGAACGGGCCGCGCGGGTCGATGAACAGCTTGAGATCGTGGGCCTTTCCGATTGGGCCGAGCGCAAGGTCGGCGAATTGTCGGGCGGCATGCAACAGCGTGTCGGGCTGGCGCGGGCCTTTGCCACCAATGCGCCGATCTTGCTGATGGACGAGCCGTTTTCGGCGCTTGATCCGCTCATCCGCACGCGGCTTCAGGATGAATTGCTGGAGTTGCAGGACAAGCTGCACCGCACCATCATCTTCGTGTCCCATGACCTCGACGAGGCGTTCAAGATCGGCAACCGGATCGCCATCATGGAGGGTGGGCGGATCGTGCAATGCGGCACCCCGCAGGAAATTTTCTCGAACCCCGCCAATGACTACGTGGCCGATTTCGTGACCCATATGAACCCGCTGGGCGTGCTTTGCGCACGCGACGTGATGGAACCGGCGCAAGGCACGCCGCAGATCACCGTGCCGCCGGACGAGGACATCCGCGCGGTGATGGAGAAGGTCGGCCAGACCGGCGCGCCGGTGGGTGTCGAAGAGGACGGGCGGATCGTCGGGCAGGTGACGAAAGACCGGGTGCTGGCCAAGCTTCTCGACCCGCGGGGGTGACGCCTCCGGGGACGCCTCCGGCGGGAGTATTTTTAGCAAGATGAAAGGGCGGCGTGGGCCGCGATTTCAAGGCGTGGTCACAGCTTGGTTTCGGGCACGATGGGGGTGCGCAGGCGCCGCTTGAGCACCGCCTCGCGCCAGGTCATGAAGGAAATCGCGGCGACGATGACCGTGCCGCCGATGATCACCCAGATATCCACCCCCTCGCCAAAGACGAAAACGCCCAGAAGCACCGCCCAGACCAGTTGCAGGAAGCCCACCGGCTGGGTCACCATCACTGGCGCGGCCGCCAGTGCCAGCGACATGGTGTAATGCCCGATCGTGGCGAGGAAGGCGACGGCCAGGAGCAGCAGAAGCTCCTCGCCCGTGGGCCAGACCCAGTTCATCAGCGCCAGCGGTGCCAGCCCCAGCGTCACCGAAAGCGACAGCATCGTCACCGTCACCTCGGGGCCGGTCTCGTCCGCCATCTGCTTGGCGGTGAGATAGGAGGCGGCGAAGAACACCGCCGCGATGAGCATGGCGAGATGCCCCGGCCCGACCTCGCGAAAGCCCGGGCGCAGGATGATGAGCGCGCCGATGAGCGCCGCGACCACCGCAAGGATGCGCCGCAGATGCAGGGTTTCGCCCAGGAAAAGCGCCGCCCCGATGGCCACGTAGACCGGCGCGAGATAGTTCATCGCGGTCACGTCCGCGATCGGAATCCGCGTCATCGCGAAGAACCAGAGCGACACGCCCACGGTATGGGCAATCCCGCGAAAGCCGAAGAATTTCCATTGCCTGTGTGTCAGTTGGGCCCGCAGGACCGGCCGGAGCATCGGAAGGAGGAACACCAGCCCCAGAAGATAGCGCAGAAAGGCCGCCTCGGGGGCGGGAATGCGGGTGCCCAGCACCTTGACCACCGCCGTCACCCCGACAAAGAGCAGCCCGGTCAGGATCATCCAGAGAACCCCCGTGACGGGGCGCGATGCGCGTGCGACTTCCATGCGCCGCATCTGGACATGAAGCGAAAGCGCCCGCAAGGGTTCACCTGTTAAGTTTTCCACCTCCGTCCCGTCATGCAGGGCAGACATGCACCGAGAGCATGGCTTGCCTCCGCTCAGACGCCCAGCAACAGCTTGGCGGCGATCGCCCACATGGTCAGCCCGACCACCAGATCCAGCACCCGCCAGGATGTGGGCCGCGCGAACAGCGGGGCCAGCGCCCGCGCGCCGTAGCCCAGCGAAAAGAAGAACACGAAACTGGCCGTCACCGCGCCGAGCGCAAAGGCAAGGCGGTTGTCATATTGCGCCGAGATCGAGCCCAGAAGCACCACCGTGTCGAGATAGACATGCGGGTTGAGCCAGGTCAGCGCCAGCACGGTGAGCGCGACGCCGCGCAAGCTGTGCCGCGCCTCACCGCCCGAATCGAGCACCTCGCCCCCGCGCCAGGCGGCCCTTAAATTGCGCGCGCCATACCAGGTGAGGAACGCCGCCCCAAAGAGCCGCATCGCGAATTCCAGCCCCGGCACCGCCTGTGCCAGCGCCCCGAACCCCGCGACGCCCGCCGCGATCAGGACCGCGTCGGACACCGCGCAGATCAGCACCGTGGCCAGCACATGCTCGCGCCGGAGCCCCTGCCGCAAGACAAAGGCATTCTGCGCCCCGATCGCGAGGATCAGCGAAAACCCGAGTGCGAACCCTGCCAATGCTGCCTGCATGTCTCCCCTGCCTCTTTTTCTTTGGCGGGATTCGTCCCGCGCCTGCCGGGGATTGCCTAGATGGGCCGCAACCATTAAGCAAATTAAACAATATTATGTAGCATTAGGACGCCTTATGCATCTCGACCCAGCCCAGCTTGCCGCGCTGGCCGCGATCCTGCGCAGCGGCAGTTTCGAACGTGCGGCGCATGATCTGGGCGTCACCCAATCGGCGGTGTCACAGCGGCTCAAGGCGCTGGAAACGCGGGTTGGTGCGTTGCTCGTGCATCGCGGGCAGCCCTGCACCGGCACCGCGACCGGGCGGCGCCTTGCCGCCCATGCCGACCGGATCGGCCTGCTCGAGGCCGACCTCGCGCGCGATGTTGCCGCGCTGGCCCCTGCACCGCGAACAAGGCTGCGCATCGCGGTCAATGCCGACAGCCTCGCCACGTGGTTTCCCGATGCGCTGGCCGGGATGCCCGAGCATCTTTTCGAGCTGGTGATCGACGATCAGGACGTTTCGCATGACTGGCTCCGCCGGGGCGAGGCCGTGGGCGCCGTCACCGCCAGCGATCAGCCGGTGGCGGGGTGCAATGTCGTCACGCTTGGGGCGCTGCGCTATATCCCGACGGCCAGCCCGGAGTTCATGGCGCGGCATTTCCCGCAAGGCGTCACCGCCGATGCCATCGCAAGCGCCCCGATGCTTCAGTTCAACGTGAAGGACCGGCTGCAACATAACTGGATCGAACGGGTGTTCGGCCGGGCGATCTCGCCGCCCTCGCACCTGATCGCGTCACCCGAGGGGTTCGTGCGCGCGGCAAGGCTGGGGTTGGGCTGGGGGCTCAACCCCGAGACGCTGGTCACGCAGGAAATCGCGGCGGGCCAACTTGTGCCGCTGCTGCCCGGTGCGCATTTCGACACGCCGCTTTACTGGCAATCGGGGCGGCTTCTGGCCGAGGCCCTCGCCCCGCTGACCCGTGCCATCCGCAAGGCGGCGCGGGACAGGTTGCGGATTTGACCGTGCCAAGCGCCTGCCCGCATCTGCCCCTGCCATTGCTTTTTCCCGACCTTGCCCCCTAAACTGGATTTTAACCAAGGTCACGCCCGATAAGGGCGGACATCGAAACAGGGGGCGCAGGCCATGGGCAATCACCTTTATTACGGCGGTAATCTTGCCGTGCTACGCGCCATGCGATCTTTTCTCGGTGAGAACACCATGATCACCTGTCTGGCGATGACGGCCATGCGACTGGTAAAAACTCACGAATCCTGAAACCGGTGGGGAAGGAAGTGGAAGGTTTAATATGTCATTGAACGAAGAGAATAATAAGCAACAAGCCGCTTCTGAAGAACAAAAAACCGGCGATCCAGAATACATTCTTAAAGGTGTGCAGGCATTTAGTATCGGAGTCGCATTGTTTGCAGCTTCCGTAGCGGTCGCACATACTGCAATCGCTCAAGTCCAAGGTGACCTGCCGCTTGCGATCAAAATTACTCAAACGATAATTTTTGTTATGCTAACCGTTGCAATCAGCACTTTCGGTTCCATCGCTGTTATTCTTGGGCTGAGCATGACCGGGTTTATCCAAATGAGAGGGCCGATTAGAGTCTTCGAATGGGGAACCACCACGACTTGGATTGTGCTAGCTTTTGTAGTTTCAAGCGTTGTGTAATGTTCACGCCAAAAGGGACTAGAGGTTGATGTCACGCGCCTCGCCATCGGCCTGATTGAAAAGCGCTTGCGCGACGCTTTCCCCAAGGTCGAGTTCACCGGACGGAGCGGGCGCCGCCCTCTACCCCGCGAGCGCTTCCATCACCTCGTCAGAGGCGTCGAAATTGGTGGTGACGCGCTGCACGTCGTCATCGTCTTCGAGCGCGTCGATCAGCTTCATCAGCTTCTGCATGCCTTCAAGGTCAAGCTCGGTCGTGGTGGAGGGTTTCCAGACCAGCTTGGTCTCGTCGCTTTCGCCCAATTCGGCCTCAAGCGCGGTGGCCACGTCGTTGAGATCGCTGTCGGCGCACCAGATGATATGGCCGTCCTCGGTGCTTTCCACGTCCTCGGCCCCGGCCTCGATCGCGGCCATCATAACGGTGTCGGCATCGCCCACGCTGGCCGGGTAGCTGACCTCGCCCTTGCGTTCGAACATGAAGCCGACCGAGCCGGTTTCACCGAGGTTGCCGCCATGCTTGGTAAAGGTCGAGCGCACGTTCGAGGCGGTGCGGTTGCGGTTGTCGGTCATCGCCTCGACGATCACCGCGACGCCACCGGGGCCATAGCCCTCGTAGCGGATTTCCTCGTAATCGTCGCCCTCGCCGCCCACGGCCTTCTTGATCGCGCGGTCGATATTGTCATTGGGCATCGACTGCGACTTGGCCACCTTGACGGCGAGCCGCAGGCGCGGGTTCTTTTCGGGGTCGGGGTCGCCCATCTTGGCGGCGACGGTGATTTCCTTGGAAAGTTTCGAAAACAGTTTCGAGCGCGCCGCGTCCTGGCGCCCCTTGCGGTGCTGGATATTTGCCCATTTGGAATGGCCGGCCATGTCGCTCTCCCGACGTGTTTCATCTGTCCGCGCCTCTATAGGCCACGCCCGAGCCCGGGTTCAATCCCTGTTGACCGCTTCCGCCAAGACGCACCACCTCGCGCACGTCGCACGCGGCAGGCGCTTCCCTCGTTTCCCTGTTCTACTCGTGTCATGCAAAGGCCCATGTTGCGGTGCGCCCCTACCGACCCAGCATCCAGCGCCCGTCGGGAAAGAATGCGTGATAGGCGAAGGCGAACATCACGTCATGGGCCACGTCGCGGCCCTTGCCGATCTCGCTCGTGTCGAGCGCCGAGGCTTGCCCGGCTTCCCAGGCGATCACCACGCCAGCTTCGGAGATCCGGCCCGCCTGCCTCAGCCGTTCCATCGGCCAGGCCCGTTCGCCGACGCGTACCACGCGCGACAGCGGATCGATGCCGTGGGGCGGGTTCTCACCATTGTAAAGAAACGGCCGCGCGGCGTGGCATTGCCGATCTCGACCGTGATCACCGGTTCGCGGCCCGCGATCCGCTGCTCCTGTGCCGCGGGGATGAAATCGGGATCGCTCAGCGCCGGGATGCCGTCCTTGCCCGGCCCGCCCGAGATGATCTCGGACCAGTCCGGCACGTGCGAGCGGGAAAAATCGGTGTCGGGCCACTCGACGCGCCAGGCATCGGGGTTGGCCAGCGCCGCGCCCGCAAGGGCCAGCCAGAACAGGCATGCGTGCAGGATCATGGGTCATCCTCCCTTGGTCGAGAGGATGACCCATCGCGCGGGGGCTTGCACAGTCCCCGACACGCGGTTGTGACAGGGTCTGAACTCAGTCGGTGACGGTGACGCTTTTCATCATGTCGGGCTGGCCGGTCACGGCGCCACTGCGGCCATCGCCGCGCTTGATCGCATCGACCACGTCCATGCCCGATGTGACCCGGCCCACGACGGTATATTGCCCGTCGAGATGCGGCGCGGGGGCGAACATGATGAAGAATTGCGAATTGGCGCTGTCGGGGTCGGCGCTGCGCGCCATGCCCACGACACCGCGTTCAAAGCTCACATCCGAGAATTCGGCGCTAAGGTTCGGGCGCTCGGACTTGCCGGTGCCCGCACGGCGCATGTCGCCGCCCATCTTGCCGAACTGCACATCGCCGGTCTGGGCCATGAAGCCCTCGATCACCCGGTGAAAGACGACGCCATCATAGGCGCCCTCTTCGGCCAGCGCGGTGATCTGCTCCACATGGCCGGGGGCCACGTCCTCGGCGAGGTCGATCTCGATCACGCCATTGGCTTCGCCCTCGACCTCGATCTTGAGGCCGGTAGCGGCGGCGGGGCTGGCCACCAACGCGGCCATGACAAGAAGTTTATGCAACATCGGCGGCCACCTTCACGCTGATCATCCGGTCGGGGTTGGCGGGCGGCTCGCCGCGGGTGATCGCGTCGACATGTTCCATGCCTTCGATCACCTGGCCATAGACGGTGTATTGCCCGTTGAGGAAATCGTTGTCCTTGAAACTGATGAAGAACTGCGAATTGGCCGAATTGGGGTTTTGCGAACGCGCCGCGCCGAGGCTGCCACGGGCATGGGGGATGCGGCTGAACTCGGCCGGAAGGTCGGGCAGGTCCGATCCGCCGGTGCCCGCGCGACCGGGGTTCCAGTCCTTTTCCATGTTGGCGTGCTGCACATCGCCGGTCTGGGCCATGAAGCCCTCGATCACGCGGTGAAACGCGACGTTGTCATAGGCCCCGGCGCGGGCCAGTTCCTTCATCCGCTCGCAATGTTTTGGCGCCACGTCGGGCATCAATGCAATCGTGACGGTGCCGTCTTTCAGCTCCATCAGGATGGTGTTCTCGGGATCCTTGATCTCGGCCATGTCGGCTCTCCTTCCTGTGTCTTTGCCCGTTACCTATGCCGCATTGTGCGCCACGGCAAGTCACGGCATTGACGCGCGGGCGGGGCTTCGCCAAAGAGACGCCAACGAAAGAACGTGACAAGGGGACATGATGGGCTGGAAGACACTTGACGACATGGATCTTGCGGGCAAGCGCGTCCTGATCCGCGTGGACATCAACGTGCCGGTGCAGGACGGCCGGGTGAGCGATGCCACGCGGATCGAACGCATCGCCCCCACCGTGCGCGACATCATCGCCAAGGGTGGCAAGCCCATGCTGCTGGCCCATTTCGGGCGACCCAAGGGCAAGGTGGTGCTCGACCTGAGCCTGCGCATCACCCTGCCCGCGCTGGAGCAGGCGCTGGGCTGTTCGGTGGGTTTCGTCGAAACGCTCGATGCCGCCGAGGTGATGACCGACGAGGCGCGCGCCGCCGATGTGCTCCTGCTGGAGAATATCCGCTTTCACCCCGGCGAAGAGGCCAACGACCCCGAGCTCGCCGCCCGGCTGGCCGGGCTGGGCGATGTCTATTGCAACGATGCCTTTTCCGCCGCGCATCGGGCGCATGCCTCGACCGCAGGCGTGGCGCGGCACCTGCCATCCTGCGCCGGACGGCTGATGCAGGCCGAGCTCGAGGCGCTCGAAGCGGCGCTGGGCAAACCCGTGCGCCCGGTCATGGCGGTGGTGGGCGGTTCCAAGGTCTCGACCAAGCTCGACCTGCTGGGCAATCTCGTGGCCCGGGTCGACACCCTCGTGATCGGTGGTGGCATGGCCAACACGTTCCTCGCCGCACAGGGCATCGACGTCGGCAAGTCGCTTTGCGAACACGACATGGCCGACACCGCGCGCGCGATCATGGCCAAGGCCACGACGCAGGGCTGCGAGATCATCCTGCCCGAGGATGTCGTGGTCGCGCGCGAATTCGCCGCCCATGCCGCCCACGAGACGGTGCCCGCCACCGAATGCCCCGCGGACGCGATGATCCTCGATGCCGGGCCGCTCACCGTCGCGCGCATCGCCACCGCGCTGGACAACGCCAGAACGCTGATCTGGAACGGCCCGCTGGGCGCGTTCGAACTGCCCCCGTTCGACGCCGCCACGAGGGCCGCCGCGCAAAAGGCCGCCGAGCGCAGCCGCGCGGGCGCGCTGATTTCGGTCGCGGGCGGGGGCGATACGGTCTCCGCGCTCAACCAGGCGGGGGCGACCGCGGATTTCACCTATATCTCGACCGCGGGCGGCGCGTTCCTTGAATGGATGGAAGGCAAGACCCTGCCCGGCGTGGCCGCGCTGGAAAACTGAGCCGCGCCCGGGTGGTGCGAAGGGATCGGCGCGGCGCGATGTCCTTTGGTGGCTACGCCGCGCGGGCAAACCCCGGGCCAAGCGCCGCGCGGATCGCGTCGATATCGCCGCTGTGTTCGACCGGCATCGCCACCACCGCCTGCCCGTGATGGTCGCGCGCGATCAGCATCCCGTCACGCAGATCAACTTCGCTCAGATCGTCATAGCTGATTTCGATCTCGCGGATCACCGCGCCCGCGTCGCGCTCGATCAGTCGCAAACACCCTCGCCGCGCATCGAGCCGGACCTCGGGATGCGACGGGCGGCGCGCGGCCATCAGGAACATCATGCCGCCGCAAAGCAGGAACAGGCTCAGCCCCATCTTGACCAGCATCAGCAGCGGATCCCAGCTTGCCCCGGGCCAAAGCCACAGCCCGATCGCCGCGATCAACAGCGCGGCCCCGCCGACCGCGCCCATGATGCCGCTCGTGGCATGGCCGGGTATCGCAATCGCCGGATCATGTTGCGCGTCTCGCGTTTCGGAAATGGCGACCATGGATTTCATCCTCGTGACGGCGACCGTTCCGGCCCATCCGGCAAGCCTGCGAGCCGATCCCGGCAGGAGTGGGACACGATCTGGGCAATTTACCGGCATCCCCGCCCGCCGGTAATCGCGCCCCGGCCGCGCCGGTTCGCAGCGTCTTGCGCCACGGGCGGAAACGTCGTAAACGCTCTCGTCCTTCCGCAGTTTTTCATGAACCGCGCAGTCTCTCGTGGATGGGTCGCGGAAGGTGACATCGGCCCTCCTATGAAATGCGCATGACAAGAAGGAAGATCGCATGCCGCTCTACGAGCATGTTTTCATCTCGCGCCAGGACCTGTCCAACACCCAGGCCGAGGGTCTCATCGAACATTTCGGCGCCGTGCTGAGCGACAATGGCGGAAACGTCGTCGACAGCGAATACTGGGGCGTCAAGACGATGGCCTACAAGATCAACAAGAACCGCAAGGGGCATTATGCTTTCCTGAGATCCGACGCCCCGGCATCGGCCGTTCACGAAATGGAACGCCTCATGCGCCTGCATGACGACGTGATGCGCGTTCTGACCATCAAGGTCGAAGAGCATGTCGAGGGCCCCTCGGTCCAGATGCAGAAGCGCGACGAGCGCCCCGAGCGCCGCGAGCGCCGTTGATCAGCCTGAGGAAAGGACCCTAAACCATGGCAACAAAACCGTTTTTCCGCCGTCGCAAGGTGTGCCCCTTCTCGGGCGACAACGCACCCAAGATCGACTACAAGGACACCCGTCTGCTGCAACGCTACATCTCCGAGCGTGGCAAGATCGTGCCCTCGCGCATCACCGCCGTCTCGGCCAAGAAGCAGCGTGAGCTGGCCCGCGCCATCAAACGCGCCCGCTTCCTCGCCCTGCTGCCCTATGCCGTGAAATAAGAAGGAGTATGGCAATGCAAGTGATCCTTCTCGAACGCGTGGCCAAGCTCGGCCAGATGGGCGATGTCGTCGACGTCAGGCCCGGCTATGCACGCAACTTCCTTTTGCCGCAGGGCAAGGCGCTGTCGGCCTCCGAGGCCAACATCGCCTCCTTCGAGGCCCGCAAGGCCCAGCTCGAAGCGCGCAACCTCGAAACCCGCAAGGAGGCCGAGGCGCTGGCCGCGAAACTCGAAGGTCAGCGGTTCATCGTGATTCGCTCGGCTTCGGATTCCGGGTCGCTCTACGGGTCGGTCTCCACCCGCGACGCCGCCGACGCCACGAGCGAGGCCGGGTTCTCGCTCGATCGCAAACAGGTGTCGCTGTCGCGCCCGATCAAGGAACTGGGCCTGCATGACGTGCATGTGAACCTCCACCCCGAGGTTGACGTGACCATCCAGCTCAACGTCGCGCGTTCGCCCGAAGAGGCCGAGCTTCAGGCCTCGGGCAAGTCGATCCAGGAACTGGCCGCCGAAGAAGAGGCTGCCGCCGATTTCGAGATCGCCGAACTGTTCGAGGATATCGGCGCCGCCGCCTCGGACGACGACGAACTCGCCGAGGCCGTAGGGATCGAGGAAGAGCCCGCCGACCAGGACGACGCGGACAGCGAAGAGCGCTGATCCCGTTCGCCCGCTTCGTGAGACATCAAGGCCGCGCAGCCCCGGGTTGCGCGGCCTTCTTTTCGGGGTTTGCAATCCCACGGCGCGTGTCCGTGAAAGAACCATCGCGCGCCATGCCCGCCGAGAAGAAAACCGCCCAGCGATCGCGCGCCCGCGCGTTAGCGTTGTGAATCCGGGCCGTTCTCGGTTATGATCGCGTCCAGCCAGACCCGCCAGACATGAACAGGGTGCCATGATGGACCTGATCGACCTTAGCAAGATACCGGATGCGGATGACCGCTTCCTGCGGTTTCTTGACGATCTGTGCCAGACACTCGAGTTCGACCATGCCTCCTATGCCACGCTCAACCCGGTCTCGGGCACGGTGCAGGGCTTTGCCAATTACCGGCCCGACTGGATCGAGCATTACACGCGCAAGGGTCTTCACCGGATCGACCCGACCCTGCATTACGGGCGAAAATCCATCGCCCCGGTCGATTGGGACCGGCTTGAACGCACCCCCCATTTCCGCACGGTATTCGACGACGCGCCCCAGTTCGGCGTGTCCCCCCGGGGCCTGACCGTCCCGGTGCGTGGGCCCTATGGCGATTTCGGGCTGCTTTCGGTCACCCGCGGCTGCTCTGAACGCGAATGGCACAGTCTCAAGAAAAACGTGATGGGCAATCTTCAGGTCGCCGCGGTGCACATGCATGACAACGTGATGCAATCCGAACTCGCGATGGCGACGCTGCACCGCCCGGCCCTGTCGTCACGTGAATGCGAGATCCTGCAATGGGTGGCCGAGGGCAAGTCACAGCAGGATATCGGCGATATCCTGTCGATCTCGCACCGCACGGTCGAGGTTCACCTGCGCTCCGGCCGCTCCAAGCTCGGGGCGCTGACCACCGCACAGGCGGTCGGCCGTGCGATCAGCCTCGGCCTCGTCAAGCCCGGCTGACTCCCCGATCGGTTGGCCCCCGATCCATGGCTCGTGCCCGAAATATGACACTGCGTGAGCATTTCCCATTACGGGAAACCCCTAATGGCCCATTCGCCCGGAATAGGCGACCCTCTCCTTACGACGACAAATTTGGGGATAAAAACAATGATCATCGTCACAGATGCACTGAACCGTGATCGTCACACGGATATAATCGACGAAATGTACCGCCTGCGCGCCCGCGTGTTCCAGGGCCGCCTCGGCTGGGATGTCAAGGTCACCGACGGGCGCGAGATCGACGAGTTTGACACGCTCGACCCGGTCTACATCATCGCGCTTGACGATGACGGCCACGTGGTCGGTTGCATGCGCCTTTTGCAAACCACCGGCCCGCACATGCTCTCGGACGTGTTCCATGAAATCCTTGACGGCGAGCCGCCCCTGCGCAGCGCGCAAGTCTGGGAAGCCACGCGCTTTTGCGTCGATACCGAACGCCTTGCGCGCAGCGGCGGGGCCAAGAACTCGATCTCCTATGTCACCTCCGAAGTGATGATCGCCGCCTTTGAATATGGCCGTGCGGCGGGCATTCTCGATGCGGTGGCGGTGATCGACCCGGTGATGAACCGCGTGATGATCCGCTCGGGCAACGCGCCATACGATTATCTTGGCACCGCCAAACCGATGGGCAAGGTCACCGCGATGGCCGCGCTCATGGATTGCTCGGAAGAGCGCGTTGCGCGCCTGCGTGACTTCTCGGGAATTACCCATGATGTCTTCACGCCCGAGAATATCGTGCGCGCCGCCTTTGACGCAGCCCGCAGCAAGCCCACCACTCACGATCACCTGCCGTCGGCGCTCAGATCCTATCTGGACGAACAGATCGCCGCGGCAGTCTCGGCTGACGAACAGGCCGCGGCACGGGCATTGGCCGCCACGCTTTCGGCCCGTTTTGCACAGGAGGACGATCACACTTCCCGATCGGTTCACTGAACCGGTCGACTGAGACAACCACACTCACGGTTCCCTAGCCCGGCGCGCAAGCGCCGGGGGCCTCTCCCTGCGAAAAGCAGCTCCCCAAATGCCGGTTGGCAGGGGGCGTGTCACAGCCCTGCCAACCATCGCAGGGAGAGGCCGGTTTTTTACCCTGATTTGTCGCTCGGCACCAGCAGTGCCGGCAAGACCGGGTTGCCCCGGATCGTAAGCGCGCTTACCATGCCCCGAGGAAGATCCGAGGGAGGCATGGACATGGACGGCACAATCAACGATTTCGACCTGATGGAGATCGGGCCGGATTTCATCGAAAATCCCTATCCCACCCTGCGCGCCCTGCGCGAGGCCTCGCCCGTGCATCGCAACGCCGACGGCTCGGTCTTTCTGACCCGCCATGCCGATTGCCTGCGCGTCTACCAGTCGCGCGACATGCTTTCGGACAAGACCCGCGAATTCGGCCGCAAGTTCGGCCAATGCCCGCTGCTCACCCATCACACCACCTCGCTCATCTTCAACGATCCGCCCTATCACAGCGTGGTGCGCAAGCTGATCTCCGGTGCGTTCACCCCGCGCAAGCTGGCCGAGTTCGAACCGCTGATCGACGAGATCGTCGACCGCCTGCTCGACCGGGTCGAAGAGCTGGGCGAGCTCGACCTGATCGAGGATTTCGCCAAGATCCTGCCGACCGAGATCATTTCCTTCATGCTCGGTATCCCCGAGCAATACCGCGCCAAGCTGCGTGATTATTCGCTGGCGATCCTTGGCGCGCTCGATCCCGTGGTGCCCGAAGACCGGCTGCAAGCGGGCAACCAGGCGGTCACGGAATTCTCGGAGATTCTCGACGATCTGATCAACCACCGCCGTGCCAACCCCGAAGGCGCCGCGCAGGGCGAAGTGCTCGAGGCGCTCATCTTTGGCGAACATGACGGGCGCCGCCTGACCCAGGAAGAGCTGATCCAGAACTGTATCTTCCTGCTCAACGCGGGCCACGAGACCACCACCAGCTTTGTCGGCAATTCCATCGGCATCCTGCTCGATGAGCCCGAGCAGCACCGGATGCTTCTGGCCGATCCCGGCCTGATTGACACCGCGGTCGAGGAATTCCTGCGGGTGCAATCACCCTTGCAGATCGGCAACCGCCTCGCCGATGCGGATATCGAGCTTCCCGACGGCACGGTGCTGCCCGAGGGCACCTATATTCACACCTCGATCGCTGGCGCCAACCGCGACCCGGCGATGTTCGACGCGCCCGAAACGGTCGACATCACCCGCAAACCCAACCGCCATATCGCGTTCATCACCGGCATTCATGTCTGCCTTGGCGCGACGCTGGCACGGATCGAGGGGCGCATCGCGCTGGGGAAATTCATCTCGCGCTTTCCAAGGATCGAGCAGACCGGCCCGCGCCGCCTCGTTCCGCTGGCGCGGTTTCGCGGCTATGCCAGCCTGCCGATCCGCGTGACCTGACGCCGCGCGGGGGTGCTAGCCGCCAAAATCCTCGCCCACCGGCAGGGGCTCCATGCGGATCAGCCGCGAATCGAGCACCGCCGCCTGCCGATGCTCCATCGCCGCGCGATACTCGGGGTCCTTGATCATGCTGACAAAGGCATCGGCATCGGGATATTCGGCGATAAAACAGTGATCCCAGTTCTCCCCCTCCTGCGGCCCGATCAACATGAATTCCATCTTGCCGCGCCAGACGATCCGCCCGCCCAGCCGTTCGAGGATATGCGCCGTCTCGCGGCCATAGGCGGCATAGGCCTCGGCCCCCGTGGCCTCGCGCCCATCCGCGTATTCGGCCTTCTCGCGCAGCTTGACGAGGTTGAGCATGTGAATCGCGCCCTTGCGCGGCACATCGCGAAAGCCGCGAAACTGCTCGCCTGAAAATCCGACATGGTCCATGGTGATCCTCCCTTTCTCGATCAACGTGACGTCACCGCCCGGGCCGGTCAACGCATCCCGGCTTGTGACGCCGCGGCATTCGCCGCATAGTCGCGCGCATGAGTGACAGACCCGACCCCACCACCCGCTTTCACGCCATGCTGCACGCGCGCTCGGGCGCGCTCGAACCCGGCGATCCGGTGCCCGAACCGCTGGTCATGACCTCGGCTTTCGCGCTTTCCGAACAGCCTGCGCCGGATCGCAGCTATGGCCGCATGGCCACCCCCACCGTCTCGGCGGTCGAGGCGCGCCTCGCGCTGCTCGAAGACGCGCCCTGCCTGCTTTTCCCTTCGGGCATGGGGGCTTACGGCGCGCTGATGATGGCCGCGCTCAAGACGGGCGACCGGGTGCTCCTGCTCTCGGATGGCTATTACGCCGCCCGCGCGCTCACCGAAACCGTGCTCGCCCCGTTCGGCATCACCATGCAGACCTGTGCTGCGCACGACATCGCCACGGCCCCGCTCGACGGAATCGCCATGGTCATCGTCGAAACCCCGTCCAATCCCGGCCTCGACGTGATCGACATCGCCGCGCTGGCCGAGCGTTGCCACGCGGTGGGCGCGCGGCTGGTGGTCGACAACACGGTCTGCACGCCGCTTCTGCAACAGCCGCTCGATCTGGGCGCCGACGCGGTGATCGTCTCGGATACCAAGGCGATGGGCGGGCATTCCGACCTGCTCATGGGCCATGTGGCCAGCCGTGACGCGGGGTTGATGGAGCGGCTCCATGCCACCCGCTCGCTCGCCGGTGCGATTCCCGGCCCGTTCGAGGCGTGGCTCTTGCTGCGTGGTCTTGAAACGCTCGATTTGCGGCTTGCGCGGATGTGCGAAAACGCCCGCGCCGCGCTGCCGATCCTTTCCGCCTCGGACAAGGTGTCGGATGTCATCTACCCCGCGCCCCACCCCCAGACCAGCGATCAGGGGTTTCTCGTCGGGGCCACCTTCGCCGATGCGCCCACCGCCGACCGGTTCCTTGAAATGGCGGGCTTTGCCCCCACCACCAGTTTCGGCGGGTTGCACAGTTCGGGCGACCGCCGTGCCCGCTGGGGCGACGCGGTGCCCGCCGGATTCCTGCGCCTGTCGTTTGGCACCGAACCCACCGACCGGCTCATGGCCGATCTCGCCCGCGCGCTTGACCGGGCCTAGCCCAGGGTCACGCGCGCGCGGTTTTTCTGCGGTAAAAAGGGCAAGTCGCCCGGCCTAGGCCGTGGCCGTCGCTGCCACGCTGCGGATACGCTCGATCATCGCGCGCAACCCGTTCGAGCGTTGCGCCGAAAGCGCCTCGTCCAGTCCGAGCCGCGCCATCTCGGCGCGGGCATCGACGCGCACCACCTCATCGACCGGCAACCCGTTGTAAAGCCTGCGCAACACCGCAATCAGCCCGCGCACGATCATGGCATCGGAATCGCCCTCGAACGAGAACACGCCGCCCTCGATCCGCGGATGCAGCCAGACCTGGCTGGCACAGCCCTCGACCTTGGTGGCGGGCACCTTGAGCGCATCGGGCAACGGGTCCATCGCCTTGCCCTCTTCGATCACATGGGCATAGCGCGATTCCCAATCTTCCAGAAACTCGAAATCCTCGACAATGTCCTCAAAGGCTTGCGTGGCCATGATACTCTCCGTTGCAACACCTCTTACCTAAGCATGGCGGCGCCCAAGGTCCAGATCAGCGCATGGCGTCTTTTCAACACGGCGCGAATAGGCTAACCCGGAACAAACGGCAAAGGCAGGGCCCATGCGGACATCCATCATCCTTCTCCTGACGGCGACGCTCACCCTTTCGGCCTGCGGCGCGGTGCGCGATTCGCAGATCAACCCGTTCAACTGGTTCGGCGGAAGCCGCGCCGAAAGCCTGCCCGCGACCGAGAACACCAACCCGCTCATTCCCGAACGCAGCGGCGTCTTCGCCCGCCGCCCCGAGGCACCATATGCCGGCGTGCCGGTCGCCGTGATCGACGATCTGACGATCGAACGCAGCCCGGGCGGCGCCATCATCCGGGTGCGCGGCACCGCCGCCAAGCAAGGCGCCCACGAGGTCCGCCTTGTCAAGGAAGACGACGAAAGCGACGCCTCCACCCTGACCTACACGCTCAAGGCGCAATTTCCGCAAGGCTCACGCCGGGTCGGTCCGGCAACCAGCCGCGAGTTGACCGCCGCGCGTTTCGTCACCAGCAATGATCTCGCCGGCATCCGCACGATCCGCGTCAAGGGCGCACAGAACGCCCGGTCCAGTTCACGCCGCTAAAGGACCCTGTCGCCGGATCAAAGCTCGACCACCTTCACGTTGCGCCCCTTGGCCGCAAGCGCGATCTCGCCCTCGCAGAGCCGCAGCGCATCCTCGCCGAACACCTCGCGCCGCCAGCCCTTGAGCGCCGGCACATCCCGCTCGCCCGCCGCGATCAGGTCAAGATCCGAGGCCGGCGCGATCAGTTTCGAGGCCACCCCCACGCGCTCGGTCTTGGCCTTCAGCAGCACCCGCAGAAGATCGGCCAGCGCCGGGTTCACCTGAAGCTTGTCGCGGCTGCGGTCGATCTGCGGCATGTCCTCGGGCGGGCACTCGATCCCCGTCTTGACCGCCGCGAGGATTCCTTCGGCGATTTCGCCGCGCCGCGCCTCGCGCAGCAAGAGCCGCGACCGGCCCAGATCCTCAATGCTCTGCGGCTTGGTCGAGGCCAGCTCGACCAGCGCGTCATCCTTGAACACCCGGGTGCGCGGGATGTTGCGCGACTTGGCATAGCCTTCGCGGAACCGCGCCAATTCGCGCACGATCGCCATGAAACGCCCCGACTGGGTGCGCGTCTTGACCCGCTTCCACGCCTCGCTCGGCTTGACTTCATAGGTCGCGGGGTCGGTCAGGACCGCCAGTTCCTCTTTCACCCACTTGTCGCGCCCGGTCTTTTCCAACTCGCCCGCCAGATGCTCATAGATCACCCGCAGATGCGTCACATCCGCCAGCGCGTATTTCTTCTGCGCCTCGCTCAACGGGCGGCGCGACCAGTCGGTAAAGCGCGAGGTCTTGTCCAGGTCCGACCGCGCGATCTTCTTGACGAGGGTTTCATAGCCCACCTGCTCGCCAAATCCACAGACCATCGCCGCAACCTGCGTGTCGAAAAACGGCTCGGGGATCACCCCCGCCTCGACCTGGAAAATCTCAAGGTCCTGCCGGGCCGCGTGAAACACCTTGACCACGCGTGTGTCGCGAAACAGCTCGTAAAGCGGCTCAAGTGACATCCCCTCGGCCAGCGGATCGACCAGCACCGCGCCCTCGTCCCCCTCGCCCGGCATCGCCATCTGCACGAGGCAGAGCTTGGAAAAATAGGTCCGCTCGCGCAGGAACTCGGTATCAAGCGTTACATAAGGATGTTCACGCGCGGCCGCGCAAAAGGCGGCAAGCTCTTCGGTCGTGGTCAGGGTCTTCATGCTTTGCGGCTTCGCTCTCGTGGTTTCATGCACAGAGCGCGTCTTACGCCATGGCGCGCGCGATGGAAAGGCACGCAGGCCACAAACGCCGCTTTACGCCTCAGCCCAGGTCGACCCTGTCGCGCGCGCCCTCCAGAAAACGGCGCAGCACCATCGGGTAAAGCGCGTGCTCACGCTCAAGCACCCGCGCGGCCAGCGTCGCGGGCGTGTCGCCGGGCAGGACCGGCACCACCGCCTGCCCGAGGATCGGCCCGTCATCGAGTTCCGCCGTCACCTCGTGTACCGTGCAGCCCGCCTCTTTATCGCCCGCCGCCAAAGCTCGCGCATGGGTGTCGAGCCCGCGATATTTCGGCAAGAGCGAGGGGTGGATATTGAGCATCCGCCCGGCATAATGCGAGATGAAATGCGGCGTCAGGATGCGCATGAACCCCGCGAGGCAGATAACCTCGGCTCCCGCGCCGTCAATCTCGGAAATCAGCGCCTTTTCAAATCCTTCCCGGTCGTTCTTGAAGTCGCGATGGTCGACGGTCACGGTGGCAATCCCCATCTCGCGCGCCTTTTCCAGGCCCCCCGCCGCCGGGTCGTTCGACAGCACGAGGCAGGCCCGCCCCGGTTGATCGCCCCGCATCGACTCGACGAGCCGAACCATGTTCGACCCGCCCCCCGAAATCAGGATCGCGACCGGGATGCTCACGCAAGCGTTCCGCGATAGGTCACGCCCTCGCCCGCCACCACGCGGCCCAGCTCGTGAACCGCTTCGCCCGCGCCTTCGAGAACCGCGCGCAGCGCCCCGGCCCGCGCCGGATCGACGACGAGGATCATGCCGATCCCGCAATTGAAGGTCTTGAGCATCTCGCCCTCGTCAATGCCGCCCACGCCGCGCAACCAGTCGAACACCGGCGGTAGGGCCCACGCGCCCAGATCGACCTCGGCCCCCAACCCCTCGGGCAGCACCCGCGGCAGGTTCTCGCTCAGCCCCCCGCCGGTGATATGGGCAAGGCCATGCACGCCCCCCGCCCGCACCGCCGCCAGCGCCTGCTTCACGTAGAGCCGGGTGGGCTTCAACAGTGCCGCGCCAAGGCTGCCTTCATCCCATGGGCATGGCGCGTCCCAGTCGAGCCCGCTCATCTCGACCAGTTTGCGCACAAGGCTGTAACCGTTGGAATGCACCCCCGACGAGGCCAGCCCCAACAGCACATCGCCCTCGGCGACCCCTTCGGGAAGCGCCGTGCCCCGCTCCATGGCGCCCACGGCAAAACCCGCCAGATCGAAATCGCCCTCGGGATACATCCCCGGCATTTCCGCCGTCTCGCCGCCAATGAGCGCACAACCCGATTGCACGCAACCCTCGGCAATGCCCTCGACGATCCGCGCGGCCTTGTCGGTCTCCAACTTGCCGGTGGCGAAATAATCAAGGAAAAACAACGGCTCCGCCCCTTGGCAGACCAGGTCGTTGACGCACATCGCCACAAGGTCGATGCCCACGCCGTCCACCTCGCCGGTGTCGATCGCGATGCGCAGCTTGGTGCCCACCCCGTCGGTCGCCGCCACCAGGACCGGATCGGCATAGCCCGCCGCCTTGAGATCAAAGAGCGCGCCAAACCCGCCGAGCCCGGCCATCACGCCGGGCCGGTCGGTCCGCTTCGCCGCCGGCTTGATCCGCTCCACGAGCGCATTGCCCGCGTCGATATCCACGCCGGCATCGGCATAGGTCACACCATTCTTCCCGCTCATCGGCACATCCCCCGAAAAATCCTGCGCCAGCGCCTACCCCATCGCGCGCGCCCGCGCAACGGGCCTCGACCCGCCTCTCCTCGCGCTTGACCTCCCCCACCGTTCTGCTAGCAACGATCCCCGGCGGGCCTGTAGCTCAATTGGTTAGAGCAGAGCGCTCATAACGCTTTGGTTGGGGGTTCGAGTCCCTCCGGGCCTACCATCCCCGCCAGCGGCTTTCCCCGCACCTTCGGCCCTCACACCAGCGCAAAGCGCGCATCGGCCGACAGGTGCGGATGTGGCGCGACGCGGCGCCTGCCGGTCAGGTCGACCAGATGCGCAAACACGTTGCGCGTGGCGGCACCGATCAGCGCGGGCGGCGTGTCGGTATAGATGCGCATGGCCAGCCCATAAGCGGTGTCGGGGCCATCCGCCAGCCGCGCAAGGATCTCGGCCTCGCGCCCCAGGCGATGCGCCACCAACCAGTCGAGCCGCCCGCCCGGATCGTCGATCGGCGCCCCGTGACCGGCGTGGAACACCCGCCAGTCGCGGCGCTGCAACCGCGCACAGGAGGCCATGAAATCGCTCAGATCCCCGTCGGGCGGCGACACCAGCGAACTGGCCCATCCCATCACGTGATCGCCACAGAAAAGCGCATCCCCCCATTCAAGGCTGATGTGATTGCCGTAATGCCCCGGCGTGTGGATCGCCCGCAGGCTCCAGCCGTCGCCCGCAAGGGTCTCGCCATCGCCCAGCACCTGGTCGGGGTGAAACCCGGTATCGACGCCTTCACCGCCCCCGGCCAGCCCCTCGTCGGCCAGCTTCTGCATCACCGCCGAGCGCCCGGCCTGCCAATCGCCGAATCCCACGATCGGCGCGCCGGTTTCGCGCGCCAGCGCCCGCGACAGCGGCGAGTGGTCGACATGCGAATGGGTGACGACGATATGGCTGATCTCCTGCCCGGGGCGCAGCGCGTCCAGAATGGCGCGCAGATGCGCCTCGCTTTCGGGGCCGGGGTCGATCACGGCCAACTGCCGCTCGCCCAGAAGATAGGTGTTGGTCCCGCGATAGGTCATCGGCGACGGGTTCGGCGCCACGATCCGGGTCAGGCCCGGTTCAATCTCGATCGGGTCACCCACGGGCGGGTTGAAATCGTCGGGGCTTTGCATGGCTCTTCCTTGTCACTCATTCCCCGGCTAGGAATAGGCATGTTTTTCGGATGGCTCAAACGCTATATGCCGCGCTCGCTTTACGGGCGGGCCGCGCTTATCCTGATTCTGCCGGTCGTTTTGCTGCAACTGGTCGTGTCGGTGGTCTTCGTTCAACGCCATTTCGAAGGCGTCACCCGGCAGATGAGCCAAAGCACCAGCCGCGAGCTGGCACTCGTCATCGCCTCGGTCGAAAGCGGCCATGACGGGGCCGCGCATCCGGCGGAGCAGTTGCAGATCACGGTGCGGCGCCTCGACGACGGCGCGCTGCCCACACGCGACACGAGGCGCTGGTACGATTTCTCGGGATTGATCATCCGCGACGAGATGCGCCGGCTGCTGCCCGGTTTCGCCGGCATCGCCCTGCCCGATGACCGGCGGGTGCAGGTCTATGTCCAAAGCAATGCGGGCCCCCTCGAACTCGGCTTTGACCGGCACAGGGTTTCGGCACGCAACCCGCATCAGCTTTTCGCCAACATGCTGTTCTTCGGCATCCTTCTGACCGTGATCGCCTTCATCTACATGCGCAACCAGTTGCGCCCGATCAAGCGGCTGGCCCGCGCGGCCGAAGCCTTCGGGCGCGGGCGTCACGTGCCCTACCGCCCCACCGGCGCGGTCGAGGTGCGCGCCGCGGGCCATGCCTTTCTCGACATGCGCGCCCGGCTCGAACGCCAGATCGAACAGCGCACGCTGATGCTCTCGGGGGTGAGCCATGACCTGCGCACCCCGCTGACCCGCCTCAGGCTGGGCCTGTCGCTGCTCGACGAGGACGAGCGCGCACCGCTCGAACACGATGTCGACGAGATGCAGCGCCTGCTCGATGCGTTCCTGTCCTTCGTGCGCGATGCCTCCGAGGGCGAGACCGAGCCGGTCGATCCGGTGGATCTGGTGCGCCGGATCGTCGAGGATTGCCAGCGCGCGGGCGATCCCGTGACCCTCGTTCACGCAACGGGCGAGGGGAGCGTCGGGTTGCGCTCGCTGGCCGTCCGGCGCGCGGTCGAGAACCTGATCGCCAACGCGGTGCGCTATGGCAACCGCGCCGAGGTTTCGGTCGAACTGACCGACAAGTCGCTGCGCATCCGAATCGAGGATGACGGCCCCGGCATCCCGCCCGAAAGCCGCGACATGGCGACACGCCCCTTCACCCGGCTCGACACCGCGCGCAACCAGAACCGGGGTTCCGGCGTCGGGCTCGGCCTGTCGATTGCCACCGACGTGGCGCGCGCCCATGGCGGCATGCTCAGGCTGGGCGAGAGCGACCGGCTGGGCGGGCTCAGGGCCGATATCGTGATCGCGCGCTAGGGGATATTGCCCCTCACACGAAGCTGCGCACCGTTTGAAGCGCGCCCTCCAGCGCCTCGCCCTTCTCGTCCTGCAAGGCGGCCTCGCGCAACCGGGCAACCCACTGCGCGGCGTCCTCGCGCCCGCGCAGCATCTCCGCCCCCTGCATCACCCGGTCGAATTTCGACAGGCCGCGCGCATGGGTGTCGGAATAGCCCTTGATCAGGCGGCGACAGCGCAGCAATTCCACGCCGAGGACATAATCCCGTGCCACCGCCTGCCTCACCGCCGTCAGCCAGCGATCAAGATGCGCCTGCTCGTGGCGGTGGCGCAGGGTGCGGCGGCGATACCCGCGCAGCCCACCAAGCACGTAGAGCATCAGGAACGATCCCGGCCGGTGCGTGCGCACCCGCCGCCCCCGGTTGAACCACCGGTCAAGCCGCGCCATCCATTTCGGGCTGGCCTCGATGCGCGCGCCGATGCCCGCGGGCAGCAGCCCGGCAATCTCCTCGGCGCGCGGATGCATGAACTCGGTCAGCGCCACCGGCCTGTCCCCGGCACCCATCTCCGCGCGGATACGCGCGAACCGCGCCGCGCGGGTCTTGAGGTCGGCCACCCGGATCACGTCGTCATAGGCCATGGCATTGGCAATGTATTTCGCGGCCTCGAGGCTCAGCTCGTGACCCTGCGCCGCATCGTCGAGCGCCGCGATCCCTTCGAGCCGGTCCATGTATTCCGCGCCATACTCCACGTCCTGGAACCCCACCACCTTGCGCAACCCGTGCAGGGCCATCGCCGGCACCGGCCCCGGCAGGGCGCGCGCACGGCTCGCCAGAGCCTCCCATTTCTCCAACAGGCGCTGCGGCCCATGTGGCGTGTTCGTCACCGCGCGCACCGGCTTTTCGCCCGCACCCGCCGGTTCCGCTGCGCCGTTTTGCGCCCGCTCATAGGCCGCACCAAAAGCCCTGAGCGACGCCTCGACCCCCTTGCCCGAGGCGCGAATCGCGTCCTCGAAGGCCGCGCGCGGGAACGGCAGCGCCCCCGACCCCGCCAGCGCCCCGAAAAGCGAGGATGAAATCACCGAACCGTTCGCCGCCGCCATGTCATCCATGTCGAACAGAACCAACCTGTCGGCAGCCAGTTCCGCCGCCGCGCGCACCTCCTCGGAAGACGCAATGCCATCCCCCGGCGCCATCTTTTCCGATACCGCCAGCGCCCGGTGGGTCGAGGCGATGAGCGTGGTGCGATCCGGCGTGACGAACCCGCGCATGATCGCGCGCCCCGCCTCCATCATCTCGGCGGCGATCAGGATATCCACGTCGCCCGCGGCCGGGGCCAGCGAAAAGACCGGCGCGCGTGCGCCCATCGGGGCCATCTCGATATAATAGATCGTGGCGCCGGTGCGTTGCGCCACCCCGGCGACCGACGTGGCCTGACAGGCATAGCCTTGCGCGCGCGCCACCGCCTCGATCCAGTTGGTGAGCACGCCACCGCCCTGCCCGCCCACGGCCATGACGGCCAGCTTGATGATGGTGCCGAGTTTGGCGTCGGGCTGGCGCGGGGCAAGGGCTTGCTGAACGGTCATTGCGCGACCTCCGGAAATTCAAGCCGCCGCGCGGCGCGACGGGCCTGCAACCAGCCGATGAAACGCGCCGAGAGGGCCTGCCACCAGCGCTCGACCCCCTTGGGGTTATGCACCACGTCGGCGCGGTAGAAGCTGGGGCAAAGCACGGCGGCATCCGCCACCTCGCCGCAATTGCCACAGCCGACACAGGATTGGTCGATATGCGCGATCGGATCATCGCGCAGCGGATCGTCAAGCCGTTTCAGCGACAGCGACGGACAGCCTGAAAGCCGGATACAGGCATGATCGCCGGTGCAGATATCCGCGTCCACGCCAAAGCGCGGCACCTCGACGCGGCTGCCCCCCTTGATCGCGGCGTTGCGCAGCGGCTTTTCGCGGCGCTGCCGGTTGAGCATGCATTCCGACGACGCCACGATGACCTTGGGCCCCGTCACCTCGGTGGTCAGCGCCTCGCGGATCGTGTCGCGCATCTTGCCCACGTCATAGGTATGGTCGATCTGGCGCACCCATTTCACCCCCACACCCCGCAATGCCGCGGCAATCGGCTGCTGAGTGGTCTTGGTCGGGTTCGCGGCGCGGCTCGACAGCACGTCCTGCCCGCCGGTGGCCGCCGAATAGTAATTGTCGACGATCACCGCCACGCTGTCGGACTGGTTGAACACCATGTTGCCGATCGAGGACGACAGCCCATTGTGCCAGAACCCGCCATCACCAAGGAACGAGATCGCCCGCCGCTCACCACCGCCGTCAAACGCCGCGTTCGAGGCCGGGCCGAGCCCGTAGCCCATGGTCGAGCCGCCGATCTCGAACGGCGGCAGGCTGGCAAAGAGGTGACAGCCGATATCGCCGGTGATCTGGTGCGTGCCCAGTTCCTCCTCGACCAGTTTCATCGCGGCAAAGATCGGCCGCTCGGGACAGCCGGTGCAAAAACCCGGCGGCCGGATCGGCACCGTCTGCGACAGGTCGGGAATCTCGGGCGCGGGCTCGTTGGGCGCGCGCACCTGCCCCGGAAGCAGGCCCGGCGCGTGTTCCCTCAGGAACGCGGTGATCCCGTCCAGCATGACCTGCCCGGTATATTCGCCCGCCATCGGCAGCATGTCCTTGCCATGCAGCCGCACCTTCGATCCCGCGCGCAGCAGCACCGTGGACAGCCCCTGTTCAATGAATTCGGGCTGCCCCTCTTCCACCACCAGAACCCCGTCCTTGCCATCGGCAAAGGCTTCGAACTCGCCCTGCACCAGCGGATAGGTCACGTTCAGGCAATAGATCGGCACCTCGCTGTCGCCATGAATGTCGGCCAGCCCCAACCGCTGCAACGCGCGGATCACGCCGTTATACATCCCGCCCTGGCAAACGATGCCGATCCGCGCCGTGTCGGGGCCGAAAACCTCGTTCAACCCCTTGTCGCGGATGAATTTTTCGGCCGCGGGCCAGCGATTGTCGATCTTGTCCTGTTCGTGCCGATAGGACATCGGCGGCAACACCACCCGGCTGAAATCGCGCTGCGGGTTTGACAGCGCCTCGCGCACTGTCAAAGGCGGGCGCTGGTTGTCGCGGCAGTCGAAACTGCCGGTCACGTGGCACGACCGGATGCGCACCATCAGCATCACCGGCGTGTTGCTCGCCTCGGAAAGCTCGAACCCGTCGCCCACCGCCTTCACGATCGAAGGCAGGTTGGGTCGCGGGTCCAGCAGCCAGAATTGCGATTTCATGGCAAATGCGTGGCTGCGCTCCTGCATGATCGACGAGCCCTCGCCGTAATCCTCGCCCACGATGATCAGCGCCCCGCCATTGACCCCCGATGACGCGAGGTTGGCGAGCGCATCCGAAGCCACGTTGACGCCCACCGACCCCTTGAACGTCACCGCCCCCCGGATCGGGTAGTGCACCGACGCCGCCAGCATCGCCGCCGCCGCCGCCTCCGAGGCGTTGGCCTCGAACCGCACGCCCAACTCACCCAAGAGACCCTCGGCATCGGCCAGCACGTCCATCAGGTGACTGATCGGCGCGCCCTGGTAGCCGCCGACATACCCCACGCCGTTCTCCAACAGCGCCTTGGTGATCGCGAGAATCCCCTCGCCGGTAAAACTCTCGCCCGCGCCCATGCGCAGGTGTTCGACTTCGCGTTTGAACGATCTCTCGGCCATGCGCCCCCCTTCAGAATTCGTTGCGGCGCACGTTGCGCAGGATCTTTTGCAGCGTCGCGACAAAGGCCCGCTGCTCGGCCTCGGGAATGTCGTGGAACATCTGGTCGCTCGCGCGTGCCATCGCCGGCCAGTGCCGCTCGAACGTGGCGCGGCCCGCATCGGTGATGAACACCCGCGTCGCGCGGCTGTCGTCGCGATCGGGCATGCGCCGGATCAACCCCTCCGCCGCCAACCCGTCAAGCGCCCGGCTCAGCGTGGATTGCTCGACCACCGCGTAAACCGCCAGTTCGCGGATCAGGATACCGTCGATCACCGCCAGAACCGCCAGCGCGCGCATCTTGGGCGTGGACATGCCCTGATGCGCCATGTCCGCGCGCAGCGTGGCGTTGTAACGTCCCATGATGCGGTTCATCAGGTAGGGCGCGAAATTGTTCAGCCCGATTTCGCCCAACCTGCGCGGCGTGTCGGCGTCATCCTTCATCCGCCTGCCCTCTCCCATGGTGATCCCGCCCCTGACCGGGGCAGTCCAAGGTTAGGCCAATTTATATGCATTTGCAATTACCTTTGCCTCGACCATCATCACGACGGTCTCTCGTGCTGGCCACGTAACATACAAGTTCAGGACCACACGCCACATACATGCGTATGCATATATTATCCCGTATGGCACCGCACGCTTTGACAACACCCGCGCCCCCGCGCTAATGAACAGGCGTTCAATTCATTTCAACCGGAGGGATCGCCCATGCGCATCCAAGACACCGCTGCCATCATCACCGGGGGCGCCTCGGGCCTTGGCGAAGCCACCGCCCGCCAATTCGTCGCCGGGGGCGCGCAGGTCACCCTGCTTGACCGCGACACCGCGCGCGGCGAGGCCGTGGCCAAGGAAATCGGTGCCAGTTTCGCCGAAACCGACGTCACATCCGAAGACAGCGTTGCCGCCGCCATCGCCAAGGCGAAATCCGCGATGGGCCGGGTCACCTGCGCGGTCAATTGCGCGGGCATCGGCACCGCCGAAAAGACCCTCGGCAAGGAGGGGCCGCACAGCCTCGACCATTACAAGCGCATCATCGACATCAACCTCGTGGGGAGCTTCAACGTCGCCCGCCTCGCCGCCGCCGAAATGGCCACCAACGACCCCGACGATGACGGCGCGCGCGGCGTGATCGTCAACACCGCCTCGGTCGCCGCCTTCGACGGGCAAAAGGGCCAGGTCGGCTATGCCTCCTCCAAGGGCGGCATCGTCGGCATGACGCTGCCCATGGCGCGTGACCTGGCGCGCAGCGGCATCCGCGTCATGACCATCGCGCCCGGCATCTTCGCCACGCCGATGCTCATGGGCCTGCCGCAAGAGGTGCAGGACAGCCTCGCCGCCGACGTCACCTGCCCGCAGCGGCTGGGCGACCCGTCGGAATACGCGCGGCTGGCACAGTTCATCGTCGAATGCGGCTATCTCAACGGCACCGTGATCCGCATCGACGGCGCGCTTCGGATGCAGTAACCCCCGACCGCGGCGGGCAACATCGCCCCGCCGCGGTTATCCCGCGCCCTCGGTCTCGATCTTGAGGTCATGCCCGCAATGCTTGCAGTGGATCGCATCCGGGTCATGCTTGAGCAATCCGCATTCCGGGCATTTGTGCCGCACCTTCGCGGGCACGAAGATCGCCCGCGCCAGCCGCAGGAAAAGCGCCACGCCGATCACCATGATCCCCACGGCCAGAATACGCCCGGTGCCCGTCGTCATCAGGATATCGCCATACCCCGTCGTGGTCAGCGTGGTCACGGTGAAATAGAGCGCATCGACATAGGTCTCCAGCCCCGGCTCCTGCCCGCCGCGCAACACCAGCACGAGCGCGGTCATCGCGAAGATGAACACCAGCAGGTTGACCGCCGCGAGGATCGCATCCTCGTGCAGCCGGAAGAACCGCACATCGCGGCGCAGATCGTGCAACAGGTGATAGGAATGCACCAGCCGCAACGCCCGTATCACCCGTAATGCCGCCCATCCCTGCCCCAGGAACGGGGCCGAGACGAGCACGACAAGAACCATCAGATCGACGATCACGTAGATCTGCAACATGTGGCGCAGGCGGTTCTCGGCAATCCACAGGCGACCGGCGAAATCCGCAAGGATAAGCACGGCAAGCAGCACATCCGCCGCGACCAGCCACGGCGCGAGCGGCATCGCCGCCGTGGCGAGGAAAAACACGATGGTCACCGCGTCGAATATCAACAGGCCATAACGAAACCGCGTCGCACGCTTGCTGCGCCCCTCGTAGAGAAGGCGCACGCGATCGTGAAAACTTTGATCCGAACTGCTCATGAAAAGAAACCTATCCGGGCAATCGCACGGAACACAAGAAGATCAGCCCTCGGCCTTCTCGGCCAGTGTCAGCCACTCTTCCTCGGCCGCCGCCAGTTTCTCCTGCCGCTCGAGCAGCGCCTTGGTCGCCTTGCGAAACTTGACCGGCTCGGCAGTATAGAGATCCGGTTGCGCCAAAAGCTCTTCGAGCTTGGCAATCTCCGCCTCCAGCCGCTCGATCACGCCGGGCAACGCCTCAAGCCGATGCTTTTCGGTGAAACTCAACCTCGGTCTTGCACTTGACCCTTGCTTGGCTTTCGTCGTCGAAGCCTTTGTTCTGTCTTGCTTTTCCTGAGTCTCCGACGTCTCACCGCCGGATTTCTGCCGCTGGTAATCGCTCCAGCCCCCGGCATAGACGATTGCCCGCCCGTCGCCCTCCATCGCCACGGTGACGCTCGCCACCCGGTCAAGGAAATCGCGGTCGTGACTGACCAGAAGCACCGTGCCCGCATACCCGTCGAGCAATTCCTGCAACAGGTCGAGCGTTTCCACGTCGAGATCGTTGGTCGGCTCGTCGAGCACCAGGAGATTGCTCTCCCGCGCCATCAGCCGGGCCAGCAGCAAACGCGCCTTTTCCCCGCCCGACAACGACTTGACCGGCGCCCTGACCTGCCGCTCGTCGAACAGGAATTCCTTGAGATACCCCACCACGTGACGTGGCGCGCCGCGCACCATCACCTGGTCGGACTGGCCCGAAACCCGCATGTCCCTGTCACCGGTCAGGCTGTCCCAGAGCGTCGCCTCGGGATCGAGCTGCGCGCGTGCCTGGTCGAACACCGCCGACACGAGGTTGGTGCCATGGCGCACGCTGCCGCTATCGGGTTCGATCTCGCCCATCAGCAGCTTGAGCAGCGTGGTCTTGCCCACGCCATTGGGTCCGACAAAGGCCACGCGGTCACCCCGCATCACCGTCAAATCAAACGGTTTCAGGATGAGCTTATCATCGTAAGTCTTTGAAATTCCTTTCGCCTCGATCACCTTGCGGCCCGATTTCGGCCCCGAATCAAGCGCCATCGCCGCCGCGCCCTGCCGCGCGATCTGCGCCGCGCGTTCGGCCCTCAGATCGGCCAGCGCCCGCACCCGGCCCATGTTGCGCTTGCGCCGCGCGCTGATCCCCTCGACCGCCCAACGCGCCTCGGCCTTGATCTTGCGGTCAAGCTTGTGACGCGACTGGTCCTCTTCCTCCCAGATCTTGTCGCGCCAGGCCTCGAAATGCTCGAATCCCTTTTCCTGACGGCGGGTCATTCCCCTGTCGATCCAAAGGGTTGCGCGCGTCAGTTCACGCAAAAACGCACGGTCGTGCGAGATCAGGACAAAGGCCTTGCGGGTCGATTTCAACTCCTGCTCCAGCCACAGGACCGCCTCGATATCGAGATGGTTGGTCGGCTCGTCGAGCAGCATCAGTTCCGGGCTCTCGGCCATCAGCTTGGCCAGCGCCGCGCGCCGCCGCTCGCCGCCCGAGGCGGTGCCGATGGCGCGGTCGGGATCGAATTTCAACCCCTCCCCGGCGCGCTCCACCTTGTAAAGCTCGCCCGGCTCCAGCTCGCTCGCGGCATAGTCACCGAGCGTGGCAAACCCCTTCATCTCGGGTTCTTGCTCCATGTAGCCCACGCTCACGCCGGGGCCCGCGACACGACTGCCCCGGTCGGCCTCGACCAGCCCCGCCATCACCTTCATCAGGGTCGATTTGCCCGACCCGTTGCGCCCCACCAGCGCCACCCGGTCGCCCGGCTGGATCACCAGCGACAAATCGTCAAACAGCGGCTCACCGCCGAAGGTGAGGGAAATATCGGTCAGTTGAAGCAAGGGAGCACGCGCCATGCCGCCCCGCTACCCCGCGCACGGGTCAAGGTCAAGCTACCCCGCGACCGCCCGCAACGCCCGCTTGCGCGCATCGGGGATCTGCCCGATCTCGACCCCGGTAAAGACATGCAGCGTGCCCATCTGCGCATCGACCACCGCATGATCGCTGACCCACCCCCCCATCATCAGGTAGGTGCGCAGCAAGGGCGGCATCGCCGCCATCGCCCGCCGCATGTCGGGCTTGCGCCTGAGCCGGGCGGCAAAGCGAAACACCTGCGGCGCCTTGACCCGCGGCAGCCAGCGTTTCGGCCCCAGGTGCCGCGCCTTGAGCCAGGCAAACGCATCAAGATAATGCGCCGTGTCCGTGCCCGCGAACGACGAGCAACCGAACAACATTTCTATATTGTTTTCATCGACATACCCGGTCATCGCGCCCCACGCCACGCGCAGGATGTCGGGGTCGCGCCGCTCGGGCGCGATGCAGAACCGGCCCAGCTCGACCATCTTCCCGCCGAACCGCTCAAGCGCCGAAAGCTCGTAATACTGCGCCGAATAGCTGTGCGAGATATCGCAGCCCCCGGTCAGCGGAAGAAACCGGAAACAGGCAACCAGCTCGCCACTGGCCAAGTCTTCGATCAGAACGTGATCGCACGCCGCATCGAACCGGTCCGCGTCGCGGCCTTCTGTTCCGAAAAAGCACCGGTGGCGCAGGCGCTGCGCCGCCACGACATCCGCGTCCGACTCCGCCATCCGCGCACCATAGCGGCCTTTTCTCAGTCCCAGCGACATGGGTCACCCCCGGCTCGTCACCCAACGATCATGCGTCAGCCCGAGTTTACAGACAAGATATGACAGCTTCACGAACAGGCGCCGCATCTTCATGCGCGACCGGGATCACGCGTGCAGGATCGGAGCCGGATCGGATCAGCCGCGAGTTTCCAGCATCTCGCCCGCGTTGAACCGCCCGAGGTTGCCCATCAATTGCCGCAAGAAGCTCTTGCCCGCGACCGAACTGTCCGTGACCCGGCGTGACAGCACGACCGGGCGTCCCTGTTCGAGGCCGAACCGCTCGATATTCTGCACCACGTCCGAGCCGTCGAAACTGATCGCCACGATCTCGCGGTCGATCACCTTGGGCTCGAGCATGCCGAAATGGCGCACCTGGCTGCGCACGTAATAGATGTCGCCGCCTTCCATGAAGGCCCCCGCCGATGGCGTGCCCAGCACATCTTCGACCGTGGCGCGGCTGTCGATGCCCACGGTGATCTCCTGCAACTCGGCATCGCTTGGAACATAGCCGTGATTGCGCATGATCGGCGTGCACCCCGCCACCGCGACCAGCGCCAGCGAAATGATGATCGCCCGTGCGGTTGCTCTCATATCCATGCTGCTGCCCTCTTGCCTTGGCGGATCGCGCCTTTTATCCCGCTTACAACACGCACCCCATTGGTTCAAGAATGTAAGCTCATGCCCATATCCGGAAATCCCGCCCGCTTTCGCGTGGCCGATCTGTCACACAAGGCGCCCACCAGCTTTGAACTGCGCCCCGACGCCGCAACGCTCGAGGCGATCGCCCGCGAGCTGGGCCTTCGTGATTTGCGCAAGCTGGCCTTTGCCGGCACCCTTCGCGCCGAGGGGCGGCGCGACTGGCGGCTCGACGCACGGCTCGGCGCCACGGTGGTGCAATCTTGCGTCGTCACGCTCGCGCCCGTCACCACCCGCATCGACGAAGACGTGACCCGCCGCTACCTCGCCCGGATGCCCGAGGACGAGGTGACCGGCGACGAGATCGAGATGCCCGAGGACGACACGATTGATCCCTTGGGCGACTTCATCGACGTCGACGCGGCGATGGTCGAGGCGCTGGCGCTGGCGCTGCCGATCTACCCCCGGGCCGAAGGCGCCGCGCTCGATCAGGCGCAATTCGCCGAACCGGGCAAGACGCCGATGCACGATGACGACGCCCGCCCCTTCGCCGCGCTCAAGGCGCTGCGCGACAAGCTCGACCGCGACGATTGAACAGGGCCGCCGAAACCCCCTTGCACTCGCGGCAAAACCGGCTATTTTCCCCGCTCTTGCGAATTTAGGGTTGGACAGTCCGGCGCGTTCGGACTAAGAGCCACCAGAACCCGCGAACGGGTGAAATCCGCTCTACTGGAAACGTCCGGGCCTCGTGCCCGCACTTTGAATTGAGGTTGTGACATGGCCGTCCAACAGAACAAGGTCTCGAAATCGCGCCGCAACAATCGTCGGGCGCATGACTCGCTGGTTGCCGCGAATCCCAACGAATGCTCGAACTGTGGCGAGTTGAAGCGCCCGCACCATGTCTGCCCCTCCTGTGGGCATTACGACGATCGTGAAATCGTCGCCATGGCGGACGAGATCGACCTCGACGAAGACGCGGCCTGAGGCCGGCGTCGCCGAACACCCGTGGCATGAACGCATCGCACGACACCTCCGCCCCGGACGAATCCGGCAAGGGGACGGTCACGGGAACCGGGCGTATCACCGTATCCGTCGACGCCATGGGTGGTGACGCGGGGCCGGCAACCGTGGTGGCCGGCCTGTCGCACTATGCGAAAAAGCACCCCGAGGCCGATTTCATCCTGCACGGGCCGCAGGCCACGCTCGATCCTTTGATCGCGCGGCGCAAGCATCTGACCGGTCGCTGCGTTGTCCGCGACGTGCCGGGCGTGGTCACGATGGAAGACAAGCCCAGCCAGGTCATGCGCCAGAGCCGCGACACCTCGATGTTCTCGGCGCTCGAATCGGTGCGCGCGGGCGAGGCGCATGCCTGCGTCTCCTGCGGCAATACCGGTGCGCTCATGCTGTTGTCGGTGGTGCGCCTGCGCAAGCTGCCCGGCGTCTATCGCCCCGCCATCGCCGTGCTCTGGCCCTCGCGCAACCCGCAGGGGTTCAACGTCATGCTCGACGGC
The DNA here is from genome assembly GCF_008369105.1 of Aquicoccus porphyridii. GTDB lineage: Bacteria > Pseudomonadota > Alphaproteobacteria > Rhodobacterales > Rhodobacteraceae > Aquicoccus > Aquicoccus porphyridii. The sequence continues at coordinate 136,020 of NZ_VINQ01000001.1, read as the reverse complement.
GGCGCCGATGTGAAGGCCGACGAACGCGACCTGTTGCAATACGCGCTGATGGGCGCCTCTTACGCGCGCAACGGCCTGGGCCTTGCGCGTCCGCGCGTCGGGCTGCTCAATGTCGGCACCGAGGAATTCAAGGGCCGCACCGAGATGCAGGCCGCGAACGAGTTGATCGCCGAGAACGCGCCCGCCGCCAGCTTCGATTACGTCGGCTTCGTCGAAGGCTCCGACCTGCCGGGCGAACGCTGCGACGTGATCGTCACCGACGGATTCACCGGCAACGTGGCGCTCAAGACCGGCGAAGGCGTGGCCAAGCTCTTTGGCGATTTCCTGCGCGAGGCGTTCCGCTATTCTCCGCTCTCGCGTCTGGCCTCGCTTCTGGCCTATACATCCATGCAGCGGTTGAAAAAACGAATCGATCCGCGCCGCGTGAATGGCGGCGTGTTTCTCGGGCTCAACGGCACGGTCGTCAAATCCCATGGCGGGGCCGACGCCACCGGCGTCGCGGCGGCAGTGAAGCTCGCCGTGCAACTGGCCGAATCGAACTTTGCCGACAAACTCGCCGCACGCATCGCCGCCGCCACGATGCTGGCCACCGAGGGCGGGCATGATGACAAGGACGGAGACCGGAAATGACCATCAGGGCGGTCGCGACAGGCGTGGGCCACTATCTTCCCGAACGGATCGTGCCCAATGCCGAGTTCGAGAAAACGCTGGACACGTCCGACGAGTGGATTCGCACCCGCTCAGGGATAGAACGCCGCCATTTCGCCGCCGAGGGGGAAACCACGTCCGACATGGCCATCACCGCCTCGCGGCGTGCGCTCGACATGGCCGGGCTTACCGCCGATGATATCGACGCGGTGATCGTCGCCACCTCGACCCCCGATCTCACCTTTCCCTCGGTCGCCACCATGGTTCAGGACGGGCTCGGCATGACCCGCGGCTTCGGCTTCGATGTTCAGGCGGTCTGCGCGGGTTTCGTCTATGCGCTCACCAATGCCAACGCGCTCATCTTCGCCGGGCAGGCGCGACGCGTGCTGGTGATCGGCGCCGAAACCTTTTCGCGCATCATGGACTGGACCGACCGCTCGACCTGCGTGCTCTTTGGCGATGGCGCGGGCGCAGTCGTGCTCGAAGCGCAGGACGGCACCGGCACGGCCGAGGATCGCGGCATCCTGTCGGCCGATCTCAACTCCGACGGCCGCTTCCGCGACATGCTCTATGTCGATGGTGGCGTGTCGTCCACCGGCCACGCGGGCAAGCTTCGGATGCAGGGCAATCCCCTCTTTCGCCAGGCGGTGGACAAGCTCACCTCGACCGCCCACGCCGCGCTCGACAAGATCGGGCTCACCGGCGATGCGGTCGACTGGATCGTGCCGCACCAGGCCAATATCCGCATCATCCGCGGCACCGCCAAGAAGATGGGCGTGCCGATGGAGCGGGTGATCGTCACCGTGCAGGACCACGGCAACACCTCTGCCGCCTCGATCCCGCTGGCGCTGGCCGTGGGGGTCGAACGCGGCCAGATCAAGCGCGGCGACCTTCTCGTGACCGAGGCAATCGGCGGCGGGCTGGCATGGGGCGCGGTCGTCCTGCGCTGGTAACCCGGCGCCCGGATGCGGCAGCGCGGCAAAGTTCCACTTAAAACCTCGTGGGCAAGCCCTTGATATTGACTCGGAAATTGCATTGCCTCAAGGTTGCTGGAAAACAACCCGGGGGATGAAATGAGTGAGAAGACATTGACGCGCATGGACCTGAGCGAAGCGGTGTTTCGCGAAGTGGGCCTGTCGCGTAACGACAGCGCCCAGCTCGTCGAAAGCGTGTTGCAACACATGTCCGATGCACTGGTGCGCGGCGAGCAGGTGAAAATCTCGTCCTTCGGCACCTTCTCCGTGCGCGAAAAGGCCGCCCGCGTGGGCCGCAACCCCAAGACCGGCGAAGAAGTGCCGATCAACCCCCGCCGGGTGCTGACCTTCCGTCCTTCGCACCTGATGAAGGACCGCGTGACGGAAGGAAACAAACGCTAGGAGGGCCCGCACATGGGCAAATCCGCCGACGCTTTCCGAACCATCAGCGAAGTCGCCGACTGGCTCGAAACCCCGGCCCATGTGTTGCGCTTCTGGGAAAGCAAGTTTCCCCAGATCAAGCCGGTGAAACGCGCCGGCGGGCGCCGCTATTACCGGCCCGCCGACATGGAACTGATCGGCGGCATCAAGAAACTGCTCCACGATGACGGGATGACCATCAAGGGCGTGCAGAAAATCCTGCGCGACCAAGGGGTCAAACATGTCGCGGCGCTCTCGCCCGCGATCGACGGAGAGATGGGCCCGGGCGACACGGTCGAGACCACGACCGCCCCCACGGTTGCGCCCCCCGATGACAGCGCCACCGTCCTGCCCTTCCAGCGCGCGCCCGAGACCGAGCCTGAACCCGAACCCGCGGCGCAGGGCGAAACCGCCGCCGCCACGGATCAACCCGGTGACTCCACCGAAAAGGCCGCACCGCCCGAATCCGAGCCCGCCGATCTCTCGCCGGAAGACGCCCCGGCGCCCGACACCGATGCACCCGCGCCGGCCGACACATCCCCCGACTCCCTGCCCGCCTTCCTCCATCACGGCGAAGCGACCCCACAAGCCTCGCCCCCGCGCTCCGCGCCCCGCCACGATCCGCGACCCGACGCGGGGTCCGACCCGCAACCCGGGCCGCCGCCCAGAGAGGCGGATACGCCCGCCGATCCCGACTCCGCGCCCCCGCGCCCGGCGCCGATCGACCTCTCGCCCGATCCCGCCGATGACAGCATCACCGCCCCGCCCGGCCTTCTGACCGCCATCGCGGCGCGCAAGGGCAAACCGCTCGCGCCCGATGCCCGGGCCGAACTGCGCACCCTGCGCGACCGGCTCGCGGCGCTTCACGCCCGCCGAAGCGGCGCGGCCGAAACCACGGCACCGGATTGAACCTTCCCCCCGGCGCAATCGCGGCCGGTTTCGTCAAATTCCCCCTTGCCCCCACCCGCAAAACCGTTATCTAGGCGCAACGTCGGGCTATAGCGCAGTCTGGTAGCGCGTCCGTCTGGGGGACGGGAGGTCGTAGGTTCGAATCCTGCTAGCCCGACCATCAACTCCGCCCCCATAGCGGCCATGTCGGTCGCCACCCCGGAAATTTTCCTTTTCCCCCCGCGCAAGCGCATGTATCCCCATGCGAAACCCTGCGGGAGAGACGAAAATGACAGGCGTTCTGGCCAGCCAGCAGATCGAAGAGATGATCGCCCGGGGCGAGATCACCGCCGACCCCGCCATCCTGCCCGATCAGGTTCAACCGGCCAGTCTCGACCTGCGCCTCGGCACCCGCGCATGGCGGGTGCGCGCCTCGTTTCTCGCCGGTGAGGGCCGCCCGGTATCCGACCGGCTGGCCGAGTTTGAAATGCATCAGATCGACCTTTCGGCCGGTGCGGTCCTCGAAAAGGGCTGCGTCTATGTCGTGCCCCTGATGGAAGGGCTCGCCCTGCCCCCCGGCATTCAGGCCGTCGCCAACGCCAAGAGCTCGACCGGGCGGCTCGACCTTCTGACCCGCGCGATCACCGATGGCGGCGAAGAATTCGACCGCATCGCCCCGGGCTATCACGGCCCGCTCTATGCCGAGATCTGCCCACGCAGCTTTTCGGTGCTGGTCCGCCCCGGCATGCGCCTCAACCAGATCCGGTTTCGCGCCGGGCAGGCCACGCTCACCGACGATGAACTGAACGCGCTCCATGGCGAAACCCCACTGGTCGACGGCCCCGCCCTCATCGACGAGGGCCTGGGTTTTTCCGTCGATCTCAAACCGTCACAGGGCACCCGCGTTGGCTATCGCGCCAAGCCCCATACCGGCGTGATCGACCTCGACCGCATCGGCTATTACGACCCGTCAGAATACTGGGAAGAACTGCACAGCGCATCGGGCCAGATCATCCTCGACCCCGGCGCCTTCTACATCCTGGTGAGCCGCGAAGCGGTGCATATCCCGCCTGCCTATGCCGCCGAAATGGCCCCCTTCCTCGCCATGGTGGGCGAGTTCCGGGTGCATTACGCGGGCTTCTTCGATCCCGGTTTCGGCCACGCGCAACAGGGTGGCGCGGGCTCGCGCGGGGTGCTCGAAGTGCGCTGCCACGAATCGCCCTTCGTGCTCGAACACGGGCAGGTGGTGGGGCGCCTCGTCTATGAACGCATGTCGCAGGTGCCACGACAGCTTTACGGCACCGGCATCTCCTCGAATTACCAGGGCCAGGGCCTCAAGCTCTCCAAGCACTTCCGCGCGCCCGGTTAACCCTTTTCGTTAACGCAAGATGACCATCACCCCGGCAGCCGGAGAGCAGCCGGACGGTGCGCGGATGTCACCCCCCGTTTTTTCGCCGAAAAATCGCGTTAACCTGTCGGAACGATGGTGCAGGGTTCGCTTAACCCTGCCGCGCGCTCACATCCGTCCGATGCGGCGGCCCATCTTCATCATCTGCCGCGCCCGGCGGGCCGATTGCTTGCCCTGCCGTGCCTTCTGGCGTTCTTCGGGTGACATCTCTTCTCGGGATTTTCCCTTTCCCGCCATACGGTTGATGCCTGCATTCATGCCGCGCCCCACGGCCTTGCGAACGAACATCCGCATCACGAGATTGATGATCTGATTGGCGTTCATGGCGCCCTCCTGCCTTTGGCTCTTGCCCCATTACAGGGTCATTTGGCCCGGAATATGGCACGGATCGCAGGGTTTACCAAATCACGATCCGAGCATGCGACACTCGCCCTCAATCCTCGAACAGCTCGCTTTGCCCCTCCGATGCCTCGTCTTCCTCTTCCCCATCGCCCGTCAGCGGCATCAATCCCGGCGGCGGGCGGCTCTCCAACAGGCCCGCGGCGCGCAGATCCTTCAACCCCGGAAGATCGCGTGCGCTTTCCAGCCCGAAATGATCGAGAAAGCCCTGCGTCACCACGAATGTCACCGGCCGCCCCGGCGTCATCTTGCGCCGGCCAAAGCGAATCCATTCCATTTCAAGCAGTTGATCCACCGTTCCCCGCGACACGCTCACCCCGCGGATTTCCTCGATCTCGGCCCGCGTCACCGGCTGGTGATAGGCGATGATCGCCAGCGTCTCGATCGCCGCCCGGCTCAGCTTGCGGGTCTCGACCGTCTCCTTCTGCATCAGGAACCCGAGGTCGGGCGCGGTCCGGATCGCCCAGGCATCGCCGACCTTGACCACCTGCACGCCGCGCCCGTCATAGCGTTTGCGCAGATGCACCAGCGCTTCCGCCGCATCCGATCCATAGGGCATCCGGCCGTTGAGTTCCTGCACCGTCACCGGCTCGGCACTGGCGAAAAGAATGGCTTCGACCATCCGCTCCTGCTCGGCGATGGGCGGCGCTTCGAACAGGGTGTCGCGGGATTTTTCTTTTTCGTTATCAATGTCTTCCGACATGTTTTTAATCCTTCCTGCGAAGCTCGATCGGCGCGAATGTCTCGGCCTGGCGCAGCTCGACCCGCCCCTCTTTCACCAGTTCGAGCGAAGCCGCGAAAGTCGAGGCCAGCGACGAGCGCCGCCGCGCCGGATCGCCGTCCCAGCCCTCGGGAATATAGCTCGCAATATCGGTCCATTGCCCCGCGAACCCGATCAACCCGCGCATCCGTTCCAGCGCCTGCTCCATCGTCCACACCGCATCGCGATCCATCGCATAGGGGCGAAACTCGTCGCGGGTGCGTATCCGCGCATAGCCCTGCATCAGGTCGAGAAGCGTCGCCGTGAACCGGACCTTGCGCACCCGCGTCACATCCTCGGGGACGCCCCGCGCAAAGAAATCCCGCCCCAGCCGATCCCGCGCCATCAACCGCGCGGCCACGTCGCGCATTGCCTGCAACCGCTCCAGTTGGAACGCCAGATGCGCCGCCAGTTCCTCGCCCGACGGGCCCTCTTCGCTGGGATCGGGCGGCAACAGAAGGCGCGATTTGAGAAACGCCAGCCACGCCGCCATGACAAGGTAATCCGCCGCCAGTTCAAGCCGCAGCGCCTTGGCTTTCTCAACAAAAGCAAGGTATTGCCGGGCAAGTTGCAAGACGCTGATCTTGCGCAGATCGACCTTCTGCGTCCGGCTCAGCGTGAGCAGCACGTCAAGCGGCCCCTCGAACCCGTCCACATCCACAATGAGCGCTTCGGCCGCCAGCCGCTCGCTCACCGATTGCCGATCTTCCTCGAACTCGTCCTCAGCCATCCACAGCGCCCTTCGCAAGCGCCTCAAATTCGGCTTCCAGCGCCGCGATGTCAATCTCCCCGGGCGCCTGCCTTGCCGCCAGCGCCCGTTCGGCCCGGGTCTGCGCCGCCTCGCCCATCCGCCCCGCCGCCTCGGCCACAAGGCGCTTTTCGCCCAGCGTGCCGTTGCAATGCAACACCACGTCACACCCCGCCGCAATCGCCTCTCGGCTCAGGTCGCCCAAATCCCCCGCCAGCGCCTTCATCGAGATATCGTCGCTCATGATCAGGCCACCGAACCCGATCTCGTCGCGGATCATTGCCATGACAACCGGGGAAAGCGTCGCCGGACCCGTATCCAGCGCCTCGTAAACCACATGCGCGGTCATCCCGAACGGCATGTCGCAAAGCGCACGGAAAGGCATGAAATCAACCTCTTGCAGCGCGCTCTTCACGGCATCGACCCGGGGCAGTTCAAGGTGGCTGTCGCTTTGTGCGCGGCCATGCCCGGGAGTGTGCTTGACCACCGGCAACACGCCACCATCGAGATGCGCCTCAGCCACCGCCCGCCCGATCCGCGCCACCGTCTCGGCACTCTCACCATAGCACCGGTTGCGCAGGAACGGATGCGTTTGCGTCGTCGCCACATCCACAAGGGGGGCGCAATTGCTGTCGATCCCGACGGCGCGCAGCTCATGCGCGATGATCCGGTAGCGCAGATACATCACCCGCTCGGCCTCTGCCCCGGCCCGCTCCACCTGCTCGAGCGGCGGCGCCCAGTCGCGCCAGAGCGGCGCGCGCAGCCGCTGCACTCGCCCCCCCTCCTGGTCAATGGTGATCACCGCCTCGCGCCCCACCGCCTCGCGCATCTCGGCACAAAGCGCGGCAAGCTGTTCGGGGCTTTCCACGTTGCGCGCAAACAGGATGAACCCGAACGGATCGGCATCGCGGAAAAACGCTTTCTCCTCCGCCGTAAGCCGCAGCCCCTCGGCATCGAGGATCGTCGCGCCGAAGCGGCTCACCGTGTCGTCACCGGGATACAATCGGCCCGCTCGGCGACCAGCGCCGAACAGAACCGCCGCGCGTCGTTGAGATCGGCAAATCCCATGGCCCGCAGCCGGTAAAAGGTGCGCCCGCCGCTTTGCGCCCTCTGGATAACGCGCTGTTTTCCCTCGAGATAGTCGCCAAACCTCTGGCTCAGCCGATCCCATTCGCGGCGTGCAACCTCGGCACTCTCATAGGCGCCAAGCTGTGCCAGCCTCGTGCCCTTGGCGATGCTGTCCGGATCAATCTCTTCCGGCGCGGCCGCGGGCGCCACGGCCGCCACGGCTGTGGGTTTGATCTCGGCGGGCCGCAGGACCGGGCGCAGCGATTGCTTGAGCCCGCCTTCGATCACCGGCCTGTTCTCCGGTTCGGGCACGTCCTCAATCTCGGGCACGACAACCGCGACCTGTTGCACCGTTTCCGACGCCTCGCCCGCATCCAGCCGTTCGGCCCCGGCGGCCAGTTGATCGGCCAGCGCCCGGATCGACGCCATTTCCGGCCCGTCCACTGCCGACCCGGCTTCGGGCTTTGCCGCCTCAGCGTCCGATACATCATCCCGGGTGGATCGCAAGGCGCCCTGCGCGACATCTTCTTCGCTGAGATCAACCGGTGCCGGTGCAAGGATCAGCCGGTCCGCCGGTTCTTCGGCAGGCCCGAGCGCCGCAACGCTGTTCACCGCGAGCCCCTGATGCAGCGCCGGGCGTCCGCCCGGCTTCTCGGGCTGCACCCGCATCTGCTGGCCCTCGGCGGCGCGCACGATCGGCACACCGCTCACATCGCGCGCCAACATCTTGTAACCCCAGATACTTATCCCCAGGATAAGCGCAAGCGACACCGCAGCCCCGGCCCAGTTCACCACCGTTCCAAGGGTTCTGACCGTGTCGGCCCCCTCGATTTCACCTGTCGTTGTGCCACGACCCGCATGCGTCCCGTGATATGGACCGCCCAATGGAATATCCGCCATGTTCGCCTCGCTTTCCCCGGACGATACATTGCCGCCAGGGTTGTCTTGACTGCTTCACCGGCGATGGCGCGTTTTGCCTGTCAGCGCATTTCTTCCGCCGGAGTGACCCCCAGAATACCAAGACCTGCGGAAATAACAACGGCCACGGACCGGGCAAGAGCCATTTTCGACTGGCTTGTGGCCGGATCACCCTCCTGAAGAAAACGCAATCCGGGTTCATCATTGCCTCTGTTCCACAGGCTGTGAAACTCGCTGGCCAGTTCATATAGGTAAAACGCCACGCGATGCGGTTCGTTCGCGCGGCCCGCCGTGTCGACGAGGCGCGGCCACTCGGCCAGTTTGCGGATCACCGTCATCTCGGCCTCATGCCCCAGCCTGGCCAGATCGGCATCGCCAAGCGTCGCGTCCGCCGCGTCGATCCCCGCCTCGGCGGCCTTGCGCAGCACTGAACAGACCCGCGCATGGGCATATTGCACATAGAAAACCGGGTTGTCCTTGGATTGCTCCGTCACCTTGTCGAAATCGAAATCGAGCGGCGCATCGTTCTTGCGGGTGAGCATATGGAACCGCGTCACATCCGCGCCCACCTGGTCGACCACGTCGCGCAGGGTCACGAAATTGCCCGCCCGCTTGGACATCTTGAACGGCTCGCCGTTCTTCCACAACTTGACCAGTTGCGTGAGCTTGATATCGAGCGGCACCTTGCCATCCGAGAGCGCCGAAACGGCGGCCTTCATCCGCTTGACATAGCCGCCATGATCCGCCCCGAACACATCGATAAGCGCGTCGAAGCCTCTGGAAATCTTGTCGAAATGATAGGCGACATCGGGGGCGAAATAGGTCCAGCCGCCGTCCGACTTCATGATCGGACGATCGAGGTCATCACCATGTTCCGTCGAGCGGAACAGCGTTTGTTCACGCGGTTCCCAATCCTCGGGCATCTTGCCCTTGGGCGGCTCGAGCGTGCCGCGATAGATCAACCCCTTGTCGCGCAGGCTTTCGATCGCCGCCTCGATCCGTCCGGTGCCATAAAGCGATTTCTCGCTATAGAACACGTCCATCTCGACGCCCAGTGCCTTGAGGTCCGCGCGGATCAGCTCCATCATCGCATCGGTGGCGAAGTCGCGCAGCTCTTCGAGCCAGTCCTCCTCGCCCTTGTCGAGCAGGCTCTCGCCATATTTCGCCTTGAGCGCCGCACCGACGGGAACGAGGTAATCGCCCGGATAAAGCCCATCCGCGATCTCGGGCTCAAGCCCGCACGCCTCGCGATAGCGCTCGAAAACCGACCGTGCCAAGGTGTCAACCTGCGCGCCGCCATCGTTGATGTAATATTCGCGGGTCACGTCATAGCCCGCGAAATCCAGCAGCGAGGCCAGCGCATCACCAAAGACCGCGCCCCGCGTATGGCCCACATGCAGGGGACCGGTGGGGTTGGCGCTCACGTATTCGACGTTGACCCGCTTGCCCGCGCCAAGGTCTGATCGGCCGAAATCCGCCCCCTCGGCCAGCACCGCGCGCAAGATCGCCTGCCACACGCCCGCATCGAGCCGCAGGTTCAGAAACCCCGGCCCGGCCACCTCGGCGCTGGTGATCCGCGCGTCATCGGCCAAACGCGCCGCCAGCACTTGGGCAATGTCGCGCGGTTTCATCGCCGCCGGTTTCGCAAGGACCATCGCCGCGTTGGTCGCCATGTCGCCATGCGCCGGATCGCGCGGCGGCTCCACCGTGACATTGGCGAAATCAAGGTCCTCGGGCAATTCGCCCGCGCCCTGCATCGCGGCAAGCGTATCGATGACGAGGTCGCGGATATCCGAAAAAAGGTTCATGAGTGGGTCCTGGCTGGTTAGAGGTCTGCATTTACCATACAGTGGCCACGCTGCAACCCGCCCATGCGCCTTGCCCTGCGCTTTGCCTCTGGCCTTTTGCGCCGCCCCGGGTTAGGCGCCTCCGACGCATTCAGGAAGGCTGACTTATGGACCTGCGAAATATCGCAATCATTGCCCACGTGGACCACGGGAAAACCACGCTCGTGGACGAGCTGTTGAAACAATCCGGTTCGTTCCGCGAGAATCAGGCCGTGGCCGAACGGGCGATGGACAGCAACGATATCGAACGCGAACGCGGGATCACCATTCTGGCCAAGGCCACCTCGGTCGAGTGGAAAGGCACCCGCATCAATATCGTCGACACCCCCGGCCACGCCGATTTCGGCGGTGAGGTCGAACGGATTCTCAGCATGGTCGACGGGGTCGTGCTTCTGGTCGACGCCGCCGAAGGCCCGATGCCACAGACCAAATTCGTCACCTCCAAGGCACTCGCCCTCGGCCTGCGCCCCATCGTCGTTCTCAACAAGGTCGACAAACCCGCCGCCGAGCCCGACCGCGCGCTGGACGAGGTGTTCGACCTTTTCGCCAATCTCGGGGCCAACGAGGATCAGCTCGACTTCCCGCATCTCTATGCCTCGGGCATCAGCGGCTGGGCCGACGCCGAACTTGACGGCCCGCGCAAGGATCTGCACGCGCTCTTCAACCTGGTCGTCAACCACGTCCCCGCGCCGAAACAGCAAAAGCACGCGGACGAGGATTTCCGCATGCTCGCCACCACGCTGGGCAGCGATGCGTTCGTCGGGCGAATCCTCACCGGGCGCGTCGAATCCGGGCGCCTCAAAGTGGGCCAGACGGTGCAGGCCCTATCGCGCATCGGCCAGAAGATCGAACAGTTCCGCATCAGCAAGATCCAGGCGTTTCGCGGCCTCACCCTGCGAGACATCGACGAGGCCGTCGCCGGCGACATCGTCAGCATCTCGGGCATGCAAAAGGCCACGGTGGCCGATACGATCTGCGCGCTGGCCGTCGACACGCCGATTGATGCACAACCCATCGACCCGCCGACGATCTCGGTCACCTTCGGCATCAACGACAGCCCGCTTGCCGGGCGCGACGGCAAGAAGGTGCAAAGCCGCGTCATTCGCGAACGCCTGATGAAAGAGGCCGAATCGAATGTCGCGATCCGGGTTTCAGACACGCCGGGCGGCGAAGCCTTCGACGTGGCCGGGCGCGGCGAATTGCAGATGGGCGTGCTGATCGAGAACATGCGCCGCGAAGGGTTCGAACTGTCGATCTCGCGCCCCAAGGTGATCATGCGCGACGACGAGGGCCAGAGGCTCGAACCGGTCGAAGAGGTCACGATCGACGTCGATGACGACTATACCGGCGCCGTGATCGAAAAGATCACCGGCCCGCGCAAGGGCGAGCTGGTCGAAATGAAACCCGCGGGCGCCGGCAAGACCCGCATCATCGCGCATGTGCCCTCGCGCGGGCTGATCGGCTATCACGGCGAGTTCCTGACCGATACGCGCGGCACCGGCGTGTTGAACCGCGTCTTTCACGGCTGGGTTCCGCACAAGGGACCGATCCCGGGCCGCCGCGCGGGTGTTCTCATCTCGATGGAGAACGGCGAGGCCGTGGCCTATGCGCTCTGGAATCTCGAAGACCGGGGGCGGATGTTCGTCAACCCGCAGGACAAGATCTACCAGGGCATGATCATCGGCGAGCATAGCCGCGAAAACGATCTCGAGGTGAACCCGCTCAAGGGCAAGAAGCTCACCAACGTGCGCGCCAGCGGCACGGACGAGGCCGTGCGCCTGACACCGCCCACGATTCTCTCGCTCGAAGAGGCCATCGCCTATATCAACGACGATGAACTGGTCGAGGTCACGCCCAAGGCGATCCGGCTGCGCAAACGCCACCTCGATCCGCATGAACGCAAGCGGATGTCGAAACAGGGCTGATTTCGGTCGATCCGCAAAGCACGGCAAGGCGGGGGATTCCCGCCTTGTCCATCACTCGCTGGTCTCGACCACCATCAATTCGCGCTCCGACGCGCCGCGCGCATGGCTCAGCGCCTCCTGGTATTCGGGGCTGTGATAGCAATCGACCGCCGCCTCGACACTCGGGAACCGCGCCACCACGTTGCGCGGCCGCTCGCGGCCTTCAAGCTGCACGAAACGCCCGCCACGGGCGATGAACTCGCCGCCGTGCTTGGCAATCGCGGGACCGGCAAGCTCGGCATATTTGCCATAGGCCTCGGCATCCGTCACCGTCACATGTGCAATCCAGAGCGCACCCATCTCAACCTCCTATCACGGCTTCCGCCGCCTTGATCGCCGCATCGGCATGGCCCGCATCCGGGCCACCGCCCTGCGCCATGTCGGGGCGGCCGCCGCCGCCCTTGCCGCCCAATTCGGCCACCGCCGCGCGCACAAGATCGACCGCCGAGAGCGTCCCGGTCAAGTCGCCGGTGACCCCCGCCGCCACGGCCGCCTTGCCCCCGGTATCGGCGATGAGCAGAACCGCGCCGCTTTCCAGCCGCGTCTTGTGCTCGTCGATAAGCGCCGGAAGATCCTTGCCACTCACCCCGCTCAGAACCTGCGCCAGGAACCGCACGCCATTCACGTCGCGCGGTTCGGCGCCGCCGCCCTGTCCCGCGCCCCCGGCCATGGCCAGTTCGCGGCGCAGTTGCGCAACTTCGTTCTGCAACGCCCGGCGCTCATCCATCAACGTCCTGATCCGGGTCGCGATCTCGGCAGGCTGTGCCTTCACCGTGCCCGAGATTTCGCTGACAAGGGCCGCCTGCCGCTCAAGATGTTCGAACGCCGCCGCCCCGGTCAGGGCCTCGATCCGCCGCACGCCCGCGCTCGACGCCCCGTCGCCCACGATCACGCAAAGCCCGATATCCCCGGTGCGCGTCACATGCGTGCCACCGCAAAGCTCGATCGACCAGGTCTCGCCATCCGTGCCCTTGCCGGTCGGCGCGCGGCCCATCGACACCACGCGCACCTCGTCTCCGTATTTCTCGCCGAAAAGCGCCTGCGCCCCGATCTCGCGCGCCTCGTCGGGCGTCATGATCCGGGTGGTCACGGGGCTGTTCTGGCGGATGAAAGCGTTCACCTCTTCCCCGACCGCGCGCAACTCATCGTCGGTCAGCGGTTTGGCATGGCTGAAATCGAACCGCAGGCGATCCTCGTCATTGAGCGAACCGCGCTGTGCCACGTGATCGCCCAGATGCACGCGCAGCGCCTCGTGAAGCAGGTGCGTTGCCGAATGGTTCGCCCGCACCTTGCTACGCCGCCGGTGATCCACTTCGAGCGAGACGGTATCGCCCCGCCCAAGCGCCCCGCGCTCAACCCGGAGCTTATGCGTAAAAAGCCGTCCGTCGGCATGTCTCTGCACATCCGTCACGTGACTGATGTCATCGAGATCGGCAAGCCGCCGGACATAGCCGTGATCGGCCACCTGGCCGCCAGCTTCGCCGTAAAACGGGGTCTGGTTGAGAATGGCCCAGCCCTCCTGCCCGGTATCCAGTCGCTCGACCTCGGCCCCATCCCGGACCAGCGCCAGGATCTGGCCCTCGGCCATCTCGGTGTCATACCCAAGGAAATCCGTGGCCCCGTGCCGGTCGGCCAGATCGAACCACACGGCCGCATCCGCCGCCTCGCCCGACCCGGCCCAGGCCGCGCGCGCCTTGGCCTTTTGCTCGGCCATGGCCGCCTCGAACCCTTCGGTATCGACCGCCCGCCCCTTCTCGCGCAGCGCATCCTGCGTCAGATCGAGCGGAAAGCCATAGGTATCATAAAGCTTGAACGCGGATTCCCCGGGCAAGGGCGCGTCCATATCCAGCGTTTCAAGCTCATCATCAAGCAGCCGCAAACCCCGGTCCAGCGTCTGTTTGAACCGCGTTTCTTCAAGCTCCAGCGTTTCCTCGATCATGGCCTGCGCCCGCCCAAGCTCGGGATAGGCCGCGCCCATCTGGTGCACGAGGGCCGGCACCAGACGGTGCATCACCGGGTCTTTCGATCCCAGAAGATGCGCGTGCCGCATCGCCCGGCGCATGATCCGGCGCAAGACATACCCGCGCCCGTCATTCGACGGCATCACCCCATCGGCGATCAGGAACGAGGTCGAGCGCAGATGATCGGCAATGACCCGGTGATGGGTCTTGCCCGGCCCGTCCGGGTCGCTCGACGTGGCATGCGCGCTCGCCTCGATCAGCGCACGGATCAGATCGGTCGCGTAATTGTCATTCGTGCCCTGCAACAGCGCCGCAACCCGCTCGATCCCCATGCCGGTGTCGATCGACTGCATGTCGAGCGCCTTCATCGAGCCGTCCTCGAACTGCTCGTTCTGCATGAAAACGAGATTCCAGATCTCGACGAACCGGTCGCCATCCTCTTCCGGGCTTCCCGGCGGGCCGCCCCAGTATTGATCTCCGTGGTCAAAGAAAATCTCGGTGCAGGGGCCACAGGGGCCGGTCGGCCCCATCATCCAGAAATTGTCGTTGGTCGGAATACGGATGATCCGCTCATCGGGCAGGCCCGCGACCTTCTTCCACAGATCCGCAGCCTCGTCATCGGTGTGATAAACCGTAACCAGGAGCCGCTCGGCCGGGATATCGAGCTCTTTCGTCACCAGTTCCCAGGCAAAGGGAATGGCCTCGGCCTTGAAATAATCGCCAAAGCTGAAATTGCCCATCATCTCGAAAAACGTGTGATGCCGCGCGGTATAGCCCACGTTGTCGAGATCATTGTGCTTGCCGCCCGCACGCACACATTTCTGTGCCGTGGTGGCGCGCTTGTAGTCCCTGGTCTCAACCCCGGTAAACAGGTTCTTGAACTGCACCATGCCCGAATTCACGAACATCAGGGTCGGATCGTTACGCGGAACAAGCGGGCTCGACGGGACGATCTCGTGCCCGTTCCTGGCAAAAAAGTTCAAAAAGGTCGAACGGATGTCGTTCAGGTTGGGCATCGGGCATCGCCTCTGGGACTGGGACAGTGATCCTGTGCGGTTTATCCCCAAGAGTTTGGCCTGTCCACCGCCCTTCACCGGCCCGGCCGCGCGCCCCGACACCCCTTACAACGACACGGGCCGCCCGATTGACGGACGGCCCTGCAACCTTGGGAAAAGAGGCGCTTAACTGTCGAGAACGGCGTCGTCGCCCGCGGCAGCTTCGGGCAGGTCGAAATCAAGCCCGTGAGCGGCACGAATCTTGTCCTCGATATCAACGGCGGCCTTGGGATTGTCCTTGAGATACTGGCGCGCGTTTTCACGCCCCTGGCCAATGCGCTCATCGCCATAGGAATACCACGAACCGGATTTCTGCACGATCCCGGCCGCGACCCCAAGATCCAGAAGCTCACCGGTTTTCGAAATCCCCTCGCCGAACAGGATGTCGAACTCCACCTGCTTGAACGGCGGGGCCACCTTGTTCTTGACCACTTTCACCCGGGTCTGGTTGCCGATCACCTCGTCACGATCCTTGATCGAGCCGATGCGCCGGATGTCGAGCCGCACAGACGAATAGAACTTGAGAGCATTGCCGCCCGATGTCGTTTCCGGGCTGCCGAACATCACGCCGATCTTCATCCGGATCTGGTTGATGAAGATCACCATGCAATTCGAACGCGAAATCGAGCCGGTCAGCTTGCGCATGGCCTGGCTCATCAACCGGGCCTGAACGCCCACGCTCGAATCGCCCATATCGCCCTCGAGCTCGCTTTTCGGGGTCAGGGCGGCAACCGAATCGACCACCACCATGCTCACCGCGCCCGACCGCACCAGCGTGTCGGTGATCTCCAGCGCCTGTTCGCCCGTGTCCGGCTGTGAAATCAGAAGCTCGTCGAGGTCAATGCCCAGCTTTTTCGCATATTGCGGATCGAGCGCATGTTCGGCATCGACAAAGGCACAGACCCCGCCCTTCTTTTGTTCCTCGGCCACGCAATGCAGCGTCAGCGTCGTCTTGCCCGAGCTTTCGGGGCCGTAAATCTCGATGATGCGGCCCTTGGGCAAACCGCCAATGCCCAGCGCGATATCGAGTCCGATCGAGCCGGTCGAGGTCGCCTCGATCTGCTGCACCGGGCTGTCGGCGCCCAGTTTCATGATCGAGCCTTTCCCGAATTGCCGTTCGATCTGCGCCAGCGCGCTGTCGAGCGCCTTTTGCTTGTTCGCGTCGCGTTTGTTGTCCATCTGGAAAAGTTCTGCCGTTGCCATTGATTTGGGTCCTTATTTCACAGCCGCCCCGAAGCGGCAATCGCTGCTGCAATGTTCGCCTCTTGTTCTTTGTGGGACCAAAAAGAGAACATTTCAACAAGAATTTTCACAAACCCACTTTTTCGGCAAAAGGTTAAAAGGTAGTTTACACGCGACAGAAAGCTGCATTCGCCACAGCGGGGCCCCCCGAGATGCTGATCTTTTCCAAAGCCAGGCTGGTGGTCCTGTCGGTCCCCAAGACCGGCACCACCGCGATCGAACAGGCCCTGGCCGGGCACGCGTCGATTGCCGTGCTCGATCCCCCCGAACTCAAACATGCGCCGGTCTATCGCTATAACCGGTTCTTTCGTCCCATGGTCGAGAAATTCATCGGCCCGGATATGGAGATCATCGCCGTGATGCGCGAGCCGCTCAGTTGGCTTGGCAGTTGGTATCGCTACCGACAGCGGCCGTTTCTGGGCGGCACGCCGGTCTCCACCGCCGAGATGAGTTTCGCCGATTTCATCGAAGGCTACCTTCAAGACCCCTGCCCGGCCTTCGCCAATGTCGGATCGCAGGCCAAATTCCTCGAACCGCGCCCCAACGGCACATCGGTTGACCGGATCTTCCGTTACGAGGCCCTTGATGAATGCGTGGCCTATCTCGAAGATCGCCTCAATCTCGAGATCGCGCTGCCCCGCGTCAATGTCTCGCCCGATGCCGCGCTTTCATTGCCCGATTCATTGAAAACCCGGCTGGCCGACACCTGCGCCGAGGATTTCGCCCTGTGGAGCAGCCTTGCATGATCCCGCGCCGTATCCGCTCCGCATATGCCGGCACCCTGCACGGACCCACGTGACCAAGCGCCCGATCAGCGCATCATTGCATTTGTCGCTGCACGACTTCCGTCAATTCGGTGAGTGAGAACGGTTTCGGCAGGAAGACCGAGTTCGGGATCTTTGGCTGCCCCTCGGCGAAGGCATCCTCGGCATATCCCGACACGAACACCACCCGGACACCCGGGCGCGTTTCCAGCGCCTTGCGTACCCAGCTCGGGCCGTCCATGCCGGGCATCACGACATCGGTGACGAAAACATCGATGTCGAGATCGGTCTCGTCCAATGTCCTGAGCGCATCTTCGGCCGAGTCCGCTTCGAGGACCGTGTAACCGCGCAGGCGCAGCGCGCGCGACGCGAAGGACCGCACCGGCGCCTCATCCTCGACCAGCAGGATCACACCGTCGCCCACGGGGGCCGCCACCGGCAGGATCTCGTCCGGGGCATTGCGGGTTTCGGGCCGCTCATCCTCATCGTAGATCGGAAAAATCAGGCTGAAAACCGCGCCTTTCCCCGGGTTGCTGTCGGCGAATATGAACCCCCCCGACTGCTTGACGATGCCATAAGCCGTGGAAAGCCCGAGGCCGGTGCCCTCGCCGGTGCGTTTCGTCGTGTAGAACGGCTCGAATATCTTTTGCAGGATGTCCTCGGGGATACCGGGACCTTCGTCATGCACGCGGATGCAGACATATTTCCCGGCAGGCACCACCGCCCGGTTGCGCTTCAGCGGCGTGCAAAGGTCGAGGCTTTGCGTCTCGATCCTGATGTCCCCGCCATCGGGCATGGCATCGCGGGCATTGACCACGATATTCATCAGCACCTGTTCCAACTGTCGCTTGTCGGCCCTGAGCTTGTGCACCACCGGATCATGGTCGAGGGTGAGCGTCACCTTCTCGCCCACGAGACGGTTGAGCAGATGGGTCAGGTCCGACAGGATCTCACGAAGATCGAGCAGCCTCGGTTGCAGCGTTTGCTTGCGCGAGAAGGCAAGAAGTTGCCCCACCAATGCCGCCGCGCGATTGGCATTCTGGTTGATCTGGACCAGATCGTTGTAATCCGGATCGCTCTGGTCATGGCGCAGCAGCAACAGATCGCAATGCCCCGAAATCGCCGTCAGAAGATTGTTGAAATCATGCGCGACACCCCCGGCAAGCTGGCCGATCGCCTGCATCTTCTGGCTTTGGACGAACTTCGCTTCGAGCGTCTTGAGTTCGGTCGCATCGTTCAGAACCGCGATAAGACCGGTTTCCCCGGGCGTGTGCACACGTTTGAGCAGCACCTGCACGAAAACCTCGCGGTCACGCCGCGACACGCGCAGGAATTCATTGTTCGTCACTTCGCGCCCTTCGGCGACCTCGGCGAGCCAGTTGGTGATCGACCGGCCCAACCCCTCCATCAGCGCGGAAAGATGCTGGCCCTCGCGCGCGGCACTGCCAAGCAGATCGCGCGCCTGCTCGTTCATGAAAAGAACGGTCCCGTCGGGATCGAGTTTCATCAACGGCACGGGAAGGGCTTCCATATGCCGGGCGCTGTCGTCATCCCTGCGCTCTTTGCCCGCGGGCCGCACGATGCTTTCGGGCGCGGGCAAGAGGTAGAGTTCCACGCGACCGCCGGCACCCCGGGTTTCTGCCACGATCATGCGGCGGCTGCCCTCTTTCGTGCTGACCAGCTGCGCCTCGCCGGGGCGAACGGGCAGGCTCGGGAACAGCCGGTCGAGCGACTTCGCACGCTCGCCGATCAGCCGCCGCGCCGCCGCGTTCATGAACAGGATCGCGTTGTTGCGCCCCACGGTCAGGGTCGGAAGGGCCGTGCTGTCCCCGGGGCGCGCCGATCCCGTTTCGGCCATTACCTCGACCCGCCACAGGAAGCCGCCCCGACCGATCCGATGCGTGGCAAGGCGCACATGGCCACGCCGCGTCACCACGTCCTCGCGCGCGGCGCCCGCAGTTTCCGCCCGCTTCATAAGACGAAAGATCACCGCCGACGGGTTTGCAAAAACCTCTTCAAGCGCGCTGGCGAGGGTTGGCGCCCCGGGGGCAAAGCGTTTCCCGGCCGCGGCGTTGACATGCGCAATCGCCCCCTCGGCATCGGTCACGAAACTGGGTGCCGGATCATGCTGCACGAATTCCGCCACCGCCCTTTGCGATTGCCGACTCTCGCGGCGAAGCCGCCAGACCACGACAGAGATCAGCCCGATCAGGATCAGGAGGGTGCCACCCACCGCGCCCAGCCCCAGCGACAGATCACCCCCGCCCAGCATGAGCGCGCCCGCCAGGCACAGCGCGGCCAACATGGCCAGCAAACCCAGACGCGACACCACCCGTTCGGCAGTGCGCGACAGTTCGCCATGCATGGAAACGATATGCGGCAAGAACGCCCCCTCAAGCCGGTTCTGTCTGGCAGCAATCTTGCACGCCCAAACCTTAAGCGAGCGTTAAGCTTGTCCAGAAACCCGCCTTGATTGCGCTTTAGCTTTCCACATCCCGCCGAAGATGCGCAACAAAGAAGCCGTCGCCCGCCTCTCCCAACAGGAACTGATGCGAGAAGGCGACATGCCAGCCGGGGTGGCGCGCGCAAAAGCGCGTGATCCGGGCCTCGTTCTCATCCGGCAAGAGCGAGCAGGTCGCATAGGCGAGCATGCCCGCCGGGGCGACCATCGGCGCGGCGGCATCGAGAATCCGGTCCTGCTCCTTGGTCAGCGCCTCCAGCCGCTCTGGCGTGAACCGCCATTTCGCATCCGGGTCGCGCCGCCATGTCCCCGAGCCCGAGCAAGGCACATCGCAAAGCACCAAATCATAAGGCGCCCAACGGGCAAGGTCGGGCGTATCGACACAGCGCACCGCGACCCCGGCCCGCGCCGCACGCGGCGGCAGGTCGCGCATCCGCGCGGGGTTGATGTCATGGGCGAAAAATTCCGCCTCGACCCGACCGGCCAGCGCCAGCGTCTTGCCCCCACCGCCCGCGCAATAATCAAGCACTTTCATACCCTTGCGAAGCGGAATGCTCTCCATCGCCGATTGGCTGGACAGGTCCTGCAACTCGACCATCCCGGCCTCAAACGCGCGAGACCGGGCAATCGCCCGGGCGCCCGTCTCGACCCAAAGCGCCATCTCGGACGACGCAGAGGGGCGCACCACGATCGCGTCCTCGGCCAGCTGAGCAATCGCCGCCTCCCGCGTCGCCTTGCGCCCATTGACCCGCAGGAACACCGGCGCCCGGTGGCGCAGCGCCGCAAGCTGGGGCGCCAGCGCCGCCCCATAGCGCGCCTCGAGACCCGGCAAGAGCCAGTCGGGAAGCTCCGCAAACCCGGCCTCGGGCGGTGGCGCAGGCTCGGCCCGCTCCGCCGCACCCAGCACCGCAGGCGCATGTCGCTCACCGGTAAAGAACGCCTCCGGCGCCTCGCCGCGCGCCCGGATCAGCCCCAGCATCAGCGCGCGCCCGGTCTCGCCGCCGCCCAGATGGGCGCAAAGCCGCTTTTGCCGCAGCACGTCATAGACATGATCGCGCACCGCCGCGCGATCCTTCGACCCGGCATAGCGCGCCCCGCGCGCCCACGCCGTCAGCGCCTTTTCCGCGGCCTCACCGGCAAGAATGCGATCAAGACATTCCGCCGCCGCCTGAACCCGCGCATCAGGCCGCATCAGCCCATCCGGTAGTTCGAGCTTTCGCGGGTGATCTGCACATCATGGACATGCGATTCCTTGAGCCCGGCACCGCTGATCCTGACAAAGTGACAGTTGCGGCGCATGTCCTCGACCGTGGCACAGCCGGTATAGCCCATCGCCGCGCGCAACCCGCCCACGAGCTGATGAATCACCACGCTGGCCGATCCCTTGTAAGGCACCTGCCCCTCGACCCCTTCGGGCACGAGCTTGTCAGTCGCCGCGTCCTTCTGGAAATAGCGGTCGGCGCTGCCCCGCGCCATCGCGCCAAGGCTGCCCATACCGCGATAACTCTTGAAGCTGCGCCCCTGGTAAAGGATCACTTCGCCCGGGCTTTCGTCGGTCCCGGCGATCATGCTGCCCACCATCGCACAAGAGGCCCCCGCGGCAATCGCCTTGGCGAAATCGCCCGAGAACTTGATCCCGCCATCGGCGATGATCGGAACATCGCCCGCGGCCTCGACGCAATCCATGATCGCGGTCAGTTGTGGCACGCCCACGCCGGCCACGACCCGCGTGGTACAGATCGAGCCCGGCCCGATCCCCACCTTGATCGCATCCGCGCCCGCGCCGATGAGCGCGCGCGTGGCCTCACCGGTGGCGACGTTGCCGGCGATGATCTGCACCTCGTTCGACAGGCTCTTGGCGCGTTTCACCGCTTCCAGCACCCCCGCGGAATGGCCATGTGCGGTATCGACCACGACGATATCGCACCCCGCATCGATCAACGCTTCGGTCCGCTCGAACCCGGCATCGCCCACGCCGGTCGCCGCCGCCACCCTGAGCCGCCCGAGGCGATCCTTGCACGCCGTGGGATTGAGCACCGCCTGTTCCGTGTCCTTCAGCGTCAGCAAGCCGGTCAGCTTGCCCTTGCCGTCATGCACCAGCAATTTCTCGATCCGCCGCGCCCGCATCAGCGATTTCGCCTCGTCGAGATCGGCCGGTTCCGCCAGCATCGCCAGATCGTCGGTCGTCATGACCAGCTTTATCGGCGTGTCGTCGGACGTGGCGAAACGCATGTCGCGGTTGGTCACGATGCCCACGATATGGCCCCGCTCGTCCACCACCGGGAAGCCGGTGAAATTGTATCGCTCCACCAGCGCCCGCGCATCCGCGATGGTTTGATCGGCGCGCAGCGTGACCGGGTTATAGACGATCCCGCTTTCGAACCGCTTGACCCGGCGCACCTCGCGCGACTGCTCCTCGATATCGAGATTCTTGTGGATCACCCCCATGCCGCCGGCCTGTGCCATGGCAATCGCCATGCGGGCTTCGGTCACGGTATCCATGGCCGAACTCAGAAGCGGGATGTTGAGCGCGATGGATTTCGTCACATGGGTGCGCGTGTCGGCGGTGCTGGGCAACACGCTCGACGCCCCCGGAACAAGCAACACATCATCGAAGGTCAGGGCCTCACGAATCTCCATCAGGGCTCTCCATGGCTCGGGATCGTTTGGCGCTTCCCTATCGCATGGATGCGGGGCGGGGAAAACCCCAATTCCAGCCTTGCCCCCTGCCCCGAACCGCGCCACCCTCGCGATGACACGAGGAGAGATCTGCATGAGCACCCACGGTTACGAGTCCGGCCGCCTCAACCTGCCCTTCGTCGGCATCGCCACCTTCGCCAAGCGCCGCTACATCGAGGACTGGACGGAGATCGAAGCCGATATCGCCATCCTCGGCGCGCCCTTCGACTTCGGCACCCAGTGGCGCGCGGGCGCCCGCTTCGGCCCGCGCGCGGTGCGCGAGGCCAGCACGCTCTTCGCCTTCGGCCATGCCGGGGCCTATGATCACGAGGACGATTGCACCTACCTGCCCGGCTCGGTGCGCATGATCGACATGGGCGATGCCGACATCGTCCATACCGACACGGTGACATCCCACGCCAATATCGAGGTCGGCGTGCGCGCCGCGCTTGCCGCCGGTGCCCTGCCGGTGGTGATCGGCGGCGATCACTCGGTCAACATCCCCTGCATCAACGCCTTCGACGATCAGGGCGACATTCATATCCTCCAGATCGACGCCCATCTCGATTTCGTCGACGAACGCCACGGCGTGCGGTTCGGCCACGGCAACCCGATGCGCCGCGCCGCCGAAAAGCCCTATGTCACCGGCCTCACCCAGGTCGGCATCCGCAACGTGAGTTCCACCGCGAAAGAGGGCTATGACGATGCCCGCGCCATGGGCGCCGACATCCTCTCGGTGCGCCAGGCCCGCGCGCTCGGTCCCACGGCGCTGGCCGAACGCCTCCCCGCAGGCGCACGCGTCTATGTCACCCTAGATATCGACGCCTTCTGCCCCTCGATCGCCCCCGGCACCGGCACGCCCAGCCATGGCGGGTTCCTCTATTACGACGTGCTGGAACTCCTGCAACAGGTCGCCAGACGGCACGAGATCGTCGGCATCGACCTCGTCGAGGTCTCCCCCGATCACGACCCTTCGGGCTCCACCGCGATCCTCGCCGCACAGGTTCTGCTCAACTTTCTCGGCTTCATCTTCCACGCCCGCGGATTTCGCTGACCCGCCCTTCATCTTGCCCCAAATACTCCCGCCGGAGGCATCCACCCGCGCGCCCCGCGCCCATTGGTCGGAAAATGCCGCTCCCGGAAAAGATAATGCCGCTCTGCATCTTTTCCCCGACGGCAAAGCCCCTATTGTCTGGCCAACACCACAAGAGGCAGCCCCATGAGCAACGACCCCCTCGTCATCTTCACCCCGTCGGGCAAACGCGGCCGCTTTCCGGCGGGCACCCCGGTGCTGACCGCCGCGCGGCAACTGGGTGTCGATCTCGACTCGGTCTGCGGCGGGCGCGGCATCTGCTCGAAATGCCAGGTCACGCCCTCCTACGGCGAATTCTCCAAGCACGGGGTCACCGTCGCGCCCGACGCGCTGTCGGACTGGAACGCGGTCGAGGAACGCTATGACCAGAAACGCGGCCTCGCCAAGGGCCGCCGCCTCGGCTGTCAGGCGACGATCCAGCACGACGTGGTGATCGACGTGCCGCCCGAATCGCAGGTCCACAAACAGGTCGTGCGCAAACGCGCCGAGGCCCGCGACATCGTGATGAACCCCGCCGTGCGGCTTTATTATGTCGAGGTCGAGGAACCCGACATGCACGAGCCCTCGGGCGATCTCGAACGCCTGATCGCGGCGCTTGAAAACCAGTGGGGCATCAGGAATATCGAGGCCGATCTTCACATCCTGCCGCAACTTCAACCCATCCTGCGCAAGGGCGGCTGGCGGGTCACCGTCGCCCTGCACCAGGGCATGGGCGCGCCGCGCATCATGCATCTCTGGCCCGGCTTCTACGAAGGCACGCTCTATGGTCTTGCCGTCGATCTCGGCTCGACCACCATCGCCGCCCACCTGTGCGACCTGCGCTCGGGCGAGGTGGTGGCCTCCTCCGGGCTGATGAACCCGCAGATCCGCTTCGGCGAAGACCTGATGAGCCGGGTCTCCTACTCGATGATGAACCCCGGCGGCGCCGATGAGATGACCCGCGCGGTGCGCGAGGGCATGAACACGCTCTTCGAGCAGATCACCACCGAGGCCGGGATCGACCGCACCCTGATCATGGATTCGGTCTTCGTGATGAACCCGGTCATGCACCACCTTTTCCTGGGCATCGACGCCTACGAACTCGGCCAGGCGCCGTTCGCGCTCGCCACGTCGAACGCGCTCCACCTGCGCGCCTCGGATCTGGATCTCACCCTGCACCCGGCGGCCCGCACCTATATCCTGCCCTGCATCGCGGGCCATGTCGGCGCCGACGCCGCCGCCGTCACCCTCTCCGAGGCGCCCGACAAGTCCGAGGATCTGGTGCTGGTCGTCGATGTCGGCACCAATGCCGAGATCCAGCTTGGCAACAAGCACCGACTGCTCGCCTGCTCGTCGCCCACCGGCCCCGCCTTCGAGGGCGCCCAGATCAGCGCCGGACAACGCGCCGCCCCCGGCGCGATCGAACGGGTCGAGATCGACCCCATCACCAAGGACCCCCGCTTTCGCGTGATCGGCTGCGACCTCTGGTCCGACGATCCGGGCTTTGGCGCCGCCATCGCCGCCACCGGTATCACCGGCATCTGCGGCTCCGGCATCATCGAGGCCATCGCCGAAATGCGCATGGCGGGCATCGTCGATGCCTCCGGCCTGATCGGGTCGGCCGAACAGGTCGGCACCCAAAGATGCATCGCCGACGGGCGCACCCATTCCTATGTCCTCTGGCACGGCACCGAAGACAGCCCCCGGATCACCGTCACCAACCCCGATATCCGCGCCATCCAGATGGCCAAGGCCGCGCTCTATTCCGGTGCCCGGCTCCTGATGGACAAGCTCGGCGTCGACACCGTGGATCGGGTCGTTCTGGCCGGGGCCTTCGGCGCGCATATCTCGCCCAAGCACGCGATGGTGCTGGGCATGATCCCCGATTGCGTACTCGACAAGGTGACATCGGCGGGCAACGCCGCGGGCACCGGCGCGCGCATCGCCCTTCTCAACAGCGACACCCGCGCCGAGATCGAGGACACGGTGCGCCGGATCGAAAAGATCGAAACCGCCATCGAACCCCGCTTTCAAGAGCATTTCGTGAACGCCTCGGCCCTGCCCAATTCGTCCGAGCCTTTCCCCATCCTGAACTCGGTGGTTCCCCTGCCCGATGTCAGCTTCAACACCGGGGGCGACGACAGCGGTGGGCGCAGGCGACGGCGGCGCGGCTGATCCGCCCGCGCCCCGGGCATTCGCGCATTGCCTCCGCACGCCTCAGAACGCATCATGGCCGCGCAACGATCAACTCCGTGAACCCGGCCCCCATCCGAAAGGCAGACCCATGAACATCCACCGCGCAGGCTCGCGCCCCTCGGAACGCCCCAACCCCGATTACTTCACCGGCACCGTCCGTTTCGACCCCGTGATCTCGGCTGCCCCGCCCGCGCGCGTGGCCTCCCTTTCCGTCACGTTCGAGCCGGGCGCGCGCACCGCGTGGCACACCCACCCGTTCGGCCAGACCCTGATCGTCACCGCAGGCAAGGGCCGGATCGGCACCCGCACCGGCGACGTGCGCGAGATTTTCCCCGGCGATGTCATCTGGTTCGAACCGGGAGAAGAGCATTGGCACGGCGCCGCCCCCGATTGCGCCATGACCCATATCGCGATCCAGGAAAAAGACGGCGATCGCGCCGCCGACTGGCTCGAAAAGGTGTCAGACACCGATTACGGCACCGATCCCGCCTGACGCGCCGCGTTTGATCTGGAAACCCGGGGCAGGCAGGCCAGACTCCGTTCCGCTGCGACATGCCTTGAGATCGGGGCCATTGACGCCAGCGCCCGATCTCGTGCAAGCCCGGAGCAGGCCGGACACGGGCCGATAATAATAACGGCGGCGTATGAACCCCTCACCTAGCACATCCCCCGCGACCCGCGCGGGCCCCATCCCGCCCTGCCCGGTCTGTGCGGCCCCCGCCGCGCCGTTCCAGACGATCGGGAACCAGCGCTATCATCGCTGTCCCACCTGCCAGGCGCGCTTCCTCGCGCCCGCGCACCGGCCCACACTCGGGGACGAGCGCGCGCATTACCTCACCCATGAAAACCACCCCGACGATCCCGGCTATCGCCGGTTTCTGGACCGGCTGGCCACGCCCCTGCTGGCCCGGCTGGAACCCGGGGCGCATGGGCTCGATTATGGCTGCGGCCCCGGCCCGGCGCTGGCCGCCATGCTGCGCGAGGCCGGGCATGACGTGGCGCTTTACGATCCGTTCTTCGCCCCCGATCCCGCGCCGCTCGCCGACACCTATGACTTCGTGACCTGCACCGAGGCGGCCGAGCATTTCCACCACCCGGCCGAGGAGTTCGCCCGCCTGCGCGCGCTGCTCCGCCCGGGCGGCTGGCTCGCCATCATGACCTGCTTTCAGACCGATGACGACCGCTTCGCCAACTGGCGTTATCGCAAGGACCCGACCCACGTGGTGTTCTACCGCGAAGAAACCTTTCATCACCTTGCGCGGCACTGGGGCTGGTCCTGCGCGGTGCCACACAAAGATGTCGTGCTGATGCAGCGCCCGGGGGCCGCCACATGACCACATGGCACCACGAGGAACGGCTGCGCGCCGTGCAGGACGCGGTCGCGCGCCTTGCGCCCGCGCGCGTGGCCGATCTCGGGTGCGGCGATGGCGAACTCTTCCTGCGCCTCGCCGCCCTGCCCCTAGAGGCGCTGATCGGCCTCGACATCTGCCAGGTCTCGCTCGACCGGCTGCGCGAAAGACTGGCCAAACACCCCGTCAACGCCGCGCAGATCGAGCTGCGCCACGCCTCGATGACCGACCCGGCCCCCGATCTTGCCGGGTTCGATTGCGCCGTTCTCGTCGAGACCATCGAACATATCGACCCCGACCGCCTGTCCCGGCTCGAACGTGCAGTGTTTCACACGATGCGCCCGCAGACGGTCATCGTCACCACCCCCAATGCCGAGTTCAACCCCCTGCTCGGCGTGCCCGCGCACCGCTTTCGCCACCCCGATCACCGCTTTGAATGGAGCCGCGCGCGGTTTCGCCAATGGTGCGAGCGGGCCGGGCGCTCGGCGGGATATGACGTGGGTTTTCATGACATTGCCGGCGCCCATCCCCAGCTTGGCGGCGCCAGCCAGATGGCCATATTCAAAACCCGTGACCGGAACGAATAGCCCCGCGCGATGCACCGGCTCGGCGTGATCTGCCGCCACATGCGCCGCTCGCGTGCTATCCGCAACAATCGTGCCCCGCCTGAACCGGTGGACAGGGCACCGTGCCATAGGAACAAAACACACAGCAATCCCCGGGCCTCGGCTTGAGCACCGCACCACAGGACGCGCAGTCGTAAAACCACTGACAGGCATCCGTCGGCATGGTCTGCTCGCTGGCATGCCCGCAATGCGGACAGGTCAGGGTCGATCGCAGCTTGATTTCAACATCGCTCATCACGCTCACACCACGGTCACAAGGTAGTCGTTGATCCGGGCCTCGTCCAGCGCCCGTGCCCCCGGGGTCAACAAGGGCGTCAATCCTTGCGCCTCTTCCACCAGCGCCAGATCGGCAACACGTCCGCCGCCGCCACCGCCATGCCCAGCGGAAGCATCCAGAACCCGAGGATCGGCAGGAACCCGAGAACCCCGCCCGCCATCAGCACGAGCCCCGCCACCAGCCGAAGCCCCGGCGGAATGTGATCGCGGCTCCATTTACGTACCCGCCGGGCATAATCACGAAGCTGGGTGCGGCGATCCTTCTTTGCCATCGGCTACCTGAGAATATAGGGCTGCGCCAACCACGCCGACAGCGCGGCATTCACCGCCTCGGGCTGTTCGATCACCGGCGCATGGCCCGCGTCGGCCACGATCTCGAGATGCGCACCGGGGATCAGCTCGGCCATGAAGGTATGACGCTTGACCGGGGTCAGCCGGTCATGCTCGCCGCACAGCACCAGCGCGGGCACCTTGCATCTGCGCAGCACCGCCTGTTGATCCTTGCGCCGTTGCAGCGCCCGCACCTGCCGCAGGAACACCTCGGGCCCAAGGCTCTGCGCCATCTCGGCCATGAGCGCCATGACCTCCATCCGTCCCTGCCCCGGCGCAAACACCTCGGGCTTGAGAAACCCGCGCATCACCTCGTCGAGCCGCCCGGCCTTCACCCCCACGATCATCGGCTCGTACATCGCCGAGCTTTGCGGCGTCTCGGCCAGCGGGTTGGTGTCCATCAGCGCGATCCGCGTCACCCGGTCGGGCGCCCGCCGCAGCACCTCCATCGCGACAATCCCCCCCATCGACAGCCCGGCCAGCGCGAATTTCTGCGGCGCCCCGTCAAGGATGGTCGAGGCGATCTCCTCGATCCGCTCACCGCGCGTCGCACAGGCCACCGTGACCGAGCGCTCGCGGCTGAACGCCTCGATCTGCGGGGCGTAAAGCCGCGCATCACACATCATGCCCGGGATCAGAACCAGAGGTTCCTGCATGAGATTTCCTGCTCCTTCAACCTTGGTCGGACTCTGTCGATCTGGTCCGCCGCGTCAACCGGTTTCCCGTCGCCCCCCACCGCTCAGCCCTTTTTCGCCAGCAGCACCGAATGGCCCTGGCATCCCGGGTCTTCGGCCACGAAGGCGACAAGGTCCAGCCCTTCATCGGCAAGGATCGTACGGTATTCCCCGATTGCCAGGCTGGCGTGAAACACCGGCTCGCCCGCCACCTCGCCCCAGGCCTCGCCCGCCCCCGGCCCCACCGTAAGCATCAACGCGCCCCCGGGGGCGAGGTGCCGCGCCATCCGCGGCAACACCTCGCGCTGTTCCGCGCCGCCAAGATGAAAGAACGAGTTCCACGCCAGCACGCCGTCAAAGACCTCGCCTAGGTCCAGCGCCCGCATGTCGCCCTCTCGCCAGGTTGCCGCAGGAAACCGCGCCCGCGCGAGATCGAGCATCGCGGGCGCAAAATCCATGCCGGTCACATCGAAATCCAGCCCGATCAGGTATTCCGCCATCGGCCGCCCCGAGCCACAGCCGAGGTCAAGAACCCGCCCGCCGGCCGGCAGCAGGCCGCAGAACCGCTCGAGCCAGCCGCGCTCATGGAGCTGCGTGTCGCGCTCGCGGTCGAACCGTGCCGCGTTGCGCTGATAGACGCCCCACAGATCGCTCATGGCCCCGCCAACCCGCGAAACGCCGGGAAATCCGCATAACGCGCGCGCCGCTCCGATGGCCCCTCACCCGGGGCCGCACCGCGCCGCAACAGCGTGCCGCGCGGCGCGATGTAGGACGAGATCATCCGCCACGGCTCGGGCCGCCAACTGATGTTGAAGGCACAGAGCTTGGGAAAGAACCACAATTCGGAATAGGGCAGATGATCATGCAGCCACCACGCCAGGTCGCGCCAGTCACGCCCGCCCGCATAATGATCGGCAAACCACGGAATCACCACCGAGGCACCCGCAATCGCCTCCTCGCCGCGCCCGCGATCCCAGATATGGCACTCCTGGGGATAGTCATTGCGCGCGCAGTTCAAACCGTTCTCGTTGCCGAACCGGTTGAGCGTGGCCGAGCGATAGCCCGACCGCACCGCCACCCGCCCGAATGTTTCCTCCAGCGGATCGAGCAGCGCGGCACAGAACGCCTGCCCGTTCTCGATGGCGAGGTCGGGATCGTCGGGGATGTTCTGAAGCCCATGAAAATTGGCAATCTCCGAATAGAGAAACTCGCGCATGTAGAAATAGCGCGACAGCCGCACCCGGCCCAGCGTCTCAAGGCTCCACATGCTGCGCGGCTTGCGCATCCCGGCCCTCCCCCGCTTCATCTTGCGGCAAATACTCCGGGGGTGAAGGCGACAAAATGCCGGGCATTTTGCGCCGAAGGAGGCAGCGCCCCCCTTTCATCCGCCCCGGCCTGTCGCCTTGATCCCGGAAAGGCGCCCCTCAATACCCGTTCCAGCGAAACTCGCCGCGTTCCGACAGCGGCGAAAACGGGTTCCACGCCACTTCCCAGACATGGCCCTCGGGATCGGCGAAATAGCCCACGACTCCGCCCCAGAACACCTCGCCCGCCTCGCGCAGCACCTCGGCCCCCGCCGCGCGCGCCGCCGCGATGACCTGCGCCACCTCGTCCTTCTCGCGCGTGTTGCAGGCCAGCGTCGCCGCCCCGGTGCCAAGACGCTCGGGTGAAACCCCCATATCCTCGGCCAGCTTTTCCAGCGGATAAAGCCCGAGGCTCTGCCCGATCAGGTCGAACACCGCGATCCCGTCCGGGCTCTCGACCTTCTGCCACCCCAGCGCCTCGTAGAACGCCACCGCCCGGGGCAAATCGCGCACCCCCAGCGTGATCAGCGATACTCTCTGTTCCATCTTCATGCCCCCGCCCGTTCCAGAACATCCTCAAGCGCCGTCTCGATCACGTCAAGGCAGGTCTCGTCGGAAAACCGGTGATCGGCATCCTTGACCAGCGTGAGCCGCATATCCGGCCCCTCGGCATGATCGAGCAGGCGCACCGCCGTTGCGACCGGCACCGCCGTATCGTCCGTGCCTTGCAGGAACCGCACCGGAAACGGCAGCCGCAGGGGCGACCGCAGCACCAGCCGCGTGCGCCCGTCCTCGATCAACCGGCGGGTGATCACGTAAGGCTCCATGTAATCGCTGGGCAATTCCACGTGCCCCACGGATTCAAGCTGCACCTTTTGCGCGTCACTGAACCCGGCCCAGTATCCATCCTCGGTGAAATCCGGCGCCGCGGCGATCGTCACCATCCCCGCGATCCGCCCGGGCCGGGCCCGCGCCAGCAACAGCGCCTGCCAACCGCCCATGGACGAGCCCACCGGCAGCACCGGCCCCTCGGTCAGCGCATCCACCGCCGCCAGCGTGTCCTCGTGCCAATCACCGATACAGCCATCGGTGAAAGCCCCCGAACTTTCGCCATGCCCGGAATAGTCGAACCGCAGGAAGGCCCGGCCCTCGCGCTGCGCCCAGGCTTCGAGATGCAGCGCCTTGCTGCCCTCCATGTCGGATTTGAGCCCGCCACAGAACACCACCCAAGGGCCCCGCCCCGTGCTCCTGTGATAGGCCAGCCGCCGCCCCTGCGGCGTGTCGAGATACTCACTCATCGCAGCCTCCAACGCTCAGCTCGCGCATATCTAATCCGCTTCAAGCTCCTCGGCGAAATACTCCAGCAGGCCGGATTTCAAGATCTTGCCGGACGGCGCGGCCGGCAGCGCATCGGCCACCACGATCCGCACCGGCCGCTTGTAGGGCGCCAGCAGGTCATGCAGATACGCCTTCAGCGCCGCCTCGGTCAGCCCCGATTCCGGCACCGTGGTCACGAAGGCCACGACCTCCTCGTTGCCGCCCTCGATCCGGCGCCCCACGACCGCCGCGAGGATGACGTCCGGGTGCTCGGTCAGCACCGCCTCGATCTCGGCCGGGTAGATGTTGAACCCCGAATGGATGATCAACTCCTTGGTCCGCCCCACGATATGCAAGCGCCCATGCCGGTCGAACCGCCCCAGGTCGCCCGAGCGCAGCCACCCGTCCGAGGTCATCGCCGCCGCCGTCGCCTCGGGATCGCGGAAATATCCCAGCATCAGTTGCGGCCCGCCGATCTCGACCTCGCCGATTCCCTCGGCCGGGTTCGACCCCGGCGCGGTGGTGTTCACCCGCACTTCGCTGCCCAGCATCGGCACGCCGACCGAATTGTCGGGATCGCCGAGCTCGTTCTTGGTGGCACAGACCCCCGAGGAACTCTCGGTGAGCCCATAGCCGTTCTGCAAGGCGACACCATAGAAATCCTCGGCCTCGCGCTTCCACGCCGGATCGAGCGGCGCACCCCCCGACGAGGTGTAACGCAAGATCCCCGCCTCGTAGCGCTCGACCCCCTGCTTGCGGGCATAATGGAACAGTTGCGCATGCATCTGCGGCACCGCCGGCAGAACCGTGATATCGGTGCGCAGCGCCTCGAAGAGGCGCGCCACGTCGAACCGCGCCTCAAGCCGCACCGCCCCTTTCGACCGGGTGATCGCAAGGATCGTGGCCAACCCGAAAATATGGCTCATCGGCAGCGCGAGATAGGTCACGTCCTCGGCCACCAGGTCACGCAGATCCTCCGACGCCGCCGCGGAATTGAGCATCGCGGCATGCGACAGCATCGCCCCCTTCGGCATGCCGGTCGTGCCCGAGGTGTAAAGCAGGATCGCGATCTGGTGCTCGGGCGATTCGTGCACCGGCTCGGGCGTGGCCCCGTCGCGGCACAGGATCGCCACCGTCCCAGTGGGAAGCGGCACCTCCTCGGCACCCATCCGCTCGGCATGCTGACGCGGGGCCGGCCCGGTCGCGACCGTCATCACCGCCGCCGCCGCCTCGGAATGGCGCAGGATGCGGTCGATCTCGGGATCGGTCAGCCGCGCGTTCACCGGGCATGCAATCGCGTCCATCATCGAACAGGCATAGAGAAAGGCCACCATCGCCGCGCTGTTCTCGAGCACGATCACCACCCGGTCGCCCGGCTGCACGCCCCGGGCGATCAACGCATCCCGCGCCGCCTCGGCCCCGGCCTTGATCGCGGCCCAGTCATAGCTCCTGTCGTCATGGTCGATGATCCCAAGCTCGCTCCCACGCGCGCGCGCGGCGGCATTCAGCATCTGGTGTATGCGCTTCATAAGGGCCTCCCTTTGGCGCGATCCTGCCCTTTTGCGCGCGCGCTGTCACCACCGCGAGCAACGCCTTTCCGTAACGTCCGCGGAAAAATTCCGTTCGGCAGGAAAACACCGGCCAACACGCGGCCGCGGCCGGGTGCTCACACCGTCAGCGCCGGGCATTTCATCCCGCAACCTCGCCCCGGCCCGAAGCGACGCGCATCCCCACGAACGCACCCCGCCACAGAGCGGCGCCGCTTCTTCCTCAAAGGTTAACCTAGATCAGCAGCGCACATGATGCTTCGCGGCATACTGACCGAGGTTTTGCGTGACGACCTGGCAGTTCCTGTACAGGCCGCACCTTTGGAAGGACACGGACGATGGGCTATCATGGAAAGAAAATTGCAATCGGCGTTCTCTCGGTCTCGATCCTGGCAGGATGCACATATCCTGACGGGACCGCCAATCAACCCGGCACAGGTGCCATCGTCGGTGGTCTGACCGGCGCGGCGGCAGGGCAGATGATCGGGGGCGACACGCGCGGGGCCGTGATCGGCGGCGCGCTTGGTGCCGCTATCGGCGGGGCCGCCGGGGCGCACATGGCCGCACAAGAGCGCGAACTGCGCCAGTCCCTTGCCGGGAGCGGCGCGGCGATCACCAATACCGGCAGCGACCTGCGGGTCATCCTGCCGGAATCGGTAACCTTCCGCACCGGCTCATCTGTCGTCGATCCCGGCTTCCGGCCGGCATTGCAGGCGGTTTCAGACAGTTTGCAGCGCCATCCCGATTCCGCTGTCCGCGTTGTCGGCCATACCGACAATGTCGGGACCGCAGCCCTCAACAACCAGCTTAGCCAGGACCGCGCGCTGGCCGTGGCACGTGTGCTGATCGGCAACGGAACCAGCGCCAGCCGGGTCGTGGTTTCAGGGCGCGGCTTTCACGAGCCGATCGCCTCGAATGCCAGCAGTGCCGGGCGCGCCGAGAACCGCCGGGTTGAAATCGTGATCACGCCGACAGGCTGATCCGCCCTGCGACCTGTTGCCATGGAACGGGCCGGGATGATCCCGCGCCCGTTCCTTGCATTTCGGGGGCGCAACGCATGTGCGCAAAATCACCACAAGCAATAACCTGTATCAGTCCCGACCCCGCGCAAGCCCTCCATGGTGAGAGCAGGCGGCGCAAATTCTTGCTGTCGATTGTATGTTGCGAGTAAAGGCGAAGCACCGCAACGGCCTGAAACCTCGTATGGCCGAAAGCGGTGCTTCGTCATTTCGAACAGACCGGGGAAAAGAGATTCCTTGGGAATGCGGTCCATGCTCTCGGGTAACTGGCGATGCTTTATGCACCGGGCGTTTCCAATCCGACGCGACAGCCCCTAGCGCAGCAACGGCCCGTCCTGGTCCAGATAATCAAGGTCGAAATCCGCGAGCCTGGTCAACCCGGGCAAATCGTTGAAATCGACCCGCCCCTTCTGGAACGTCACCAACCCCTCTTCGCGCAGGTGGCGCAGCACGCGGTTCACATGGACCGCGCTCAGCCCCAGCGCATCGGCCAGATGATATTGCGTCAACGGGCAGTCAAAACCCGTCTTGTCGCCGGTGCCCACCAGCATCAACCTTGCCCCCAGTTCCAGCAAGAGATGCGCCATGCGCTCATCCGCCGAGCGGCGGCCGATGCTGACCAGATGCTCCACCACCATCGCCTCGTCGCGCGACGCCGCCCACAGGATGGCCGTGGCAAGGCGCGGCGCCGTGGCAAACCCGTCGAAAATGTCAGAGGCCAGAACCTCGGAGGCTTCGATCCGTGTCACGGCTTCGACGCTGTGATCCGTCGCGCGAAACAGGACGCTGCGCAGCCCCAGGAAATCCCCCGGAACCTGGAAATCCACGATCTGCCGCTCGCCATCGGGCAACATCTTGTAGGAACAGGCCCAGCCTTCGGCGAGGATGAACGCGGACTGGTGCTTTCCCCCTTCATGGATCAGTTCATGTCCCGCCTGAAACGTCCGCCTGCGCTGGTGAAAGCGGGCAAGTGTCTCCAGATCGTCGCCTGACAGGGCGACAA
Source organism: Aquicoccus porphyridii (assembly GCF_008369105.1). GTDB lineage: Bacteria > Pseudomonadota > Alphaproteobacteria > Rhodobacterales > Rhodobacteraceae > Aquicoccus > Aquicoccus porphyridii. The sequence goes on along the minus strand of NZ_VINQ01000001.1, from coordinate 101,103 downwards.
AGGCGGACAGCTTTCGCGTCAACGGGCTTTCATGGATCAACATATCGTTTTCCAACTGGGATCGACAGCGCGTCATGTGTCCTTTTCAAATAACCGGGAAACTTGTGCCTCATGCTGCTTTGTATCAGCCCGGCTTAACAGATCGCGCCTATGATCACGAGACGTTCCAACCTGTTCCTTCCCCTTCCAACAGAAAGCGAAGCCGCTCATGCCCGTCCCCAACGACGTTGCCGGAACCGCCGCTCTCTCGATTTGCGAGTCGCTGCTTCTGGCGCTGAACGACAGAAATATCCTCCCTGAAAACGAGATCGTGGGGGTTCTTCGCGATGCGGCGGCGGCACATGAGTTCGCCGATCATGCCGACCAGGCCGAAATGCACGCCGCGGTCTCGGCACTCATCAACGGAATCCTCGCGGGTGGCAATTCCGTGCGCCGCCGGTGAACGAGGTCTTTGGCCAAACATGGATCGCCCGGCAGCCCCATTCCCGTGATGCGTTGGCATCGAGATCGGTGCGGCCCCGTGCAAACCCCCGCTCAGGACCGGCCCAGACCCGCCGCGAAATACCCCCACCTGAAACACGGCAACAAGACCGGAGCCGGAAGCGCCGGTTCGCCTTGACCCCGCGTTCAAAGTAACCCCGCCGCAGGAGGGACACTGCGGCGGGGCCATCGGGCAGCGCCATCACCCCTTGCGCAGGGTATCTTTGGCCTTGCCGATCTGTTTTTGAAACTTGCTGTCTGCCTGGCTCGTCTTGCCTTCGGATGCGCGCGCCTTGTAATCGCTCTGGGGCTTGGCCCCTTTCGATCCGGTGCTGGCGGCTTTCTTCTTTCGGTTCTTTTCCATGCGTATCTTCCTTTCGCGGAGATCGTGAATGGTCGTGTGTCAGCCTGTGCGCAGGGCGTCTTTCACCTTGCCAAATGCCTTCTGAATGGCACCTTCGGCCTTCTTGATCTTGCCCTCGGCCTCAAGTTCGGGGTCGTCGGAAAGCTTGCCGAGGGTTTCCTTCGAGCTTCCCTCGACCTTTTTTGCGCTTCCCTTGATGCGGTCCTTGTCCATGTTCGGTGCTCCTTTCCAGAGTGTTTGGGACGTTGGGCAGGGCTTCGTCCTGCGGCGCGTCCCCGTGCGCCGTGCCGCCGGATGCGGCAGGCAATTTACGTTCGCCGCCCCAGCGCAAAGGCAGCGACGAACGCCACGAGCGGCAAGAATGGAAGCGTTGATCTGGCAACCGAAGTTGCAAGGGCAAGGTCGGCCTCGGCGCGGCTTTTCGCGTGGGCGATCCGTTGTGCTTGCCGTCGGGCAAGCACGCGACCGATCAGATGGGCGACCAGTGCCAGCAACGCAAAGACGGCGGCAAACACCAGCGCCGCGATCGGGTAACCGACCGTTTGGGCAAGCGCCACAAGCCCCGCCGACAGCAGCAAACCTGCCGCCACGATCGCGAGGATCGCCTTGGCGATCCCGGCTTTTGCCCGGTTTCCGATATCCCGCGACGTGGCTTGCAGGATATCCCGCACCGGCTCCCAAAACGCCAAGGTCATCTGCGCTCAGCCTTTCCGGGCAACCAGACCCAGAAGCAAGCCGATACCGGCGGCGATTCCCACCGCGGCGAGGGGATGCTCGGTCACCGTGTTGGTGGCCGTCCTGCGCGCGTCGCGCCCTGTCTGGCCGATCTGGCGACCGGCTTCGCCGATCCCGTCGGACACATCGTCCGAGACGGTGGCCATCAGTTTCGACACATCCGCCCGCAGGGTTTCGATCTGGTGGCTCAGGTCATCTGTATGCGGCGCGTCCTTGCGGGCTGCTGCGTTGGAAGTGCTCATGGCGTCTCTCCGAATAATTGTGATTGCGCCGGATAGTGCCGGGGCTCACGTCGCTTTTGCGTCTGGTCGCGCAGCTTGGCCGAGGCGTGACAGGGGCATCACAGGCGTCGATCCGCTCAACGCAAGCCGAGGAAACCCAAGACAAAAAGAATGATCACGATCAGGCCGACAATGTAGATAATCTTGTTCATTCACTTTCCACCTTTCGGCAGCGGACCGGATTTCGACCGCACTGATCCGATTAAACCGGTTTTCGGCAAGCCGGCCACAACATGGATCAGTCTCGCCCGCATCATCGAAGACGAACGGCCTTGGACAAGCGCAGCCCCGCTCAATCTGTGCCACTTGAAGTCATGTTCTGAATACTGATTTGCGTCAGCCCATGACCTGCGCAGCTCTGGCATCGTGCAATTCAGCGACCGAATCTTCGCTCGCAAAGCAGCTCTCCGGACATCGGAAAAGCACCTGGCGGCCCATCTCATGGTCTGCCGAACGGACATGCCGTTCCGATAACCCCGGATAGCAACAAAGGACAATATCATGTCTATGACATTCAAACTGGGCGCGACCGTGACGGGTCTGCTTCTTGCCTCAACTGCGTTTGCCGAAACATCGGCGACCGCTTTCACTGACCTGAACCTGCGCGCAGGCCCCGGCGTGTCTTACGAGATCGTCGACGTGATCCCGACCTCGCAGGCGGTGAAGGTCGATGGGTGTCTCGAAGCCTCCAACTGGTGCCGCGTGTCCTATGGCGACAGCAGCGGCTGGGCGTCGGGTGATTATCTGACGGCCATGGTCGCATCACCGATCTATGCCAACCGCGAGCGGCTGGCGGTCGAGACCATCACGTATGAGAAAGACCCTGATTCCGCGATCGGCGGCAGCGTGACCGGCGCACTTGCCGGTGCCATTCTTGGCGGCCCCGTCGGTGCTGTGATCGGTGCCGGTCTCGGTGCTGGCCTCGGTGCGGTGGTTGCGCCCGACGAACGCGTCACGACCTATGTGCGGGAAAACCCGCTCGATCCGGTCTATCTTGACGGCGAGGTCGTTGTCGGCGCGGGTATTCCCGAAACGGTGAAGCTGGCCGAGGTTCCCGAGAGCGAGTATCACTATGCCTATGTCAACGGCACGCGGGTTCTTGTCGAGCGTGAACAGCGCCGGGTGATTCATATCGTTCGGTGAGCTTGCACGGCAAAAGGCGGATCCGATAACCACGGGTCTGCACTCACGATGAAAGGCGGCCCGATCAACCGGGCCGCCTTTTCCTTTGCAAATGATCGCCGATGGCGATGGTGTGATCGCGCCCGCCCCGAGAGGTGGCGTTCAGTAGGGCTGCACCAGTGCCGTGATCCGGCGAACCGCAACGCGGCGGTTCTGGCGTTCGGCGGTCTGGGTCGGGATTTTCAGGAAACTCTCGCCATATCCCTGAACAATGATGTTCTCGGCCTTGACGCCGAAATATTCACCAAAGGCCCGCGCCACGGATTCCGCGCGCCGGTCCGACAAAAGCAGGTTGTGACCCTGGCTGCCAATCGCGTCGGTATGACCCTCGACAAGAAACAGCTCGGTGGGTTCGTCGCGAATGAGATCGCGCATCAATAGCCCCATCTTGCGCAACTGCTCTGCCTGCGCGGGGGGGATGGCCGAGGAATCCGTCTCGAAGGTGATGCCGCCGAGATTGATTTCCGGCGCCAGCTCACGCACCTGGACGATGTCACGAACCTGTCGCAGGCTGAAACTGCGACCGATATCGCGCTCATCCGCCGCAAGCAGGGCCTGCCGCAGCGTGTCGCGGTCTGTGGCAGTCTGGTAATCGACGGTTTGGCGGATCGGCGGTGGAAGGTCGCGAATGATCACCGGTTGAACGTCGCGGGTGTCGTCGATCAGCAGGTATTCACGACCATCGGGTTCGACGCGCATACGCCGGAGCGCGCGGCCATTGGCATCGCGCACCGTAACGATGGTGGTGCCATCGTCGCGGGTGACCACGGTTCGGGTCGATCCGTCGGCAAAACGTTCGGTGCGCACTTCCGAACCGGGGGTGCGCAGCAAGGCGTCATCATCCTTCAGCACACTGTAGGCGCCGTCATCGTCCACCACGATCACCCGGTCGCCGGTGCGCGATGCAACGCGTTGCCCGTTCGACAAGAGCGCCCCGACCACGACCGCACCCAGTGCAAGCAGGCCCGCGCGCTCAAGATCGCTCATGCCGCTGTCAGCCGTGGCGCTGGCCTCGGGGGCTTCTCCGTCAGTGTCGGGCGCGGGATCTGACTGTTCCGCCTGGCTTTCGTCACGAAACTCTTCGCTGCTGGACCGGCTCGTCTGCTCGGTGAGAACCTCCGACGTCACCTCGTCCGGCGTTCCGGTTTCGGCTTCCGCACCGGCCATGGTCGCCGCGGCTGCCTCCTCCGCCAGCGCGTCGGCCGCCGCTTGTGCGGCCGCATCAGCATCCGCCTCGGCGGCTGCGCGGGCGGCTTCGTCGGCCTCTGCTTGAGCCTCGGCCTCTGCCTCGACTTTGGCTTCCGCCTCTTCCGCAGCTTGAGCCTCCGCCTCATCCTCAGCTTTGGCCTCTGCCTCGGCTGCTGCCTCAGCCTCTTCCTCAGCTTGAGATTCTGCCTCAGCCTCGGCCTCTGCCGCAACTTCGGCTTCTGCCTCAGCCTCGGCCTCCGCCTCAACTTGAGCCTCTGCCTCAGCGGCTTCTTCCGCTCTCAGGGTGTCTTGCGCATGAGCCTCTGTTGCCAGGCCCGGCGCAAGCTCGATCGCGTCGCCCGATTCCGCCGCGGCTTCAAGCTCCTCGATGAAAAGCCCACACGCCTGCCCATCGGTTATCCCCGCTTCTGCACAGATTTCTTCGGGCGCGCGCGACGCCGCCATTTGGTTGAGCCAACGCATCCCGCGCTGATCGCCAACCTCGCTCGATTGCTGGCCCTGGCCGGATTGCGCGAGCACCGGAACCGGCTGAATCAACGAGAGCACGACCACGATGGCCGTGGTCGATCTGAGTGAGTTCTGTTTCATATCTGGGTCCAATTCGGGGTTTGAAAGCCTGAGAATGCGGTGATGATCGCGAAAGCGCCGGGCGCGGAACTGGGCGGACGGCCGCTCCGTCAGCCGTCAGGGCGGCTGGTTCGATCCTTGTTGCAGGATACGACGAATCGATCTCGATCGGACTGATCAAGGTCAGTGTCGCAGCGGGGAAACCGGATATGCTGCTCTCGCGATGTCCTGACAGCGGGCATTTCGTTTGCAAATGGCCTGGCGGCATTCATCGCCAGCCCCCGTTTCACGCCCTCAAAAGGAAAGCATAATGTCTCAATCACGCATCATCGGTCTGGTCGTCCTCGCCATTGGCGGGGTGCTGCTGTTTTTCGCGTGGCGCGCATCGGCGGCGCCGGTCGAGCAGGTGTCCGAGGCCCTGACCGGGCGCTATTCGGGCGATACGATGTGGTATCTGCTGGCTGGTGTCGCTGGCGTTGTCGCCGGAGCCGCGATGCTCTTGCGCGATGCGCTGCGGGCGTGACCGATCGCCTTCGCGGTTCGGGCTGACCGCTTGAAGCCATGGTGCAGCAGGGCAGTCATGCAACAGGCGTGAACTGGTGTCGATCCCGGTCACCCGCCAGCCGGCATTGGCTGGTAAGCGCCGCAACAGGGCGTCTGTTCAAGGTGCCAAAAGGTGGTCTTCTGCAAGCGCCGTCATCTTCGGGCTTATGCTGCTCCTGCCCGGCGGTCACATCAGTCCCCGGTTCCGTCAGTCCCCAGGATGAAGGTCTGCACCAGAAGCAGAGCCACGAGCAGGATCGCAAAGATCGGGCCGAATCCCAACGCCTTTGCACCGGATGGCGGGGCAGTTCCCTCCCCACCCTTCTGGCCCTGTGCTTTCGGAAGCAGGCCGACAAGCCGTGGAATGGTTGCGCCCGGATCGCGCCCGAGCGAGGGGACATCGTAAAACCGCGCCAGCACCCCTTCAAGACGGCTGCGCGCGCCCTCGCTCGACAGGGCGGACAGGTCGGCGGCTTCGTCCCATGGGTCGAGACCAAGACGCGCAAGGGCAGACAGGACACTGACGCTGTTTCCGGCGCGGTCCTGACCGAGATCGGCATAGAGGAAACCATCGAACGCGGTTCCCCCGTGACGGAGATAATCCATTCTGGACATGTGTCTTGTCCTTTCTCAGGAACGTGGGGCTGCACATCCGGTCAGACTCGATCCGACCAGACGCGGGGCACGGGATCATTCAACCGTGTTCACCCCATCATAGGCCACCGCACCCGGCGTGCCGCTGATACAGATCAGCGTGCCCTCGGCGGTGGTCCGTCGCATCCCCGTGATTGAAACCCCGCTAACACCGATCAGTATCGAGCGCGGCCCGGGGGTGTAGGGTTCAAGCCAAGCTCAAGGCCAAGCGCCACCCGGCGGACGCGCGCAATTCCGCGCGGGCCTTGCATAGAACCCAAGTTCCAAGGAAATCGGACATGCCCCTTATCAACCTGATCATCACGCTTATCATCGTCGGCGTTCTGCTGTGGCTGGTGAACACCTACATTCCGATGGATCACAAGATCAAATCCATCCTGAACGTCGTCATCGTGATCGCGGTTATCCTGTGGCTCCTGAGCGCCTTCGGCATTCTTGGCGGCATGGGCGGAATGCGGATTGGCGGTTAAGGCAACGGCGCAAACCACCGGGGCAATTGCCCCGACCGGGCCGACTACCCCGGCAAACCTGCCCCTACCCCATCCCGACCCAGCCACATCACGCCTCGACCCGCGCCTTCCCGGGTGCGCCCTGCCCCAGCTGAAGCACCGGCCCCACGCGGGCCGCCCGTGTCGCGTTCTCTTGGAAACACCCGCCCCGGCCCCGAGCCGGGGCCTCTCACCTTGGTCACAGCTTAGGTTCAAACCCCGGGGCGGGTCGGCCAGGCTCCGGTCCGGTGCGACATGCGGGCAGCGCGCGCCGCGTTAACCGGATTCCGGCCCGCGCATGCCGCGTTGCGGCGGTGTACGCTTTGCAGCCGGGCAGCAGCCGGAGATCACCCCCCGATTTTTGGCCGCAAAACCGCATTAACCCCACCGCGCGCTGCCCGGGCAAGACGGGCGCAGGTCCCCGCGCCGATCACGCGCATCCCCCCTCAAGCCAGATGTTAGCGCAACCCCCCGCAAGTTAACGCTAACGCACGGGGAATCGGGGCTCGCCCCCCCTTTCCGCCCCGCATGAGACGGCTTAAGACACCCCCAAATCCAACCAGAAAAGGACCTCGCCCATGACCATCAAAGTCGGGATCAACGGGTTCGGCCGGATCGGCCGCTGCACGCTCAGCCATATCGCCGCCTCGGGGCGCGACGATATCGAGGTGATCAAGCTCAACGCCACCGGCCCGCTTGAGACCGCCGCGCATCTGATCAAGTATGACAGCGTGCACGGCCGCTTCCCGGGCGAGGTGACGATCGGCGAGGGGCGGATGAATCTCGGCCGCGGTGACATCGAGGTGTTTTCGACCTACGATCTCGACGCGCTCGACTGGTCGGGCTGCGACGTGGTGCTGGAATGCACCGGCAAGTTCAACGACGGCACCAAGGCCGATGCCCATATCCGCAACGGCGCAAGGAAAGTGCTGCTCTCGGCCCCGGGCAAGAATGTCGACAAGACGGTGGTCTTCGGCGTCAACAGCGACACACTCACCGCCGATGACCGGATGATCTCGAACGGGTCCTGCACCACCAACTGCCTCGCCCCGGTGGCCAAGGTGCTGCACGACACGGTGGGCATCGAGTCGGGCATCATGACGACGATCCACGCCTATACCGGCGACCAGCCCACGCATGATCGGCGTCACAAGGATCTCTACCGCGCCCGCGCCGCGGCGATGTCGATGATCCCCACCTCGACCGGCGCAGCCAAGGCACTGGGCGAGGTACTGCCCGATCTCGCCGGGCGTCTCGACGGCTCGGCCATCCGCGTCCCCACCCCCAACGTGAGCGCGGTCGATCTCACCTTTACCGCCGCCCGCGACGTAACGGCCTCGGAAATCAACGCGATCATGGAAAAGGCGGCCAATGGCCCGATGAAGGGCGTTCTGGGCTTTGAGGCCGCCCCGCTCGTCTCGGTCGATTTCAACCACTCCGAGGAAAGCTCGATCTTCGCCCCCGCCCAGACACGGGTTGTCGGGGACCACCTCGTGCGGGTGCTGGCATGGTATGACAACGAATGGGGCTTTTCGTGCCGCATGGCCGATGTGGCCGTGGCGATGGGCCGCCTCTGACCCTAGGGTCTCCAGCCCTGCGGCAAACCCCGGCTTGATCGAACCGGCGGCCTCGGGCATACCCGATGCCAGAACCGCCGGGCCGGTTCCAGTTCGCAAGGCATGTCATGACCAATCAGATCGCCATCGGCCTCGGCCTCGTCATCCTCGGATTGCTCGGCCTCGACTGGTATCTCGCCGATGGCACCGGCACGCTCTTTCTGGTCAGGAAAGGCGCCGAGCTGATCGAATGGATGGCCTTCTGGCGCTGAATCGCTGATTTTTCGCCGGAAAGATCGTTACCGACCCAGTTTGGCCAGCAGCTTCTCGTTCACCGCGGGGGGCACGAATTTCGACACATCCCCGTTCAGCCGGGCAATTTCCTTGACCAGCTTCGAGGCAATCGCCTGGCGCCGCGCATCCGCCATCAGGAACACGGTCTCGACACTGTCATCCAGCGCCCGGTTCATGCCGACCATCTGGAATTCATATTCGAAATCGGCCACCGCGCGCAGCCCGCGCACGATCACCCGCGCACCCACGTCATGCGCACAGTCGATCAGCAGGTTCTCGAACGGGTGCGCCACGATCTCGGTGCCCGTTTCCTTGGCCAGCGCCGCGCATTCCTGTTCGATCATCGAAACCCGCTCCTCGAGATCGAAAAGCGGCCCCTTGTCGCGGTTGATCGCCACCCCGATCACAAGCTTGTCCACCAGCAGGGTCGCACGGCGGATAATATCTGTATGTCCATAGGTGATCGGGTCAAAAGTGCCCGGGTAAAGGCCGATGCGCATGAGAGCCTCCCCTTCTGCGGTTGCGCAATAATCTTTCGCCGCCATGCAGCATCACGACAGGAATTGCAAGGCGGAACCCTGTCCCGCCCGCACAACCCGAGGCTCAGTGCCCCATGATCATCCCTTCAAGCGCATCCTTCTCCATGGAAAGTTCCTCGAGCCGCGCCTTGACCACGTCGCCGATGGTCACGATCCCGACAAGGTCCTCCCCCTCGACCACCGGCATGTGCCGGAATCGCCCGTTGGTCATCCGCTCAAGCACCGAATCCGCCGTTTCACTCTTGGTGCAACTGACCGGGTTGCGGGTCATCATCTGGTCGACCGTCTCGCTCAGGCAGACCGCGCCACGCAGCGCGAGGCTGCGCACGATGTCGCGCTCCGACAGGATGCCGTCGGCCTGCCGCCCGTCCTTCGACACGATCACCCCGCCGATCCGGCGCTCGGCCAGGATCTGCGCCGCTTCGGCCACCGATGTGCCGGGCTCTACCGTGATCACCGAATGATCCCCCTTGGATTTCAGAATCTGATGCACCAACATGGCCTGTCCCTCCGCTTGAGCGCCGATACGATCAGCGTTGCCGGGAAGCCGCAATCTGTCAAGTCAGCCGTTCAAGCCGCGTCACTTCGCGCCGCACGCCCTCGCTCAACAGCGCGGCAAACCGGCTCAGGCGTTCGACCCGGCGATCATCCTCGTGACGGATCAGGTAGAAACTCCGCGTCAGGCTGAACTCGCGGGTCAGCACCTTGCGCACCCCCGGCGCCGCGGGCAGGGCAAAATCATGCACCACGCCCAGACCCCCGCCCTGCCGAATCCAGTTGAACTGCACCGATACGGAATTCGAGGCCAGCGCCACACGCTCGATCCCCAACTCGCCGAGGTAATCGAGCTCGGCATCGAAAATCATGTCGGGGATATAGCCGATCATGCGGTGCCCCTTGAGATCGTGCAGCCCGTTTACCGGCCCGTGACGACCAAGATAGACCTCGGACGCGGCAAGATGCAGCCGGTAATCGGCCAGCTTCGAGACCAGCAACCGCCCGGCACTCGGCGGGCTCACCCCGATCGCCATGTCGGCCTCGCGCTTGCTGAGGTTGAAAACCCGCGGCAGGGCGACGATCTGCACCTCCAGGTCGGGGTTCTCCTCGACGATTCCCGCACAGACCTGCGGCAAAAGGAAATTGGCCGCCCCGTCGGGCGCCCCCAGCCGGATCTGCCCCGACAACGCCCCGCCCCGCCCGGCCAGGTCGTCCATCGCCTCGCCCATCGCGGCCTCGGCCCGCGCCACATGGGTCATGAACCGCTGCCCCTCGCCGGTCAGCGCATAGCCCTGCGGCGACTTGGTGAACAGAACCACGCCCATGTCATGTTCGAGCCGCGCCACCCGCCGTCCCACCGTTGCCGCGTCAAGGCGCAACCGCCGCCCGGCCCGCGACAGGCTCTCGTCGCGCGCCACGGCCAGGAAACACCGTATATCGTCCCATCGTGCCTGCACCGCCCAACTCCTTTCGCATCTTGCTCCTGCGCAGGGCTGGTGTCCCGTCACGGAACCCGCCACCGTTCGATTGACTCATATTGCAAAAATGCAAGACTAGCTTTGGCCAACTACCTCTTTTCGCCGCAAACGCGCAAGGCTATCCTCGCCCGGAACGCTATCCGAGGAGGATTCGATGCAAGAACTGACCCATTACATCAACGGCGAACATGTCAAAGGCACGTCCGGGCGCTTTGGCGATGTCTACAACCCCGCCACCGGCGAAGTGATCGCCAAGGCCCCGCTGGCCTCGACCGCCGAGGTCGAAAAGTCCGTCGAGGTGGCCGCCGCCGCGCAACCCGCATGGGGGGCCACCAACCCGCAACGCCGCGCCCGGGTGCTGATGAAATTCGTCGACCTGCTCAATCGCGACATGGACAAGCTGGCCGAGGCGCTTTCGCGCGAGCATGGCAAGACCCTGCCCGACGCGGCCGGCGACGTGCAGCGCGGCCTCGAGGTCGTGGAATACTGCATCGGCGCGCCGCAAATGCTCAAGGGCGAGTTCACCGACGGCGCAGGCCCCGGCATCGACATGTATTCCATGCGCCAGCCGCTGGGCGTCAGCGCGGGCATCACCCCGTTCAACTTCCCGGCCATGATCCCGATGTGGATGTTCGCCCCCGCGCTGGCCTGCGGCAACGCCTTCATCCTCAAGCCCAGCGAGCGTGACCCCTCGGTGCCGCTGATGCTGGCCGAGCTGATGGAAGAGGCGGGCCTGCCCAAGGGCCTGCTTCAGGTGGTGAACGGTGACAAGGAAGCGGTCGACGCGATCCTGCACAACCCGGTGATCCAGTCGGTGGGCTTTGTCGGCTCGACCCCGATCGCCGAATACATCTACGGCACCGGCTGTGCCAACGGCAAGCGCGTGCAATGCTTTGGCGGCGCCAAGAACCACATGATCATCATGCCCGACGCCGACATGGATCAAGCCGCCGACGCGCTTGTCGGTGCGGGATATGGCGCCGCGGGCGAACGCTGCATGGCGATCTCCGTCGCCGTTCCGGTGGGCGACGAAACCGCCGACCGCCTGATCGAGAAGCTTGTTCCGCGCATCGAAAAGCTCAAGGTCGGCCCCTACACCGACGGCAACGATGTCGATTACGGCCCCGTCGTGACCGCCGCCGCCAAGGCCAATATCGAGCGCCTGGTGCAGACCGGCATCGACCAGGGCGCGAAACTCGTCGTCGATGGCCGCGGCTTCTCGCTCCAGGGCTACGAAGACGGCTTTTTCGTCGGCCCGCACCTCTTTGACAACGTCTCCCCCGACATGGACATCTACAAGACCGAGATCTTCGGCCCGGTCCTGTCGACCGTCCGCGCGGGCAGCTACGAAGAGGCGCTCAAACTGGCGATGGATCACGAAATGGGCAACGGCACCGCGATCTTCACCCGTGACGGCGACACCGCCCGCGACTTTGCCAGCCGGATCAATATCGGCATGGTCGGCGTCAACGTCCCGATCCCCGTGCCGCTGGCCTATCACACCTTCGGCGGCTGGAAGAAATCGGTCTTTGGCGATCTCAACCAGCACGGGCCCGATGCGTTCAAGTTCTACACCCGCACCAAGACGGTCACCGCGCGCTGGCCCTCGGGTCTCAAGGAAGGCGGCGAATTCCACTTCAAGCCGATGGACTGAGACATTCAGCAAAGATGCATCGCGCGGATTGAAACGCGCGGTGCATCACGCTAAGCTCCTGTTATGCCACTGACATTCCGCATCATACCCGACATGGCACTGGTTTACGTGCAGTATAGCGGGCAAATATGCCCGCACGAGACGATGCAGGTCTTCGAGGATTACGTAAAGCATCCCGACAGCCGACCCGGCCAGAAACAGCTTGTCGACCTGCGCCATGTCACCAAAGTGGATTTCGACTTTCCCGCATTCCTCAGGATGCAGGCGAAAAAGGCCGAGGTGTTCCACGTGCCCGGGTTTCCGACCCTCGTGGCCTACCTCGCCGACTCGTCCGATACGATCCGCATCGCACGGATGGCGCAACGCTCTTGGGATGGCATATCGGACGTGATCGCACGCATGTTCACCGAAGAAGCCAACGCGCTGGCCTTTCTCGGATTGCCCCAAACCGACCTGCACGCCCTTCTGGCGCGCACGGCCTGAAACACGCACGGGCCCACAGCAGGATTGCGCACCACCTGTCGCCAAGGCACCCCGAGATGTTGCGCGGATTCCCCCGGCCAGCCGCCGCATTTCCACCCCGCAAACGCGCTCCCCGAAGATACACGCCAGCGGTGCCACCTGCCGCCCCCTTGCAACACTTGGTTGATCGACTTGCATTCTTCACTATCGGTTCACCACAGGCAGGGTAGAAACATGACAAGCTAAAACCACCCAAAGGCGAGAACCTTGTCATGCCCGTAACCTACGACATCGACAAAACGGATCACCTGGTCACCGCACGCTACTCTGGCAACGTGACCCTGGATGAGATCGCGGCAATGTTCTCCGCCTATGTCGAAGACCCCGATTTTCGCACCGACCGCCCGCATCTGGCCGATCTCTCCGGCGTCACCGGCACCGATATCGGCTTTGCGGAAACCTATACGCTGTTCTCCATGTTCTTGCGCAGCTACGCCCAACCGGACCATCAATTGCGCATCGCCATCCACGCGCTCGACCCCGCCACCTTCGGGATCGCGCGGATCTTCCAGAACCTTGCCGAAAGCTCGGATGCGATCGACGTGGAACTGTTCGACACGCCTGACGCCGCCCGCAACTGGGCGCTGAGCCGCAATCTCGCATCCACGGCACCGCCCCACGGCTGAGCTTGCGCGGCGCTCCCTTTCCTGCTCAAACTTGTTGAACGTGCAGACGCAAAGGGGGCCACCATGGCCAGCACCGAACCCGCTTTCAGCCTCGGCATCGAAGAGGAATACCTGCTCGTCGATCGCGACAGCCTCGACCTCTCCCCTGCCCCCGAGGCACTGATGGAACGTTGCACCGCCGCGCTCGAAGGCCAGTTCAGCCCCGAATTCCTCGAATGCCAGGTCGAGATCGGCACCAAGGTCTGCCGCGACATCGGCGAAGCCCGCGAAGACCTCAAACGCCTGCGCGCCACCGTCGCGCAGGAGGCCGCCGCCTTCAACCTCGCGCCCATCGCCGCCTCGTGCCACCCGTTTTCCGACTGGCGCGACCAGCAGCACACCCGCAAGCAACGCTACGACAGCCTGCGCGACGACCTCGCCGGGGTGGTGCGGCGCCTGCTGATCTGCGGCAACCATGTCCATATCGGCATTGACGACCGCGACCGCCGGGTCGACCTGATCAACCAGCTCAAGTATTTCCTGCCGCATCTTCTGGCGCTCAGTTGTTCCTCGCCCTTCTGGCAGGGCGAGGATACCGGGCTGAGCTGTTACCGCCTCACCGTGTTCGACAATCTTCCGCGCACCGGCCTGCCCCCCCGGCTCGAAGCCTGGGGCGAATTCGAACGCTCGGTTTCGGCCCTTGTCGAGCTCGACCTCATCGAGGACGCCACCAAGATCTGGTGGGATCTGCGCCCCTCGCACAAGTTTCCCACCATCGAATCGCGCATCTGCGATGTCTCGCCGCGAATGGAAACCGCGCTCACGCTGGCCGCCCTGACCCAGTCGCTCACGAGAATGCTCTGGCGGCTCAGCCAGAAGAACCAGCGCTGGCGCATCTACGACAACTTCCTGATTTCCGAGAACCGTTGGCGGGCACAGCGATACGGTATCGACGAGGGGCTGATAGATTTCGGCGCCAACACGATCCAGCCCTTTTCGGATTCGATCGACGACATCCTCGATCTCATCGCCGAAGACGCCGGTATCCTTGGCTGCACCCGCGAAGTCGAGCATTCCCGCACCATCCTGCGCGACGGCACTTCCGCCAACCGCCAGCGCGCGGTCCACAGGGGCGCGGTCGAGGCCGGACAGTCCCGCGACGACGCCCTGCGCGCCGTGGTCCAACACCTGATCGAGGAGTATCATGCGGATCTCTGAGGGGCGAAATCCCGCCACGATGCACCCCCCTACAAACCGCTGCAAAACTCCTGTAAGAATTCGGAATTAAACACTCGTTCAATTCCACCGAGGAGGAGCCGCATCATGGATTTCGCACTGAGCGAGGAACAGACCCTCATTTTCGACATGGCCAAGGGGTTCGGCGAAGAACACATCGCCCCCCACGCCCAGGATTGGGAAGCCGAGGGCACGATCCCCAAGGATCTCTGGCCCAAATGCGCCGAGCTGGGATTCGGCGGGCTTTACGTTTCCGACGAATACGGCGGCTCGGGCCTCTCGCGTCTCGATGCGACGTTGGTGTTCGAAGCCCTTGCCATGTCCTGCCCCGCCGTGGGCTCGTTCCTGTCGATCCACAACATGTGCGGCGGCATGATCGACAAGTTCGGCTCCGAGGAAACCAAGCAGAAGTGGCTTCCCGACCTGTGCAGCATGGACAAGGTGTTCTCCTATTGCCTCACCGAACCCGGTTCGGGCTCGGATGCCGCCGCTCTGAAAACCCGCGCGACCAAGACCAATGACAGCTACGTGCTCAACGGCACCAAGGCGTTCATCTCGGGCGGCTCCTATTCCGATGCCTATGTCACCATGGTGCGCACCGGTGAGGACGGGCCCAAGGGCATTTCCACCGTCGTGGTCGAAGATGGCACCGCGGGCCTCTCCTTCGGCGCGCTGGAAAAGAAGATGGGCTGGCTCGCCCAACCCACCGCACAGGTGCAATTCGACGATTGCAACGTGCCGCTCGATCACCTGATCGGCGAGGAAGGCCGCGGCTTTGCCTACGCCATGGCCGGGCTCGATGGCGGGCGGCTCAACATTGCCGCCTCCGCCCTTGGTGGCGCGCAAAAGGCGCTCGACCTCACGCTGGCCTACATGGCCGAGCGCAAGGCGTTCGGCAAACCCATCAACCAGTTCCAGGCGCTGCAATTCAAACTGGCCGAGTTCGAGACCCGCCTGCAAGCCTCGCGCACCTTCCTGCGACAGGCGGCGTGGAAGCTCGACAATGGCGCCCATGATGCGACGAAGTTCTGTGCCATGGCGAAACTCATGGTCACCGACGCGGCCTTCGACGTGGCCAATGGCTGTTTGCAACTGCATGGTGGCTATGGCTATCTCGCCGATTACGGGATCGAGAAGATCGTGCGCGACCTGCGGGTCCACCAGATCCTCGAAGGTACCAACGAGATCATGCGCCTCATCGTGTCGCGCCAGATGATCGCCGACGCGGCCTGAGCCATGAGCGACATCACCACATCCATCACCGGCCGCGCGGGGCGCATCACCCTTCGCCGCCCCAAGGCGCTCAATGCCGTCACCTATGAAATGGTCAAGGCGATCGACACCGCGCTCGAAGACTGGCGCAACGATGACGCCGTGTCGCTCGTCGTGATCGACGCCGAGGGGGACAAGGCATTCAGCGCGGGCGGCGACATCGCCGAGCTTTACGCCACCGGCAAGGCGGGAGATTACGATTTCGGCCGCACCTTCTGGCGCGACGAATACCGCATGAACGCGCGGCTGGCGGAATATGAAAAACCCATCGTCAGCTTTCTCCAGGGCTTTACCATGGGCGGCGGCATGGGCGTGGGCTGCCACGTCTCGCACCGCGTCGTGGGCGAGACGAGCCAGATCGCCATGCCCGAATGTGGCATCGGCCTCGTGCCCGACGTGGGCGGCTCGATGATCCTCGCCAATGCACCCGGGCACTTGGGCGCCTATCTCGGCACCACCGGCGCGCGCATGGGTCCGGCCGATGCGATCCTCGCTGGTTTTGCCGATCTCTACATCCCGCAAGAGACATGGCCCGACCTCATCGCCACGCTTGAAACCTCCGGCGACACCGCCTGCCTCGACCAGGCAAGGGTCACACCGCCCCAAGGCAGGCTCGAGGCGCTGCGCCCCGAGATCGACAGCCATTTCGCCGCCCCCGACCTGCCCGCGCTCCTCGCTTCCCTGCGTGCAAGCGACACGGATTTCGCTTCCGAGACGCTCAAATCCCTCTCGCGCGCCTCGCCGCTCTCGCTCGCCTGCACGCTCGACATGATGCGCGCGCTCAAAGGCAACACCAACATCCGCGACGCCCTGGCGCTCGAATACCGGTTCACCTTTCGCGCGATGGAACATGGCGACTTCCTCGAAGGCATCCGCGCCGCGATCATCGACAAGGACCGAAGCCCGAACTGGCGCCACGATCCCGACCGCTTGCCATCATCGGCGGTCGCCGCCATGCTCGCGCCGCTGGGCGACAACGAACTGACATTCTGAGGGAGGATATCATGAAAATCGGATTCATCGGACTGGGCAACATGGGCGCGCCCATGGCCGCCAACCTTGCCAAGGCCGGCCACACCGTCACCGGCTTCGACATGGCCGATGTCACGGTAGAGGGCGTCACCATGGCCGCAAGCGGTGCCGACGCCGCCAAGGGGCAGGAGGTGGTCATCACCATGCTGCCCAATGGCAAGATCCTGCGCGCCGTCGCCGACGAGATCATCCCCGCCATGGCCCCCGGCACCGGCTTCATCGATTGCTCGACCGTCGATGTCGACAGCGCCCGCGCCGTCGCCGAACAAGCCGCCGCCGCGGGCCTCCTGCCGGTCGATGCGCCGGTTTCGGGCGGCGTCGGCGGTGCGGCGGGCGGAACGCTCACCTTCATGGCCGGCGGCAGCCCCGAGGCCTTTGCCAAGGCCGAACCGCTCTTCGACATCATGGGCCAGAAGGCCGTGCATTGCGGCGGTGCGGGTGCCGGTCAGGCCGCCAAGATCTGCAACAACATGATCCTCGGCGCCACCATGATCGTCACCTGCGAAGCCTTCGCACTGGCCGACAAGCTGGGCCTTGATCGGCAAAAGATGTTCGACGTGGTCTCGACCTCCTCGGGCTATAGCTGGTCGATGAACGCCTATTGCCCGGCGCCGGGCGTCGGCCCGCAATCGCCCGCCGACAACGATTATCAACCCGGCTTCGCCGCCGAACTGATGCTCAAGGATCTGCGCCTCTCGCAACAGGCCGCCGAGTCGGCCGATGCCGACACCCCGCTGGGACAGGCCGCGATGCAGCTCTATGCGCAATTCGTCGAAAACGAAAACGGGCTGGGTCGCGATTTCTCGGCCATGCTGCCCCGGTTCGAAAAGCGTCATCGCGGCTGATTTCCGCCGGGACAACAGCTCACGCCCGGCGGCTTCCCGCCGGGTGGGTCGCCCCCCTCTCCCCTCTTCGTGCTGCTCTGACCTATCCTGTTGCCCGCAACAGCACGGCGAAACCCGGAGATTCCCCATGACCCCCGCACGAACTGCCATCCTCGCCCTTGTCCTGGGCACGCTCGCCACCGCGGGCCACGCCGATCAGGTCCGGGGCAAGGGCGCGAAACACGCGCCCGGTGCCCATGCCATCGCCCCCGTCCGGGCCAATTGCCCGCCCGGCCTCGCCAAGAAGAACCCGCCCTGCGTGCCGCCGGGCCTCGCCAAGCAACGCTACCGCGTCGGCGAGCGGATCGACGGCCCCTATTCCATCCTGCGCTACCCGGATCGCTACGGCCTCGATCCGCACGGCACTTATTACCGCATCGGCGATCATCTCTACCGCGTCGACCGGGAAACCCGAAAAGTGCTTGATTTCATCGGCGCCGCCGCGGCGCTGCTCAACTGATCCGCACCACCTTGCAACCGACACCAGCGCACGCCGGGTTAACCAAATTCGCCGCCGCGCGCAGCCTTTTCCGCGGCAGCCGGGGAACAGCCGGGAGTCATACGCATATCACCCCCTGATTCCGGCCCCCTCGCGCGGCGTTAACCCCACCGCGCGCCGGGGTTGGATTTCGCTAAATTAACGGATCATTCCGCCGCCGTGCGCTTGCCCGTCTGCCGCCGCGCCGCCAGCATCTCCTTGAGGTAGCGCCCGGTATGGCTGCGCGCCACTTCGGCGACCTCTTCCGGGGTGCCCACAGCCACGATTTCACCACCGCCATCGCCACCCTCGGGACCGATATCAATGATGTGATCGGCGGTCTTGATCACGTCGAGATTATGCTCGATCACCACCACCGTGTTGCCCGCCTCGACCAGTTCATGCAGCACTTCCAGCAGCTTTTTCACGTCCTCGAAATGCAGCCCCGTGGTGGGTTCATCAAGGATGTAAAGCGTGCGACCCGTGGAGCGTTTCGAAAGCTCTTTCGACAGCTTCACCCGCTGCGCCTCACCGCCTGAAAGCGTGGTCGCCTGCTGTCCGACCTTGATGTAACCCAGCCCCACGCGCATCAGCGCATCCATCTTTTCGCGGATCGACGGCACCGCCTTGAAAAACCTCTGCGCCTCTTCAACCGTCATATCAAGAACGTCGGCTATGCTCTTGCCTTTGAACTGAATTTCCAATGTCTCGCGATTATAGCGCGCACCCTTGCAGGTCTCGCATTCGACATAGACATCGGGCAGGAAATGCATCTCGATCTTGATCACGCCATCGCCCTGGCAGGCCTCGCAACGCCCGCCCTTGACGTTGAACGAGAACCGCCCCGGCTTGTACCCGCGCGCCTTGGCTTCGGGCAGCCCGGCGAACCAGTCGCGGATCGGGGTGAAGGCCCCGGTATAGGTCGCGGGGTTGCTGCGTGGGGTGCGCCCGATCGGGCGCTGGTCGATGTCGATCACCTTGTCGAGATGTTCGAGCCCCTTGATCGTCTCGCAGGGCGCGGGCGTCTGGCGCGCACCGTTAAGGCGCATGCTCGCCGTCTTGAACAGGGTCTCGATGGTCAGGGTCGATTTCCCCCCGCCCGACACGCCCGTCACGCAGACGAACTTGCCCAGCGGAAACTCGGCTGTCACGCCCTGAAGGTTGTTGCCCGTGGCCTTGACCACGGTCACGGATTTGCCGCTGCCCGGTCGCCGTTCGGTGGCATAAGGAATGCTTCGGGTTCCGGCGAGATACTGCCCCGTGATCGAAGCCGCATCCGCCGCGATCACATCCGGCGTCCCATGCGCCACCACCTGCCCGCCATGCACCCCCGCGCCCGGGCCGATGTCAAAAACGTAATCCGCCTCGCGGATCGCTTCCTCGTCATGTTCCACCACGATCACGGTATTGCCCTGGTCGCGCAGGTTCTTGAGCGTGCCGAGAAGCCGGTCATTGTCGCGCTGATGCAGCCCGATCGAAGGTTCGTCGAGCACGTAGAGAACCCCGGTCAGACCGCTGCCGATCTGGCTGGCCAAGCGGATGCGCTGGCTCTCGCCACCCGACAGTGTGCCACTTGAACGACTGAGCGTAAGGTATTCCAATCCCACGTTATTCAGGAATCCCAACCGCTCACGGATCTCTTTCAGAATGGCCCGGGCGATCTCGTTCTTCTGGGCGCTCAGCTGCTTAGGCACCGCCTCGACCCAGGCCAGCGCCTCGCGAATGCTCATCTGCACCACCTGGCCGACATGCAAAAGCGTACCCGGCGTGCCGATCTTCACCGCCAGCGCTTCGTCGCGCAGCCGGTATCCGCCACAGGCCCCGCAGGGCCGGTTGTTCTGGTAGCGTTCGAACTCCTCGCGAATCCAGTTCGAATCGGTCTCGCGATAACGCCGCTCCATGTTCGGGATCACCCCCTCGAACACCCGGCTCACCTGGTAGACGCGGCCCCCCTCGTCATAGCGAAACTGGATTTCCTCGTCGCCCGACCCGTAAAGGAACACCTGCTGCACATGCGCGGGCAGATCCTTCCACACGGTGCTGATGTCGAATTCATAATGCCGCGCAAGTGCCTCTATCGTCTGAAGAAAATAGGGCGACTTCCCCTTGCGCCACGGTGCCAGCGCCCCGTCGTAAATCTTGAGCGTGGCATCCGGCACGACAAGACGTTCGTCAAAGAAGAGCTCGACCCCCAACCCGTCGCATTCCGGGCAGGCCCCGAAAGGCGCGTTGAACGAAAACAGCCGCGGCTCGATCTCGGGAATGGTGAACCCGCTGACCGGACAGGCGAAATTCTCGCTGAAGGTCATCCGCTCGGGCTCGCCTTCGCGCGGCGCGGTTTCAAGAACCGCGATTCCATCGGCCAGGTCGAGCGCCGTGCGCAAACTGTCCGCCAGCCGCGTCTCCATCCCCTCGCGCACCACGATCCGGTCCACCACCACGTCGATGTCATGGCGAAACTTCTTGTCGAGCACGGGCGGATCATCCAGCTCGTGAAACGCGCCATCGACCTTGACCCGCTGGAACCCCTGCTTGCGCAACTCGATGAATTCCTTGCGGTATTCGCCCTTTCGGTCGCGCACGATCGGGGCCAGAAGATAGGCGCGCGTGCCCTCTTCCATGGCCATGATCCGGTCGACCATGTCCTGCACCTGCTGCGCCTCGATCGGCAGGCCGGTGGCCGGGCTATAGGGCGTGCCCGCCCGCGCGAACAACAGCCGCAGGTAATCGTAGATCTCGGTCACCGTCCCCACGGTCGAGCGCGGGTTCTTCGACGTCGTCTTCTGCTCGATGGAAATCGCCGGGCTAAGGCCGCTGATGTGATCCACATCGGGCTTTTCCATCATGTCGAGGAATTGCCGCGCATAGGCCGAAAGACTCTCGACATAGCGCCGCTGCCCTTCGGCATAGATGGTGTCGAACGCAAGCGAGGACTTCCCCGACCCCGAAAGCCCGGTGATCACCACAAGCTGATCGCGCGGAATGTCCACGTCGATATTCTTGAGATTATGTTCGCGCGCCCCGCGCACCTCGATATTTTTCAGCTCAGCCATCACGTGCCCCCAACAGACCGCTTAACAGATAGTCACACCATGCCATAGTGCCAACCCGAAATCGAGAACGAAAGGCGAACAACGCGAAATCCCTTGCCTGGCCACTTAACATTCTTCTTTTCGAATGTTAAGTGACGCCAACGGCGAACACGCCATGTTGGAACAATCTATCGGGGGACGGCCATGTTTGGCCATTTCATGGGCAACAAAATCGCGCGCATCGACCCGGTCGAGGCCGTCAACGGCGCGCGTGACGGGACGATCACGCTGATCGACGTGCGCGAAACGGGCGAAGTGGCCGCCACCGGCAAGGCCAAGGGCGCCAGGCACATTCCGATGATGCTCCTGAGTTCGAAATGCGACCCGCGCCACCCGGAGTTTGACAGCTCCCTCGACCCCGAGAAAACGATCGTGCTTTATTGCGCCTCGGGCGCGCGATCATCCTCGGCCGGGCAGATGCTCAGCCGCATGGGGTTCAAGGACGTGCGCAATCTGGGCGGATTTCAGGATTGGCTGCGCGGTGGTGGCGCCATCGAACGCGCTTAATCCACAATTTCGTTTTTCCGCGCCAAGGCCCAGGAACATATCGGAAAATCCGGATCGTTGCTAAGGTCGTCCCGGTCGGGATCATATTTCGGCGGCCAATCCGCTTCGAGGTTGCGCGCCGCCGCCGCCCGGTTGCCCCATTGCGCGGCCTTGATGGCATCGGGCGCGAATCCCGCCTCGATCAACAGGTTCTTCAACCCCCTTGCCGACCAGCGCGAACAATCCACCGGATCACCGTGAAAGGGAATGTGGAACGGCACGGCAAGCCAGAAATACCCGCCCGGTCGCAGCATATCCAGCACGTTGACCGTGGCCATGTAGGGCCGGTCGAGATGTTCCCAGACCTGGTTGGCAAGAATCAGGTCGAACTGCCGCACCCGCCCTTTCGAATCGAGGAACGGCCCCTTGCAGATGTCATGCTTGGGATAGCGAAACCGGAGGTAGGAGCGGAACGCGAACATCTGCCCCCATTTGCCAGAGATCTCGGCCGCATCCATACCGGCCAGATCCAGCGATTTGAGCCAGCCGCGGCTGGTTTGCTGCATCACGACCCTGTTCAGGCTCCCGCTCATCGCACCCTCTCACCGGCGCTCAGAAATGCAGGGCCCTGCCATAAGCATCCAGCACGCTTTCATGCATCATCTCCGACAGCGTCGGATGCGGAAAGACCGTGTGCATCAGTTCTTCCTCGGTGGTCTCCAATGTCCGGCCGACCACGTAACCTTGGATCAGCTCGGTCACCTCGGCACCGACCATATGCGCACCCAAAAGCTCGCCCGTCTTGGCATCGAATACCGTTTTCACCATGCCCTCGACTTCACCCAAGGCAATGGCCTTGCCGTTGCCGATGAACGGGAAGCGGCCCACCTTGATCTCGTGCCCGGCCTCTTTCGCCTTGGCCTCGGTCAGGCCCACGCTGGCGATCTGCGGATGGCAATAGGTGCAGCCCGCGATGCTCTCGGGGCGCACCGGATGGGGCTTTTGACCGGCGATCAACTCGGCCACCGTCACGCCTTCGTGGCTGGCCTTGTGCGCGAGCCACGGCGCGCCCGCGATGTCGCCGATGGCATACACCCCGTCGACCCCGGTCCGGCAATACTCATCCACCACCACATGGCTACGGTCGACCTTCACCCCCGCGTCCTCAAGCCCCAGTCCTTCGACATTGCCGACGATCCCGACGGCCGAAATCACCGTGTCGAATTCGTGCTTCTCGACCTTGTCCTTGATCTCGATATGCGCCGTCACCTTGCCCTTGCCACGGTCAAGCTTCTTGACCATGGCGCCTTCCATGATGGTCATGCCCTGTTTCTCGAACTGCTTTTTCGCGAAACCGGCGATCTCGGCATCCTCAACTGGCAGAATGCGCTCCATCACCTCGACCACGGTGGTTTCCGCGCCCAGCGTGTTGAAGAAGCTGGCAAACTCGATCCCGATTGCTCCCGACCCGATGACCAGCAGTTTCTTGGGCATATGCGGCGGTTGCAGCGCGTGGCGGTAGGACCAGACCAGATCGCCATCGGCCTCGAGCCCCGGCAATTCTCGCGCGCGCGCCCCGGTGGCCAGCACGATGGATTTGCCGGTCAATTCCTCTTCGCCCTTGTCGGTCTTGACCGTGACCTTGCCCTTGCCGGTCAGGCGCGCCTCGCCCATGATCGCCGTCACCTTGTTCTTCTTGAGAAGATGCGTGACCCCGGAGTTGAGCTGCTTGGCAATGCCGCGCGACCGCTTCACGACCGCGTCGAGATCGAAACCCGGTTTCTCGACAGTGAGGCCGAACTCCTTGGCGCGGTGCATCAGGTGGAACACCTCCGCCGACCTGAGCAGCGCCTTGGTCGGAATGCAGCCCCAGTTGAGGCAAATGCCCCCCATGTGCTCGCGCTCCACGATAGCCACCGACAGGCCCAACTGCGCCCCCCGGATCGCGGCCACATAGCCACCGGGTCCGGCCCCGATCACGATCATGTCAAATGCCTTGCCTGCCATGGCGCATACTCCGATTCCAAATTTAGTTTGACACTAAACTATCTCTCCAGACATAACAACGCGCCCGGGTTCATGGTCGAGACCCGGGGGATCGATGCAAATCGGATGAAACGGGATCAGGCGGCGGCGGCCTGTTGCAACGCCTTCACGGTCGATCCATATCCACCGCTTTCAAGATAGGCGCGCTCCTGTGCCGTGGTCGCGCGCGCCAATGCCTCGTTGCGATAGGGAAAGCGCCCGAACCGCCGGATCACTTCACGATGCGCCCGGGCATGCAGCAGGTTGCTTTCACCCGCGACCGGCATCCGTTCCTTCATCAGCCGGACACAATGTTCCTGGTTGCACAGGTTTTCCGAATGCATCAGCGGCATGTAGAAGAACTGCCGCGCGGGCTCGTCGATCTTCATGTCCCAACCCTTGTGAATCGCCACCTTGGCCGCGGCAAGCGCGATCCTGTCCGAGGCAAAAGCATCGCCGGACCCGCGGAACATGTTGCGCGGAAACTGGTCCAACAGGATGATATAGGCGAGGACTCCGCTGGGATAGGTCAGCCAAAGCGAATAGGCGCCCGTTTGCGCCTCTTCCCATGTTTCCAGGAACCGATCACGTATCTCCTGGTCCAGATCGTCCGACCCGTTATACCAGCCCGCTGGCCCGGTATCGTCGAGCCAGAATTCCAAAATCTCTTTCGGGTTACTCATTGGTCCATCTCCTCACCCAAGACCGATCCCCCATTGACATGAAGACGTTACACATCTTCTTTCCGCGATGGACAGTAAAGTTTTATGACGATTTACGACATTTCATGACTCGGCGGTTTCCTGCTCGTCCATGCCCTCGACCGCGATTTCCACCGCGACCGGTGACGTCGACATCAGGACCGGCGTGTAGGAGCTGGTATCCTCGACCGCAGGTGCCGCGCGCCGGGTCATCCGCCAACCGGCATAGCCCGCCACCGCGAAAAGAAGAATGCCGAGGAACAGGAAATACCCCGGCGCACCGATCACGCCCATCATCCAGCCGGTGATCAGCGGCCCCGTAATCGCCCCGAGACCATTGGCAAAAACGAGCCCCCCCGACACGGCCGCCATGTCTTCGTGATCCACGAAGTCATTGGTATAGGCCAGAAGCAGCGAATAAAGCGGGTTCGACGTGCCGCCGATCATGAAGGCCGCGGCCAGAAGAGCGGGAAACGCGCCGCCAAAGCCGAAACCGATGATCGCACCCACCCCGCCCAACACCGAAACGACAAGGACCAGGACCCGCCGATCCATCCGGTCCGAAATCCATCCCAGCGGGTACTGGAACACGGTCGCCCCCACGTAAAAGGCCGAAACGAACATCGAAATCTGAACCAGCGTAAGCCCCGCCTCGGCGCCATAGACCGCGCCCATGCCGAACTGGGCCGAGAAAACGCCGCCCAGCAGGAACATGCCGACGATACCAAGCGGCGAGATGCTGTAGATCTGCCTGAGGCTCATCGGCTTGGTGCTCTCGAAGGCCGGCGTGGGCGCGATCGACAACAGGATCGGCGCAAAAGAGATCGACACCAGGACCGAAGGGATGATGAACAGGATGAACCCCGCCGGGTCCGCCACCAGAAGCAAACCCTGCGCCGCAACGATGCCCACCATCTGCACCATCATGTAAAGCGACAGCGCCTTGCCCCGCGTGTCATTCGTCGCCGCGTTGTTGAGCCAGCTTTCCGCGGTGACATAGACGCCGGAAAAACAAAAGCCGATCACCACCCGCAGCACCGTCCAGAACCACGGGTTGGCCCACACGGCATAAAGCACGAGGATCGCCGAGACGAACGAGGCCAGCGCCGCGAACACCCGCACATGCCCCACCCGCCGGATCAACTCGGGCGTGAGGCGCGACCCGCCCAGGAACCCCACGAAATAGGCCGACATCACGATCGACATCTCGACGGTGGAAAACCCCTCAATGCCGCCACGCACACCCAAAAGCGTGCCTTGAAGGCCGTTGCCGACCATCAACAGCATCATCCCCAGCAGCAGGGCCCAGATGGATGTCAGAACCTGAAACATGTCATTTCCTTCGCGTCTCCCGATGCCTTGCCAGACTGGCACATCGGGCGTCAGGCTCCAAGGCGACCTGCCGATGCCGTTTTCAACCCCCCGGGATCAAAAGCGACGCATCCCCATAAGAAAAGAAACGATAGCGTTCTTCAACCGCATGGGCATAGATCCGCATGACCGGCTCGCGCCCCATCAACGCCGCAACCAGCATCATCAGGGTCGATTTCGGCAGGTGGAAATTGGTCATCAACGCATCGGTCACGCGAAACCGGAAACCCGGGTAGATGAAGATATCCGTTTCCCCCTCCCACGGGGCAATGGCACCGCCATCGCGCGCCGCCGTCTCGATCAGGCGCAGCGCGGTGGTGCCCACCGGGATGATCCGCCCGCCATTGGCCCGCGTCTCGGAAATCTCCCTTGCGGCGTCTTCGCTCACCTCGCCCCATTCGGCATGCATCCTGTGCTGGCGCACGTCATCCACCTTGACCGGCAGGAACGTCCCCGCCCCCACATGCAGGGTCACATGCGTGAACTGCACCCCCTTCGCCGCCAACCGTTCCAGCAGCGGATCATCGAAATGCAGGCTCGCCGTCGGGGCCGCGACCGCGCCGCGCTTGCGCGCCCAGACGGTCTGATAATCGTGTTTGTCGCGCGCATCGGCTTTGCGCCGTGCCTCGATATAGGGCGGCAGGGGCATCGCCCCCGCGCGCTCCAGCGCCGCGTCGAAATCGTCACCGGCAAGGTTGAACTCCAACACCGCCTGCCCGTCCGACTTTTCCACGCAACGCGCGTCGAAACCGGCGCCGAACTCGATCCGCTCACCCATGCCCAGCTTGCGCAACGGCTTGATCAGCGCCGCCCAGCGCCCGTCCGGTCGCGGCTCCAGCAGCGTGACCTCCATGCCCGCGCGGCTTTCGCCACCCGCGCCCTGCCGCACCCGCTGGCCGGAAAGCCGCGCGGGGATGACCTTGGTATCGTTCAGGATCAACCGATCCCCCGGGCGCAGCCAGTCGGGCAAATCGCGCACCACCGCATCCGTGATCCGCGCGCCCTCCGCCACCAGGAGACGGGCCGAGGAGCGCGGGCTCGCCGGTCGCGTGGCGATCAACCCCTCGGGCAGATCAAAATCGAAATCGGAAAGTTTCATGGGGGTTACTGTGTCACCTCGGGCACTGGGCGGCGGAAAATCTCGCGGAACATGCCCGGCGTCAACAACGAAAACGGATTGACCCGCACCCGGGGGTCTTCGGGTGTGCCAAGCAGGCGGAAATTGAACCCGATCAGCCCCTCGCCCCGCCGTGTCAGGATCTGCCCGACGGCGTTGAGCAGGTAGAGCGGCGAGAGCACGCCCTGGAACTGCATCGTTCCACTGTCGAAATAGTAATACCCATCCATCGAGATGCCCAGCGACGCGCCCACCGCGCTCGACCGCAAGAGCGTCACCTGGTCCGGTGCAAGCCGGAACTGCGCATTGACGTCCGTGAACAGGATGCCATTGCCGCTCAACTGCTCCAGAAGCCCCACGACGCTGATCGCGTTGAGCAGCTCGGCCATCGCCGGGGCCTCGCGCAAGCGGATGTTGCCGATTTTCAGCGTTCCGTCAAAGTCACCCGCCTCGGCGGCCGGCACCAGTGTGAGGTCGAAATTCCCGCCGCGCGCGTTCTTCAACAACCCCGCGGATTTCAGCACCCCGCCCGCATCCTCTGACAGGATGCGAAACGCGCTGCGCCCCGATCTCGGAATCACCCGGCCCGTCACCTCGGCCCCGCCATTGACCCGGCCGGTGAACGATCCGTCCATTCCGCCCTCGGTCGAAAATTCGCCGCGAAACCCGGTAAGCGCGATGGCATCGCTGATCGTGAGCCGGTCAAGCGTCGCCCGGATCGGCCCGCCCCCGTTCTGGCGGCCGGCGCCCGTGCCGCTGCCGATCTCGGTCTGTCTCAGATCGACCGCCCCCCCATCAACGCGGATTTCGGGCGCGCGTCCCGGCCCCCGCCCGATCAACGTGACCGGGGCATCAAGCCAGTTGCCCGCCCGCACCCGGTCGAAACTGGCAGCGCGGAACACCCCCTCCGGCCCGAGATCGAGCCGCCCGCTGGCGCTTAACCCCGGCGCATCCAGCGCAATGGCACTGATCTCGGTCGGCGCGCCCAACTGGCCGGTGACCTGCAAACGCCCGGTCGCGGCCTCGCTCATCGACCACCCGATCTGGGGAATTCGCAGGCTCACCCCGGCGAGATCGGACCCGAGCGTGAATTGCGCGGGCCTATCGCGCTGCAACCGGATCGCCACATCGCCGCGCGCACGCCCCCGCACCGCATCGGGCGGCAACCCGACATTGAACTGGTCGACAAAGGTCTGCGACAACTCGATCGAGCCCTCGACCGTGCTCCCGCCCTGACCGCCCTCGCCCAGCGGACTGGAAAACCTGCCTTCGACCGGCACCTGCCCGACCCGCCCTGCACCGCTGATCTGCAACCCGCCTGCATCCGCGCGCACATCGAGAACCGGCGCCGCCAGAACATGCCCCGGGATCAGGGTTTCGCTACGCACATTTCGCAATTCCGCCGCGATGTCATACGAAATATCCTCGACCGGCACATCGGGCTTGCGCGGAAAGCTGAGCCGCCCGGTCGCCTCGGCCTGCCCATCGGCCATCGTCACCACCTGCCCCGCCTTGCGCAAGAGTCCGAGCGGCTCGATATCGAGAAGCGACAAGGCGCCCGTGATCGTGCTTTTCGTGTGCAGGTCCACGACACCCAGGCCTTCACGCTCGCGCACATCGGGAATGTGGAACGCCGTTCCCGCGATCTCGACACGTCCACCCTGCGGCGCCGTGACATGCCCGGCCTCGGCCCGCACGGTGAATTCATTGCGCATCAGGGTCGCATGACCGCGCGCGCCCTGCACAGGCGGCATGGTCTTGGAAAACCGCGTCGCGGCCTCGTCAAACTCAAGCCCGAGATAAAGGTCGGGCGCGGCGTCCGGCTCGCCGCGCAGGCCGATCTGAACGTTGCGCAATTTCGCCGCCAGAACGTTGTCGCCAACCCACTTACGGGTGCGCGGAATGACCCGCTCGGGCCAGAGTTCCAGCAACCGCTCCGGCGTCAGATGGTTGAGCCGCCCGTTGAGCGAAAAGTCCCACCCCCCGGCAGGCGCCCGCAGATCGCCCGACAGCACAAGCCGCCGCGCACCGTCCTGCACCGTCATCTCGCCAAGGCTCAGTTGGAACGGGTCGAGCCGAAGCCGCAGATCGGCGCTGGCATTGCTCACGCTCACCGGCGCGGCGAAAAGATCGTCGGGATTGGCCGATATCTCGGCCAGCCGTATCTGCGCAACGAATTCGCTCGGCCAATTCCCGCCCGCGATCACGTCCGCGTCCGTCGGCGCACCCACCATGACCTGCCCGTCGCCCCGCGCCTGTCCCCACGCGCTGTCGACCGACACCTGGTCAAGATGCATGATCCGGCTGTGCGGGTCATAGGTGAAATAGGTCTGCGCAGCCCGAAACGGGATCGGGCGCGTCGTCTCTGTCGGCTGCAACACCCCTTCGCCGATCCGCAACGTCGCGCTCAACGGCCCGAGATTGCCCTCTTCGTCCGTTGACGCGCGCAACGACCCCGAGATCGGCGCGCGCAACACGTTGAGCCACAACAGCGCCGCCGATTGTTCGGCAATATCGCTGGTGGCAAGATCCTCGAACGACACCCCGAACACCGCCTCGGGCGAGTCGAGCCGCCCACGATAACTGACCTCGACCGTGGCTGCATAGTCGCGCCCGCCCAGCAGTGCGAAATCGCCGCGCAGGCTCAACTCCTCCCCCGCACCGCCACCGGGGCGCGCAATCTCGATGCGCCCGCCGTCAAAGGTCCAGGCCCGCCCCGCCCGCGCATCTTCATAGCGCAGGGTCAACCCATCGGCCGTCAATGTCTCGAAATCCGACAGGAATGGAAGCTCCAGCATCGCGTCGACCTGATCGGCGAGCCCCGCGAGATCCGCCTGCCGCGCCGCGCCCGGCATCTCGCCAAGGCTCAGTCCCACCTGCCCGTCGACATCCCGCCTGAGCAAGAGCTGCATGCCGGTGAGCCAGAAATGGCTCGGCCGGAATTCACCCGACAACAACGGGCGCAGCGCGAACGTGCTCTCGACATCCGACAGGTTCAGAACATGCCGCCCCTCGGCATCGCGCAGCCGCACGTCACGCAGATGAACCCGCGGTTGCCAGCCCTCTTCCACCACCAGCGCGACTTCGCCCATCCCGATCTGCACGGCATCGACCTGGGCATTCACCTGCGCCTCGATCTGCACGCGCGCCCATTCCGGCATCACGACCGGGCGTCCGATCAGCGCCAGAACGGCAATGGCGATCCCCAGCATCAGCCCCGCCATCACGATGAGCGCCATCACGCCGACCCGCCGACCCAGTCCGCGCCGCGCCTTCACCTCTTCCGGCGGGCGGGAACCGCCCGATGCTTCCCCGGAATCGCGCGACGGGTTCGCCTTGTCCGTGATCTGCTTCTCATCCATCAGCTCACTTCTAGCGCCTCCGACTTCGTTCGGCGAGCTTCGCCCTGTGCCATCGCGATTCGGGAATACCCGACACGGCATGCAGCGCCAATCTCCGAAAGCGCCAGGCGCGTCAGGGTATCGGCGATGCACGTTTTCCCGAAACGCTTTGCGGTTCAATTCTGCGTGCTGACGCCCTAATATGGAATATCTGTTTTGCAAAACGGTAAGGAGCCGCCAATGCCCGACCTGCCCCGTCCCGCGCCCGATTTCACGCTGCCCGCAGATGACGGTACGCAGGTGACGCTATCGGGTCTCAACCCCGCACCCGTCGTCCTGTTCTTCTATCCCCGCGACAACACCTCGGGCTGCACCAAAGAGGCCAAGGGCTTTTCGGCCCTGCGCGCCGATTTCGACGCCGCCGGGGTCAAGGTGTTCGGCATTTCCAAGGACAGTCTCGCAAGCCACGAAAAATTCCGCGACAAGCAGGATCTGACAATTCCGCTCCTGTCCGACGAAAACGACACCGTCAGCGAGGCGTTCGACGTCTGGAAGGAAAAGAAGATGTATGGCAAGACCTTCATGGGCATCGAACGCTCCACCTTCCTGATCGACGGCACCGGGCAGATCGTGGCCGAGTGGCGCAAGGTCAAGGTCGATGGCCATGTTGACGAGGTTCTCGCGGCGGCAAAGGCGCTCTGAATGCCGCAGACCCTCGCCGAAATGGCCGTCGACGTGCTCACTTGCGCCCATGGCCGTGAAAAGACCGCGCGCTCGCATGCCCACGCCGCCGCGTGGTTCGCCGCGCGCGACGCGGGCACGCCCATTCCGGTGGGCCGGGCCGACCCGCCGCTGCGCCCGGCGCGTCCCGCCCGCCCCGAACTGCGCGACCCGCGCGACGTGCCCAAGCGCAAACCCGGAAGCCCGCAGGGCCGTATCGCGCTCCTGCATGCCGTCGCCCATATCGAGTTGAACGCGGTCGATCTGCATTGGGACATCATCGCGCGCTTCACCGATATCCCGATGCCACCCGGATTCTATGACGACTGGGTCAAGGCGGCGGACGAGGAATCGAAACATTTCAACCTCATGTGCGATTGCCTCGAAGACATGGACAGCCATTATGGCGCCCTGCCCGCCCATGCCGGCATGTGGCGCGCGGCCGAGGATACCACCGGGGACATCATGGGCCGCCTCGCCGTCGTGCCGATGGTGCTCGAGGCGCGCGGCCTCGACGTGACACCCGGCATGATCGACATCTTCCGCAAGGCCGGTGCGGATCAGGCCGTGGCCGCACTCGAAACCATCTATGCCGAAGAGGTGGGTCATGTGGCCTATGGCTCCAAGTGGTTTCACTTCCTTTGCGGTCGCCACGACATCGACCCGCGCGACGAATTTCACCGCCTCGTGCGCCATTATTTTCGCGGATCGCTCAAACTGCCCTTCAACGCGGAAAAGCGCGCCGAGGCCGGATTGCCGCCCGATTTTTACTGGCCACTTGCGGACGAGACCCCGAAGAAACATCAACCTCGCTGATCAAGCCCTTCAATATCGGCGGTTTTTCGCCTGAATTGGACACAACCCAACGTCAAACCGCATTCACTGGCCCAAAGACATTGCCCTCATGAATCAGCCCCGTTAATCACGGTATAGTTATCGTTGACGCCCTCGCGGGCGACCGATGACAAGAATGGGATGGGGCAAGGGACAGATTCTCGTGAGATCACGACTGGCAATTCGCCTTCATGCACTTCTGGAGCATTACTTTCCCGAACGGCGCGTTTTCCTGCGTTCCGACAAGGACACCAGGTTCATCCGGCTGCGCCCGCATGTGCAGGTCATCGCCCTCGGTGGCAGCGCGATGCTCGTGGCCTGGGCGATCATCGCCACCGCGATCGTGCTGATGGACTCGATCGGGTCGGGCAATTTCCGCGAACAGGCCAAGCGCGACAGGCAGATCTACGAGACGCGGCTCAATCATCTTGCCTCCGAACGCGACACCCGTGCCGAAGAAGCACTTGCGGCACAGGAACGCTTCAACTCGTCGCTCGAACAGATTTCGCGCATGCAATCGCAACTGCTGGCCTCCGAAACCCGTCGCCGCGAACTCGAGACCGGGATCGAAGTCATCCAGACCACCCTGCGCCGCACCATGAAAGACCGTGACGCCGCCCGCGCCGCCGAGAACGAGCTTCGCCTCGCCCTGACCGAGACCCCGGGCAACGGGATGCTTGACGGGTCGGATGATGCGACCGAAGGGGCGGTCAACATGCTGTCCACCGTGCTTGCGGAAACCGCCGCCGAACGCGACCAGATCATGGCCGATGCGCGCGACGCCCTTGAACAGGCCGATGAAATGGCGTTCGAGATTCGCCTGATGCAGGATCAGAACGACCAGATCTTCCGCCAGCTCGAAGAAGCCATGGCCGTCTCGGTCAAGCCGCTCGACAAGATGTTCCGCTCGGCCGGGCTCAATACCGACAGCATCATCAACCAGGTGCGTCGCGGCTATTCCGGCCAGGGCGGCCCGCTCACCCCGCTCAGCTTTTCAACCAAGGGCGAGGCCCCCTCGCCCGACGCGATGCGCGCCAACCGCATCCTCAACCAGATGGATCGGCTCAACCTCTACCGGATCGCCGCCGAAAAGGCGCCCTTCGCCATCCCGGTCAAGAACGCCTATCGCTTCACCAGCGGCTTTGGCTATCGGCGTGATCCGAAGACCGGCGGGCGGCGGCTGCACCAGGGTGTCGATTTCGCCGGCCCGGTCGGCACACCGCTCTATGCCACGGCCGATGGCGTCGTCACCCATTCCGGCTGGAGTTCCGGCTATGGC
This sequence comes from Aquicoccus porphyridii, assembly GCF_008369105.1. GTDB lineage: Bacteria > Pseudomonadota > Alphaproteobacteria > Rhodobacterales > Rhodobacteraceae > Aquicoccus > Aquicoccus porphyridii. The sequence continues at coordinate 68,087 of NZ_VINQ01000001.1, read as the reverse complement.
CGCCTCGTCAAGATCCAGCACGAGTTCGGAATCGAAACCCGTTATGCCCACATGTCCAAAATCAACGTGAAATCCGGACAAAGAGTCTCGCGCGGCGACCGGATAGGTGATATGGGAGCTTCCGGACGTGTGACCGGACCGCATCTTCACTACGAAGTCCGCATCGGCGGCAAGGCCGTCAACCCCATGACTTACATCAAGGCTGCAAACGATGTTTTCTAAAAGCAAAATCAACGAACCCGGCGCCAAAACGCCGGAGACACCGAAACCCGCCGCCACCGGCGACGCCGATACGAGCGGGGCCAAACAGGCGGCGGCAAGCGATTACCGCGCCTCGGCGCCCAAGGCAAAACCGCCCGCGTCGGTGCTGTCCGCGGATCTGCATATCACCGGCAATCTCAAGACGACCGGCGACATCCAGATCGAGGGCACGGTCGAAGGCGACATCCGCGCGCATCTGCTGACCGTCGGCGAAGGCGCCACCGTCAAGGGCGAAGTGATGGCCGACGATGTCGTCGTGAATGGCCGGATCGTGGGCCGCGTGCGTGGCCTCAAGGTGCGCCTCACCGCCACCGCCCGGGTCGAAGGCGACATCATCCACAAGACCATCGCCATCGAATCCGGCGCCCATTTCGAAGGTTCGGTGCAACGGCAGGATGACCCGCTGTCCGGGGGAAAGCCCCAGGCGGGCGGCCAGGCCGCGGCCAAACAGAATGCCGCGCCACAGCCGGCCCCGGCCAAGCCCTCTTCGTAACACGCCGCTGACCTCAGACCGTCAATGGGGGCGCTCAACCGGCGCCCTCACCGTGCAAGCCCGCGCTCTTCCAACGCGGCCACCGTCGCGGGCAGACGCTCCAGGCGATCCCGCACTTCGAGGATCAGTCGCGGCGCGGCCGGGGACCGCGCAAGTGCCGCGAACACCGCCGCCCACGGCACACAGCCCTCGCCCGGATGCCAGTGCCGATCGGCATAGCCATCGGCGTCCTGCACATGCACATGCCCCAGATGCGCGCCCGCCTCGGCGATGAAATCCACCACCGGCGGCGCGCCATAGCGGCCATGGGCCAGTTGCGCATGCCCGGTGTCGATCGACACCCTGAGGTTGGGATGCCCGATCCGCGCCACCACGTCATTGCGATCCCCGGGGTCGGTATCGTCGATGTTCTCAAGCATCAAATCGCACCCGATATCCCCCGCACGCGCCAGCACCGGCGCAAGACAGGCCGCGATCGCCTCCAGCATCTGACCGTGCAGCTCGGCATAGTTGCGCCGGTTGAGAAGATGCCAATAGGTGAACGGGCTGTGCACCACCATATGCGTCGCGCCCAGCGCCTCGGCAATCTCCAGCCCCTTGAGCAACCGGGCCTGGATGACCGCGCGGATCTCCGGGTCCGGGTTCGACAGGTCCAGCCCGAAAAACGGCCCGTGAATACCGCGCGCGCCCGCATGACCATCAAGTGCCGCGCGATACGACGCGATCAGCGGCCCGCAATCGCCCGCGATCACCTCGGGCATCACGAAATCCTGTATCTCGATGGCCCGGCCGGGGCCGAATATCCAGTCGCGCAGCACGTCGAGATCGCCGCGCCGGATCGCCACGCCAAGCAGGGGAAGGGTCATATCACTGTCTCCTTTTCATGTCATTTGATGCCCGCGCGCATGAAGCTCTGAACGAACTGGCGCTGGAACAGCAGGAAAGCGATGAGAAGCGGCCCCGATGTCATCAGCGTGGCGGCGTTGATCACCGACCACTCCACCCCGGAATCCGTGGTCGAAAAAATGCTCAGCCCCACGGTCACCGGCCGGGTCTCGACCGAGTTGGTGACGATCAGCGGCCACAGGAAGTTGTTCCAGTGATGGCTCACCGAGACCAACCCATAGGCAAGGTAGATCGGCTTGGCCAAGGGCACATAGACCCGCCAAAGGATCGTCAGCGGCCCCGCCCCCTCGATCCGCGCGGCCTCGTCCAGCTCGCGCGGCACGGTCATGAAGGTCTGGCGGATCAGGAAGACACCGAACCCCGACGCAACATAAGGCAGCGCGATGGCCGCGATGGTATCGACCAGCCCCAGCGCGCCGATGGTGCGGTAATTTTCGACGATCAGGATATCCGGCATCACCAGCAGTTGCAGCAACACCAGCGAAAACAGGATGTCGCGCCCCGGAAACCGGTAACGCGCAAACCCGTAGGCGGCCAAGGTGCACAGCACGAACTGGCACACCACGATCCCGGTGACGAGGATGAAGGTGTTGAGGAAATACCGCGCGAACGGCGCCGCGTTCCATGCCTTGACGAAATTCTCCAGCGTCAGCGGCGCGCCCAGCACGAACCGCGCCTCGTATTCCGACGGGTGAAACGCCGTCCAGACCGCATAGGCCAGCGGCAAGACCCAGATCAGCGCAAGCACCACCGCGCCCGTGGTCATCAGGATGCGATCAAACCCGGTCATTTGTAATGCACCTTGCGATCGAACAGGAAAAACTGCCCGATGGCGAACAATCCCAGCAGCGCCAGCATCACCACCGTTAGCGTCGCACCATAAGCGGTGTCCCAATACCGGAACGAGGTTTCATAGATATAGTAAAGCAACAGCGATGACGCGTTGTCCGGCCCGCCGCCGGTCAGGATAAAGATGTGGTCGACCAGCCGGAACGCGTTGATCACCGCATTGATCGACACGAAAAGCGTGGTCGGCATCATCAGCGGAAAGGTGATGCGCCGGAAAATGGTCCAGCCGCCCGCACCCTCGATCCGTGCCGCCTCGGCCAGTTGCGGCGGGATCGCCTGCAACGCGGCGAGGTAGAAGATCATGAAGAACCCCGCCTCTTTCCAGATCGACACCACGATGATCGCCCCCAGCGCGGTATCCGGACTGCCCAGCAGGTTGGTCTGCCCATGGCCGAAGGCGCCCAGAACCTGGTCGATCAGGCCGAACCCGGGCGTGTAGAAAAACAGCCAGATATTGGCCACCGCGATCAGCGGCAGAACCGTGGGCGTGAAATAGGCCATGCGCACCAGCGACCGCCCCGCGAACGCGCGGTTGACGAAAAGCGCCATCGCGATGCTGAGCGCGATGGAAACCGGGATCGTGCCCAGCGCGAACCACAGATTGTTGACCAGCACCTTCCAGAACACCGGGTCACCGATCAGCCGCTCGTAATTGTCCAACCCGACGAATTGCGCCGGTCGCCGCCCGCGCGGGGTCGACTGGAAACTGTTCCAGATCGTGGTGATCGCGGGGATATGGGTAAACAGAAAGATGAACGCCAGCGCGGGCAGCAACAGCAACCAGCCATGGATCCATTGGCGCGACAGCATCGGCGCATCCTCTTGCACGAAAAAGGCAACGGGCAGGCCGTCATGGCCCGCCCGCAAGTCTCTGCTCAGCGATAGGCCGCCAGGATCGCGTCGGCCTGTGCCTGCGCCTCGGCCAGCGCCTCATCCGCCGGTTTCGTCCCGGTGATCGCAGCGGCCAGCGCATCGTTGAAGATCTGCGTGATGCGCTGGTTCTCATAGGTCGACAGCTCCGCCACCGCATGCTCAAGCTGATCGCGCGCCACCAGCACGGCGGGGAAATCGGCGGCATAGGCTTTCATCGTGTCGGTCTCCCACGTCGCCGGGCGCGGCGCGACATATCCGGTGGCCATGGTCCACTTGGCCGATTGCTCCGGCCCGGTGATCCACTTGATGAAATCCACCGCCGCGGCAAGCTCCTCATCGCTCGACCCGTCGAACAGGTAGAAGTTGCCACCCCCCGTGGGCGCGCCCCGGCGCTTGTTCGCGGGCAGCATCGCAACACCGAAATCAAACGGCGCGTTGGCGCGCACATTGGTCAGGTTGCCGGTGGTGGTCCACATCATCGCGGCCTGGCCTTCAAAGAACGCCTTGGGCGTGGCGCCCCATTCCACGATGCCGGGCTCCATCACCGCGTGCTCGGTCGACAGCGACACGAGGTATTCCAGCGCCTCGACCACCGCCGGATCATCGAAATTGGTCTTGTTGCCATCCGCATTGGCCAGGATCACATCGTTCTGCGTGCTCAGCCCCTGGAACAGCCAGTAGGGAAAGCCCGAGGTCGGAATGCGCACACCCCATTGCGTGACATTGCCATTGGCATCGCGCTTGGTCAGGGTCTTGCCCATCTCGACCATCTCGTCCCAGGTGGCGGGCGGCGCTTCGGGGTCGAGCCCGGCCTCGGCAAAGGCCTCCTTGTTCCAGTAAAGCACCGGCGTCGAACGCTGGAACGGGATGCCATAGGTCTTGCCGCCGGTCTGGCTGTTTTCCATGAAGGCGGGATAGAAACTATCGAGCCAGGCGCGGTCTTCCTCGCTGGTGATGAAATCGTCGAACGGCAGGATCAGCCCCTCGTCGATCAGGGTGAACATATCCACCGCAAGCGCCACCGAAAGCTGCGGCGCGTTGCCGCCGCGCGCGGCGGTGATCACCTTGGTGATCGTGTCCTGGTAGGTGCCGGCATAAACCGCGTCGATTTTGACCTCCGGGTTGGCGGCCATGTATTCATCGGTGAGGGACTGGATGACCTCGGCCGCGCCGCCGCCCACGGCGACGGGGAAATAGAATTGCAGGTCGGTGGCACGCGCCGGCGCCGCCGCGGTGATGGCAAGCGCGGCAGCAGCGGCCGCGCCCTTCAGGATATTGGCAAGCATTGTCATGGTGTCCTCTGGTTGGAAATGGGCGCCTCCGCGCCCTGGGTGGCCACCGAGAATCCGGTTCGGGCCAACAACGATGCCGGATCGGGCGTCGCAACGCGCGCGCCCGTCCCCGCATCGAAGACGTGAAAATCATCCGCCGCGACCGACATCGCGACCGTGCCGCCGACCTCGGGCATGGCATGGCCCGGCACCCGCATCTGCACCGGGGCCTCGCCGATCCGCCCCTGCACCAACGCATCCGCGCCCAGGTATTCCGCCCCGGTGACCGCCATCTCGAACGTGGCCGCGCCGCGGGCCGGGTGCATCGCCTCGGGGCGAATGCCCACCTGGACCGCAAGGCCCAGCGCGCGTTCCAGCCGCACCCCCACCTCCCCCAGCGCCGCGGCCGGGATCAGGTTCATCGGCGGCGTGCCGATAAAGCGCGCGGCAAAGGTGGTCGCGGGCCGCTCGTACAATTCACCCGGCGTGGCCGCCTGTTCGACCCGCCCGGCATTCATCAACACCACCTGGTCGGCCATGGTGATCGCCTCGACCTGGTCATGGGTCACGTAAAGCATGGTAAAGCCCAGCTCGCGCTGAAGCGCGCGCAGCTCGGTGCGCATGGTCTGGCGCAGCTTGGCATCGAGGTTCGACAGCGGCTCGTCCATCAGGCAGATTGAGCGTTCGGCGATCACCGCGCGGCCCAGCGCCACGCGCTGTTGTTGCCCGCCCGACAGCGCGGCGGGCTTGCGCTCAAGCAACGCTTCCAGCCCCAGCAGATGCGCCACACGCTCCAGTCGCGCCTGCCGCTCGGGCCGCTTGACCCCGCGGGTGCGCAGGCCGAAAACAATGTTCTCGGCCACGCTCAGATGCGGGAAAAGCGCGTAGGACTGGAACACCATCGACAGGTCGCGCTTGTCGGCGGGCCGGGTGGTCACATCGTCCTCGCCGATCACCACCCGCCCGGCGCTGGCCGGCTCCAGCCCCGCCACGATACGCAGCAAGGTGGATTTGCCACAGCCCGACGGCCCCAGAAGCGCGGTAAAACTGCCCGGCGCCACGTCGATGCCGACCTCGTCGAGCGCAACCGTGTCATCCCATCGCTTGACGATGGATTCGAGTCGGATCGCCCGCCCGCGCGGAAACGACCGGGGGCTCATGCGACCTCCCCGGCAATGGTGATCCGAACGCCCCGCGCGACAATATCCTCGGCCAGCGGCGCGGGCGGCGCGACATCACAGATCACCTCGTCCACATCCGAGATATGGCCACCGCGCACATGGGCGGCGCGTCCGAACTTGCTGCCATCCAGCAACAGGACCGAACGGCGGCAATGCCCGAGAATGGCCATCCGCGCGGCCATCTCGCCTTCGGCGAAATCGAGCAACGTGCCATCGGCATCCACGCCCGCCACGCCAAACAGCCCGATATCGACCTGGTAGCGCGCAAAGAACGCCTCGACCTGGCTGCCCAGCACGTCGCGATCCCCCGGCCGAACCATGCCGCCCGGAACATGCACGGCCCAGCCTTCCCGCTCACAGGCGAAAAGCGCGATGTTGAGGTTGTTGGTCATCACCGTCAGGTCGGTCTTGTCGTGCAGGGCCTGAACCGCGAATTCCGGCGTGGTCCCGATCGACACGGCCAGCGACAGGCCCGGTTCGACCTGCGCCGCGAACCGCGCCGCGATGCGCCGCTTGCCCGGGGCGTTGAGCGTGCGGCGCGTCCCATAGCCCAGGTTGTCGGCGCGCGGCGCCTCGACACCGCCATGCACCCGGCGCAGAACGCCCGCCTCGCACATGCCGTTCACATCGCGCCGGATCGTCTGCGGCGAAACGCCATAGATCTGGGCCAGCCGCTCGATCGAGACATGGTGCGCATCCTGCACCTTGCAGAGCATGTCACGCTGCCGATCCGATAGCCGTATTGCCGTCCAGTCCATGGGCGCAGATCCCGATTAACCGCGTTTCGGATGACCGGTCTCATGCTCATGTGAAATTTGGAAAACATTCATATGAACCCTTTGTGAAACATCCGCGCGGGGCGTTCACTCCTCGCGTCGCCCATGCCCCGCCGTCACCCGGCAGCCGGGCGGCAGCCGGAAAACAGCCGGATGTCACCCCCCCGATTCCGACGAAATCACCGCGTTAACGAATCCCCTTCCCGCGTGCCTCAAATGGCATCGCGACAGGCATTTCACGCCCCCGCCGGGGCAATCCAGAGGCTCATTCCAGGGCGATCCGTCTCAACAATCCGGACGCCCCCGCGCAAAATGATGCGCCAATTGCGACAATCCTGCCCTTATTGACACTCAAAATTCCACAATTCGTCCCAAATGCGCCCTTAATTGACTGTTCAACTCAACGAGAACTGATGGCAGGAGGATTCCCTCATGACGAGCAAAGCCAACAGTACGATTGCGGCATTGTGCTATGCCACCCCGTCCGAACTCAACTTCCCGGCCCTCGCGGCCGAGCTGGAAGAGGTATTGCGAAACAACCCCGCGCTCGACGTGCGGGTGTCGTCACAGTATGACGATTTCATCACGCTCGACCTGTCCGGGCTTCGGATATGCCTCGCATTTTGCGATTTCTCCAAGGAATTCAATCATGTCGAGGCCTTGCGCCCCTATGCTGAAAGCCTCGTGATCGCCGTGGGCACCCGTGAGGACATGCCCTGCGACGGCCCACTGTTCGAACGGCGCAAGTTCGTGTTCGATGGCTTGGTCGAGCGGGTCGAAACCCATCATCCCCCCGATCGTTTCCTTCGGATCGAACTGGTCGAGGCGTTCTCCGAGGATCTTTACGACGCGGTCATCGAACATATCTGGCAGGTGCTGCAAGACGAAACCGACGTATCGCAAACCACGCCGGCCCCTGTCCCCATGGAGGAACCCATGGAGGAATACGCGGCCTGCGCCCCCAGCGCCACCGCCAGCCCCGGCAAAGAGGAACATACCGTCCGTGCCACCGCTCGTCCCGTCACCGACATCATGCCCGATGACGTTTTTGACGATCTCGCGCGACGTTACGACGCCGAGCGGAGCAATCGAAGGACAGACCCTTTCATCGCAACTCAGGCGGCCATGGTGGAACCCGAGCCCAAGCCCAAGCCCGTCCCCATTCGTCCGACCCATCCCGCCATCCATGCCGACCGCGCCAGATCGGGCACACGGCGCAACCGGCCCCGGGCGGCACCGGTACGCGACAAGGTATGGCTGCAAAACGCAGGGATCAGAATGGCGCTCTACCCGCCCGAGAACGACCTGCCCCAGCCAGCACAGGCAAAACCGCTCTTGCACCGTGCCGCGATCCATTCGATGAACGCATCGGTGATCGCCTTCTCGTTGCCGCTGGGTGCTGCGGTGCTGACCTACACCGTTCTCGGACGCGAAAGCTTTGAATTCAGCGGGCGCATGGCGGCGCTGACCGGGTTCATAATGGGAACCTCGCAAACCCAGCTGGGCGCCCAGATTTTTGCCGCTTTCATCTGAAACCGGATGGTTGCACGGCGCGCGGGATCTCGCGATCCTGCGCGCTCAACCGGCGAAGATCGCGGCAAGCTGCGCAACCTGATCCTTGCTCAACCGGTCGCGCCCCTGTGCATAGTTGCGGGCGTTCATCTCGTAAAACCGTGCATTTCCAACGTTCTTCGCCCCGCAATCGCGCGTTGCGACCTGCTTGGCCGGCACCCCGGCAATAATCGAATTTGCCGAGAATTCCGCATTCTCGGTCACGATCGAATGCCCCGCCACGATCGAGTTGGCCCCGATCTTCGCCCCGTCCATGATCGTCGCGTTGATCCCGATCAGGCAACGGTCGCCGATCTCGCAGCCGTGCAAGGTGACGTGATGGGTGATCGAGCAGTCCTCACCGACGATGGTGGGCGTGAACGTGCCGACATGGATCATCACGAAATCCTGGACATTGCTGCGCGCCCCGATGCGGATTTCATACATCTCGGCCCGTGTCACCACGTTAGGCCAGACCGACGCCCCCGGCCCGATATAGACCTTGCCATAAAGCTGCGCCGATGCGTGCACCAGCGCCGGATCGTCCAGCACCACCTCTTTGCCGATATAGCCCATGATCCACCTCTGATCCGTCTCTCGCCACGCTGCTGTGCCCCTGCCCGCCCGTCAAGTGCGCCGCGACGGCATCGGGGATCATTTGTCTTTGCGACGATGGCAATTGGCGGCTAAACTTGGCTCAACAACAGATCCCGGATATCTCATGGAATTTTTTATGCGCCTTGCAAATTTTTTCAAGATCACGGCCATCGCCTCCACCGCCCTCGCCCTCTCGGCGCCAACCCTCGCCGCCACCTGCGGCAACACCGCCAACGGATTCGAACAGTGGAAAACCGCCTTCGCAACCGAGGCCAGGCGCGCGGGCGTCGGGCCCGCCGGGCTCCAGGCGCTGGCCCGGACCCGCTATGCCAGCGGCACCATCGCCGCCGACCGCAACCAGAAAAGTTTTCGCTATAGTCTCGAAAAATTCATGCAGGTCCGCGGCGCCAACACGATCATCGCTCAAGGCCGCAAGCGCAAGGCGCAAAGCCCCGCCTTCTACCAGTCGCTCGAACGCATCTATGGCGTGCCGGCGGGGGTTCTGATCGCGATTCACGGCATGGAAACGGCCTTTGGCGGCTTCATGGGCGATTCAAACGTGGTCTCGGCCATCGTCACCCTGACCTATGACTGCCGCCGCTCGGACTTCTTCCGCCCACATGCCATCGGGGCGCTCAGGATGGTCGATATCGGGTCGGTCACCCCCACCACCAAGGGCGCCAAGCATGGCGAGTTGGGCCATACCCAGTTCCTGCCGGGCAACGCGCTCGAATACGGGGTCGACGGCAATGGCGACGGGCGGATCGACTTCTACAACCAGGTGGACGCGCTGGCCTCGACCGCCAATTACCTGCGCGCCAAGGGCTGGAAACCGGGTCAGCCCTATCACAAGGGCACCCATAATTATGCCGTGCTCAAGCAATGGAACGCGGCCTCGGTCTACCAGGAATCGCTCTCGATCATGGGCACCCAGATCGACAGGTGAGCGGCCTCACCCCTGCTCCACATCCGCCCGCGCCAGAACATAGGTGTGAATGCCGAACACCACTGCACGGCTTTGCGGCAGCCGCCTTACGGTCTGCATCTCGGATCGCAGGAACGCCGCCCCTGCCGGATCGACCCGGTCGCGCCGCTCGCCCTCGCGCCGGGGCTGATGCAAGGCCGGATCGTCATACCAAAGCGCATTGAACCGCCACAAGGGCCGCTCGGGCTGCACCCCGTCGAACAGCCGCTGCACCCGCCGCGCGATATTGGCATCATAGCTCTCGACCGGGATGTGAATACCGATCAGCGGACGGCGGAATTTCTCGTCCAGGGACCAGCTTGCCGGAAAACACAGCACCGCGCCCAACAGCACATGCTCGTCACCGCGCTTGTCGAGGATGCAAAAATCCTCCTGCACCAGCCGCCCCAGCGTGGCCATCGGATCGTCCCGGTCAATCTCCACCCGTCTCCCGTCGGGTCGGATCACCGCGTCGCCATCACGCGCATAGAGCGTCGTCCCCAGAACCTGTGCCAGAACCATGTCGAGCAATTCCTCGGCCGCCGCCCGCACGCTTTCGTCCAGCGCAATGACCGCCGCCCGCCGGTCCGCAATCAGCCGTTCGCGCTCGGTCATCTGCTCGGCAAAGGCGTCGTCCACCCGCAGCCAGTCATCCGCCGCCAGCGGCGCAATCCCCGGCAAGGGGCGCGGGGCGTGCACGTCATAGGGGATCGTATGTTGCAAGATCATGCGCTGTGCCTAGCCCGTTCCCACACCCGCGCCAAGACCCCAAACTCCCGATCATGTCACGAATCCACCTCTGCCACATGCCGGACACCTTTGCTCACAGCACCGTCATTCACCTGAAACATGACTTGCGCCAGGCCCGACCCTCACCCACCCTTTAACTAGCCGATCCGCCAGTCCCGAAAGGACCACCTCATGCCCAGCGAGAAAATAACCTTTCCCGGTCACGATGGGCATGACCTCGCCGCGCGACTCGACCGACCGTCGGGGCCGCACCTGGCCACCGCGCTCTTTGCCCATTGCTTTACCTGCTCCAAGGATATTCCCGCCGCCCGGCGCATTGCGCAACGGCTCAACGCGGCCGGTATCGCGGTGCTGCGCTTTGATTTCACCGGGCTGGGCCATTCCGAGGGCGAGTTCGCCAACACCTCCTTTGCCACCAATCTCGCCGATCTCAAGGCCGCCGCGACATGGCTTGCCGATAACGACATGGCGCCCGACCTGCTCGTCGGCCACTCGCTGGGCGGGGCGGCGGTGCTCGCTGCGGCGGGTGACATGAAATCGGTGCGCGCCGTCGCCACCATTGGCGCACCCTTCGATCCCGCCCATGTCACGCGCCATTTCTCGGACAAGATCGACAGGATCTGCCGCGAGGGTGAGGCCAAGGTCGATCTCGGCGGACGCCCCTTCACCATCAGCCGCGAATTCATCGACGACATCTCGTCGCGCAATCTCGCCCGGGCCATCGAAACCCTGGGGCGCGCGCTGCTCGTCCTGCATGCGCCACGCGATGCCGTGGTGGGCATCGACAACGCCGCCGACATCTTCAAGGCCGCCAAGCACCCCAAGAGTTTTGTCACGCTCGATGATGCCGACCACCTGATTTCCGACGCATCGGACGCCGAATATGCCGCCGGTGTCATCGCCGCCTGGGCCACGCGCTACCTCGGGCTCAAACACCCCGCCCCGCCCCCCGGCGCCCCCGAAGGTATCACCCGCGTCTCGGAATCCGACCCCGGTGGGTTCTTGCAGGATATCACCTCTGGCCCGCGCCATCATGTGCTGGCCGATGAACCGGAATCCTATGGCGGCACCAATCGCGGCATGTCACCCTACGGTTTCCTGGCATCCGGTCTTGGCGCCTGCACCTCGATGACCATCCGCATGTATGCCCGCCGCAAGGGCTGGCCGCTCGACCATGTGCAGGTGGATGTATGCCATGACAAGGTCCACGCTCAGGATGCGGGCTCGGCCGGGAAATCGGAAAAGATCGACTCGTTTCGCCGTGAAATCACCCTCACCGGCGATCTGAGCGAAGATCAGCGTCGGCGGCTTCTCGAAATCGCCGACAAATGTCCGGTCCATCGCACGCTCGAACGCAGCTCGCAGATCTTCACCACACTGACCGATTCTGCCTGACCCGCTCACCGGTGCATTTCCATTTCCCGCACCCGGCAGTACATCCATTCCATGATCGGTATGCGCAATCATTGGGGTGTCTGGTTCGGACGGGTCGATGACAATCCCTCCTCCACCTTTCTGAACCTGTCACTGGCCCGGGAAGCGCCGATCGCGGGCTTCACCGACTGCGTCCATGTCTCGACCCTTATGCGCTTTTCCCCATACTGCCTCCGCCCGGGCCTTTGCCGATGCCGTCACCGAGAAAGGTTTCCGCGAAGAAGCGATCATCGACCATGGTGATGAGGTGCGAATGCAGTTCTGGCGCGAGGACGCGCCGCACGGCATCGACCGTGTCACCGACATGATCGACTCGGCGATCACGGGCGCGGTGGGGCGCTAAGACGGCTGGGAATGCGAAGTGATCCGTGCATCCGTATGACAGGCCCCTGACGGTCGCATGAAAAACGCCCGACCTTTCCGGCCGGGCGCAAAACTGTCGCCGATGCGACCGCTGTCAGCGTTTCACTGCGCGCCACAAAAGCGGCATCAGCATCGCCGCCAGCGCGATCTTGAGCGCATCACCGGGAAGGAAATTCACCATGCCATATTGCAGCACCCAGCCCATCCCTTTGTCGGCGGCGAAAAGCGCGCTCATCCAGGCCAGGCCGCAGGCATAGATCGCCGCATTGCCCAGAATCATCGCAGCCCCCATGCGCAGCACCGTGCGGTCCCAGCCGCGCCGCGCCAGCGCCGCCATCAGCCCCGCCGCCACGACAAAGCCGACGAGATAACCGCCGGTCGGCCCCGCCATATAGGCCAGTCCCGCGCTCTCGCCCGCGAACACCGCCACGCCTGCCGCGCCAAGCGCCAGATAGGCCAGCACGGTGACAAGCCCGAGCCGCAGACCATAGCCCGCCCCGATCATCAGCACCGCCAGCGTCTGCATCGTGACCGGCACCGGCCACATCGGCACCCGGATATTCGCCGCCAGTACAAGCGCGCCAACCCCCGCCACGATCAATGCCAGATCCCTTGCCGATGTGGCATAACCGCGTGTGAATCCCAGCGCCTCAACCAGAACCGGGCGTTTTTCTGCAATGGCCAATCTCTCGTCCTCCTTGATGAATTGCATGTCGTGGCATTTTTCTGCACCGGCATCATGCACCGCGCAAGCCCCAATTCACACCGCACGGCCGCCTGACTTGACCCAAATCAAGGTGCCGACCGGGCATGACGGGCACACAGGGACATCGGGACCGGCGTTGCCATCCGCAGACCGGCCCACCATTTCGGAGGGAACAATGGGGCTTTTTTCCAAAATTTCGCAAAGCGCCGATCTCGTACACGGCATGGCCACCCGTCTGGGCGCGGATATCGCGAACCCGATCCTGCGCAACCCGGATCAGGCCGCGCTCGATTTTCGGGCGATGATCCTGCGCTGTTCGGCCTGCACCGATCAGGCGGGCTGCGCCGACCTTCAGGCACGATGCGCGCAGCTTGATCACGCGCCCGACTACTGCATGAACAAGGCCGAGCTCGACCCGCCCACCGCCTGATCACAGCACAACGGCAGCAACGGCCCACCACACCGGCGCTTGCGCCCCCTCTGGAACGATGAGTTCCGCAGGGCGCATTGGCCAGTCCTGTTCGATCACAGCCACCCCGCCGCCTTGTGATCGCGGCGCGCCCAGTCTATGACCGCGCCAAACATCCCAACCGCGAGACATCTGCCCATGATCCCCCGCTATGCCCGCCCCGAGATGACCGCCATCTGGGAGCCCGCCACCAAGTTCCGCATCTGGTACGAGATCGAGGCCCACGCCTGCGACGCACAGGCCGATCTGGGTGTGATCCCGCGCGCGAATGCCGAGGCCGTGTGGAAGGCGAAGGATGTCGAATTCGACGTCGCCCGCATCGACGAGATCGAGGCCGTCACCAAGCATGACGTGATCGCCTTCCTCACCCACCTCGCCGAGATCATCGGAAATGACGAAGCGCGCTTTGTCCATCAGGGCATGACCAGTTCCGACGTGCTCGACACCACGCTCAACATCCAGTTGGTGCGCGCCGCCGACATCCTTCTGGCAGATCTCGACAAGGTTCTGGCCGCACTCAAGAAACGCGCCCATGAGCACAAGGACACGGTACGCATCGGGCGCAGCCATGGCATCCACGCCGAACCCACCACGATGGGCCTGACCTTCGCGCGGTTCTATGCCGAGATGGACCGCAACCGGAACCGCCTCGAAAAGGCCCGCTGGGAGATCGCCACCGGCGCGATTTCCGGCGCGGTCGGCACATTCGCGAATATCGATCCCGCGGTCGAAGAGCATGTCTGCGCCAAACTGGGCTTGCGCCCCGAACCGATCTCGACCCAGGTCATTCCACGCGACCGCCACGCGATGTTCTTTGCCACGCTGGGCGTGATCGCCAGTTCGATCGAGAATATCGCCATCGAGATCCGCCACATGCAGCGCACCGAGGTTCTGGAAGCCGAGGAATTCTTTTCCAAGGGCCAAAAGGGCAGTTCGGCGATGCCACACAAACGCAACCCGGTGTTGACAGAGAACCTCACCGGGCTGGCGCGGCTGGTGCGCATGACGGTCATCCCCGCGATGGAGAACGTGGCGCTCTGGCATGAACGCGACATCTCGCATTCCTCGGTCGAACGCGGCATCGGCCCGGACGCCACCGTGACGCTCGATTTCGCACTGAACCGGCTGGCGGGCGTGATTGAAAAGCTCGTGGTCTACCCCGACGCCATGCGTGCCAACATGGACAAGTTCAAGGGTCTGGTGATGAGCCAGCGCGTGCTGCTTGCGTTGACCCAGGTCGGCGTGAGCCGCGAGGACGCCTATCGTCTTGTTCAGCGCAACGCGATGAAGGTCTGGGAAGAAGGCGCGGATTTCCGTGAAGAGCTGCTCAAGGACGACGAAGTGCGCGCGGCCCTTACCGAGGACGAGATCGACGAGAAGTTCGACCTTGGCTATCACACCAAGCATGTCGACACGATCTTTCGCCGGGTGTTCGGCAGTTAGCAGGACTTGCGCCGGCGCTGCCGTCGCCCGGGGGCCTCGCTGCGCTCGGCCCGGAACAAACCTGGACAAGCAGGCCCTTATGGATCGCGATATGCATTCGTACAGGTAGGATTCGAGTATTTTTTCGCCAAGAAAGAGACCAGTATGCATCCGGGGTGGACGCGGCTCACAGTTTCGTGATCGATGAGACAAGCCTGTCATGTTAGCCTTTTGCGATCAGCGGGAAAGGATACCAGCATGAAAAGGAAACTCACGCTCGCCGTCGTTGCGCTTGTTCTTGCGCCCGGCCTCGCCTCGGCCATGTGTTCGAACAGCCACGATCAGGCCATGACCTGCGCCGAAGGCTCGGTCTACAATCCTGAAACCGGAAGCTGCGTGCCCCAAACCACGAGCTGACCAGGCGCCCGATTTCAAGACCGCCCCTTGGGTAGGCTTGTGAATCGTCGTGCATAGAACCGTCAGCGCGCCGTGAAACCGCTGGCGTTTCAGCATTTCTTTACCGGTTCGCCCCTAATCTCACGGATGATGCGACCGCAGCGGACCGTGATATGCCGATGACCGATCTGACACCGCTTGCCCCGCCGGGTCCCGCGACCGGGGCCGGGTCCGATTCTCTTGGTCGAACCTCACGCCCCGTGAAGCCGACGGCCCCGCTGCTAACGCGACGGCAAAAGGCCGCGATCATCGTGAGATTCCTGATACAGGAAGGCGCGGATATCCCGATCGCCGCGTTGCCTGACGATCTGCAATCCGCCTTGACCCAGCAAATCGGCGCGATGCGCTATGTCGATCGTGACACGCTGGCCGCGGTCATCACCGAATTCGCGGATGAGCTTGACCGGATGGGATTGATCTTTCCCGGCGATCTGGCCGGGGCGCTGACCGCGCTCGACGGCCGGATCTCGCCCCAGACCGCCGCGCGCCTGCGCAAGGAAGCCGGGGTGCGCCAGATCGGCGACCCCTGGGCCCTGATCCGGGCACAGGAGATCGGTGCGCTGCTTCCCATCCTGACCCGCGAGAGCACCGAAGTTTCGGCCGTTCTCCTGTCGAAGCTTCCCGTTGCCACGGCGGCCGAGCTTCTCCACCGTCTGCCGGGCGCTCAGGCACGCCGCATCACCTATGCGATCACCCTCACCGGCAATGTCCGGCCCGATACCGTCGACCGCATCGGCCTCTCGCTCGCCGCCGAGTTCCAGACCCGGCCCACCCTCGCCTTCGACGAGGACCCGGTGGCGCGGCTGGGCGCGATTCTCAACATTTCACCGGCCGACACCCGTGACGAGGTGCTGACCGGACTGGACGAGGATGACGCGGTATTCTCGCAAAAGCTGCGCAAGGCGATCTTCACCTTTGCCCATATCCCCGCCCGGGTCGCCCCGGTCGACATCCCGCGCACCGTCCGCGAGATCGAGCAGCCGCGCCTTGTCATGGCGCTGGCCCATGCGCGCACCGCGGGTGGCGATCTGGCCGACACCGCCGAATTCATCCTTGCCAATATCCCCAAGCGCATGGCCGAAACCTTGCAGGAGGAAATCGACGAGACCGGTCGCGTCAAACCGAAAGAGGGCGAGGCGGCGATGAACGAGCTGGTCGGCGCAATCCGGGCACTCGGGGTTGCGGGCGACATTACGTTCATAACAGCCGAGGACGAGGATAACGCGGTGAACGGCTGAGGCCGCTTTCCCCGCCCAATAAAGGCTCAGGCGTCCAGTTCGGCATCCCAGTAAAGGAAATCCAGCCAGCTTTCATGCAGGTGGCCGGGCGGAAACTTTCGGCCCAGATTGCGCAATTCTTCGGCGCCGGGCATACGCGGCGGCTTTTGCAGGCTCATCCGCGCCTGGCGCAGGCTTTTCGACCCCTTCCTGAGATTGCAACTGCTACAGGCCGCGACGACGTTTTCCCAACTGGTCACCCCGCCCGCGGCGCGCGGCACGACGTGATCAAAGGTCAGGTCGCCCTTTGCCCCGCAATACTGACAGCAGAATTCATCCCGCAGAAAAAGATTGAAGCGCGTGAAGGCCACGCGCTTCATTGGTTTGATGTAATCTTTCAGAACCACGACCGAGGGCACCCTGATCTCGATACTGGGCGACCGGACCACATGGTCATATTCCGCCACGATATCCACCCGGTCCAGCCAGGCCGCCTTGACCGCCTCCTGCCACGGCCAGAGGCTCAGCGGATAATAGGACAAGGGCCGATAGTCGGCATTCAGCACCAGCGCCGGAAACTGCTTGAGCGCGCCGGGTTGCCTCACGAATTCGCTTCTGAAATCTCCATCCATGTCCTTACCGCCCGAACTCTGCGGGCGTTGCCATCCGCCCCTGTCAATACATCCACTATATATCGTGGAAGGAACCCTGCAAGCCCCACGATATCGGGTCGTCGCCCAAGGGATAATCCGATGATGCAACAGCGGCATGACAATCGCAAATCACGAGGCAAGCCCCTGAACCCGCGCAACAATCATCTGATCAAGGTTCCACGCCAGCGCGCCAGCTACTGTTCGAGCGCTCGCGCAATCCTGATGCGCGGGCAGAATCGCATTCTTTTGCGCGGGCCTGCCCGTGCCGGGATCAGTCCGAATTGCGCTGCGCCTCGATCTCGCGCCACCTGCGGACATTCGCGTTATGCTCTTCGAGCGTCTCGGCAAAGGCATGACCGCCCGAGCCATCAGCAACGAAAAAGACATAATTCGTCTGATCCGGGTTCAGCGCCGCCTCAATGCTCGCCCGGCCCGGATTGGCAATCGGTGTCGGCGGCAAACCTTCGATCACATAGGTGTTCCATGGCGTCTCGGCGCGCAGCTCGCTTTGCCGCAAGCCGCGACCCAGCACGCCCTGCCCCTCGGTGAGACCATAAATCACCGTCGGGTCGGTTTGAAGCCGCATGCCCCGGTTGAGCCGGTTGACGAACACGCTCGCCACCTGGCGGCGCTCCTCCGGCACCCCGGTCTCCTTCTCGATGATCGACGCCAGGATCAGCGCCTCTTCGGGCGTCTCGATCGGCAATCCCTCAACCCGGTTCTGCCAGGCAGCAGTCAGGATCTCTTCCTGCGCGGCCGTCATCCGCGCAATCAGATCGGCACGCTCATCGCCGACCTGTACCTCGTAACTGTCGGGCGCAAGGCTGCCCTCGGCCGGAATCTTGTCGATCTCGCCCTCCAGCACATCGACCCGCCCCAGCACATCCACCACCTGCCAGCTTGTCACCCCTTCGGCCAGCGCCACGCGATAGCGCGTATCGGGGCGTGCATGCATCTCGACGAACTGCGCAGGCGGCTCGTCTGCCGAAGGGTCAAAGCTGGCCTGTTCCACGAAACGGCTGGTCGCGGGATCGAGCTCGCGCACCTGCACCGTCGCTTGCGTCACCCCGATCCGGTAGACCACCTCGGTGCCACAGGTCGATGCCCCACCACGAGTGATGATATCGGCGATCTCGGCCATCGACGCCCCCTCGGGCACCAGAAAACTCCCCGCCTTGAGCTGCGCGGTCTTGTCGGCATAATCCATTCCCAGTCGAAAGATCGTACCCGACGTGATTGCACCCTCGTCCTCCAATGTGTGCGACACGCGGGTGACATTGCTGCCCCGCTCGACCCGCAGACAGATCCGCTCATCCAATGGCCCCTCGGCCACATATTGGTTCTGTCCCCACAGGATCACACCGCCCAGCAGGAAAATCCCCACGATCAAGAGTGTAATCGCGTTCGAGGCGATATGTCGCCACATGAGATCAGACCTTTCTGAAGATCACGCTGGCGTTGGTGCCGCCGAACCCGAAACTGTTGGATAGCGCCACGGAGATCTCGCGCTCACGTTTGGCATTGGGCGCCAGGTCAATGGATGTTTCCACCGCCGGATTGTCCAAGTTGATGGTGGGCGGTGCCACCTGGTCGCGAATGGCAAGGATCGAGAAGATCGCCTCGATCGCGCCGGCCGCCCCCAGAAGATGCCCGGTCATCGACTTGGTCGATGACATCGTGACCTTCCCCACCGCTTCGCCCAACAGGCGCTCAACCGCGGCCAGTTCGATCACATCGGCCATGGTCGAGGTGCCATGCGCATTGATATAGTCGAGTGCCGAGGGTTCAAGCCCCGCATCCTTGAGCGCCGCCGTCATCGAGCGGAACCCGCCATCGCCATCCTCGCTCGGCGCGGTGATGTGATAGGCATCACCCGACAGGCCATAGCCTGCGACTTCGGCATAGATGGTCGCGCCGCGTGCCTTGGCATGCTCGTATTCCTCCAGCACGACAACCCCCGCACCCTCGCCCATCACGAACCCGTCGCGGTCGGCATCATAGGGGCGGCTCGCCGCCGCCGGATCATCGCTGCGCTTGGTCGACAGCGCCTTGCAGGCATTGAACCCGGCAATCCCGATCTCACAGATCGCCGCCTCGGCCCCGCCCGCAATCATCACGTCGGCATCACCGTACTTGATCAACCGCGTCGCGTCCCCGATCGCGTGCGCGCCGGTCGAACAGGCCGTCACCACCGCATGGTTCGGTCCCTTGAAGCCGTAACGGATGCTTACCTGACCC
This sequence comes from Aquicoccus porphyridii, assembly GCF_008369105.1. Classification (GTDB taxonomy): domain Bacteria; phylum Pseudomonadota; class Alphaproteobacteria; order Rhodobacterales; family Rhodobacteraceae; genus Aquicoccus; species Aquicoccus porphyridii. Next base: position 48,657 of record NZ_VINQ01000001.1, on the reverse strand, counting down.
GAAATCAGGTTGATCAACGCCCCGGGAATGAAGAAAGGCGATACCCGCCGTGGCCCCTTCTCGGCCATCAGAAGGGTCGTCGCCTCGATGCTTTTCAACCCGCCGATGCCCGATCCGATCATGACGCCGGTGCGCAGGCGACTATCCTCGTCCTCGGGCATCCACCCGGCATCCCTCACGGCCTGGTCCGCGGCGGCGATCCCGTAAAGGATGAAATCGTCGATCTTGCGCCGCTCCTTGGCCTCGCAATAGGCATCGCCGTTGAACGTGCCGTCGCTGCCGTCACCATGCCTGACCTCGCAGGCATAATCGGTGGTCACACGCGACGTATCGAATGCGGTGATCTTGCCCGCCCCCGATTGCCCGGCCAGAATACGACTCCAGCTTTCCTCGACCCCCGACGCCAGCGGGGTGACAAGCCCCAATCCGGTGACAACCACTCGACGCATGAGACTGCCCTTCCTCAAACGAATTCATTCGCCGCTGTTTACGCGGCTTGAACAATCTCGGCAAGAGCCACGGCCCGCCTTGGCAGAATTCGCCGCCGCGCGCGTCAGATGAACCGAGCCGTTTCGCCAGGCTCCGGTTTCGCAATGTCGAGCACCTCGGCCAGATCGACATCGCGCGCGAAAAGCGCCCGACCGACCAGGGCCCCGGCAATGTTGGGCACGTATTTCAACCGCGAGATATCGTCGAGCCCACGCACGATACCGCTGGCAATGACCGGATGCCGCGTCTGCCCGGCCAGACCGGTCAGCACGCCAAGGCTCGCATCGGGTTCGTCTATATCGCTGTCGATATCGGTGATCAGAATACCGGCCAGCGGACTTGATGCATAAGACGCGAGGAAATCCTCGGGCGCAATCGCCGACGGCGTGGTCCAGCCATCAGTCATCAGCTTTCCCTCGCGGATATCCACCGCCAGAACGATCTGGTCCGGGTGTCGATCCGCCAGGAACTTGACCGTATCGGGATCGCGCGTCGGCAGCGTTCCCAGCACGATCCGCCCGGCCCCGCGGTCGATCCAGCTTTCGACCCGCTCACGCGACCGGAATCCCCCGGCCAGTTGCACCGGCGCGTGCGCGCGCAAGATGATCTCTTCGATCAGCGCATCATTGTTGCCGTTGCCCGCCACGGCATCGAAATCGGTCACATGAATCCACTCCGCCCCGGTCTCGCTCCAGCCGATCGCCGTTTCGACCGGATCGACATGGTAAATGGCCGGCTCTTCGAGACGCCCGCGGTGCAGCGTGACGCATTTGCCGTCCTGAAGTTCCATCGTGGGGTAAATGATCATGGCGGGTGTCCTCGGGATTAATGCCTGGGCGTGCAAGCTTCGCCCGACCTTAAACCTAACACATTTGGCCACTCGCTTCGAATCGACCAATTGCCGTCCGAAACCGCCCGCCTGCCTGGTCTTGCGGGCGAGAGGATATGAAAAAGCCCCCACCGATCCGGCAGGGGCCCTTATTGTCGATCTGTCCGATAATGGATCAGGCGGCGTCGGAAATGAACTTCACCGCATCGCCAAAGGTCTGGATGGTCTCGGCGGCGTCATCCGGAATCTCGATCCCGAACTCTTCCTCGAAGGCCATGACCAGCTCGACCGTGTCGAGGCTGTCAGCACCAAGATCGTCAATGAACGAAGCGTTCTCGACAACCTTGTCCTCTTCCACCCCAAGGTGCTCCACAACGATTTTCTTCACGCGGTCAGCGACGTCGCTCATGTCTTAGTCCTCATAAGTTCAGGGCCTCGCGGCCCGGTTCTTGCCCTCGCCCCTCGGGGTCGTCGGTTCCATGGTGTCCCGCTGTCGGAACTGTCCAGATCCGTATCAGCCCCGCCTGCCGGAGAGGCCGGAACGGACCCGATCCGCCCCCGTTTCAACGGAGACACGAAGTGAATCTGCGCCGCCTATAGCATATGCAAACACGAACGCAAACGCTTTCGCGCCCCCTCATCAAGGGCCAATGGCTGCATCGGCACATCTCGCCCCCCGATGACCACGCATGCCCCCACGCGGATCACCGGGCTTGATCCGAATGCCAAAAAAGGCCAGCCTATCCCTGCACTGGTTGCATTAATTGATTTCGTGATTGTCATCTTGGGAGGGGCCGTTGCGTTACATTCCGCTCATAGCCTGCCTTGCCCTCACGCTTGCCGGTATTATCCTTGCGGTCTGGTTGCCCTTTTTTGGGGGGCTGCTCGCGGGGCTTGCGGGGATCGTCTCGATCATAGGGCTTCACGATCTGTTCCAGACCCGGCGCGCGGTGCTCAAGAACTATCCGATCTCGGCGCGGCTGCGCTTCCTGTTCGAGCATTTTCGCCCCGAGATTCGCCAGTATTTCCTAGAAAGCGACCACGAGGAGACCCCCTATTCGCGCGAACAACGCGCGCTTGTCTATCGCCGCGCCAAGGGTATCGAGGGGCTGCGCCCGTTCGGCACGCTGCGCAATGTGAACGAGATCGGGCACGAGTGGATCAACCATTCCATGGCCCCCACGCATCTGGACAGTCATGATTTCCGCGTGACGATCGGCGGGCCGGATTGCAAACAACCCTATGACGCCTCACCGCTCAATATCTCGGGCATGTCCTATGGGGCGCTGTCGCCCCATGCGATTGAATCGCTGAACTGGGGGGCCAAGCTGGGCGGTTTTGCCCATACCACCGGCGAAGGCTCGATCTCGCGGTTTCATCGCAAGCATGGCGGCGATCTGATCTGGCAGATCGGCTCGGGCTATTTCGGCTGCTGCACGTCCGAAGGAGCCTTCAACCCCGACAGGTTCGCCGAAACCGCCGCCGACGATCAGGTCAAGATGATCGAGATCAAGCTGAGCCAGGGCGCCAAGCCCGGCCATGGCGGCATCCTTCCCGGCGCCAAGGTGACCGAAGCCATCGCCGAGGCGCGCGGTGTTGCCGTGGGTCAGGATTGCATCAGCCCACCGGGCCATTCGGAGTTCACCACCCCGGAAGAGCTGTGCCGGTTCATCGCGCAACTGCGGGATCTCTCGGGCGGAAAACCCGTCGGGATCAAGCTCTGCGTCGGCCACCCGTGGGAGTTTTTTGCCATGGCCAAGGCGTTCGATGCCACCGGTATCGCGCCCGATTTCATCACCATCGACGGGGCAGAAGGCGGCACCGGCGCGGCGCCGGCCGAGTTTGCCGATCACAAGGGCGCGCCCATCCGCGAGGGGCTGATGCTGGTGCATAACACGCTTGTGGGCATGGACTTGCGTGACCGAATCAAGCTCATCGTGTCGGGCAAGCTGATCAGCGCCTTCGATCTGTGCCGGATGTTCGCGCTCGGGGCCGATGGCTGCAACATGGCGCGTGGCTTCATGTTCGCGGTGGGCTGCATCCAGGCGCAGGTCTGCCATTCGGGCAAGTGCCCCACCGGTGTGACCTCGCAGGACCCGGGCCGTTACCGCGCGCTGGTGGTGGCCGACAAATACCAGCGCGTCGCCAATTTTCACCGCAACACGATGATCGCATTGAAAGAGGCCGTGGAATCCTCGGGCCTGCATACCCCGCAGGACTTTACGCCGCATCACCTGATGATCCGGGTCAACAGCCGCGAGGTGCGCTCGGCTGCGAGCCAGTACCTGTGGCTTGAACCGGGCGAATTGCGCACCGGCACGGTAAGTCACCCCGCATTTGCCAAATATTGGGACCGCGCCCGCGCCGACAGCTTCGATTTCGCGGCCTGACATGCCCGTGAACGCCCGGCGACCCGCAGGCGCGCCGTTCCTGAGCCAGCCGTTATTCGCCGGCCTCGACAGTTGACGTGAGCCATGCCCGGAACCGTTCGATCTCGGCCGAGCGTTTGGTGTCTTCCCGCGCAACGAGGTAAAACCCCTTGTCCATTGGCAATTCATACGGCAGCGGCGACACCAGCAACCCCTGGTCGAGGTAACGCTGTGCAAACCGGCGCATGATGATCGCACAGCCCTGGCCGCTGGCCAGCATCTGCAACGCCATCAGCGACGAGTCGGCCTTGAACCGTTGCGCGGGGGCCGGCAGATCGAGGTCGAACCGCGCCGAAAGACGAACCCAATCGTCTTCGGAGCCGGTGACCTGAACCACGTCGGAGGCCGCCAGCGCCGCGATGGTCGGCCCGCCCTCGAAAGAGGCGGCGAAATCCGGGTGACACACCACGCTGCCCCATTCCGAGCCGAGCGGCCAGATCCGCGTTTCCGGCCAGTCGCCGGTGCCTTGGCGGATGTCGACGTCGATGGCGTTGTCGTCCATGCGGTCGGACCAGACGGCGGTGGATAGCTGGATGTCGATATCGGGGTTGAGTGCGCGAAAGGCGATCATCTGCGGCGCCAGCACCAGCGCCCCGTAGGAGATCGAGGCGCGCACGCGCAGGGTCTTGCGGCGCGGCACCCGGAACAACCCGTCGGTCGCCGATTGCATGTCGCGAAAGGATTTGCGGATCGGCTGCGCATAGGCCTGGCCGAGATCGGTGAGTTCGACCCCGCGCGGCAGACGGTGGAACAGGCGGGCGTTAAGGTGCTGTTCCAAAAGCCTTATCTGCTGGCTCACCGCCGCCGGGGTGAGGGCCAGCTCGGCCGCTGCGGCGCTGAAGGAGCTGTGTCGTGCCGCCGCCTCGAATGCGCGCAGCCAGGTGACGTGGGGCAGCTGGGTCATGCTCGGTCCTTCATGCGAACGGGCGCGTCGGCGGGGGTCTCAACGCGTCAACGCATAGCGCGTTCGCGGGAACGGGTGAATTCCCTTTTGCAGCGCGCGGTGGGGTTAACGCGATTTCCGGCCCAAAAACCGGGGGGTGATCCCCGGCTGTTGCCCGGCTGCAAAGCGTACACCGCCGCAACGCGGCGTAAATGGGCCGGACTCCGGTTAATGTGGCGCGCGCTACCCACCCGGACGGCACCTCGCCCGCACGACGCACACCGCGGCGGGACGAAGCCCCGCCGCGGCAGATGTCAAACCTTGATGGTCAATCGCATCACGCCACCACCCTGTCGCCCTCGGCGGCGGCCCCGGTAAAGCCGCGCCGGGCGAGCACGCGGTAGGTGCTGCGCAGCGCGCCACGGTCGGTGTAGCAGCCGCGCAGGTGCCGGTGACCGCTGTCGGCCACGTAACCTTCGCGACCATGGACGATGCGGTGGTTGTCGAACACCACGCAGGTTCCGGGCTGTGAGCGGTAGCGGATGACGAAGCGATCCTCCTGCATCATGCGGATGAACCGCACAAAGGCCGGGTAATAGCGATCGAGCAGCGACTGGGGCAGGTCCATGTAATCCTGAAGATGCTGCGAGATGGTGACGCCCGTGACCGCGCCATCGACATCGGTTTCGATCACCCGTTGATGGGCGCGGTAATCCCAGTTGTCGTGGCGGTAGAAGAACGGGATGTCATACCCCGCCAGCAGCTCGAACGCCTCGGGGTCTTCGGCCTTGAGCGCCATGGCCGCCGCCGCGCCGTCGAGAAAGAGCGACTGCCCGCCCTCGACCGTGTTGGCCATGCAATGCAGGAACTGCACGCCCGGGGCGGTTTCCTCGCCCGGCAGGTCGGTGTGCATCTCGAGCGGCCCGGCGGTGAAGGCAAGGTTGGTCGGCGCGATCTCGACCCGCACGTCAAAGAACAGCCCCTCTGCCGACGGGGTGATCGGTCCGATGGCATTCACGAGGCGCGGCAGGCTGTCGTCATCCCCGGCCATGTCGGTGACAAAGGCGATCCCCTCTTCGATCAGCGCACGGGTCAGCGTGGCGCGCCCCGCGTCGGATGTCAGCACCGCCTGTTGCGAAATGCGCAGGATCTCGGGCAGGTGATCGCCATACCAGAGCTTGCGCGGCAGTGCCGCCGGGTCGACCGGGCGCCCCGTCTCCTGCACCTCGCGCAGCAGGGCGAGCGGAACCTCGCTCACCTGCCCCTCTCCCTGCCACGCGATGACCAGCATCTCGCCCTCGATCCGGGCCGTACTGGCGCGCGGTGGCGTCGGCAGGGCGGAACAGTCGAACACGCGTTCCAGCGTTTGCGGGTCGAAACAGTCGAGGCTCGCATCCCTGAGCCAGTAGTAATTGAAATAGGCCGCGCCGCCCGGCAGCGCGACCACCATGCCATTTTCCCGAAGGTCCACGGAGGGTTCCGTCATCTTGCATTGTTCCTTTTGCTCGTGGGTTTGGGTTTGCGGGATGGGGCGTCATCGTCGCCGCCCCACCCCCGTGTCATGTCGCCAGAAGCGGCTTTGACAGGCCGGTCGGGATCACCTCGTATCCCGGCTCTTCCGGCTCGTCGTCGACCATCTCGGCGGGAAAGCCGGGGGCGTTGATCTGCAGCCCGGTCGCATCTTCGAGGCGGCGAATGATGTTGGGTGATAATTCCCGCGCGCCATAGCGCGCGATCCCGTCCTCGAAGATGCGCAGCAAGAGCGGGCTGATCTCGAGCGGCACGCCCGCCTCCTGGGCAATGTCCTGGAACAGGCCCACATCCTTTTTCACGAGGTCCATGGTGAACGAAATGTCGCGCGATCCGTTGAGGATGACCTGGCTTTCGGTCTCGTGCACGAAGGAGGTGCCGGAACTGATCTTCATCGCCTCGTAGGCGGTGTTCAGGTCCATGCCCGCCGCCTTCATCGTGACCAGCGCCTCGCAACAGGTGAGCAGGTTGGCGGTGGCGAGATAGTTGGTCATCACCTTGAGGACCGAGGCGGTGCCGATCTCCCCGGTATGCAGCACCCGTCGCCCGAGGGTCGTCAGAAGCGGCAACACGCGCTCGAACGTGGCGCGATCGCAGCCCGCGAAGATCGAGATATTGGCGGTGTCCGCCCGGTGGCACCCGCCCGAAACCGGGCATTCGACCGCGACCCCGCCACGGGCCGAAACAAGCCCGGCCAGCCGCTTGATCTCGGTCGCGTCGGTGGTCGACATTTCCAACCAGATCTTGGTCTCGTCGATTTCCGGCAACATCGCCTCGACCACGGCGGCAGAGGCGGCCGGCGAAGGCAGGCAGGTGATGACGGTGTCGCACCGGCGCATCAGGTCAGCCGGATCGCGCGCGGCACTGGCCCCACGGGCGACAAAATCGCCCATGCGCGCCGCGTCGAGATCGAAAACGCACAGGTCATACCCGTTTCGCAGCACGCTGCCTGCCAGCTTGCCGCCGACATTGCCCAGACCGATGAATCCCACCTGCATGTGCCGCGCCTTCCCTTGACCGTTTCGTCAAAGTCTGGCGCAGTCTTTTGCCGGTTGGAAACGATAGCTTTTCGTCCTGAGGCACCAATTTATTTGAAGCACCTGCGGAGATCGCAGGGGCCAGAACGGGTCGGGTTTGAGTTGGGGTCACTGGCAAAGGAGAGAGGCCCCGGCTCAAGGCCAGAGCGGGTCGGCTCCGATGCCATGGGCGGCCACGGACCGCGCGCCTGTCATGGCCGTGTGTCGAATTGGCTCAGGCTGCCTTTTGCTGTTGCTGCGCGTTGATCGTGGCCCAGAAGGCGGCCCGCACCAAGGCATCCGCCGAACCGTCAAGCCCGCCATGCCCCAGTTGCACCGCGACCACGGTTCGCGGGTATTCGATCAATGCAAGCTCGGCCTCGTCGCGGCGCAGCCCATAGCGTTGCGCGAACCCGGTCAATGCCGTGTCGATCCCCTCGAGGATATCCGAAGCCCGCGTGCGCGTGTCCTGGGCAAGCGCGGCGTGGCGCAGAACCGCGCGCTGGCCGCTGATCAGGACCGGGGCGGCGGTGGTTTCCTTGCGGGCAAAGCGCGGCATGTAAAGCGCCGCGCGCAGCCCGCCCCGAACGCCCTGCGTGTTGTGCAGATGCGAAACCACGCCGCGCAGATAGGCGCCTTCCGACCAGGCCCATGTCTCGGCCAGCAGCCCCTCGTAAGAGCCGAACCGGTGATAGAGCGAGCCGATCGACACGCGCGACGCCCGGGAGATGTCCTTGATCCCCGGCATCACGCCATCCGCGATCCCGCTTGCCATTGCCGCAAATACCGACTGATCGGTGAATCCTGCCTTTCGTCCCATGCCTGCCTCGCTGGTGTTATTCGGGTCATTGCCGATTTCTTGTATTGCGATTCTACAACAAGTGATTCGCGTCGCCCATGATTATTTTCACGGGCCCGCGGGCAGGTGGCAAAAAAGGCGCGCAGGTGTCGATCCGCGCGCCCTTTTCCCAAGGTTCGACCGGGAGTTCGCCCGGGATCAGAGCATCGCCATGCCGCCATTCACATGCAGGGTCGCGCCGGTGACATAGCCCGCTTCGGGGCTGGCAAGGTAGAGCACCGCCGCCGCGATCTCCTCCGGCGTGCCCATGCGCGCGGCCGGGATCTTGACGTTGATCGCCGCCTTCTGATCGTCGCTCAGACCCTCGGTCATGGCGGTGGCGATGAAACCGGGCGCGACCGCGTTGGCGGTGATGCCGCGGCTGGCCACCTCGTAGGCGATGGATTTGGTCATGCCCACCATGCCCGCCTTGGAGGCGGCATAATTGACCTGGCCCGGGTTGCCCGTCGCGCCGACGATGGACGAGATGTTGACGATCCGGCCCCAGCGCGCCTTCATCATCGGGCGCATCACGCCCCGGCAGAGCCGCATCGTGGCGGTCAGGTTCACGTCGATGACCGACTGCCATTCCTCGTCCGACATGCGCATGAATATCTGGTCGCGGGTGATGCCCGCGTTGTTGACCAGGATATCGACCGCGCCCATCGCCGCGATCGCCTGTTTCGGCAGCGCGTCGACCGCTTGCGCATCCGACAGGTTGCAGGGCAGCACATGCGCCCGCTCGCCCAACTCCCCGGCCAGATCGCGAAGCGGCGCCTCGCGCGTGCCCGACAGGCCCACCGTGGCGCCCGCGCCGTGCAGCGCCCGGGCAATCGCCCCGCCGATACCCCCCGACGCGCCGGTGATCAGCGCGCATTTTCCCGTCAGATCGAACATGCAGTATCCCTTCTTCCCAACGCCAGGTTCCCTTGCGAGGAACATGACTAGAAATTCAATTTCCCGGCCCCGGTTCAGCCCTTCAGGCTCTCCACCGCCGCCGTGACTTCGTCCGGCGTGCCCACCGGGCGGGTGGCGATCTCGCGGTCGATGCGGCGGATCATGCCGGAGAGCGCCTTGCCTGCGCCGATCTCCCAGATCTCGCGCACGCCCGCGCCGCCCATGAAGGCCACCGACTCGCGCCAGCGCACCGCGCCCGTGACCTGCGCCACCAACAGCTTGCCGATCTCGCCCGGATCGCTCACCGGTGCGGCGAGGACATTGGCCACCACCGGCACCGACGGCGCGGCGATCTCGACCCCGGCCAGCGCCTCTTGCATGGCATCCGCCGCGGGCTGCATCAGGGCACAGTGAAACGGCGCGCTGACCGGCAGCAGGACCGCGCGTTTCGCGCCCCGCCCCTTGGCCAGGTCGACCGCGCGTTCGACCGCCGCCTTGTGCCCCGACACCACCACCTGCGCGGGGTCGTTGTCATTGGCGGCCTGGCAAACCTCGCCCTGCGCCGCCTCTTCGGCGACGGCCTTGACCGTTTCGAGATCGAGCCCCAGAAGGGCCGCCATCGCGCCCACGCCCACCGGCACCGCCGCCTGCATCGCCTGCCCGCGTATCCGCAAGAGCCGCGCGGTGTCGGCCACGCTCAGCGCGCCCGTGGCGGCCAGCGCCGAATATTCGCCCAGCGAATGACCGGCCACGAAGGCCGCATCCGTGATCTTCACACCCTCGGCCTCAAGCGCGCGCATCGCCGCCAGCGATGTCGCCATCAGCGCGGGCTGTGCGTTCTGCGTCAGCGTCAGGGCGTCTTGCTCGCCCTCCCAGATCAACGTGCTCAACGCCTCGCCCAGTGCATCGTCCACCTCGTCGAACACGGCCCGCGCCGCCGGATAGGCATCGGCCAGCGCGCGCCCCATGCCGATGGTTTGCGCCCCCTGCCCCGGAAATACGAATGCGCGGCTCATCTGGTTCTCCCGTTCTCATCAACTTTGCGCCGGAATACCGTGCCCGCCGGATCGGCGCAACGGTCCTTCACATCCCCCGGCACACCCACCCGGCACCGGGCCCGCACCCTACCCTTGCACATCGTCGCGCCCCTGCACCGCCATCATCGTGGCGGTCAGCCGGGCAATCTCGTGCTCTTTCTCGCCGTCGATCGCGGTGGCCACGGCCTCGGTAAAGAGGATCGTGCGCCCCGGCTTCAGCACCCGGGCATGAAAGTTGAACCGCTGCCCCTTGCCGGGGCGCATCAGCGAGGTCTTGAGTTCCACCGTCAGCACCCCGGCCTCTTCGGGCATCACCGAATAGGCCGCGAACCCGGCGGCCGTATCCAGCCCCGAGATGATCGCGCCGGCATGCATGAAGCCGTGTTGCTGGGTGAAATCGGGGTTGAACGGCATCGACAACCAGACCTCGCCCGGGGCGATATCGTCCATCGAGATCCCCATCATGCGCATCGCGGGCTGGCGTGCGAAACTCTCGCGGGTGCGGGTGGCGTAATCGCCATAGGTTGCGAGGCTCATCCGAGCCGCTCCAGGATGGCCTGCGTATCGAGCCCGGTCACCGCGCCGTAAACCCGCCCGCGCGGGCGGCCCAGCCGCGTCGCGGCGTAACCGTCGGCCACCGCCGCCGGGGCCTGCCGGATCAGGACGTTCGCGGTCAGAAGCGATGCCAGGCTCTCGGTGAACCAACGCGCCTCGCCCTCGTCGGGCAATGCGGGCCAGCGGTCGAGATGCGCCGAGAACGCCGCGTCATAGGCCGGGTTCTCGCCCCTCACACCCGAGAGTTCGGCCATCACCGCCTCGCGCGCCGCGTCGTCGCGGGCCAGCGCGCGCATCACGTCAAGGCAGATCACGTTGCCCGAGCCTTCCCAGATCGAGTTGAGCGGGCTTTCGCGAAACAGCATCGGCAGTGGCGTGTCCTCGACATAGCCCATGCCGCCAAGGCACTCCATCGCCTCGTAGATCACGTTGGGGGCCAGCTTGTTGCCGAGGAACTTGGCCAGCGCCACGGCGATGCGGGCAAAGGCGCGTTCCTCGCGCGTGCCCGCGTCAAAGGCGCGCGCCACGCGGAACGCCAGCGCCGTTGTGCCCTCGAGATCGAGCGCCAGATCGGCCAGAACGGCGCGCATCATCGGCTGGTCGATCAGGCGGCGTTGAAAGGCGCTGCGCCCCTCGACCCAGTATTTCGCCTCTGAAAGCGCGCCACGCATCAGCCCGGCAGGCGCGACCGAGGTCGAAAGCCGCGTGTGATGCACCATCTCGATGATGGTCTTGACCCCCTGCCCCTCGTCACCCAGCCGGTAGGCCAGCGTATCGTGATACTCGATCTCCGAGGAGGCATTGGCCCGGTTGCCGAGCTTGTCCTTCAATCGCATCAGGTGGATCGGGTTGCGTTCGCCATCGAGCCAGCGCGGCACGAGGAAACAGGTCAATCCCTCCTCGGTCTGTGCCAGTGTCAGGAACCCGTCGGACATCGGCGCCGAGCAGAACCATTTATGCCCGCTGAGCCGGTAGTGATCGCCCGACCGCACCGCCCGCGTGGTGTTGGCGCGCACGTCCGATCCGCCCTGTTTCTCGGTCATCGCCATGCCCAGCGTGACCGCGCGTTTCTCGCCGACGGGCGCGCGGGCGGTGTCGTAATCGCGCGCCGTGAGCTTTGGCACCCACTCCGCCGCCAGCGCCGGATCGGCCCCGAGCGCGGGAACGGCGGCATAGGTCATGACCATCGGGCAGGTCACGCCCGGCTCAACCTGGGAGGTCATGTAACACATCGCGGCATGGGCGGTGTGACCTGCCGGGGTTGCCTCTTCCCACGGCGCGGCCGAGAACCCCGCCTGCAACCCCGCCGTCATCAGATCGTGATAGGCGGGATGGAACTTCACCTCGTCAAGCCGCCGCCCGGCGCGGTCGAAGCTCAGCAGTTCGGGCGGCACGCGGTTGGCCTCGCGCCCGGCTGCGCGCATCTCGGCGCTGCCCATGTGCGCGCCATAGGCGGAGAGCGCCGCCTGATCGGCGCCGTTCGCCCCGGCATAGTGGCGCAAGATCGGGTCCGAGGTCCAAAGGTCGGCCATGTCGCGGGCGGGCGGCTGGTTCGTCACCTCGTGGGTGGCAAGGTCTCCGATCGGGGGTGAATGTGTCATTGTGGTCTCTCCCTTTGCCCCGATCCTCGCAAATCGCCCGGTCTCGCAAAAGGGGGATTCACAATCCGAATCGCCTGTGGCACTGTTTCCTTGCGTCACGGGCAGGATGGTCCGGGCGGCGGGCAGAGTGAACAAAGACAGGCAGGACATGGCACTACGCAGGCTCACCGGATACCGGCCCGCCCTTGGCGGCGTGATCTATTTCGCCGTGGCCTTTTCTCTCGGGCTCTATTTCACCTTTGCCGCCGTGCAGGGCGATTACGGCTTGTTCCGCCGGGCCGAGATCACGGCCGAGGCGTCGGAACTCGAAAAACGGCTTGCCACGCTCGAAGCCCAGGTCGCGCGGATGGAAAACCTGACCCGGCGGCTTTCGGACACCTATCTCGATCTCGACCTGCTCGATGAACAGGCGCGCAGCGTTCTGGGCTTCATCCGCGCCGACGAGATCGTGATCCGCTGACCCGCGGAACGGCGCGGGCACCGGGGGTGGCACCGTGGTTGACTTCACCCGCCACCCGGGCCGAATGTAACATAAATATGACACTCCGAAGCCGCGGGCCGGTTTGGAAAGGGAGGTATGCGTGCAGTCTCTGGCAATCCTGATCGCGATCGGCGGTGCGGTGGCGCTGCTCCTTTTCGGGTTGCGGCTGGTGCGGGACGGTGTGACCGAAGCCTTCGGGCTGCGCCTGAAACTGGCGCTCGGCCAGGGCACCCGAACCTCGCCGCGCGCCTTTGTCTCCGGGCTGGTTGCGACGCTCGGGTTGCAATCCTCGACCGCGACGGCGCTGATGACCTCGGATTTCGTCGAGCGCGGCATGATCCGCCCGGGGCGCGCGCAGGTGGTGCTGCTCGGCGCCAACCTCGGCACCGCGCTCACGGCCTGGATCGTGACCGCCGGGATCGAGGCCCTGTCGCCGCTGCTGCTGTTGCTGGGCTACGTGCTGCGGCGGCAGGCGCGCCCGGCCGTGGCCGGCCCCGGCCAGGCGCTGATCGGCATTGGCCTCGTCCTTCTGTCGCTGGCCCTGCTGGGAGAGGCCACGGCGCCGCTGCGCGACTCTCCGGCGCTGGTGGCGTTCCTCGGGCTGCTGGGCAATGCCTGGCTGGTGGGCTTTGCGGTGGCCGCGGCGCTGGCGGTGCTGTTTTCCTCGTCGCTGGCGGTCGTGATGCTGGTGCTGTCTCTGGGGGCCGCCGGGGGCCTTGACCCGGCGCTCGCCGTGGTTCTGGTGCTGGGCGCCAATTTCGGCGGCGCGGTGCCGCCGGTCCTCGCCACGCTTTCGGCACCACCGGCCGCGCGGCGGGTGACGCAGGGCAACCTTCTGGTGCGCGGGATCGGCTGTCTCGTCGCGCTGCCCCTGGCCGGGCTGATCGGCCCCGCGCTCGACGGCTGGGCGCTGGTGCCCGCCGGGCTGCCGATCGCGGCGCACCTGGCCTTCAACATCGCGCTCGCCGTGCTGATCTGGCCGTTTGCGGGGCTGATCGCCCGGGCGCTGGTGCTGGCCCTGCCCGATCCGCAGGCCATGGCGGGCGACGGGCCGCGCTGGCTTGACGAGACGGCGCTCGACCGCCCGGAACTGGCGCTCGCGGGGGCGAGCCGCGAGGCGCTGGCGCTCGGTGATACGGTCGAGCGGATGATGCGGCTGATCATGACCGCCTTTCGCGACAACGACCCTGAACCGCTGGCCGAGGTCACCAGGCTGGAAGAGCGGGTCGACCGCCTGCAACAGGAGGTCAAGCTCTACCTCTCGCGCATGGGGCCCGGCGCCTCCAAGCGCGACAAGCGCCGCACCATCACCGTGCTCGACTATATCATCAACCTCGAACATGCCGGCGACATCATCGAAAAGGGTCTCGCCGTGCAGGTCGACCGCAAGGTCAAGCTGGCCCTGCGGTTTTCCGAGGAAGGCTATCGCGAACTCGATTCGCTGTTCCTGATGACGCTCGACACGATGCAGATCGCGCAGACCATATTCATGAGCCGCGACGAACGGCTGGCCCGGCAGTTGATCGAGACCAAGGTGCGCATCCGCCAGATGGAGCGCCATTCCGCCGAGCGCCATTTCCGGCGCCTGCGCAAGGGACATCCCGAAAGCCTGCAAACCTCGTCGCTGCATCTCGACATGCTGCGCGATCTCAAGCGTGTGGGCGCGCATCTGGTCTCGGTGGCCTATCCGATCCTCGACGAAGAGGGCATGCTGGTCGAAAGCCGCCTGAAGGACACCGACGAGGACTGAGAGCCCGCAGGCGCGCCATCCGGCCCGGCGCGACGGCAATTTCCTCTCGCATGACGGGCCGGAATGCGGTAGAGGGTAGTTTAAAGCTAAACTACTTTACCGCGGAAGGAGGCGCCACCCCATGGCCGCGAAAAGAACGACGAAGAAACCGAACGTTTCCGCCGACGAGCTCAAGGGCTTTTACCGCGACATGCTGCTCATCCGGCGATTCGAGGAAAAGGCCGGGCAGCTTTACGGCATGGGCCTGATCGGCGGGTTCTGCCATCTCTATATCGGGCAGGAGGCCGTGGTTGTCGGGCTCGAGGCCGCCGCGAAAGAGGGCGATCAGCGCATCACCACCTATCGCGATCACGGTCACATGCTCGCCTGCGGCATGGACCCCAAGGGCGTCATGGCCGAGTTGACCGGGCGCGAGGGCGGCTATTCCAAGGGCAAGGGCGGCTCGATGCACATGTTTTCCAAGGAAAAGGAATTCTATGGCGGCCATGGCATCGTCGGCGCCAACGTGCCGCTGGGTGCGGGGCTGGCCTTTGCCAACAAGTATCGCGAGAACGATTACGTCTGTTTCACCTATTTCGGTGACGGCGCCGCCAACCAGGGCCAGGTCTACGAGACCTTCAACATGGCCGCGCTGTGGGATCTGCCGGTGGTCTTCGTGATCGAGAACAACAAGTATGCCATGGGCACATCGCAGACCCGCTCGACCTCGTCCAAGGACATCCACACCCGCGGCGAGGCCTTCGGCATCCCCGGCGAGACGGTGGACGGCATGGACGTGCTCGCCGTGCGCGACGCGGGGCGCAAGGCGGTGGAGCATGCCCGCGCCGGCAAGGGGCCCTATATCCTCGAGGTGATGACCTATCGCTATCGCGGCCATTCGATGAGCGACCCCGCGAAATACCGCACCCGTGAAGAGGTTCAGAAGGTGCGCGAGAAATCCGACGCCATCGAACATGTGCGCGAGCTTCTGCTCTCGGGCAAGCATGCGAGCGAGGAGGATCTCAAGGCGATCGACAAGGAGACCAAGGAGATCATCAACGCCGCCGCCGATTTCGCCCGCGAAAGCCCCGAGCCCGCCATCGAAGAGCTCTGGACCGACATCTACGCCACCGAGACGCCGCAGAAAGCCTGAGCGACCGGGACCAAGGAGAACACGACAATGGCAACCGAAATTCTCATGCCCGCCCTCAGCCCGACCATGGAGGAAGGCACGCTCGCCAAGTGGCTGGTGAAAGAGGGCGACACGGTCAAATCCGGCGACATCATGGCCGAGATCGAGACCGACAAGGCCACGATGGAATTCGAAGCGGTCGATGAAGGCATCATCGGCAAGATCCTCATCGAGGAAGGCACCGAGGGCGTGAAGGTCAACACCGCCATCGCGGTGCTGGTCGAAGAGGGCGAAGACGTGCCCGAGGATGCGGGCAAACCCGAGGCCGCGACCAGCGATGATGAGGAAAAGGACGAAAAGAGCGAGGACGGGGACGAGGAGGAAACCACCCCTGCCCCCGACGAGCAGGAGGTGAAAGCCGCCCGCGCCGCCGCCCCGGACGGACCCGATCCGAAAGCCGCCGCCGCACCCGAACCCGACTGGCCCGAAGACACCGAGATCCGCCAGCAGACCGTGCGCGAGGCGCTGCGCGACGCCATGGCCGAGGAAATGCGCCGCGACGACAGCGTGTTCCTGATGGGCGAGGAAGTGGCCGAATACCAGGGCGCCTACAAGATTTCCCAAGGGTTGCTCG
Organism: Aquicoccus porphyridii; assembly: GCF_008369105.1. Lineage (GTDB taxonomy): Bacteria > Pseudomonadota > Alphaproteobacteria > Rhodobacterales > Rhodobacteraceae > Aquicoccus > Aquicoccus porphyridii. Next base: position 32,577 of record NZ_VINQ01000001.1, on the reverse strand, counting down.
ACGAATTCGGCGCCAAGCGCGTGATCGACACACCGATCACCGAACACGGCTTTGCCGGTGTCGGCGTCGGCGCGGCCTTTGGCGGCTTGCGCCCGATCGTCGAATTCATGACCTGGAACTTCGCGATGCAGGCGATCGACCAGATCATCAACTCGGCCGCCAAGACGCTTTACATGTCGGGCGGGCAGATGGGCGCGCCCATCGTCTTTCGCGGCCCCAACGGCGCCGCCGCCCGCGTCGCCGCCCAGCACAGCCAGGATTACGCGGCATGGTATGCCCAGATCCCCGGCCTGCGCGTCGTGATGCCCTATTCCGCCTCCGACTATAAGGGCCTGATGAAAACCGCGATCCGCGATCCGAACCCGGTCGTGTTCCTCGAGAACGAGATCCTCTATGGCCGCAGCTTTGACGTGCCGGTGATGGAGGATTTCACCGTGCCGTTCGGCAAGGCCCGGATCTGGCGGACCGGGGCGGACGTGACCATCGTGAGCTTCGGCATCGGCATGAGCTATGCGCTGGAAGCCGCTGAAAAGCTTGCCGAAGACGGGATCGAGGCCGAGGTGATCGACCTGCGCACCCTGCGCCCGCTCGACTATGACACGGTGATCGCATCGGTGATGAAGACCAACCGCTGCGTCACCGTCGAAGAGGCCTGGCCGGTGGCCTCGATCGGCAATCACCTCTCGGCCTATATCATGACCCACGCCTTCGATTACCTCGACGCGCCCGTGCTCAACGTCACCGGCAAGGACGTGCCCATGCCCTATGCCGCGAACCTCGAAAAACTGGCCCTGACCTCGACCGACGAAGTGATCGAGGCCGTCCGCCAAGTGACCTACCGGTAAGGAGAGACGCGATGCCCACCGAGATTCTCATGCCCGCGCTCAGCCCCACGATGGAAGAGGGCACGCTTGCCAAATGGCTGGTCAAGGAGGGCGACACCGTCTCTGCCGGTGACCTTCTGGCCGAGATCGAGACCGACAAGGCGACGATGGAATTCGAAGCCGTCGATGAAGGCGTGATCGGCAAGATCCTCATCGAGGAAGGCACCGAAGGCGTGAAGGTCAACACCGCCATCGCCGTGATTCTGGAAGAGGGCGAAAGTGCCGACGACATCGAGGCGGATGCCGGCAAGCCCGCGCCCGCCAAGGACGAGAAAGACGACGACAAGGAAGAGGCAGGCCAGAAAGAGGCCGAAGAAAAGCCCGGCACGGACGCGCCCGCGAAGGACTCGAAAGAGGACAAGGCGGACGAGGGCAAGACGACATCCGCCCCCCCTGCCCCACAACAGGACGGCAAGCGCATCTTCGCCTCGCCGCTCGCCCGTCGCATCGCCGCCGACAAGGGGCTCGATCTGCGCGAGATCAAGGGCTCGGGCCCCAAGGGCCGGATCGTCAAGGCCGATGTCGAGGCCGCCAAACCATCCGACAAGCCCGCGCCCGAGGCCCGCGCCGATGCCAAGGCCCCGGCCCAAGCCGCTGCCATGCCCACCGGCCCGGCCACGGAAACCGTGCTCAAGATGTACGAGGGCCGCGAGTTCGAGGAAATGAAGCTCGACGGGATGCGCCGCACCATCGCCGCGCGGCTCACCGAGGCGAAACAGACCATCCCGCATTTCTACCTGCGCCGCGACATCCGCCTCGATGCGCTGCTGAAGTTGCGCAGCGAGATGAACGCCGGGCTGGAAAGCCGTGGCGTGAAGCTCAGCGTCAATGATTTCATCATCAAGGCCTGCGCCAACGCGCTTCAGGCCATACCCGACGCCAATGCCGTCTGGGCGGGCGACCGTATCCTGAAACTCAAACCCTCGGATGTCGCCGTCGCCGTGGCGATCGAGGGCGGGCTCTTCACCCCCGTGCTTCAGGACGCCGAGAAGAAATCGCTCTCCACCCTTTCGGCCGAGATGAAAGACCTCGCCACCCGCGCCCGCGACCGCAAGCTCGCGCCGCATGAATACCAGGGCGGCAGCTTTGCCATTTCCAACCTCGGCATGTTCGGCATCGACAATTTCGACGCGGTGATCAACCCGCCGCATGGCGCGATCCTCGCGGTGGGCGCTGGGGTGAAGAAACCCGTGGTCGGCAAGGATGGCGAGTTGACCACCGCCACGGTGATGAGCGTCACGCTCTCGGTCGATCACCGGGTCATCGACGGCGCGCTCGGGGCCGAACTGTTGCAGGTGATCACCGACCAGCTCGAAAACCCGCTGGCGATGCTGGCCTGAACGACGCCCGGCGCGGATCACGTAAAGCCGACTGCGACCGGTGCCGGGGACATCCAACGAGAGGGTAGCATACGGCCGCGGTCGGGTGCTCACCACGGCAGCGTAGGGCAGTTTATCTTGCAACGTCTTCCCTCGCCCAGACCGGCGCGCACCCTCTCAAAAGCACCCGGCCGGGGGGCGGCCGTGTGCTGCCCGGGCGGCTTCGCCGCCGTTCCGGGCGAAGCAAGCTTGCTCAAGCGCAATACCAAGGCCCGCGACGCGCGTTTGCGCAAACACCGCGCGCGCCCCTTTCCCTTGCACCCCCAGCCCGGTAAAAGCCGCCGCAAGGCGCGACCTCCGCGCAATTTCAGCAAGGGATATTGGCCAAATGAGCACCATCATCGACATCCACGCCCGTGAAATCCTCGACAGCCGTGGCAACCCCACGGTCGAGGTCGACGTGATCCTCGAAGACGGCACCATGGGCCGCGCCGCCGTGCCCTCGGGCGCCTCGACCGGCGCGCATGAGGCGGTGGAACGCCGCGACGGCGACCCGTCCCGCTATGCCGGAAAAGGCGTGCTCGAAGCCTGCGCCGCCGTCAATGGCGAGATCGCCGAGGAACTGGTCGGCCTTGACGTGACCGAACAGGTCTCGATCGACATGGGCCTGATCGAGCTTGACGGCACCCCCAACAAGGCGCGCCTCGGTGCCAACGCGATCCTTGGCGTCAGCCTCGCCTGTGCCAAGGCGGCGGCCGATTTCACCACCCAGCCGCTTTACCGCTATGTCGGGGGCACCTCGGCGCGGGTGCTGCCGGTGCCGATGATGAACATCATCAACGGCGGCGAACATGCCGACAACCCGATCGACATCCAGGAATTCATGATCATGCCCGTGAGCGCGCCCACCATCCGCGACGCGGTGCGCATGGGCGCCGAGGTGTTTCACATCCTGAAGAAAGAGCTCTCCGCCGCCGGTCTCGCCACCGGCGTGGGTGACGAAGGCGGGTTCGCCCCCAACCTCTCGTCAACCCGCGACGCGCTCGATTTCATCCTGAAAAGCATCGAGAAGGCGGGCTACAAGCCCGGTGACGACATCCACCTCGCCCTCGATTGCGCGGCGACGGAATATTTCAGCGATGGGAAATACGTGATGAGCGGTGAGGGCAAGACCCTCTCGCCCGATGAAAACGTCGCCTACCTCGCCGCGCTCTGCGCCGATTACCCGATCATCTCGATCGAGGATGGCTGCGCCGAGGATGACTGGGACGGCTGGCGCGCGCTCACCGAAACGCTGGGCGGCAAGGTGCAGCTTGTCGGCGACGATCTCTTCGTCACCAACCCCGAGCGCCTCGCCATGGGGATCGAGCGCGGCTGCGCCAACTCGATGCTGGTCAAGGTCAACCAGATCGGCACGCTGACCGAAACGCTGCGAGCGGTCGACATGGCGCATCGCGCCGGATTCACCAACGTCATGTCGCATCGTTCGGGCGAAACCGAGGACGCCACCATCGCCGATCTCGCCGTCGCCACCAATTGCGGGCAGATCAAGACCGGCAGCCTCGCGCGCTCGGACCGGCTGGCGAAATACAACCAGTTGATCCGGATCGAGGAAACCCTGGCCGAAACCGCGCACTATGCCGGGCGCTCGATCCTTAGGTAACTGCGAAACCGGCTGGCGCGGCAACCTTGCGCGCCGGCCACACCCCTGCCACCGCCGGTTCAATGAACCGCGGATCACTTCGCAAATCCCGAATTTTCCGTCTGGTATCTGGTGGGTCGTGAGAGACTCGAACTCCCGACATCTTCGGTGTAAACGAAGCGCTCTACCAACTGAGCTAACGACCCCGCGCGCGGTCTCTACCGCGCCGCCATGGCCCGCGCAAGCCCTTTAGATCGCCCCAGCCCAGACGAGACGTCAATGACCTTCGATCCGACCCGCCACCTGACCCATCCGCCCCGCCCTTTCGACGATTTCGCGATTGGCGAGGTGTTCCGCGCCCCCTCGCGCACCATGACCGAAGGCGTCTTTGCCGCCTTCCAGGCCGCCAGCGGCGACAACCACCCGATCCATTACGACCGCGCCTACCTGCAACGGCTGGGGCATCGCGACCTCATGGCGCATGGCTACCAGACGCTCATACAGGCCGCGATCGGGGCCGCGCCACTGGCCCACCAGATGGGCGAGGCGCTCATCGGTTTCGTCGAGCAATCGGCGCGGTTTCTCGCCCCGGTCTATTGCGGCGACACGCTCTATCCCGCCTTCACCATCACCGCGCTTGAAAAGCGCAGCACCACCGGCACGATGACCCTGGCGATCACCATCCACAACCAGGACGGGGTGCTTGTGTGCGACGGGCATCAGACCTACCTGATGCGGCTCTGACGGGGGGGGGGCAGGCTCAGCGGTGGACGATCTGCGCCCCGTCGCGCAGTTCATAGATCACGCCCTGTTCGGCCCCCAGCCCCTCCATCGCCTCGATATCGAGCCCCAGCACCAGCCCGCGCAACACCGTGAGCGCGACACCGTGGCTTATCACCAGCGCCGGACCGTCGAGATCGCCAAGGAACGCACCCACCCGCGCCCGCATGTCCTCCAGCGTCTCACCCGGCCCCTCAAGGCACAGCATCAAGGTGCTGCGCCCCTCGAAAAACGCCGGGTCACGCTCGGTCAGGTCGGCGTAATACCGCCCCTCCCACGCGCCGAGGTGGATCTCTTTCAACCGGTCATCGAATCTCGGCACAAGCCCCAGCCCGCCAAGTGCCAGTTCGGCCGTCTGCCGGGTGCGTTTCTGCGGGCTGCAATAGACGCCGAGCCCCTCTGGCAGGTCGATCCGCGACAGGATCTCGCCCTGCCGCCTTGCGTGGTCGCGCCCCATGTCGCTCAGCTCCGACTCGAGCTGCCCCTGCACCCGCCCGGCGGCATTCCACGTCGTCTGCCCATGGCGCAACAGGTAAAGCGGCGGTGTATCACTCATGCAATTCTCTCCGCGAACGGCCCCAAGAAAAAGGGCGCGTCAACCATGGACGCGCCCCGGAATTCTGGTGGGTGATGAGAGATTTGAACTCCCGACATCTTCGATGTGAACGAAGCGCTCTACCACTGAGCTAATCACCCGGTGGACGGGTGTTTAGCGTCACTCGGCGGCCTCTGCAAGAGGGTCTTTGGGGTCTTTCCCGGCTCCCGTCTCCGCCCCTGCATCCGGCCCCGTCGGACCGGCGGGCCTCGCCTTGGGTTGGCGGATGCGGGTCACGTAGACATCGCCATTGGCAAGCTTCTTGTGGCGCTGCACCTTGACCTTGCCCAGCCCGGGCAGGTTGAGGTCGCGCCCCTCGGCAATCGCCGCGCCGATCTCGGCCAGAAGCGCGTCGACCGCGGGCTTGACATAGCGCGGCTTCACGCCCGACCGGCTCACCACCGCGTCGACCAGCTCTTTCTTGCGCATGGCCGGTGCGGCCATTTCGGGGCGGCTTTCCTCGACCACTACCGGATCAGGCGTCGCCGCGCGCATGGTCTTTTCCGGTTTCGCGGTGGTTCCGGGGCTGGTCTTGGCCGTTTTCGGCGTGCCCGTGGTCCCGGCTTTCGCGGATGTCGTCGTGCTCTTGGCCATCTTGTGCCGCCTCGCTTTCAGTATTGTTCAGTATTGCCTGATTGCTCGTTGTTATGATCGCCACGCTATCCGCAAACGCCCTTAAAATCCAGTTTCAAACCTCGATGGCCACAAAATGCCGCGCAAAACGCGCCACAGACCGGAAGAAAACAGTCGAATGACGGCCCGGAGACCACTTTGCCAGACGCCGCGCATCGCATGAGTGTCGGCTGATCCGGTCCATCCAGATGGTATTTAGGTGTTGACCTAACTATTATCCAACCTTACGCTTAGGCCCATGCCTAACCAACAACACCCCATCGAACAGACCTTCATCGCGCTTTCCGATCCAACGCGACGCGCAGTCGTTCAGGCACTCAGTGAAGGGTCTGCGACCGTCTCCCAACTGGCGAAGCCCTTCGACATGGCGCTGCCATCCTTTACGCAGCATCTCGGCGTTCTGGAAAACGCCGGCCTTATCGTGTCGCGGCGCGAAGGGCGGAGCCGTGTCTGTTCGTTGAATCCGGCGGCTTTGAAAGATGCCGAAGACTGGATGGCCGCCCATCGGAAACAATGGGAAAGCCGCCTGGATCGCTTTGAAGCCCACCTTCAAAATGCAAAGAAGGAGAAATCGAATGACTGACCAAACCACGAATACCGTCTCGGAATGGGCATCCTGGCCATTGGACAGGGAAATCGTCATCGCAAGGGTCGTTGACGCTGACTGCGAAACTGCCTTTGAAGCATGGACTGATCCGGCACAAATCGTGCAATGGTTCGGACCGGATGGCTTCCTTATCGAGTCGTATGAGGCCGACATCCGCGCGGGCGGCGTGTGGCGGTTCGACATGGTTGCCCCTGACGGGACGCGGTTCTCCAATCGCATGGATTTTCTGCGAGTCGAGGCGCCACACCTGATCGAACTCGATCACGGCCAAGACGTCGACAATGATCCTGACCGTTTTCGGCTTCTGGTCACTTTCGATGAGCAGGATAACGGAAAAACCGTTGTCACCTTGCGCCAGATGCACCCGACGCCAGAACGTCGCGCGACGGTCATCGGGTTTGGCGCGGTCGAGTTCGGGGCGCAGACGCTGGGCAAGCTTGCCGATCATGTCGCGGACAAGGCCAAGGTTGCGGCCACGCACGGCTGACCATTCCTCGCGGGTCGCATCACGCAAACGGCCCCTCAACTGTCCCACGTTACACACCCGGCCCAACGCAACAGGCCGCCCCGGTTGCCCGGAGCGGCCTGCAGTTTCATCGACCCGAAGGCCGGGGCGTGGGGCTTAATGCGCCGTGGCGCCGGCCCCGCCCTTGTTCTCGGCCAGCCGCGCGGCGGCGGCGGCCTCTTCGGCCTCTTCGTCCCAGTCCACCGGCTCGGGGTCGCGCAGCAGCGCGAGTTTCAGAACCTCGCTGACATGGCTCACCGGGATGATCTTGAGCCCCTCTTTCACGTTGTCGGGGATCTCGGTCAGGTCCTTCTCGTTCTCTTCGGGGATCAGAACCGTCTTGATGCCCCCGCGCAACGCGGCCAGCAGTTTCTCCTTCAACCCGCCGATCCCGAGCGCATTGCCGCGCAAGGTGACCTCGCCGGTCATGGCGATATCCTTGCGCACCGGGATGCCGGTCAGAACCGACACGATGGACGTGACCATCGCCAGGCCCGCGCTCGGCCCGTCCTTGGGCGTGGCGCCCTCGGGGACGTGGACGTGAATGTCGAACGTGTCAAAGCGCGGCGGCTTGATCCCGATCTGCGGCGCGATCGAGCGCACATAGGATGAGGCCGCGTCGATCGACTCCTTCATCACGTCGCCCAGCTTGCCGGTGGTCTTCATCCGCCCCTTGCCGGGCAGGCGCAGCGCCTCGATGTTCAAAAGCTCCCCGCCCACGGATGTATAGGCCAGCCCGGTCACGACACCGACCTGGTCGCTGTCTTCGGCCAGACCATAGCGGAACTTCTTCACGCCGAGGAAATCGGCGATGTTCTCGCCGTTCACGACGATCTTTTCCGCCTCTTTCTTGACGATCATGGTCACCGCCTTGCGGGCGATCTTGGCGATCTCGCGCTCCATGTTCCGCACGCCCGCCTCGCGGGTGTAATGCCGGATGATCGCGGTCAGCGCCGAATCCTCGATCTCCAACTCGCCCTTCTTCAGACCGTGGTTCTTGAGCTGCTTGTCGAGCAGGTGCTGCTTGGCGATCTCGCGCTTTTCGTCCTCGGTATACCCCGCCAGCGGGATGATCTCCATCCGGTCGAGAAGCGGCCCCGGCATGTTATAGCTGTTGGCCGTGGTCAGGAACATCACGTTCGAAAGGTCGTATTCGACCTCCATGTAATGGTCGATGAACGTGCCGTTCTGTTCCGGATCGAGCACTTCGAGCATGGCCGACGCCGGGTCGCCCCGGAAATCCTGCCCCATCTTGTCGATCTCGTCGAGCAGGATGAGCGGGTTGGTCGTCTTGGCCTTCTTCAGCGCCTGGATGATCTTGCCCGGCATCGAGCCGATATAGGTCCGGCGGTGGCCGCGAATCTCGCTCTCATCACGCACCCCGCCAAGCGAAATGCGGATGAACTCGCGCCCGGTGGCGCGCGCCACCGACTTGCCAAGACTGGTCTTGCCCACGCCCGGCGGACCCACGAGGCACATGATCGGCCCCTTGAGTTTCTTCGAGCGCTGCTGCACCGCGAGATACTCGACGATCCGTTCCTTGACCTTCTCAAGCCCGTAGTGATCGGCATCGAGAATATCCTGCGCCTTGTGCAGGTCTTTCTTCACCCGGCTCTTCACCCCCCACGGGATGGCCAGCATCCAGTCGAGGTAATTGCGCACCACGGTCGCCTCGGCGCTCATCGGGCTCATGTTCTTGAGCTTCTTCAACTCGGCCTCGGCCTTTTCCCGGGCCTCCTTCGAGAGCTTGGTCTCGGCGATCTTCTCTTCGAGTTCCGCGATCTCGTTCGCGCCCTCCTCGCCATCGCCCAACTCCTTCTGAATGGCCTTCATCTGCTCATTCAGGTAATACTCGCGCTGGGTCTTCTCCATCTGGCTCTTGACGCGCGTCTTGATCTTCTTCTCGACCTGCAACACGCTCATCTCGCCCTGCATCAGGCCATAAACCTTCTCAAGCCGCTCGCTCACCGACAGCGTCTCCAGAAGCTCCTGTTTCTGGCCCACCTCGATGCCGAGATGACCCGCCACCAGGTCGGCCAGCTTGGCCGCTTCGCCCGCCTCGCTGACGGCGGAAAGCGCCTCTTCGGGGATGTTCTTGCGGATCTTGGCATAGCGCTCGAACTCGTTCGAAACGGTCCGCTGCAACGCCGCCAGGGTCGCCGTGTCGCCCGGCATCTCGGTCAGGTATTCGGCCCGCGCTTCGAAGAAATCCTCGTTATCGAGATATTCGACGATCCGCACCCGCGCCTGCCCCTCGACAAGCACCTTGACCGTGCCATCGGGCAGCTTGAGAAGCTGCAGCACGTTGGCGACCACGCCCGCCTTGTAAATGCCCTCGGCGGTGGGTTCGTCCACGCCCGGGTCGATCTGGCTCGACAGCAGGATCTGCTTGTCATCGGCCATCACCTCTTCCAGCGCGCGCACCGATTTTTCGCGTCCGACGAAAAGCGGCACGATCATGTGCGGGAACACCACGATGTCGCGCAGCGGCAGCACGGGATAGGATGTGTTGAGTGGCTCTTGCATGCTCTGGTCCTTGTTCTTGGCAAGACGCCGGGCCCCTCGATCAGGCAGCGCGCGGCGTCTCCACGTTTCCGAATGATTAATTGGGCGTTGCCCGCGCCCGTTTCAACCTCTGGCGCCAGAATGCACCCGCATCGCGGGACGGGCAAGCGGCGATTGCCCCCGGGGTCAGGCCGGGCGCGGCATTTCGCGGATGACAGCGACGCGAACCGCGTTATCCTGCCCCCGACAACCAGGGAGGTTTCCATGATCGCGCAATTCGGACCCGACACCGCGCTTCTGCTCATCGACGTGCAAAAGGGCGTGCATGACCTGCAACATTGGGGCGGCCCCAACGGGCGGATGAACAATCCCGAATGCGACGACCGCCTGCGCGCGCTGCTCGGGGGGTTCCGCGCCGCCGGGCGCCGGGTGGCCTTCACCCGCCATGACAGCGTCGAACCCGGCAGCCCGCTCAAGTTTGCCCTGCCCACCGGGGCACAGATCGACGGGCTCGACCCCGCCCCGGGAGAGATCGTCGTCGAAAAGTCGGTGAATTCCGGCTTCATCGGCACCGATCTCGACGCGCAATTGCACAGCACAGGCATCACCCGCCTCGTCATCGCCGGCTATTTCACCAATTTCTGCGTCGAAACCACGACCCGCATGGCCGGCAACATGGGCTATGACTGCTATCTCGTCCACGATGCCTGCGCCACCTGCAACCATGCCGACCTCGACGGCACCGATCACGACCCCGAACTCGTGCACGCCATGTCGGTGGGCAACCTGCATGGCGAATTCTGCACCGCCATCACCGCGGCGGACGCGCGCGCCCTACTTGGCGCCGACGCGCCCCATCTCGCCCGCGCCCAGGGCAACGAACCCACCTCCGACATCCCCGCACGCCGCATCGCCTGACCCGCCCTTTCATCTTGCCCCAAATACTCCCGCCGGAGGCACACGGGACGGCGGGCGGGGCGACCTGCGCAAGCAGGAGCGCCGTCTCGCCATCCCGCGACCGGGGCACAAGGCCGCCATCGCCTGTCGCACCAGAACGAAATCCCCCACCCTGCGACGCGCCACACTCGCCGCCGGGCCGCGTAACGCGCTGGCGCTCATGGCCCTGCCCGCACCCGGCGGGCTTGACCTTCCGGCATGGCGGCTCGCTGCGCTGATCGCATGGATGGTGACCTGGTGGATGGGACAGACCGTGCCCTTGGCCGCCACCGCGCTTTTGCCGGTGCCGCTCATGCCCGCGCTCGGCATCGCGCCGGTCACGCGCGCGATGTGGCTCATCGCCGCCCCGGGGCGATCGAGATGCAGTCAGCGCAATGCCCACCACTTTCGGTCCGTCCTTGGGGAATCCTCTTGCAACCCGGCCTCTGCCGGAAGCAGAAGCAAGGGGCTCTCCTGCTCGTCCTCAAGCCTCTCCAGATAGGCACGTCCATGGATATCCAGGGATCGAATCTTCTTTGTAAGCCCCGGCATCGACGCGACGCGCGCCCGGACCTCCGACAGATCCGATGCGATGCGCGCGGCGGGTTCGGCCCCGCCTGATATACGGGTCTCCAATATGTCCTGGGGCACCATCAGCGACAGTTTTTCCAGCTTCTCGAACTGGCTGCGCGACTGGCGCTCTGCCTCCTCCAGCTCATTCAACCAGTAAAGCGCCTTGATCTGCGCGCTACCGCAAAGCGACAGCCCCGCCAGAAGGCTGTTCACCAAGGCCGGATCGGCATTCTTCTCGATCACTACGATAGAAAGACCATCCAGCATGGAGTTGAACCCATAGTGCAGCTTCTCCTCGGCAGATTTCACCACACTGTCGCCATCGCGCCGCAACCCGGCGCCATCCAGCCGATCAAGAGACGTCTGTATGTTCACCAGCGTCTTGCGCAGGTCCATCTCGCGGAGCTTGACCGGCAGCCCCCCGATCATGTCCTCCACACGGTCGAGACTTTCGTTCACGACACCGAGCCGTTTCATGATGATCGCCGTGCTGGCCGCGGTCACGCCAATCCCTGCAACCGACGAGGCAAGGTTTACCATTTGCAAGCTCTGCAACGTACCGACCGCGCTCTGCAAGGCGGTGAGCTTCCTGCTGACCTGGGCGTTCTGAGCAACCCCGATCAGGGATGCAACGCCAGTCGGCTCGACGATTTGAGCAACATTCAGCACGTGCGACAGCATCCCGGTTTCCTGCACGTGACCCACGATCCGCCCGGTATCAACATGCTTCAGAATGGCCCCGTAACGCTCTACGTTCCCAAGCGCATGATCGAGAAGAAATTTCGCCGGAATTTCAAATGGAATAGATGTGGCACTCATTCGAGTTCCCCCAAGCGTTTTGACAAGAATCCATCGAGTTCAGTAAAAATGGTTCCTTTCAAAGACGCGATTTCGGGCCTTTCCGGTTCGCCAAGAACGCGCATGCGAATATTGGTCCGAATGCGCGCCCGAAACGTCTCGCGCAGTTTTCGCCGCGCCCACCCTCTGATCGACGGCCCCAGCCCGAGCGCCACCAACCCCGCTCCGACAATCGACGCAGGTATGATCGCCAGAGTGGCGGACAGGCCCAGGAACCCGGTGGAAACCAACAATCCTCCGACAAATGGCAAGGCGGCCAGCGGCGCAATCGAAAAGGCAGTCGCCGCCCCGGCAGTCAGAAGTTCATCGGCTGACCAGCCATCATGCGATTTGTGTTCCTCCGGCCCGATCACATCGGCAAAGAAGGACTCGTCGATTTCCGCCGAAAGTCTCTTGTATTCGGCCTCGATCCATTTGCCGACAATCGGATTGATCTGGCGTGTCTGAAACCGCCCACGTCGGATGAATGCCTTGAGCGGCATTTCATCGATGACCTTGTCAACTTCGATCAAAAGAAGCGGAAGCCGCTCCTCCAACTCCAGGGAAACGCGCGCCCGCTCGGCACTCCACCAATCCACCACCTGCGCGCGCGCCGGTTCGTTTGACATCCTCGCCGTCCCCGAAATTCTTTCTTGCCACTCTGCAACACCATTTCAGCCCCGGCAAGTCTCGGTCATTTTGATCAACGCATGCGCAAGCCCCGCCCCACCCTAGATCCGCTCGATATCCCCGAGCGCCCGCGTGGCGTGAAACTCCGCCTCCCATGCCTCGAACCGCGCTTCGACAATCGCGCCGCGCATCCCCGCCATGATCTCCTGGAAGTAATGCAGATTGTGCCATGTCAGCAGCATCGAGGCGATGATCTCCTTCGAGCGGAACACGTGATGCAGGTAGGCGCGGCTATACCCCCGGCAGGCCGGACAGATGCACGCCTCGTCGAGGGGGCGCGGGTCGTCGGCGTGGCGCGCGTTCTTGATGTTCACGACGCCGCGGCGGGTGAACACCTGCCCGGTCCGTCCCGACCGCGACGGCAGCACGCAATCCATCATGTCGACCCCGCGCTTGACCGCACCGACGATGTCATCGGGCTTGCCCACCCCCATGAGGTAGCGCGGCCGATCCTCGGGGAGCATCCCCGGCGCGTGATCCAGAACGTCGAACATCGCCGCCTGCCCCTCGCCCACCGCCAGCCCGCCGATGGCATAGCCCTCGAACCCGATCGCCTTGAGCGCCTCGGCCGACTCCTCGCGCAAGTCGCGTTCCAGCCCGCCCTGCTGGATGCCGAACAGCGCGTGCCCGGGCCGATCGCCGAAGGCGTCACGCGAGCGCGCCGCCCAGCGCATCGAGAGCCGCATGCTCTCCTCGATCCGCCCCCGGTCGGCGGGCAGCGCCGGGCATTCGTCGAAACACATCACGATGTCACTGCCCAGAAGCCGCTGGATCTCCATGCTCCGCTCCGGCGTGAGGTGATGGCGCGCGCCGTCGATATGGCTCTTGAACGTCACCCCCTCCTCGGTCAGCTTCCTCAGCCCGGCAAGGCTCATCACCTGGAAGCCCCCCGAATCCGTCAGGATCGGCCGCTCCCAGTTCATGAAGCGATGCAATCCCCCGAGCCGCGCCACCCGCTCGGCCCCGGGCCGCAGCATCAGGTGATAGGTATTGCCGAGCACGATATCGGCGCCGGTGGCGCGCACGCTCTCGGGCAGCATCGCCTTGACCGTGCCCGCCGTGCCCACCGGCATGAAGGCGGGCGTGGCGATATCGCCACGCGGCGTGGCGATCTTCCCCACCCGCGCCGCGCCGTCCCGGCCAAGGAGTTTGAATTCAAATCTGCCTGTCATAAGCTGCCCCGAACCATTATCAGGGGCTTTCTTACCCATGCCGCCCCACCCTTGCCAAGGAGAACACCATGAGCGAGCCGGAAAACCGACTTCTGAGGTTCGGATGGGAGGAATGGGTGTCCCTGCCCGACCTCGGCCTGCCCGCGCTCAAGGCCAAGGTCGATACCGGTGCGCGCACCTCGGCGCTGCACGCCTATGACATCGAAACCTTCGGCCCCGCCGCGCGCCCCAAGGTCCGCTTTACCCTGCACCCGATCCCCGGGCGCGACGATCTCGTCATTCCCTGCTCGGCCCCGATCATCGACCGCCGCGAAGTGACGAGCTCCAACGGTGAAAGCGAACACCGCTACGTGATCGAAACCCCGATCGCGGTGAACGGCGACAGCTGGCCGATCGAGATCACCCTGACCAACCGCGCCACCATGAACAACCGGATGCTGCTGGGCCGGCAGGCGCTGCTCGATCATATCACCATCGTCGCCACCGAACGCTTCCTGCAACCGCAGCTCTCGTTCGAGGTCTATCACAGCGCCCGCATGCGACAGGAAGCGCCCAACCGGTCGCTGCGCGTCGCCGTGCTCTCGCGCGAGAACAACTATTCCACCCGCCGCCTCGTCGAAGAGGGCGAGAAACGCGGTCACACGGTCGAGGTGATCGACACCACCCGCTGTTACATGGCGATCAACGCGCTCGCCCCCGAGGTGCATTACGACGGCAAGCGCCTGCCGCGCTATGACGCGGTGATCCCGCGCATCGGCGCCTCGATCACCCCCTATGGCACGGCGGTGGTGCGCCAGTTCGAAACCATCGGCACCTTCTGCGTCAATTCCTCGGCCGGGATCACCGCCAGCCGCGACAAGCTCTATGCCCACCAGTTGATGGCGCGCGCCCGGATCGGCATGCCCAACACCGCCTTTGCCGCCTCGCCCAAGGACACCGGCAACCTCATCGGTCTCGTCGGCACCGCGCCGCTGATCGTGAAGCTGCTGGAATCGACGCAAGGCAAGGGCGTCGTTCTGGCCGAAACCAAGAAGGCCGCCGAATCGGTGATCGATGCCTTTCGCGGGCTTAAGGCCAATTTCCTGGTGCAGGATTTCGTCAAGGAGGCGGCGGGCGAGGATATCCGCTGCCTCGTGATCGGCGGCAAGGTCGTGGCCTCGATGAAACGCACCGGCGCCGAGGGCGATTTCCGCTCCAACCTGCATCGCGGCGGCGCGGCCAAATCGGTGCGCATCTCGAAAGAGGAACGCGAAACCGCGATCCGCGCCGCCCGCACCTTCGGCCTCAACCTCTCGGGCGTGGACCTGCTGCGCTCGGAAAGCGGGCCCAAGGTGCTCGAAGTCAATTCCTCGCCCGGATTCGAGGGAATCGAGACCTCGACCGGCAAGAATGTCGTGGCCCGGCTCTATGACGAGATCGAACACAATGTCCGCCCCACCCCCGTCCGCCGCCGCAAAGCCACCACGCGCGGCGCGTGACGCGCCGAAAGGATAAGTCCTTTCATGCAGGATCATGTCGGATTGTGGTCAACTGGCTTCGACGGATACCCAATGAGAGGGCAACTCACGGCCGCGGTCGGGTGCTCGCAACATCTGCGCAAGGCACTTAATCTCTCAACCTCATCCTCGGACCAGACCGGCGCGCTCCATCTCGAAAGCACCCGGCCGGGGGGCGGCCGTGTGTTGCCCGGGCGGCTTCGCCGCTGTTTCCGGGCGGCACCTGCTCGATCACCCGCAAACGCGCAATGACGCGCCGAAAGACTGGACATCGGCACCGCAAGGGGCGAGCCTGTTCCCCACAAGGGAGAGAGACCATGAACCAGATGACAGCCCCCGGGCTTCTCACCGAAACGCTGGATCAGGGCGTGCTCACGCTGACGCTTGGCAATGGCCGCGCCCATGCGCTCAACGCCGCGCTGATCAACGCCCTGCACGATGCGGTCAGCCGCGCCAATGAGAACCCCGACGCACGGGTGATCGTGATCGACGGGCCGGGCCATATCTTCTGCGCCGGGCATGACCTCAAGGAGATCGCCCGCAACCGCGCCGCCCCCGACCATGGCGAAGCCTACCTGCGCACGCTCTTTGCCGATTGCGCCACGATGATGCAGGCGGTCACGTTTTCGCCGCTGCCCACCATCGCCATGGTCGACGGCATCGCCACCGCCGCCGGGCTGCAACTGGTCGCTGCCTGCGACATGGCGTTTGCCTCGACGGAGGCCACGGTCTGCCTGCCCGGTGTGACGAATAACGGCTTTTGCACCACGCCCGCCGTCGCCGTGTCGCGCGCGGTGGGGCGCAAGCACCTGATGGAGCTTCTGCTCTCCGGCACGCCCAAATCCGCCGACTGGGCGCTGCGCGCCGGGCTCTTCAACGAGGTGACCGATGCGGCCGAGCTGCGCACCCACACGATGGACTTCGCCCGCACGCTGGCCACCCGCAACCCCGGCCCCATCGCCAGCGGCAAGGTGACGACCCACCGGCATCTCGACCTCGACCTGCCCGCCGCCTACGAGATGGCCACAGAAACCATGATCGGCCATTTCATGGACCCCACCCGCATCGCCCACGAAAAAGACTCGCGCTGGTCCGGCTAGGGCGGATCGCAAACGAACCAAAGGGCGGCACAGGGCCGCGGCCCGGTGCTCACAACATCGGCGCAGAGCAATTTATCTTGCAAAACCATCCCCAGCTCGAAGCGATGCGCAACCTCTCGAAAGCACTGGGCCGTCGGGGCGGCCCTGTGCTGCCCGGGCGGCTTGCGCCGCTGTTCCGGGCGGGGCGCGAGGACAATCCAAAGCGATACGCAAATCCCCCCGAACGCCGCGTTAACCTTCGCACCCGTTAACGAGATCTGAATTTACCCGGCAGCCGGGCAACAGCCGGAAGTCAGCCGGATGTCACCCCCCCGAAATGGCCCGCGTCGATCACGTTAACCCGCGCGCACTTTACGGCGACGCCCTGAATCCTTATATGTTTGCTCAGGAACTACGTGAGGCCCTCATGACCAACCAGCCCGAACCACTCGAAGGCGCCCCCCTGATCGCGCCCTCGACCGTCACCCACCCGCTCTACGATTCAATCGTCGAGGCGTGCCGCTCTGTCTATGACCCTGAAATTCCAGTGAATATCTATGACCTCGGCCTGATCTACACGATCGACATCAACGACCAGAACGAGGTTCACGTGGTCATGACCCTGACCGCCCCGGGCTGCCCGGTCGCGGGCGAGATGCCCGGCTGGGTCGCCGACGCGATCAGCCCGGTTGCCGGGGTGAAACAGGTCGATGTCGAACTCACCTGGGAGCCGCAATGGGGCATGGACATGATGAGCGACGAGGCACGACTTGAACTTGGGTTCATGTAATGAAATCAACTGATTGAAAGGGGATATTCATGTTCGGAATTCCCGGGAAACAGGCTGTCACGATCACCCCGGCCGCCATCGCGCAGATCACCAAACTGATGTCCTCCAAGGGTCACCAGGGGCTGCGCATCGGCGTCAAGAAGGGCGGCTGCGCGGGCATGGAATACACCATGGATTACGTCGACGAGGTCGACCCCAACGACGAGCTGGTCGAACAGGACGGCGCTCGCGTCATGATCGCCCCCATGGCCCAGATGTTCCTCTTTGGCACCGAGATCGACTACCAGACCTCGCTACTCGAGTCGGGTTTCGTCTTCAACAACCCGAACGTGACCGAGGCCTGCGGCTGTGGTGAATCCATTAAGTTCAAGGATGTCGATGAGTTACAGGCCGAAGCTCAACCAGCGCAGACCAACGGGTAACCGCCGCGACAACCCTTCTCTTGACCCGTCCGAAAACCCCGTGATGATAGCGCGACATTAAAGCGTTTCGCCTTGTCCCTGTCTTGGATACAAGGCGAAACGCCTTGATCACGCGGGAGGAATGCATGCGCCGGAAACTGGCCGCCGGAAACTGGAAGATGAACGGGCTGACCGCCTCGCTTGGCGAGCTTCAGTCACTGGCCTCGGCCCATCCCGACCCGCTGGTCGACATCCTCGTCTGCCCCCCCGCAACGCTCGTCTCCGCCGCCGCGCAATGCTGTGCAACCCTGCCCATAGCCATCGGCGGACAGGATTGCCACGCCGAGCGCGCAGGTGCCCACACTGGCGACATATCGGCGGAAATGCTAAAAGATTCAGGGGCTTGCGCGGCGATCCTCGGGCACTCGGAACGGCGCGAACACCACGGGGAAACCAGCGACATGGTCCGCGCCAAGGCCCGCGCCGCCCATGCCGCCGGGCTCATCGCGGTGATCTGCATGGGCGAATCCCTTGCACAGCGCGACGCCGCCAACACGCTCGACATCATCGCCGCGCAACTGGCGCTCTCGATCCCCGACACCTCAACCGCCGAGAATCTCGTCATCGCCTATGAACCGATCTGGGCCATCGGCACCGGCAAGGTGCCCACCCCCGCCCAGATCGGCGAGGTGCATGATTTCATCCGCACCCGCCTCGAACGCCGCTTCGGCCCCGGCGTGGGGCGCGGGGTGCGGATTCTCTATGGCGGGTCGGTCAAGCCCGACAACGCCGATACCATCTTCCGCGTGCCCAATGTCGACGGCGCGCTGGTTGGCGGCGCCTCGCTCAGGGCCGAAGATTTCTCGCCGATCATCCACGCCTTGTCGGAAAGCACCTGATTTCGGCCAAACCCCTTGCAGGCAAGCCTTTTGTGCTTGATCGCCCGGGTGTGCCGTCGCGGCAACGCGGCACCGCTCCGATTGGTTTTTCCTTCCCCCCGTCACAAAACTGGTTTAGGTTTTCTGAAAAGAACTTTCGGGAAACCTGAAATCATGACGCTTCACCCTCACCCTTCCGCGGTCAGCGCCCCGGCCGCCAGTGTTTACGATGCCGAACCGATCCCGCCCGCGGCCCGTGACGCAATCGACCACCTCCTGCAATCGGGCGATCTCTTCCGCTACACCGCCCCCGAGAACGCGCCTGTGACCCTGCTCGAACGGGAATTCGCCGCGCTCATGGGCGCGAAATACGCGCTTGCCGTCTCGTCCTGTTCGGCCGCGCTGTTCCTCTCGCTCAAGGCGCTCGACCTGCCGCGCGATGCCCGCGTCCTGATCCCCGGTTTCACCTTCGCCGCCGTGCCCTCGTCGGTCGTGCATGCCGATTGCATCCCCGTGCTTTGCGAGGTGGGCGAGAATTACCGCATTGATATCAATGATTTCACGGCAAAACTCGATGACGGGATCGCCGCCGTGATCATCTCCCACATGCGCGGGCACACCTCGGACATGGATGCCATCATGGCGCTTTGCGATGCGCGCGGCATCCCGGTGATCGAAGACGCCGCGCACAGCCTCGGCACCACATGGGCCGGGCGCCGCATCGGCACGATCGGGCGCGTGGGCTGTTTCTCGTTCCAGTCCTACAAGCTCGTCAACGCGGGCGAAGGCGGGATTCTCATCACCGATGACGCCGATCTGGTGGCCCGCGCGGTCATCATGTCGGGCGCATATGAACATAACTGGTCGAAACATCTCGCCCCCGGCGACAACCGGGCCGATCTGGAACAGGCGTTCGGCCAGTGGCAAAACCGCCTGCCGCTCTACAACCTGCGGCTTTCAAACCTCTCGGCGGCGGTGATCCGTCCGCAATTGCCCGAGGTGGCGCGCCGTGTCCGCGACGGCCGCCGCAACCACGATTTCGTGGCCGCCCGTCTCGACGCCTCGCCCTGGATCGCCGTTCCCGACGCCCTGCCCCCCGAGGAACGCGCGCCGGATTCGATCCAGTTCAACCTCTGCGGCCTCACCGACGACGACACCCGCGCCTTTGCCGCCGCCGCCGCCACGCGCGGCGTCAAGGTGCAGGTCTTCGGCCTCTCGACCGACAACGCCCGCGCCTTCTGGAACTGGCACTTCATCCCCGGCGACACGCCCGATCTGCCCCGAACCCGCGCCATGCTGATGCGTGCCTGCGATGCCCGCCTGCCCGCGCATCTCACGCTCGATCAATGCACCGCCATCGCCGATGCGCTGGTGCTTGCAGCCGAAGAGGTCATGGGGCAGTCTCGCGCCTACGGAACCTGACAGGCGCGAGGCGGAACATGACGGACTTTACCAAGGGCGCGGCCTGGATGGGCGGAGAGATCCTTCCCATCGACGAGGCCAAGATTTCCGTCATCGACTGGGGGCTGACGCATTCCGACATCACCTATGACGTGGTGCCGGTCTGGGCGGGCGGCTTCTTTCGCCTCGACGACTATCTCGCCCGCTTTCGCCAATCCATCGAGGCGCTGCGCCTCGATATCCCGCAGAGTGACGCGGATATCGCGCAGATCCTGCATGACATCGTCGCCCGCGCCGGCCTGCGCGACTCCTACGTGTCGATGAGTGCCGCGCGCGGCGTGCCGCTCATCCCCGGCTCGCGCGATCCGCGCGAATGCGGCAATCACTTCTATGCCTTCTGCGTGCCCTATATCCACGTGATCAAACCCGAAGCCGCGGACCGTGGCGCGCGCCTGTGGATTTCCAAATCCTCGCGCCGCATCCCCGAGGACAGCGTGAATCCGCGCGCCAAGAACTATCACTGGGGCGATTTCACCACTGGCCTGTTCGAGGCCAAGGATAACGGCTTCGACACCACCGCCCTCCTCGATCACGCGGGCAACGTGACCGAGGGGCCGGGCTTCAACGTCTTCGCGCTCAAGGGCGATACCGTCGTAACCTCGGATCACGGCGTTTTGCACGGCATCACCCGCAAGACCATGATCGAGATGTGCCGCGCGCGCGGGCTCACCGTCGAAACCCGCGCCCTGCCGCTCTCTGAATTGCTTGATGCGGACGAGGTGTTCTTGTCCACTTCCGGCGGCGGCGCGGTGCCCGTCTCGCGCGTGGATGAGCGCATCTTCGGCAACGATGCCCCCGGCCCCGTCGCCAGCGCCCTGCGCGCCGATTATTTCGAGCTGATGCGCGACCCGGCCTATCGCACCGAGATCAGCTACTAAAGCGTGTTGCGAACCGCGCGCAACGCACGGAATCCGACATGCCCGCCCCGGGTTTGAGCCGGGGCGGGTGGTTCCAGTCAAACCTCAAAACAACCGCAACCGGTCCTTCAGAAACGGGTGCGCGTCGATCGCCGGGTCGACAACCGCCTCGCGCAGGATCGGTTTCAGCGCCGCGGCCACCTGCCCCGGCATGTCCTGCAATACCCCCTTGCGCGCAATCAGGCTGATGGTGCGCGACAACGGCGCGAACGGCAGGTCGAGCACGTCAAGCTGATCGGCAAAGCGCCGCGCCCGCATCAGTGCCAGCGGCGTCAGGATGGTCCAGCCCGCCCCCTTTCCCACCAGCGCCAGGATCGCGTGATAGCTGTCCAGCTCGAACCGGTGCGCCATGGTCAGGTTCTGCCGCGCCAGGTGATCCGAGATCAGCCGCCCCATGTAATGGCGCGACGTATATTGCACCAGCGGCAAGGCCTTGAGCTGAGCCAGCACATCGCGCCCCGTATCCACCACGCCCTTGGGCGCCGCCACCACGAACCCGTCTTCCAGGATCGGATGAATCTCCATCCAGTCCGCCGCCGCCCCCATTTCCGCGGCCACGATCACGTCGAGCGCCCGCGCATCGAGCTGGTCATAGAGAAAATGGCTCGCCCCGGTTTCCAGCAGGAACTGGCAATCACGCAGCCGCCCGGCCATATGCGCCAGCAATTGCGGCGTCACATCCGCCTCGAAATCCTCGATCACGCCAAGGCGGAACCGGGTCAGCGCGCTGAGATCATCCCCGGCAAGCTCGGCGCGCACCTGGGCCGCCTCGTTAACGATGGTTTCCGCCCGCCGCCGAAAGATCTCGCCCGCAGGCGTCAGCCGCACGGGCCGCTCGCTGCGCACCAGAAGGGTCACGCCCAGCGCGTTTTCGAGATTGGTCAATTGTTGCGAGACCGCCGAAGGCGACGCGCCCAGCCGGCGCGCAGCCGCCGAGATCGACCGTTCCTGCGCGGTCGCGATGAACACCTCGACCCCCCACAAGGTGATCTTGCCGGGGCTGGTCATGGCAAATCGCCCCTACTTGTCGAGCTTCGACAGCTTCGATTGCAACTCGGCCAGTTGTTTCTTGATCGCGTCCAGGTCTTCGTCACTCTCCGGCTCCGCCTTCTGCCCGGGCTTGGTCGCGCTCGTGTCCTCGCGCTCCGGCCCGGTCGTGCCGCTCGCCGCGGTGCCAAAGGCCGAGGACATCGCCTTGATGAACGCTTCCTGCTGGGCCTGCATCGCCTCGAATCCGGGCATCTTGGCCATCGGGTTCATCGCGCCCATGTTTTCCATCACCTTCGACTGCCCGTCGCGCAGCATCTCGAAACTGGCCTGGAGGAATTGCGGCACCACGCTCGTCGCCTGGGTCGTATAGGTGCGCACCAGGTCGTTCAAGACGCCGATCGGCAGCACGTTCTCGCCCCGGCTCTCGTGTTCGGCAATGATCTGGAGCAGGTATTGCCGGGTCAGGTCGTCACCCGATTTGAGGTCGATGATCTGAACCTCGCGGCCATCCCGAATGAACCGGGAAATATCTTCCAGGGTCACGTAATCGCTGGTCTCGGTGTTATAGAGCCTCCGGCTCGCATATCGCTTGATCAAAAGCGGCTTGTCGCTCTGGGCCACGGGTTGTCCTCCCCAAGAAATGCAACGCTGCAACGCAGCTTAGGCGAGTGCAGAACAAAAAGAAAGGGCGAGCCACAAGGCCCGCCCTTCGAAATGGCGCCCCCATTACTTGGGAGGAGAGGAAGATCGGGAGCGCAGCATTATCCTGTTTGCCCGGAAGCCGAAGCTTACTTGGCGGTCGAGGCTTTCTTGGCCGCCGTGGTCACATCGTCGGTGGCTTTCTTCATGGCCGCGGTGGCTTCTTCGCTGACGTCCTTGCCAGCCGCCATCATCAGTTCGACCGTGTCCATCTGGACTTTCTTGGCGACCTCGGCAAAGGCGGCCATGTTCTCGGCGGCGACTTCGGCGCTGGCCGATGCGAAATCGGTCATGGCCTTGGCATAGTCGGCCGGCTCCTGACGGGCTTTCGACATTTCGGCCATCTTGGACAGCGTGTCCTTGGTCCACTTGGTCGAGATCTCGGTCGATTTCTCGGCCGCGGTCAGGGCCACGCCCGACAGTTTCTCGTTCAGGCTCGCCTGGGTCTTGAAGGCATCTTCAAAGGCTTTGGTGTCCACGGGGAACGCGCCCATCATGTCTTTGAAAACGGCGGTGAAATCTTGGGTCTTGGTCATTGGTCTGATCCTTTGCATCTGCGTTGCGGGACATCCCGCTTTCTGCGTCTGCAAAGAATATAGTTTCTGCGTTGCGGCATTTCAAGTTTTTTATGCTGCAATGCAGCAATTTCTCGAAAACCGCTTGAAATCAAACGCTTGGCTTGTTCACCACATAGGTTCCGGGGGCCGGGCACAGCTCCGGATAGCCCGAATCGCCCGGAATCCGCGCCGGAACCATCTTGCCCGACCGGCGGCGCAACCACTTTTCCCAGCGCGGCCACCACGATCCTTCGTGGAACTTCGCCTTTTCCATCCATGCGGACGCGTCGCCACTCAGGCTGGTATTGGTGTAATGGCCGTATTTCTTCTTGCTGGGCGGGTTGATGATCCCCGCGATATGGCCCGATTGCGACACGATAAAGGTCTTTTGCTTGGCGCCCATCTGCTGCACGCCACGATAGCAATCCTTCCACGGCGCGATATGGTCGGTCTCGCAACTCACCGCGCAAACCGGCACCTCGACATCACCCACATGAAGACGCTCGCCGCAAAGCTCGACCCCCTCGGTCGCAAAGCGGTTCTGCTGGCACAGCCAGCGCAGGTATTCCATCGTCATCCGCGCCGGAAGATTGGTGCCGTCGCCGTTCCAGAACAGCAGGTCAAAGGCGGGCGGCGTCTCGCCCATCATGTAGCTGCGCACCGCCGGCCCATAGATCAGGTCCTTGGAGCGCAGGAACGACATGGTGCGCGACATGATGAAACTGCGCAGCACGCCGAACTCCTCGACCTCGGCTTCGATCCCTTCCACGAAATCGTCCTGCAGGAAGGGGGTGAACTCGCCCTGATCGCCGAAATCGGTGAGCGCGGTGAAAAACGTGGCCGATTTGACCGACTTGTCGCCCCGGTGCTTCATCAGCGCCAGCGTCAGGTTCAGCGTCGTGCCCCCGATGCAATAGCCCACCGCGTTGACCTGCTTTTGCCCGGTGATCTCGCGCACCACCCGGATCGCCTCGAGAAACCCCTCCTCGACATAGGTGTCCATCCCCACATCGCGATATTCCGGCCCCGGGTTGACCCATGAAACCACGAAGAGCGTATAGCCCTGCTCGGTGATCCACTTGATCAGGCTGTTCTCGGGCTTGAGATCCATGATGTAGAACTTGTTGATCCATGGCGGAAAGATCAAAAGCGGCGTGGCATGCACCTCGTCGGTGGTCGGCGCATACTGGATCAGCTCGAACATCCGGTTGCGATAGACCACCGATCCCTCGCTCGCGCCCACGTTGCGGCCCAGTTCGAACGCGCTGTCATCGGCCAGCCGCACCAGCATCTCGCCGTCATTGGCCTCGAGATCGGCAACGAGGTTCTCGAGCCCCCGCACCAACGATTCGCCCTCGGTCGCGACCGCCTTTTCCAACGCATCCGGGTTGGTGCCAAGGAAATTGGTCGGGCTGAGCATGTCGACGATCTGCCGGGCAAAGTAGTTGAGCCGCCTGCGGTCCTTGTCATCCAGATCCTCGGCCTCTTCGACCGCCTTGCGGATCGCCTCGGCATTGAGTTGATATTGCCGCTTCACGAGGTTGAAATAAGGGTGCGTCTTCCAAAGCGGGTTCGAGAACCTGCGATCCTCGGGGCCGTCCTCCTCCTGCGGCTCTCCCCCGACAAGCGCCTGCTGCGCCTCCATGAAATGCTTGACCGACTGGCCCCAGTATTCGACCTGCGCCTCGAAAAGCCGCGCCGGGTTCTGCATCATCTCCGACCAATAGGAGGTCGCGGCACGGGTGAAAAGCTCGGCATCGGGTCCGTTCAACTGCGTATTGGGCGGCTTGCGGCTCGACAGGGCCTGGATCAGGCGTTGCGACAACTCCTCGACCCGCGCCAGATTCGCGGTCATCTTGTCAAGGTTGGCCTCCTGGGCCGCGCCCGTGGCGTCACCTGGTGCGTCTTCAGTTGTCATCTTAACGATTTACCCCTATCTTCGCTGCCACGCAGCATTCGTCGCCCTGGCGGAGGGGCATGTGCGGCATCTGCGAACGGGCCAGACCAATCGGACCACATGCCCGGCAACCCTTGAAGGAGACGCATATGCGTTACATGGCCACCTACGACCTGATGGAAAGCTTCCGCAATACGAACCAATGGCTTGGGGCCTCCGCCTCTGCCCTTGCATCCTATCCTATCTTTTCATTGGTGCCAAACCCTGCGCTGCACTGGATGGCGGCCTGGGGCGATGTGACCGAGCGCACGTTTCAACGCATGGTGGCCAGGCCCGACTGGGGCATTCGCACCCATACCTGCGCCGATGGCCGCGATCACCTCGTCAATATCGAAACCGTGGTCGAAAAGCCCTTTGGCAATCTCATTCACTTCAACGTCGCCGGTCGCGAACCCAACCCCCGGCGCGTCCTTCTCGTGGCGCCGATGTCGGGCCATTACGCCACGCTTCTGCGCTCGACCGTGAAATCGCTGATGGTCGATTGCGAGGTCTACATCACCGACTGGCACAATGCCCGTGACATACCGGTCTCCGAAGGCAAGTTCGACATCGAGGATTACACCCTCTACCTCGTCGATTTCATGCGCAAGCTCGGGCCAGATACCCATGTCATCGCCGTCTGCCAGCCCGCGCCGCTGGCGCTGGCCGCCACCGCCTACCTGGCCGAGCAGGATCCCGAGGCACAACCGCGCAGCCTCACCCTCATCGGCGGCCCGATCGACCCCGATGCCGCCGCCACCGACGTCACCGATTTCGGCCGCCGCGTGACCATGGGCCAGCTCGAGGAAATGATGATCCAGCGCGTCGGCTTCAAATACAAGGGCGCCGGGCGCATGGTCTATCCCGGCCTCCTGCAACTGGCGTCGTTCATGTCGATGAACGCCGAGCGCCATTCCAACGCCTTCCGCGACCAGATCATGCGCGTCATGCAGGACGAGGCGGGCGATCACGACCCGCATAACCGCTTCTATGACGAATATCTCGCGGTGATGGACATGACGTCGGAATTCTATCTCTCCACCGTCGAACGCATCTTCAAGGAGCGCGAAATCGCGAAGAACGAATTCGTGGTCGACGGTCACAAGGTCGATATCGGCAAGATCACCACCGTCGCGGTCAAGACGGTCGAGGGCGAAAACGACGACATTTCCGCCCCCGGCCAATGCGTCGCCGCGCTCGACCTCTGCACCGGCCTGCCCGATGAGAAGAAGGCCCAGCATGTCGAACCGGGGGCTGGTCATTACGGCATCTTTGCCGGGTCGAGCTGGCGCAACAACATCCGGCCGCTGGTGCTCGAGTTCATCGACGCCAACTCGGGCGGGAAATCGGGCGGGAAATCGTCCAAACCCGCCAACAAGAACGCCGCCGCCTGAGGCCGCCGATGGACCGCGTCGCCTTCTCCTGCACCTGCGGCACCGTCGCGGGGCATGTGGGGGTGACGTCCGCCGGCGCGGGCAATCACGTGGTCTGCCACTGTCCCGATTGCCGCACCGCCGAACTTGCCCTCGGTCAGCCCGACCCCGATCCCGACGGCGTGGAGATCTGGCAGACCACGCCCGATTGCATAAAGATCGAACAGGGCGCCGACCGGCTCGCCATCCTGCGGCTCTCGCCCAAGGGGCTCTATCGCTGGCATGCCACCTGCTGCAACGCGCCGATGTTCAACACCCTGCGCAGCCCACGCCTTGCCTTTGCCGGCATCGCCGCCGCGCGGCTCTCCGACACCGCGCCGCTCGGTCCGGTGATCGGCCATGCCTTCATGGCCAAACCCGGCGGCGGCTACCGACACACCGGCTTTGCCCGCGTGGGCGCCCGCGTCCTGCGAATGATGCTGCGCGCCAATCTCTCCGGCAAATGGCACCGCACGCCGTTTTTCGACACGGACGGCCAGCCCCGCGCCGACATCCGCGTGCTCTCCAGGGACGAGCGCATGGCGCATCAACGGCATTAAGGCGCGTTCGACCTAAACTGCACTGTGCCGATGTTGTGAGCACCCGCCCTGGCCCAAACCCGGGGGGCGCAGGCTCGACTCCGTTCCGGTGCGACATGCCTTCCCCCCGGCACCACCCGCCCCGCGCTTGACACCGCCGCGCCGTCCGGTCAAACACCCCTTCGAACCATATACCCGCAACCGGGCGTTCCGTGGGCGCCAAACCGACGAGGAGCAAGGCCATGCATGACGGCCCGTCCCAGATTTCCCTGACATTCCCCGATGGCAACGCGCGCAGCTTCAAGGCCGGGATCACCCCCGCCGAAGTCGCCGCCGACATCTCGACCAGCCTCGCCAAGAAGGCGATCAGCGCCGATGTGAACGGCACCCACTGGGATCTGCAATGGCCGATCACCGAGGATGCGCGCATCGCCATCAACACGATGAAGGACGACGCCCCCGCGCTCGAACTGATCCGCCACGACCTCGCCCATATCATGGCCCGCGCGGTTCAGGAGATCTGGCCCGACGTCAAGGTCACCATCGGCCCGGTGATCGACAATGGCTGGTATTACGATTTCGACCGCGAAGAGCCCTTCACCCCCGAAGATCTCGGCCGGATCGAGGCGCGCATGAAACAGATCATCGCCGCCCGCGATCCGGTCCGCACCGAACTCTGGCCGCGCGAAAAGGCGATCGAGCATTATCGCGGCACCCACGAGCCCTACAAGATCGAACTGATCGACGCGATCCCCGAGGGCCAGCCGATCCGCATGTATTGGCATGGCGACTGGCAGGATCTCTGCCGTGGCCCGCACCTGCAACACACCGGCCAGGTGCCCGCCGATGCCTTCAAGCTGATGAGCGTGGCAGGCGCCTACTGGCGCGGCGACAGCTCGCGCCAGATGCTGCAACGCATCTACGGCGTGGCGTTCCAGAACCGCGACGCGCTCAAGAAATACCTCCACATGCTCGAAGAGGCCGCCAAGCGCGACCACCGCAAGCTCGGTCGCGAAATGGACCTCTTCCACATGCAGGAGGAAGCCCCCGGCCAGGTCTTCTGGCACCCCAACGGCTGGACCATCTACACGCAGTTGCAGGATTACATGCGCCGCAAGCAGCGCGCCGGCGGCTATCACGAGATCAACACCCCGCAAGTGGTCGACCGCAAGCTGTGGGAGGCATCGGGCCATTGGGACAAGTACCAGCACCACATGTTCATCGTCGAAGTGGACGAAAGCCGCGACGGCGAAAATGACGACGCCGCCGTCAAGGACAAGGCCCAGACCCGGATCAACGCGCTGAAGCCAATGAACTGCCCGTGCCATGTGCAGGTCTTCAACCAGGGGCTCAAATCCTACCGCGACCTGCCGCTGCGGCTGGCCGAATTCGGCTCCTGCGCGCGGTTCGAACCCTCGGGCGCGCTGCACGGCATCATGCGGGTGCGCGGCTTTACCCAGGACGACGCGCATATCTTCTGCACCGAGGACCAGATCCAGGAGGAATGCGCCCGCTTCATCGACTTCCTCGCCGACATCTACCGCGAGCTGGGCTTTCCCGAGTTCGAGATCCGCTTTGCCACCCGCCCCGAAAAGCGCGTCGGCACCGAGGAAAGCTGGGATTATGTCGAGAACGCGCTGGAAAACGCCATCAAGGCGGTGGGCCGCGACTACGTGCTCGAACCGGGCGATGGTGCCTTCTACGGGCCAAAGCTCGACTTCTACCTGACCGACGCGATCGGCCGGGTCTGGCAATGCGGCACCTTCCAGGTCGATCCCAACCTGCCCGAACGGCTCGGCGCGATCTATATCGCGCCCAACGGCGAAAAGACCCGGCCCTTCATGCTGCACCGCGCGACGCTGGGCAGTTTCGAACGCTTCATCGGCATTCTGATCGAGGAACACGCCGGCAAGCTGCCGTTCTGGCTCGCCCCGCGCCAGGTCGTGGTCGCCACCATCGTCTCCGAAGCCGATGATTACGCGCATGAGGTCGTGGCCGCCCTGCGCGCCGCCGGCATCCGCGCCGAGACCGACACCCGCAACGAAAAGATCAACTACAAGGTCCGCGAACATTCGGTCGCCAAGGTGCCCGTGATCCTCGCCCTCGGTCATCGCGAGGTCGAGGACCGCACCGTCACCCTGCGGCGGCTGGGCGAGAAACAGACCCGCGTGGAGCCGCTGGCCGAAGTGGTCACCGCCCTCTCCGCCGAGGCCACGCCCCCCGACCTGCGCTAGACCCCGCGCGGGGTCGGGGCCGGGGGTGGCGCACGCTCGCGCCATCCCCGATTCCCGTTCGGCGGCGCGTTGCTGACGCGCGGAATTTCTGACCCGCGACAACCGTTGGAATTTGATCAAATCTTGAGTAGCCTTGAGTCTCCATTCGCGGCTCAGGAGAATATACTGAAATGACACCAATTTCCGTTCGCCTCGCAGAGGGAGAGGATGCCGCTACGGTTGCGGTCCTCGTTCATGCCCTTCTCGATGAACTCTCGGGCGGAAAGGCCCCGACGGTCGAAGAGATCACCGAACGCGCAAAGGCCGTTCTTTCAGAAACAGGCGTTGTTGCGGTCATTGCATGTGCCGATGACGCGCCGATTGGCGTCATGACGCTGAATGAATGCTCCGCCATCTATGCCGGTGGAAAGTTCGGTGAGATTTCCGAACTGTATGTGCGGCCCGAAGCGAGATCGAAAGGGATCGCACAACAGCTTCTGGACCGTGCTCAGCAAGAGGCACGCGCGCGCGGATGGAAGCGTATCGAGGTTGGCGCACCGGGTCAGCCTGAATGGCACCGCACACTTAACTTCTATTTGCGCAACGGGTTTGAAGAGGTCGGCCCACGCCTTCGCCGTCTGGTCTGAGCCGAACGGCGGCAAAAGATCCCCCGCCGCCGCCCCGCACCTTCTGTCGGGCCGCCCCGCCCGACCCTCGCCACCGCCTCATCAACGGCGGATGACGTCCCCATCGCCGCAATCACCCCTGACCGCCGGATCGCGTCCTGTTCCCGACCGGCCGCGCCGTGATTCGCGCCGCCAGATCGCCAGCCCACCCACACCTGTCGTTTCGCCATTCAGGACAACAAGGCGCAATCGAAGCAGTTGTTTCGCTAAATGATCGATACGCCCCCTCCACCACACCCCCACCGCCCCAAGACTCGTTGAAACCGCGGATGCATCGTAAATTGAAACGGTGCCGGGTCATGGCAAGGGATGCGTTCGCGCATCCCGGTTTTCGAAACCATGCGCTCGGTGCGATCACTGGAAACCTGGGGAAACGAGATGTCAAAAATTTTCACTTATGAAGAGAACGGGCTCTCCTACATCGTCACGGTGTATGAGGATGAAAATGGCGGCGTGTTTGCCGATATCACGGTCAACAGCGGGCATATGGACGTGAACGCGATCTATCTCGGCGATGACGATGTCAGCGGCGAAAGCGCCGGACTCAAGGGTCCGCTCAACATGAACGGCGGCGGCGCGCAATACGAAGGCGAACAGGTGCAGTGGGACAGCGCCATGGAACTCAGCCGCCCGGGCCTCGGTCGCGACGGCGAGGACAAGGACACCTACCTTGCCGAAGGTGACAGCCTGACCGTGGAACTTGACGTCGAAAGCATCGAGGATGTCGATTTCTTCGGTATCCGCGCCACCTCGACCAGCACTCCCGAAGGCTCGATCAAGGCCGTTTCCGGTGAACCCGAGGAGGAGGAAGAAGAGGAAGAAGAAGAGGACGACGCCGCAACCTATGACAAGGTGTTCTTTGTCCAGGAAGAAGGCGAAGGCACCATCGCCGGCGATCCGATCATCTGGGAAAACCTCCCGCCCGAGGACATCGAGGCGGCCGGGCTGGAACCGGATGCCGAAGGCACCTTCGCCAACTATGTCGCCGTGTTCGAGGAGGTCGGATATTTCGACATCGCCGAAATGCAGGACGTTCGATTCTACGAAACGACCGAAGAGGGACATCCCCGCGAAATCGAGGAAATGCGCCTGACCGCACCCGAAGACGGGTTCGAGGATGGCGATGCCCTTGTCGCGGCCTATGAAGAGATGATCGCGGAACTCGAAGAGACGCCCGCCGAAACATCCGGGGACGACGACATGGAGGGCCTGATCATGTCCCTCATCAGCGGCGAGGAGCCCGACAACGCCCCCGCCCCCGAAAACCCCGATCCCGAACTGGAAGAAGAGCCCGCCCTTCTTTGACCCCCGCCACCGGGTCGATTGCCGCGCCGGACCATCGAGGTCCGGCGCCATGCATCGCACGACCCGTGGCCCGCGTCCTTCCCGACGCGCCCAGGGCCGTCCAATCTGCCCGCCTGCTCTTTCTTGGCAAAAATACTCATGCGCCGTTCAACCCACCGCGCGCCGCATAGATCAATTTTCCGGCCTTATGTATCAAACGCACCAACAATATAGATGAACCGCGCGCCGATGTGAATCATCATGTCGCCATGCAGAACAAAACCATCAATCGCGCGCTTATCGAAAAGCTGGCCGAGATAGGCATTGATGACAACGAGCGAAATTTGCGCAACAAAGTCAGTAGAGGGAAATTCACCGCAGGATTCTTTTTACAATGTCTTACCGCGCTTGGTTGCTCATCGTTGCGATTGGATTGATCGCAGTTACTGGTCTAGGGCAGGCTCAGGAGCAAACAGAAGGCACCAAGGGGCAGGCCAGCCAACAACAAGGCCCAACCCAAGCGTTGCCTCTTTCTATTCCTGTCAACATAGTCGAGGATCAAGCCGCCGCCGATGCCCGCAAGCGCCGCGAAGAAGAAGCCCGCCAAAGAGAGATAGCGGACCTTGCTGCCCAACAAGGAATGAATGCTGCCACACAATCCATTGATGCGGCGACTCAAGACATGCGGGATTATGCGCTGTATTCCACATTGCTTGTCGCGCTTGGGACGGGGCTTTTGTTCTATACGCTCTGGCTCACTAGACAGGCCAACCGGGCGGCTGCAAATGGGGCTAGCGCCGCTCAGGCGGCTAATCTTGTAGCTGAGGCATCTCTCGACCACGCCAAGAAGGCCTTCAACGCCGACTACAGGCCGTTTGTTTTGTTCACCACCGCCTATGATAAAGATTTCAGGAAAGGAGAAGGTGATACCTTCTCCTTCGGCGAAAGCATAAAGCTTTCCATACAGAATTTCGGCAGAGCGCCAGCCAGAGATATACGCTGGGGCCATTACCAAAAAGTCATTGATGTTCCCAATGAGAATGAGTGGGAGATGTACAGACGTATTGATTACGGATTTGTTGTTCCGTTGCATCACATACTCGCCCCTCAGCAAAAATTTGACTTCTCTATCGTCCTGGAGGCCAGCCAGGACGAAATAGACCAGATAATGAACGGAAAAATGATGTTCGTCCAGCTCATCGTTTGTTCCAGCGATGGGGGAAAGGAAAATTTGACCGACGATATGTTTCTGGGAATCAGATGGAAGGGTCATTCCTTTTCTATAAAAAGGATCAGCAATGGCAACGTCTGGACCCATCAACAATGGCAGCAAGAGAATGACGTGAAGGAAGCAATGCGCAAGGCCGAAGCAGAACGTCTTGAGCGTCTCAAGAATGAAAACGCGCAAGGGGTCTAGGGTCAGGATGCATTGATTTCCAACGCGCTGCGTGATTCACGGCTCGGAAAACGGAGCGGTGACATGAGCGACCTTTTCTGGCTGACCGACGAGCAGATGGCCAAGCTTTCCCCTTTCTTCCCGAAGTCGCACGGTAAGCCGCGG